>DASPWF010000028.1:0-3740 GCA_035621995.1 Steroidobacteraceae bacterium
GCACTCGGCGATGCGGGACTGCTCGTCGAAGGCGGCCACTAGCAGGTCTCACACCGGCAAGGCTGTCGGGTGGCCGCGACATACCCGCGCCACGTAAGACACGGCCGACAGCCGGCCGCTGCAGCGGCCGCCAGTCAACACGCCGGCTGCGGAGGCAAAGTACCGTGCAGGTGAGGTCACGAGGTGTGAACCATCATGGCTGCACTTTTGCCACACGCTGGCCACGCGCGGTTGAGCCGCGCCGCGACACCCTGCCGAACGCCCACAGGCGCCACGTGAGGAGCGGCCGCAAGCCGCGCGCCCGCCCGAGCCGCACGGCGAAGGAACATCGCCTCCATGACGAGCCGGCGCGCATGACGTGCGCGCTCGACACACGCCTGAGCGCCGTGCACGCGCTCGAGATCATCGAGGCGGTGCGCCGGCAGGTCGGCCGTTACTACGGCACGCTGCTCCTCATCAACCTGTGCTTCGCCATGGTCGCCGCGGGACTGCTCTGGCTGCTCGGCCTGCCGAACCCCGCCCTGTGGGGAGTGCTCGCCGGGCTGCTCAACTTCGTGCCGTACCTCGGTCCTGCAATCGCCTTCACGGTCCTCACGCTCGTCGGATTCGTCGCGTTCAACAGTATCGGCCACACGCTCCTCGTCGGCGCCAGCTACCTGGCGCTCGCCACCATCGAAGGTCATGTGATCGAGCCGATCTTCGTCGGCCGGCGCCTCAACGTGAGCCCGGTCGCGGTGTTGTTTGCGCTGTGGATCGGCGGCTGGCTTTGGGGCGTGGCGGGCGTCGTGCTGGCGTTGCCCTCGCTGCTTGCGCTGCAGGTCGCCACGCGCATGACGCGCCCCAAAGGGCGCGCGAGTTAGCGCAGACGCCATTCCACCGCGCGCAGCGGGCGCGCTAGACTCGTGCTCCCCGGGGAGCCCGCGTATGTCTGCACGCACGCCAGCGCCGTCTTCCGCCGCGCTGTGCCTCGTGGCGCTTTCCCTCGTGCCCGAGGCGGCGCTCGCGGCGCCGGTGCCCGGCAACCCGCCGCTGCCCGCCGGCGCCCGCGTCGGCATCGTCAGTCAGCTCGACGCCGAGGTGACGCACTTTCACGCCTCGAAGCAGATCGAGAACAGCTTCCTCAAGACTTATCCGATGAAGTGGTCGGTGAGCACGATGCTGCTCGATGCCGTCCAGGACCGCCTCAAGCAGCTCGGACTCGTCGCGGTAGCGGTGGCGCCGAGCGATGAGCTGACGCGCGCGCGCGAGCGGTGCTTCCTCGACGCCACGCTCGCCAAGGGGCTGCCGAAGGAGTGTGCGCCGCTCTTTGCGCGGCTCGCCGCCACCGAGCGTCTCAACGCCATCATCGTGCTCGGTCCCGGGCGCAATGACTCCGCCCACGCAGGCGCGACGCGCCACAAGGAGCTGCCGGAGTACCTGCGGGGCTGGTGTTTCGTGACGGGGGAGGGTGGCCCGGACGCGCTGCCCTCGCTCCTCAACCTGAGCGAGCTGCTGCTCATCGAAGTGAGCGGACCCACCGCGCGCCTCAGCGCGCGACAGTGGGGCGGGAACGGTCAGAGCTGGCTCGGCTACAAGTCGCCGCCGGATCTCAAGGCGTTTTCCGAGCAGCAGCTCGGACAGCTGCAGGCGCTCTTTGCCTACATGCTCAGGCAGCAGGCAGACGCCCTGCTGCTGCACGTCGAGGTCGCCCACTAGCTACTTTCCGGCGCAAAAATGAACTTGCCAACCGGCGGCACGGGAGCATGGCAGATCGACCGCAGCCTTACGACCGCGATGGTGTGAAGGTAGGGGCGAGCTCAGCGCTCGGGTGAAGGGGCGAGTGCGTGACCGAGGTTGATCAGGTTGTCGGCGATCACACCCAGGCCGACCCAGCGCTGCATGCCGGGAAGTCCCCTGTAGCGGCAGCGGTTCAAGCCGTGGCGCCGCTTCAGAAGACTGATCCGACCTTCGCTCCCGGTGCGCCACTTCTGGGCGTTGCGGAACCAGCGTTTCTTCTCGAGCCGCTTGCGGTGCGAGCTCCTCCAGGGAGAGCGATTGGGGATGGCCACGCGCTTGATACCCCGGGCCTGGGCCGCGTTCTCGTTGCGTTGCGAGAAGAAGGCGGCGTCGGCGGTGACCAGGTAGGGCTTGCGGCCCAGGAGCTGCTCATGCACGGCGATCGCCGGCAACAACAAGTCACAGTCGCTGGGCCGCTCGCCGTAGACCTCGTAGTGCGTGACGATCTGCGCTTCAGCTTCCTGGATCTTCACCATCTTGCCGAACTCGGTCGGCTTGGAGGCCTTGCCTTTGCGGATCACTTCGGTATGTGGCTCGAACAAGCTCACGAGCTTGCCGGGGACGTGTGTGTTGCCCTTGAAGATGCGCTCACGCGTCTGATGCATGACCTGACGCACCAGGGGAATCATCTGCTCCAGATAGGCTTGGCTCGCCTCGAGGGTGACTTGCTCAAGAAGGCCGCGGGCGCGCTTGCGGCCCGTGGCCACTTCCGCGGCGAAGCAGCGGGCTTGACCCACCACGCGAGCGGTGTGGTACAGGAGTTTGCGGTAGCAGCTCTTCAGTCGCTCCTGGCCCCGCTGCGGTATACGGCTGCGGCTGGCACAGGCGATCAGCCTGACTTGATAGCCGACGGCGCGGGTGCGATCTCGCAGCCGCGTACCGGCACGGCCAGCGATCTCGGCGATGCGCTTCATGGCGCGGGTGAGCACCCGTACGCCATCGCCAAGGAGCGAGCTATCGGTCGGGTAGTGGATGTCGGTCTCAACGACTGTGGTATCCAAGCGCAGTCGGCGGCCGCGCACGATGTGCTTCTCGCACGCCATGCCGACCACACGCCGATGAAGCTGCCCGATGATCTCAGGACCGAGCGCCAGCGCAAGCCGGCCGAGCGTCTTGGCATCGGGAACCTTCTGTGCTCCCACCCGGGTGAACTGCCGGTACACCAGGTTGGCGCGCACTTCGCGCTCGAGCACGTGGTAGCTCCAGTTACGCATGTGCTTGAGGAGCAGCAACCGCAGCACTACCTCGGCAGGTGTCGCCGGCCGCCCGCGGGTCCGGCTCTGTGGATATCGCCGGGCGAGCGCCTCGTAGACGATTTGCACCAGCTCGGAGTCGGCGAGCAGCGTGTCGATCTGGCGCATCCACTCTTCCCACAAGGGACCGACTTCCTCCTGGATCAGACCCTCGGCGAAGGACAGCTGGGGACGCGAGGGCTCGATCAACTCAGCGCTTCCCTGGCTTCGGTGAGCGCTGGGCCCGCGCGAGTTGCTTCTCGCGCTCGAGCGAGCTCAAGAGTCGTTCGCGGTTCTCGGCGGAGATCTCAGCCCCGAGCTGCTGAAACTCATGCCAGGCGCTCTGCGCGTCCCGAACGGAATCACCAAGCTCCGTGGGCACATACACCGAATGGACCTTGCCTTCGCTCTTGTAACGGAAATACAGGTGCGGGCCGTGACGGTGAGCCGGGTCGTGTGCGCAGGCGCAGGAGGGATCGCCGCACTGACGGGTGGACTCAGACAGTGACCCCTGCACCATGGAGGCGCTGGCCTGTTCGAGCTGGTGCAGGCGTTTATCCTTACTCCCCATTAAGTCTTAAGGTAACAATCCCTAAACCTTACGTCAAGCCTGCGTGTAAAGTCGCGGCGTCTCTACGCCAACAAATTAGGTACGCTCGTGCAGAAAAATTACCGGCTCGCCGGTGCGGTAGCCGGAGAAAGCCGCATCATTTTTGCGCCGGAAAGTAGCTA
>DASPWF010000029.1:0-15985 GCA_035621995.1 Steroidobacteraceae bacterium
CCTCGAGCAGCTGCTCGAGGAGCTGCGCATCGGCCACGTGCGGCGCACGCTCGGGCTCAGCCTCTCGGGCGGCGAGCGGCGGCGCGTCGAGATCGCGCGCGCGCTCGCCGCCGAGCCGCGCTTCATGCTGCTCGATGAGCCATTCGCCGGCGTCGATCCGCTGTCGGTGCTCGACATCCAGCGCATCATCCGCGAGCTGACGCATCGCGGCATCGGCGTGCTGATCACTGACCATAATGTGCGCGAGACACTCGGGGTCTGCGCGCGGGCCTACATCGTCAATCAGGGCACGGTCATCGCCGCCGGGACTGCGGAAGAAGTCCTTGCCAACCCCCAAGTCCGTGAGGTGTACTTGGGTGAGTCGTTCAGGCTTTGAAGCCTGCAGGAACCAAAGATAAATACATGTTTTTTCAATTGATTAGGATATGAATCTGGGACAACTGTCCGCAGACTTCCTCCACCTGCCATGCTGAAACCTTCTCTGCAGCTGAAGCTGGGTCAGCAACTGACCATGACCCCGCAGCTGCAGCAGGCGATCCGGCTCCTGCAGCTGCCGGCGCTCGAGTTGCAGGCGCACATTCGCGAGCTCCTCGAGACGAACGTCATGCTCGAGCCGATGGAGGAGGCCGAGAGCACCGGCACGTTCGAGGCGCTGGTGACGGCCGCGGAGCAACCCAAGACCCCCGAGCGCACGGCCGAGAACACGGTCGAGGTTCTCGATGAGGGCTGGGGCGAGCACAGCGTGGGTGCTGCCGAGACGCCCTGGAGCGGCGACGATGACGAGCGGCAGCAGGAATATGCCGATGCCGCTGGCGAGTCGCTGCAGGATCACCTGCTGTGGCAGCTCGAGATGGCGAGCCTCGCGCCCCGCGAGCTCGCGATCGCCCGGGCGATCGTCGATGCCGTGAGCGATGACGGCTACCTCACCGAATCGCTCGAGGAGATCGCCTCGACGCTCCGGCCCGAAATCGAGTGCTCGGCCGGGGAAGTGGAACAGGTGCTCGCGCGGGTGCAGGCCCTCGACCCGCCGGGCATCGGCGCGCGCTCGGTGAGCGAGTGCATCGAGCTGCAGCTGCGACAGCTCGATCCCGCCACTCCCGGCTTTGCCACCGCGCTCGAGATCGCCCGCCATCATCTGTCGCTCGTCGCGGAGCGCGAGTTGTCGCTGCTGCGCCGCGAGCTGCGCTCCACCGAGGAGGAGATCGCCGCGGCGCTTGCGCTGGTGCGCTCCTGTCATCCGCGCCCGGGCGCCACCGTGAGCGCCGGCAGCGCCGAGTACGTGGTGCCGGACGTGTTCGTGCGACGTACCGACCACGGCTGGGGTGTGGAGATCAATCCGGCGACGCTGCCGCGCGTGCGCCTCAACCAGAGCTACGCCAGCCTCATCGGCCGCAACGCCAGCCACGCCACCATGCGCGCGCAGCTGCAGGAGGCACGCTGGCTCCTCAAGAGCATCGAGATCCGCCACGAGACGCTCATGAAGGTCGCCCGCTCGATCGTCGAGCGCCAGACAGCGTTCCTCGAGCACGGCGAGGAGCACATGCGCCCGATGATTCTCAAGGACATCGCCGAGGCGGTCACGATGCACGAGTCGACCATCTCGCGCGTGACCTCCGGCAAGTACATGCACACCCCGCGCGGCGTGTTCGAGCTGCGCTACTTCTTCTCCAGCCAGGTCGAGGGCGCCGACGGCTCGGGCACCTCCTCGACCGCCATCCGCGCCAAGATCAGGAAGCTGCTCAAGGACGAAAACCCGGATTGCCCCCTGAGCGATGGGCGCATCGCGGAGCTGCTCTCGGCCGAGGGGATTCCGGTGGCGCGGCGTACCGTCGCCAAGTACCGCGAGGCGATGGGTATCGCGGCCTCCAACGAGCGCCGCCGTGCGGGGCTGAGACAGATGTAAGCAGATGTAAGCGGAAGATCCTACAACGAACAGGAGACGGCCTATGCAGCTCAACGTCACGGGTCATCACGTCGAAGTTACCCCGTCACTGCGGGGTTATGTAGCGAAGAAACTCGAGCGCATCGGCAGACACTTTGATCAGGTACTCGACGTGCACTGCGTGTTGACGGTGGAAAAGCTGCGACAGAAGGCCGAGGCGACGCTGCACGTGAGCGGCAGCGCGATCCATGCCGATGCGACCGAGGAGGACATGTACGCGGCCATCGACCTGCTGGTCGACAAGCTCGATCGCTGCATCAAGAAGCACAAGGAGAAGCGCGGCGACCACCACGCCGCCTCCGTACGCGCCCTGCGCTGAGGCGCCGCGCGCCGTTCCACCGCTGAGGAGTTGCAGCGGCGGCGCCGCTGGATAACCATGGCGGCGTGCGCATCATCGTCCTCAGCGGGCTTTCCGGGTCCGGTAAGAGTGTGGCACTGCACATGCTCGAGGACCTCGGCTTCTACTGCATCGACAATATTCCCGCCGCGCTGCTGAAGCCGTTCGTCTCCTACACCGTGCGCCGCCCGGAGCCGACCTACGAGCGCACCGCGATCGGGCTCGATGCCCGCAACACCCCGGCGGAGGTTGCGACCGTCCCGCAGCTGCTCGATGAGCTCAAGCGCAGCGGCCTGCAGTGCGAGGTGATCTTCCTGGTCGCGGCCGAGGATGAGCTGCTGCGGCGCTTCGCTGAGACTCGCCGCAAGCATCCGATGAGCCGCGAAGGGCTCGGGCTGCGCGAAGCGATGACGCTCGAGCGCGCGTTGCTCGAGCCGATCGCCTCGGTGGCGGATCTGCTGATCGACACGTCGCGCCTCTCGGTGCACGCGCTGCGCGATGTCATTCACAAGCGCGTCGAGCAGCGCTCCGCGGGACGGCTGTCG
Source organism: Steroidobacteraceae bacterium (assembly GCA_035621995.1). Lineage (GTDB taxonomy): Bacteria > Pseudomonadota > Gammaproteobacteria > Steroidobacterales > Steroidobacteraceae > 13-2-20CM-66-19. The sequence continues at coordinate 2,825 of DASPWF010000029.1, forward strand.
ATCACCTTCGAATCGTTCGGCTTCAAGCGCGGCATCCCTGCCGACGCCGATTTCGTGTTCGATGCGCGGGCGGTGCCGAATCCCTACTGGGAGCCCGGCCTGCGCAACCTCACCGGGCGCGACGAGGAGGTCATCCGCTTCCTCGAGACGCAGACCACCGTCGCAGCACTGATCGAGGACATCGCCCGCTTCGTGCGCGGCCGCGTGCCCGAATACCAGGCGAGCAACCGTGGCTACCTCACCGTGGCCGTGGGCTGCACCGGTGGACAGCACCGTTCGGTTTACATCGTGGATCGCCTCGCGGAGCGCTTCGCCGCCGAGTTCGGCAACGTCACGGCGCGCCACAGCGGCCTGCCTGGGGCGACGCTCTTTCAGCCACGTGCGCGCGCCGCCGCCGGTGCCGAGGCTTCCTAGGCGCGCACCGCTCAGGTCGCCTGCGCCACGCCCGCCGCGGTCATCACCTGCGGCAGCTTCTCCCCGCCCATGAAGGCAAGCAGCGCCGCGCGCGCTTCCATGGCGTCGCGGTAGCCGAGCTCGATCAGCGCGCGGGTGTAGCCGGCTTCGAACGTGAGATAGCTCGCCAGCTGATCACCCGAGGCGTCGCGGCCGCCGATCACACGCAGCAGCGCCCGCAGTCCCGGCGGCATCTCGCCTGCATGGCGCCCGGCGAGCTCGCGCGGATCGACCGACGGTGCCAGCATCAGCGTCTCTATGGGACGCTCCCCGCGGGCCGCCTGCGGCGCGCTGTGCACCAGCACGTTGATGCGCTCGAGCTGCTCGAGATCACCGTAGATCTGATCGGTGAACAGCGTGTCGAGCATGTAACCGAAGATCTCACCGGGTGTCGGCATGAGGATCGGCGGGCGGTCGACGGAGGCGACGCCCGCGTTGCGGCGCGCGCGCACGCCGAGGATCAGCAGCCGATCGGCGCCGAGATGAATCGCGGGACTCAGCGGGTGCAGCTGACGCATGGCGCCGTCGCCGAAATAGTCGGCGCCGATACGGATGGGAGGGAACAGCAGCGGGATGGCGGCACTCGCCATCAGGTGATCGAGCGTGAACTGCGTGCGCACGCCGATACGCTGCACCCGTGACCAGTCGCGGATCGAATCGATACCGTCGTAGAAAGCGACCGAGCGCCCGCTGCTGTAGCTCGTGGAGCACAGCGCAAAGGCGCGCAGGTGCCCGCGGGCGATGCTGCGGCGGATGCCGTTGCAGTCGACGTGCACGCCGAGCAGCTCGCGCAGCGGCGTGTTATCGAGCAGCGATTTCGGTGGCGACAGCACCAGGCCGCCGGAGATCAGCGCCAGCACCCAATGCGCGCCGGCCCGCAGCATGTGTGGGGCGTCCACGTGAAAGATCTGGCGGGAGCGGAAGTTCGCCCACACGCGCTCGAGTCCCGCGACTGCGCGCCGCCAGTGATGCGCCTCCGCGGCGAGTACGCTCGCGGCCACCGCGCCCGCCGAGGTACCGACGATCACCTGGAATGGATTGCGCGAGCGCGGCAGCAGCTCTGCAAGCGCGAGCAGCACGCCGATCTGATATGCCGAACGCGAGCCGCCACCCGTCAGCACCAACCCGACGACCGGGCGCTGGCCCGGTAAGGAGGCAGTTTCGGCGAGCCCATCCATTGTTGCGTACACCGCCGACTATTATGAAACCCGGGGCGACGGCTCCTGTGTGACGAAAGTCGCGCGCGTGGCGTGCGTTGCGCCGCAAGACCCGCTCGGGGGCCGCCGCAGCTCGCTGATGGCGTGATCCAGGCCCGCCAGGGTGAGTGGAAACATGCGTCCGCCGACCAGTTCACGCGTGAGGCGCACCGATGGGCTGTACTCCCAGCGTGCCGGAGGCTCCGGGTTGAGCCACACCAGACGCGGGAAGGCGGCACACAGGCGCCGCATCCACACCGCACCGGCCTCTGCGTTCCAATGCTCGACGCTGCCCCCCGGCTCGAGGATCTCGTAGGGACTCATGGTGGCGTCGCCGACCAGGATTACGCGGTAGTCGCGCGTGTAGGTCCGCAGCATCCGCTCGGTGGCGATGAGCTCCACGACGCGGCGGCGATTGTCGCGCCACAGGCTCTCGTAGAGGAAGTTGTGGAAGTAGAAATGCTCGAGGTGCTTGAACTCGCTGCGCGCGGCCGAGAACAGCTCCTCGCACACGCGCACGTGCTCGTCCATCGAGCCACCGACGTCGAGGAACAGCAGCACCTTGACCGCGTTGTGCCGCTCGGGCACCAGCTTCAGATCGAGCAGGCCGCCGTTGCGGGCCGTGGCATCGATGGTGCCCTCGAGGTCGAGCTCATCAAGGGCGCCTTCGCGTGCGAAGCGGCGCAGCCGCCGCAGGGCGAGCTTGAGATTGCGCGTACCGAGTGTCACCGTGTCGTCGAGGTTGCGGAACTCGCGGCGCTCCCACACCTTCACGGCGCGCCGCTCGCGTGAGCCCGGCTGACCGATGCGGATGCCTTCGGGGTTGAAGCCGTCGGCACCAAACGGCGAGGTGCCGCCGGTGCCGATCCAGCGCGCACCTCCCGCATGGCGCTCGTGCTGCTCGCGCAAGCGTTCCCCGAGCGTCTCGAGAAGTTTCTGCCAGCCACCGAGGGCGGCGATGCGGCGCTTCTCCTCGGCGGAGAGCAAGCGCTCGCCGAGGCTGCGCAGCCACTCCTGCGGCACGGCACCGAGGAGCTGCGCGAACAGCCGCTCGGCCCCGTGGAAGACCTGGGCGAATACCCGGTCGAAGCGGTCGTAGTGGCGCTCGTCCTTCACCAGCGTGGCGCGCGCGAGGTGATAGAACTCGAGCGCCGAGAGCTGCGCCACGTGCGCGCGCAGCGCCGCGAGCAGCGTCAGGAACTCGGTGATCGAGACCGGCACCCCCGCCGCGCGCAGCTCGAAGAAGAATTGCACCAGCATGGCACTTTGCCGCTCAACGCGCGCGCCGGTGCATGAACACTAGTTGCTCGAAGAGGTGCACGTCCTGCTCGTTCTTCAGCAGCGCGCCGTGCAGTATGGGAATCACCTGGCGCGCGTCGCCGCTGCGCAGCGCCTCCGGCGGGACGTCCTCGGCGAGCAGCAGCTTGATCCAGTCGAGCAGCTCCGAGGTCGAGGGCTTCTTCTTCAGTCCCGGGGTGGCGCGCACCTCGAAGAACGCCCCCAGGGCCTCCGCCAGCAGCTCGCGCTTGAGGCCGGGGAAGTGCACCTCGACGATGGCGCGCATGGTGGCCTCGTCCGGGAAGCGGATGTAGTGGAAGAAGCAGCGGCGCAGGAACGCATCCGGCAGCTCCTTCTCGTTGTTGCTGGTGATAACCACGATCGGGCGATGGCGCGCCTGCACCAGCTCGCGTGTCTCGTAGACGTAGAACTCCATGCGATCGAGCTCGCGCAGCAGGTCGTTGGGAAACTCGATATCCGCCTTGTCGATCTCATCGATCAGCAGCACCGGCTGTACGGCGGAGGCGAACGCCTCCCACACCCGCCCCTTGAGGATGTAGTTGCCTACGTCGTGCACACGCGCGTCGCCGAGCTGCGAATCGCGCAGCCTCGAGACGGCGTCGTATTCGTACAGACCCTGCTGCGCCTTGCTGGTGGATTTTATGTGCCACTCGTAGAGCGGACGGCCGAGCGCGCGGGCGATCTCCTCGGCGAGCTGCGTCTTGCCGGTTCCCGGCTCCCCCTTGATGAGCAACGGGCGCGCCAGCGTGATCGCGGCGTTCACCGCCATCATGAGGTCGTCGGTGGCCACGTAGCGGTCGGTGCCGGTGAAGCGCTGCTTGCCCATAGACATGCGGCAGTCTAACCGCGGTCGGCTGAATGTGTGCAGAACCCACCGCGCGAGCGGCATGTCAACGCCAGCCGCCCCTCAATCGGTCCAGGCCCGCTGCGCCCCCTCGAACTCACCGACCGCCTCGAGTGTGGCGGCGACCAGCCGGCGTTCCTCCTCGGTGAGCTCCGGCCGCCACACGTCGAACAGCAGCACCACCCGCTGCTCCTTGCTGAGATTCCACGCCTCGTGTTCGATGCTGTCGTCGAAGATGACCAGCTCCCCTTCACGCCAGGCACGGGTTTCGTTGCCGACCCGCAGCGCGCACTCGCCCGGAACGATCAGCGGCAGGTGGCAGATGAGGCGCGCATTGGTGAAGCCATGGTGCGGTCGGATCCGCGTTCCGGGCCGCAGCAGCGAGAACAATACCGACGGCGTGCGTCCCGCGATTCTGCAAAGGGGGAGCGGCTCGAGTACACGCATCGTCTCGGGACAACGCGCGGCGTTGGCGACCACCTCGCGCCCGTCCCTGATCAGGTAGCCGGCGCTCCAGTCGAGACTCTCGAGCAGCGGGTTGCCGAAGTTCGGCCGATCGGCCACCTTGCGGATGTACGGTTCGAAGCCGCTGCCGCTCGCGAGCAGCGCCTCGAGCTCGGCCCGAACGCGCGGCGTTGCCGCCTCGACCGACTGAGCCCAGGCAAAGTCACGTCGCTCGTAGAACTGAATCTGTGGCAGCTCGGGAAAGTAGAAGTACTTCGGCTGCTGCAGGTAGACCTGGCGGCGACCGAGCAGCAGGTCGAGAGCACGGCCGAAACGGCCGCTCGCGGTGCCGTTGACGCCGTGAGCAGCCAGCGCCGCGAGCAGATGCGACTCGACCTTCGCGGCAATCGCGCGTGCTGCAGCCTCGGCACGCTCGACCTCGCGACGCCACTCGGCGGAGAGCTTGGGTCGCATGGCGGCGAGGCGCACGGCGGCACCGTAGTAAGAGCACGCCGCACGCTCGTCGCCCTGGCGTGCATAGAGATCGCCCCGGTGTATGAGGGCCGGCAGGTGTTTCGCATCGAGCCTGAGGGCCTCATCGAGCGCGCGGCCTTCCTCGGCGGCGGCTCCGAGCTGACGCTGCGCAACGGACAGGCCGAACCAGGCCGCGGCGTCAGCTGCGCTGGCCGCAAGCGCGCGGGCGAACAGGTCTTTCGCCCCCTGAAAATCGCCGCGGTTGAGCGCCGCGTATGCGGCGTCCGTCACTGCGCGCTCATCGCCCGCGCCGGTTGTCATGGCGTGTAGCTTAGGATGAGGCTTTGAGCCGTACCAGAGCGGTGCGGCTGCGCTCACTCGGGAGTCAGGGTCATGCTGTGCTCGGCCGCACCCGGCAGGAACGGCAGTGGCTCGCCGCGCGCCCACTCGCGAAAGCCCGCACGGTAGTACGGCGACAGCGGGTGCCCGCTCTGGCCGCCCGGGATGAGCAGGTAACCCTGCTCCTCGTGGCCGGGAGAGACGGCAAAGCGCTCCGAGGCACCGAAGGCGCCATCCTGGACGCGGGGCATGTCGTGATCACCGGGAAGCTGCTCGGTGGGCATGTCGAGAAGTCCCGCGAGCCACGGCAAGGCGCGCGAGAGCGGATGGCGGATGCGCACCTCGTTGCGCGCCCCCCAGGTGCAGCGTGAGAGCTGTGGGCAACTGGTGTCGAGCTCGGCCATCGTGGCGTCGACCTGTGCGCGCAGGAACTGCGGCCAACCCGGATAGGCCTGCGCGAGCAGATGCAGGGGCTGCGTGGTGATCAGCTGCCACAGCGGGCCCTCGAACTGGTCCGGGGGCCAGTTGCCCTCGCTGGCCGGCACCTGTAGCGCCTCGAGCAGCATGTCCCACACCGCCTGCTGTGTGCGATCGTGATAGGCGCGCACCAGACGGTAGCCGACGGCGTCGACACTCGCGCGGGCGTTCCACTCATCGACCAGCCGCCGGAACTCCTCGCGCCGCGGGTGATCGCGCAGGCTTTGTGCATCGAGCAGCGCGAGCAGCAGCGTGCGCCAGCGGGTGAGGAACACGGCGCGGTCATCGAGCTGGATGCGCAGCATGTCTCCCGGCGTGGCGGACCCCGAAAGCGCGAGCAGGTCGTCACGGATCTGACCCGCACGGGCGCCGACGTTGTACTCGGCGCCGAGGCCGCTGAGAGCGCCACCGATCAGCTGCAGCTGCCGCTCGTCGGCGGCGACCCGCGCGTTGGCGGTCCACAGCCTCCCGAGCGGCGGATCGATGATCTTGGGGTGATCGACAGCGGTAGTCCACGGCACGCCGGCACGCGCGCGCCCCGGGCCCGTGTCCTCGGGAATGCGCCCGAAAATGGTCCAGCCGATGTGGCCATCGCGGTCGCCGACCACCGCGTTCTGGTGAGGCATGCCGATCTCGGGGGCGAGGTCGAGCGCCTGTTCCACCGAGGTCGCGCGCTCGAGCTCGATGAGATTGAGGTTGGTGGCGGCCGGCAGCTGCGCCAGCCAGGCGCCGAACCAGCACCGCTGCCGCGCAGAATCGCTGCGCAACAGCACCCCAAGGGGCGCCGTCTTCACCTCCAGCACCTCGGTCGGTGCCCCGCGAACACGGATCTCCTCGCGGGCCACGGCAAGCGGCAGCCCGCCCTGAGGCGTCAGGATTTCATGTGGGCCGACGGCCGTGCACGGCACCGGCTCGACATCGAGCCAGTTACCATAGCTGTTGGTGTAGCCCCAGGCGATGTGGCCGTTGGATCCAGCGACCAGCACCGGCACTCCCGGCAAGGTGACCCCGTTGAGATCGAGCGGCTGCTGCAAACCGCGCGACGCGATCTGCAGCCGCGCGTGGTACCACACGGGCGGAACGCGCTGCCCTAGATGCATGTCGTTGGCGATGAGCGCGGCGCCGGTGGCGCTGAAGCGGCCCGACACCGCCCAGCTGTTGCTGCCCGCGCCGAGGGAGGAGGCACGCACCCCTGCAGCGGGTGCTTCGGGAGCGGCGCGGCTGTCGCGCACGTTGAGCACCGTCGCGTCGGGCACCGGCGCGTTCGTGGTGGTCACGGCGCCCGATGTTACCGGCGCGTCCCAGCTGGTCCCGGCGGGGTAGAGGAACCGCAACGCGCATTTCCAGCCTGCGGCGCACGTGGGGCCGCCGAGGCCGGCGTTTATCTCCTGGCGCACGATCTCGCGGGAAAAGCCGTTCCACTGCAGGTCCCACCACATGGCGTAGGTGACCAGCACCGAGTCCTCGGGCCGCCAGGGGGCCGGCGGCCCGCCGAGCACCCAGTACTCCCAGGGCCGCGCCCCGAGGCGCGCCAGCCCGGCGTTGACCCCGCGGCTGTAGGCCTCGAGCAGCGCGCGCTGCTGCGGGCTCGCCGCGGCAATCACCTCGTGCGCCACGCGGCGAAAGCGGAACAGGCGGGTCTTGCGGTCTTGCTCGAGCGCCACGCGGCCGAAGAGCTCCGCGAGCTCGCCGGCCGCCAGGCGACGCGCGAGATCCATCTGAAAGAAGCGATCCTGTGCGTGGACGAAGCCGGTGGCGAAGGCGAGGTCGCGTCGATCCTCGGCCTCGATGGTGGGCACGCCGCGGGCATCGCGTGTGATGCGCACCGGCGCGCTCAGGGCGCGCTCGCGGAGCTCGCCATCGAGAGTCGGCAGCGAGGCGCGCAGCACCGCGTAACCCGAGGCAAGCAGTGCCAGCAGCACCCCCAGCACCGCCCCGCCGATATAGGTCAGCTTGCGCATGCGGCGCGGCGGCGCGCTCCTAGTCGAGCGCGACTTTCAGGATCTGCATCGAGTTGGTACCGCCCTGGACACCCGACGCCTCGCCCTTGGTGAGAATCACGAGGTCGCCCTTGTTCACCAGCTGCAGCTCGAGCAGCCGCATGAACAGGGCGCGGTAGAGGCTCTCGGGCGAGTTGCCGGCACCCGTGACATCGAAGATCACCGGGTAGACGCCGCGATAGAGTGTCACACGGCGCCGCGTGGCCTCGTGCCGCGTGAATGCGTACACGGGAATGTCGGCGCGGATGCGCGACATCCACAACGGCGTCGCGCCCGACTCGGTGAGCGCGACGATGGCACGCACCTTCATGTGGTTGGCGGTGTACATGACCGCCATGGCGATCGCTTCCTCGGTGCCTTTGAACTGGCCCTCGATGGCGCGGTTGCGCGAGCGGTTGTGGGTGAGCTGGTACTTCTCCGCCCCCTCGATCACCTGGGCCATCGCCTGCACCGCCCGCACCGGGTAGCGCCCGGTGGCGGTCTCCGCCGAAAGCATCACCGCGTCGGTGCCGTCCATCACCGCGTTGGCAACATCGCTCACTTCGGCACGCGTCGGCACCGGGTTATGCGTCATCGACTCCATCATCTGCGTCGCGGTGATCACCACCTTGTTGCGGGTGCGCGTCTGGTAAATGATGGTTTTCTGCAGCCCGGTGAGCTCGGCGTACCCCATCTCCACGCCGAGGTCGCCGCGCGCCACCATGATGACGTCGGCCGCATCGACGATACCCGGCAGGTTCTCGACCGCCTCGTGGCGCTCGATCTTGGCGACGACGCGCGCCTCGCTGCCGGCGGCGCGCAGCAACCTGCGTGCCTTCTCGATGTCGGCGGCCTCGCGCGCAAAGGACACCGAGACATAGTCGATGCCCTCTTGCGCGGCGAAGCGGATGTCCTCGAGATCGCGCTCGGAGAGGGCCGGCGCCGAGATGCCGCCGCCCTGGCGGTTGAGTCCCTTGCGGTCGGACAGCTCGCCGCCGACGCGCACCCGGGTTTCGACGGTGGTCGCGCCGACCGCGACCACGTCGAGAATGATCTGCCCGTCGGCGAGCAGCAACGTATCGCCGGCCGCCACGTCCTTCGGCAGATCCTGGTAGGCGACGCCGACGCCGAGGGCACTGCCAGCGCGCGGATCGAGCGCCGTGTCGAGTGTGAAGGGCGCGCCTTCCGCGAGCTGCACCCGGCCTTCGCGGAAACACTCGATGCGGATCTTGGGGCCGCCGAGATCGAGCAGCACGCCGACGCACTTGTCGGCACGCCGCGTGGCGTCGCGCACCAGTGTGAGGCGTCGCCTGCGGTCTTCGACCGTGCCGTGCGATGCGTTGAGGCGCACCACGTCGAGCCCCGCGTGCATCATCTGCGTGAGCACCTCGACATCGTCGGTAGCCGGACCCACCGTGGCCACGATCTTGGCACGCCGCAGCAGCGCCTGCCGGGATGGCTCAGCCACGGGCACGCTGCTCGAGCACGGCGACCGCCGGCAGCGTCTTGCCTTCCACGAACTCGAGGAAGGCGCCGCCACCGGTCGAGATGTAGGAGATGCCGTCCTCGACGCCGTACTTCTCGATGGCGGCGAGCGTGTCGCCGCCACCGGCGAGCGAGAAAGCCTTGCTGCGCGCGACCCCCATGGCGATGGCGCGCGTGCCCTCGCCGAACTGATCGAACTCGAACACGCCGACCGGTCCGTTCCAGATGATGGTGCCGGCTGACTGCAGCAGCGCGCTGCAGCGGTCGGCGGTATCGGGCCCAATGTCGAGAATCATCTCGTCGCGACGCACCTCGCCCACCGGGCGCACGTCGGCGTGCGCGGTGGCGGCGAACTCGCGTCCCACCACGACATCCGTGGGCAGCGGAATCTCGGTGCCGCGCAAGCGTGCCTTTTCCATGAGGCGGCGCGCCACATCGAGCATCTCCGTCTCACAGAGCGACTTGCCGACGTCGGTGCCGTTCGCGGCGAGGAAGGTGTTGGCAATGCCGCCGCCCACGATCAGCTTGTCTACCTTGTCGAGTAGCGACTCGAGCACCAGCAGCTTGGTCGAGACCTTCGAGCCGCCGACTACCGCCAGCAGCGGCCGTGCCGGATCCTTGAGCGCGCGCTCGAGCGCCTCGAGCTCGCCCACCAGCAGCGGGCCGGCGCAGGCGACCGGCGCATAGCGCGCCACGCCGTGGGTGCTGGCCTCGGCCCGGTGCGCGGTGGCAAAGGCGTCCATGACGAAGACTTCGCACAGCGCCGCCAAACGCCGCGCCAGCTGCTCGTCGTCCTCGCGCTCGCCGCTGAGGAAGCGCACGTTCTCGCAGAGCACCGCGCTCCCGGCGGCGCACTCGAGGCCGTCGATCCAGTTCTTGCGCAGCGGCACCGGCTTGCCGAGCAGCTCCGACAAGCGCGCCGCCACCGGCGCGAGGCTGAGCGCGGCGGTCTCCTCGCCCTCCTTCGGGCGCCCGAGATGCGACATGACGAACACGTGTGCGTGCTGATCGAGTGCGTAGCGAATGGTGGCGAGCGCGGCGCGGATGCGGGCATCGCTGGTGACCACGCCGCCCTGCACCGGCACGTTCAGATCCTCCCTGATCAGGACCCGCTTGTTGCGCAGGTCCGTGTCCGTCATGCGCAGTACCCTCATGATGCCTGTGACCAGGCGAGCGTGGTATCGATCATCCGGTTGGAGAAGCCCCACTCGTTGTCGTACCAGGCGCACACCTTGACGAGCGTGCCGTCGATCACCTTGGTGAGGGTCGCATCGAACACCGAGGAGTGCGCGTCGTGATTGAAGTCGACCGACACCAGCGGCAAATCGTTGTAGGCGAGAATACCCTTGAGCGGGCCGGCTGCGGCCGCCTGCAGCGCCCGGTTCACCTCCTCGACGGAGGTGGCGCGCTTGGCGGCGAAGGTGAGGTCGACCAGCGAAACGTTGATGGTCGGCACACGCACCGCGAAGCCATCGAGCTTGCCCTTGAGCTCGGGCAGCACCAGCCCCACGGCGGCCGCCGCGCCGGTCTTGGTCGGAATCTGCGACATGGTCGCGGAACGGGCGCGGCGCAGGTCCGGGTGGTACACGTCGGTCAACACCTGGTCGTTGGTGTAGGCGTGGATCGTGGTCATGATCCCGGCCTCGATGCCGACCTTCTCGTGCAGCACCTTGGCGACCGGTGCCAGGCAATTGGTGGTACAGGAAGCGTTGGAGATCACGGTGTAGCCGCGCTTGAGCACATTGTGGTTCACGCCGTAGACGATGGTGGCGTCGACGTCCTCGCCACCCGGCGCGGAGATCACCACCTTCTTGGCGCCGCCCTTGAGGTGTGCGCCGGCCTTCGCCTTGCTGGTGAACAGGCCCGTGCACTCGAGCACGTACTCGGCACCGACCTCGCCCCACGGAAGCTTTGCCGGGTCGCGCTCGGCGAACACGCGGATGCGGTCGTCGTTCACCACCATGTAGTCGCCGTCGACCCTGACCTCTCCGGGGAACTTGCCGTGCACGGTATCGTAGCGGGTGAGGTGCGCATTGGCCTTGGAGTCGCACAGGTCGTTGAGCGCGACGATCTGCACCTGTCCGGTGCGCTTGCCCTCGTAAAGGGCGCGCAACACGTTGCGGCCGATGCGTCCGTAGCCGTTGATGCCCACCCTGATTGCCATGCGCTCATTCCTCCAGCAGTCCACGTATCTGTTGCACGATATTATCGGCAGTGAAGCCGAAATGGGCGAACACTTCCGGACCCTTTCCGGACGCTCCGAAGCGGTCGATGCCGAGCACCCGGCCGCCGCTGCCGACATAACGCCACCAGCTCTGGCGCGCACCCGCCTCGACCGCCAGGCGGCGCGTCAGCGCGCGCGGCAGCACAGCCTCGCGGTAGGCGTCGTCCTGGGCGTCGAACGTCTCGGTCGAGGGCATGGAGACCAGGCGCACGCGTCGCCCGGCGGCATTGAGCGAATTGACCGCCTGCGCCGCGATGGCGACCTCGGAGCCGGCCGCGATCACCAGCGCCTCCGGCGTCTCCTTGCAGTCGATCAGCACGTAGCCGCCACGGCGGATGTTGGCCAGTTGCTCGGCGGTGTGCGTCTGTTGCGGCACTGCCTGGCGGGTGAGCACCATGGCGGTGGGACCCTGACGCTCGATGGCGAGCGTCCAGGCGATGGCGGTCTCAGCGGCATCGCAGGGCCGCCACAGGTTCATGTGCGGCATGGCGCGCAGGCTGCTCAGCTGCTCGATCGGCTGGTGGGTGGGACCGTCCTCGCCGAGCCCGATGGAATCGTGCGAGTACACCAGGATGACGCGCACGTTCATCATGCAGGCGAGACGCACGGCGTTGCGGGCGTAGTCGGAGAACGTCAGGAACGTACCGCCGTAGGGGATGAAGCCGCCATGCAGCGCAACGCCGCTCATCATCGCCGTCATGCCAAACTCGCGCACGCCGTAGTGCAGGTAGTCGCCCACTTCCTTATCCGGCGTGATGGTGACGGCGGCCTTGAACAGCGTGCTGTTCGAGGTAGTGAGATCGGCAGAGCCGCCGAAGATCTCCGGCAGCGCCGGTCCCAGGATGTTGAGCGCCGCCAGCGAGGAGGCACGCGTCGCCTGCGGTACGGTCTGCTTGAGCAGCTCCTGCAGCGTCCGGGCTACGGTGTCCCGCCAGTCGACGGGCAGCTCGCCGCGCGTGCGCCGCTGGAACTCGCGCGCCGCTTCCGGGAACGACTCTGCGTAGCGCGCCAGCAGCTCGCGCCAGGCGCCCTCGACCTTTGCGCCCTGTTGGCGGTGATCCCAGGCGGCGCGGATCTCGTCCGGTACGACGAACGGCGGGTACGGCCAGTTGAGGAACTTGCGCGCCTTGGCGATCTCCTCCGCGCCCAGCGGGTCGCTGTGCGCCGCCTTGGTGCCCTGTATATCGGGGGCGCCATAGCCGATGATGGTCTTGCAGCAGATGAGCGACGGGCGCTTCGTTTCCGCGCGCGCCGCGGTGATGGCGCGGGCCACCGCCTCGCCATCCATGCCATCGACGTCGGGCAGCACATGCCAGCCGTAGCCGGCGAAGCGCTTGGGCGTGTCGTCCCTGAACCAGCCAACCACCTTGCCGTCGATCGAGATGCCGTTGTCATCGTAGAAGAGGATGAGCTTGCCGAGGCCGAGCGTGCCCGCGAGCGAGCAGGCCTCGTGGGAGACGCCCTCCATCAGACAGCCATCGCCGCAGAAACAGTAGGTGTAGTGGTCGACGATGTTGAAGCCGGGGCGGTTGAACTCCGATGCCAGCAGTCTCTCCGCAAGCGCCATGCCGACCGCGTTGGCGATCCCCTGACCGAGCGGCCCGGTGGTCGTCTCGATGCCGAGCGGCAGATCATACTCGGGGTGACCCGGGGTCTTGCTGCCGAGCTGGCGGAAAGCCTTGATGTCCTCGATGGTGAGCGGATACCCGGTGAGATATAACACCGCGTACAACAGCATGCAGCCGTGCCCGTTCGACAGCACGAAGCGGTCGCGGTCCTCCCACAGCGGGTTGCCCGGGTTATAGCGCAGGAAATCCGCCCACAGCGGCTGGGCGATATCCGCCATGCCCATCGGCATGCCCGGATGTCCTGAGTTCGCGCGCTGCACGGCGTCCATGGTGAGTGCGCGGATGGCGTTGGCGAGTTCGCGGCGTGTAGTCATGGCGG
>DASPWF010000030.1:0-5915 GCA_035621995.1 Steroidobacteraceae bacterium
CGACCTCGTGCTGGCGATCGGCAGCAGCACGCTGACCAATGGCATTTCGGTCTACAACGATGGCACCGAATTCCTGTCCGCGGTGAAATCGACGTTCGACGGCACCAACAAGATCTTCCGTCTGGTAGCCTACGGGCAGTACAACGCCAGCACCAACACGTTCGTCGCGACGCGCATCAACGTGGCGCTCGAAGAGACCACGACGACCTAGCCGGCGCGACGAGCGGGACACGAGCACATGCCCTGGAAACGGTACCCGTTCCGGAGCCGCGATGTCGCCCGCGCGCTAAACGTCGCGGATTTGCGCGACCTCGCAAGCCGTCGCGTCCCCGGGTTCGTGTTCGAGTACGTCGAGGGGGGCGCCGAAGACGAGCTCACGCTGCGGGGCAACCGTGAGGCCTTCGCCCGGCTGCGCTTCGTGCCTCAGACCCTCATCGATACGTCGCAGCGCCACCAGCGCACGCCGATACTCGGGCGGGTGGCCGATGCACCGCTCGTCATCGCGCCCACCGGGCTGAACGGGCTGCTGCATCCCGACGGCGATGCGACGCTGGCGCGCGCGGCAGCCCGGTACGGAGTGCCCTACGCGCTCAGCACGGTATCCACCACACGCCTCGAAGATCTCGTCAGCCGCGCCGGCGGTCGGCTGTGGATGCAGCTCTACGTCGTCAAGGAGCGCGCCATCGCGCGCGACATCGTGCAGCGGGCGGCGGCCGCCGGCTACGAAGCGCTGGTGTTCACCAGTGACGCGAACGTGTTCGGCAACCGCGAGTGGGATCAGCGCGGCTACCGCCGCCCCGGACGCCCAACGGCGCGAGCGCTGCTCGATGCGATGCGCCACCCGCGCTGGGCCTGGGAGGTGCTGGTGCGCCACGGCATGCCGCGCTTTCACAATCTCGAGGCGGTACTGTCGCCGTCCGCCGTGACCCCGATCGGCGCGAGTACGGTCATTCCGCGCCTGTTCGACGCCACCATCTCCTGGGATGATCTCGCCTGGATCCGCGAGCTCTGGCGCGGCAAGCTGCTCATCAAGGGCGTCCTTGCGGTGGCGGATGCCGAGCGCGCGGCGGCGCTCGGGGTCGATGGCATCGTGGTCAGCAATCACGGCGGCCGCCAGCTCGACTCTTGCGTGGCGCCGATCGACGTGCTGCCGGAGATCGCGCGCGCGGTCGGCACCCGACTCGCCATAATCGTCGACAGCGGCTTCCGCCGCGGCACCGACATCGTCAAGGCATTGGCGCTCGGCGCGCAGGCGGTCATGGTGGGGCGCGCCACGCTCTACGGACTGATCGCCGGCGGGCAGCCCGGTGTGGAGCGGGCGCTCGCCATCCTTACGAGCGAGATCGACCGGGTGCTCGGCCAGCTCGGTTGTAACTCGGTGGCGGACCTGAAGCCAGGGTTCGTGCGCCGCGTGTAGGCGGCGCACGGGCCGCGCGCGATTCCTGCGGCTCAGCGCTGCGGCGACTTGAGGAGCTCTTCGAGGTAACCCTTGTAGAGCAGCGCATAGGTATGCGAGCCGTGCCCGTGGGTACCATCGCTGTAGGGAATGACGATCGCGCGCCCATGCGGCACACGGGCGATCTCCCGCTCGAGGATCCCGAGCTCCGGAGGATTGACCAGATCGTCTGCCGAATTGACCGCCAGGAGCGGCGCCGTGATTTTCTCGAGGCCCGCGCCCGGATCATAGTCACGCGAGGCGTCGATGGCGTACAGGATGTCGTTGGCATCTTCGCTCTTCATGCCATGCTCGACGTACGCATCGATCACCGCGTCGGCGCTGGCGAGCGTCGGCGCCTCGTGATAGCGCAGCACCGGGTTGCTGCCCACGAGCCAGATCAGCTCGAGCGCGGTGCGCAGCGACGGCGGTTGCGCCTGGTAGTTTCCGCCCTTCCAGTCGGGATCGTTGCGGATCGCATCGGTGATCGTCTTGCGCCAGACACGGTTGCGGCCGGACATCTGCGTCGGCAGGCTCGCGAGGGGCATGAGCGCATCCATGAACTGCGAGTGCTCCTCGCCCCAGAGCCAGGTCTGCATGCCGCCCATGGAGGTGCCCATCACGAGGCGCGCATGGTTCACCTTCAGCCCCTCGGTGAGCAAGCGGAAGTCGGCCTGCACCATGTCGTTGTAGCCATAGTGCGGGAAACGCGCGCGCAGCCCGTCGCTCGGCTTGCTTGACTCACCATGGCCGATGGCATCGGGCAGCACGATGAAGTAGCGCGTCGCATCGAGGGGCTGCCCAACGCCAAACAGCTCGCCCGCGAATTCGGCGCGTACCAAGCTGCCGCCGCTGCCGCCGGTGCCGTGCATGATCAGCACGGCGTTGCGCACCACGCCGCGCGCGTCCGCGCGTGGCTTGCCGAAGGTACGGTAGTGGATGCGCAGCTGCGGCAACGATTCCCCAGATGTAAAGTGAAAGTCCCTGACGACGTAGTCACCCTCGACCGGCGCGGGATAATTGCTCCCCTGCGCGCGGACCACAGGGCTGTGGACGAGCATGGCCGTCACGAGCGCGAGTGCGGCGCCGGTGCGGGCGCCGATCCGGCCCGAGGCTGTTTTCACGCGCCGCGACCCTTCAGCCAGTCGTCAATGACGCGCTCGAGCACCGAGAGCGGCATCGGTGCCGCGCCCAGCCCGACATCGTGGAAATCGCGAATGTCGAACTGCGCACCGAGGCGGCGTCGTGCGTCCGCCCGCAGCTCGAGCCAGCGGGTCTGCCCCACCTTGTAGCTGGTTGCCTGGCCGGGCCAGGTGCAGTAGCGCTCCACCTCCGTGGTCATGCGAGTCTGCGACTCACCGGTGGTCTGCACCAGATAGTCGATAGCGCGCTCACGGCTCCAGCCCTTGGCGTGCAGCCCCGTATCGACCACGCAACGCGCCGCGCGGAACAGTCCCGACTGCAGCATGCCCAGCCGACCGAGCGCATCAGAGTCGTACAATCCCATCTCACCGCACAGCTGCTCGGCGTACAGCGCCCAGCCCTCGACGTTGGCGGAGAACGCACCCCCCGCCTTGCGAATCAAGGGTAGTGTGGGCATTTCGATCACGAGCGCGAGCTGGAAGTGGTGACCGGGCTCGGACTCGTGGTAGACGAGCGTCGGCAGCTTCCAACGTGACCACTCGCGAGTGTCACGCAGGTTGATATAGAAGGCGCCCGGTCGCGAGCCATCGAGCGATGGCGTCTGGTAGTACCCCCCGGGTGCTCCGGCCTCGGTATAGGCAGGCACGCGGCGGATATCGACCGGGGCCTTCGGCAGCAGGTGGAAATACTTCGGCAGGTGAGGCTGCAACCCCTTGATGAGTCCGTTGCAGTAGTCAAGGATCTGCTGGCGCCCGGCGTCGGTGTCTGGATAGAGGTACTGCGGATCCCGGGCAAGCGCCTGCGCGCGCTCGGTCACGGTGCCGCTCGTCTTGCCCTGAGCGCGCAGCAGCGCGTCCATGCTTGCAGTGAGCTCCTTCGCCTGGTCCAGGCCAAGCTGATGCACTTCCTCGGGGCCCATGTCCGTGGTGGTCGCAAAGCGCAGCGCCACCTGGTACAGCGCCGTGCCCTGTGGCAGGCGAGCGACGCCGGCCTCATGCACGGCGCCCGGTCGCAGCTCCTCGAGGACCTTGGCCTGTCGGTCGAGCGCCGGATAGACCTCCGCCCCGACGATGTGGGCGGCATCGGCGCCATAATTGCCGGCGATCCCGAGTTTTTGCGTGCGACCGGCGACGGAGGTGCTGAGGATGGACTCGGCGGGCGCGGCGCTGCGCAGCGCGCGCATCTGCTCGAGCGTGCGCTCGATGATGAAGTCGGGCGGCACCACCTTGAGGGCGGCATCGTGGCGCACGCGGTCGGTCTCCTGGTCGAGCACCACGGCAAACGCATGTAGCCGCGCAAGATACGCATCCGCATCGCTTTTGTTCGCGATCTGATGCTGGCGGTCGAGAAAGGTCGGCACGCTCTGGTATGCGCCGGTGAGCTGGCTCACCACGTAGGGGCGGCCAAGGTCGCCGTAGTCGAACGGCTCGGTGCGCGCGATCGTTTGCATCTGATACGCCACCGTGTCGTAGTTCGCAAGGTCGATGCCCGTGAGCGAGTCGCGCGGAAAGGCCTCGAGGCGGCGCAGCCTCAAGGCATTCTCCCGCTTGAACGCCCGGGCCCGCTCGACCGAGTCCTCGGTGAGCTTCGACTTCGCCCAGGCGTACTTCCCCTTGTCGAGCCCGAGGGTGGTGATCTGCTCGGGGTTCTTCGTCAGTCGCTCATCCATGAATGCGTCGAACAGCGCATCGAGACGGCCGCCCGGGTCTGCCGCAGCCGGAGCGGCCGGCGAGCCCGCCGCCACCGTGGGCGCGGTGAAGCGCGCGACGCGCCCGACGGATGCGAGGGATGCCGCGAGCACCGAGCCCGCGGCGGCAATGAACTGGCGGCGATCAGTCACGAGCCCTCCTCGATACTTTGCAGGACGCGCTGTCGAGCGACTGCCACAAACAACTTGCCGGACGGCAATGTCGATGAGCGACAATGCGTCCCGAAGCTTGGGCATTTGCGAGGACTGCAGCCATGGCTGATACCGTGTTCGGCAAGATCGTGCGCGGCGAGATCCCGTGTCACAAAGTCTACGAGGATGACAAGGTCCTCGCATTCCTCGACATCAATCCCCTGAGCGAAGGCCATACTCTGGTGATCTCCAAGGAGCCCGCCGAGAGCCTCGATCGGCTGTCGGATGAGTCTGCCGCCGCCCTGGGGCGCGTGCTGCCGCGGCTGTGCCGTGCCGTTATGGCGGTCAGCGGCGCGAGGGAATACAACGTGCTCGAGAACAATGGCAGCGGTGCACACCAGGCGATTGCGCACGTGCACTTTCACATCATTCCGAAACCCAACCTTCGCGAGGGGCTTGGCATTGGCTGGCCAGCCCGCAGTCTCGACCGAGACGCGGCAGCTGCCCTGGCACGGAAGATTGCCGCCGCAATCTCCTGACCACCGCACGGGTTGCGAGTGGGGGGAACCTGGGCGGAACCGCCGCGGCAGACGGGCATGGGAGTGACCCGCCATAGCAATCCGCTATGTGCTTGATGGGCGGGGAGCCGGCGGGGTGTTGAAGCTCCCGCATCGCGCTTGTAGAATGCGCGCCCTCCTGGTGCGGGGTGGAGCAGTCTGGCAGCTCGTCGGGCTCATAACCCGAAGGTCGCAGGTTCAAATCCTGCCCCCGCTACCACTATTCTCTACTTCGGGACGTACGTCCTCGAACTCGCCCGGCTGCGTAAGATAGCCGTCGAATAACGCCGCGCGCACTCCGACCAGCTCGCCATCCGGCATCATCACGAGCTCAGGAAACTCGGCGAACAGGCGGCCGCCGTCAATCGTGATCACGAGAGCCTGAGGGAATATCTCACGCAGAGCCTGACGGGCCGCCTCCCCGCCTCCCGCCAGCCGCTGCCGCATGATCGCGACCCGGTGCTCGATCGTTGCCTGTGGGAGCGCACGGGGCTCGCTGCGCCCCGCGCCCTGAGCCGCGATCATATGGCTGCGCTCGCGCTCGGCGACCTTCAGGCGCTCCGCAAGAGCTTCAGAGAGCCCGACTTTCGCTATGGCGTCGGCGAGGTTCTCAATTTCGCGCGTCAACTCCGCGATGCGCTTGTCGTAATTTGGTGCCGGGCGGGACACCACCGCCCGCAAGCGCGCTTCAAGCGCGCTGAGCTTCGCCGGGTCCAGCAAGTCTGTTTCGACGCAATCGAGGATGATCCGCTCCGCGAGATCACGCCGTAGGCTGAGACTCACATCGCAGGCCGCTTTGCCCCCCTCGTGGTGACTGGCGCACTGATAGCGAGCCCCGTTTGACAGCACCCAACTCGCTCGGCACTTGCCGCATTTGAGCAGCCCGCTTAGAAGATACTTGCCATGCCGCCCGCCACCGGGGCGCCGGCGGCCCAGAGCG
>DASPWF010000031.1:0-52806 GCA_035621995.1 Steroidobacteraceae bacterium
CGCTCGGCCAGGATGCCATGCAGTACCAGGGCATGACGCGCAGCAGTGTCACCGACACCAACGGCATGCCACCGCTCACCACCACCACCACCAACGGCGCGGCGCAGGCGGCGCTGCAGCACGTGGTGCTCACCTATGACCCGGTGAACGGCCAGAAGATCTACGTCAACGGTGTGTGGACCGGCGACAAGGATCCCTCCGGCGGCGGCTCGCTCGCCAACTGGGACAGCACCTTCGCGCTGGTGCTCGGTAACGAGGTCACCGGGCAGCGCCAGTTCCAGGGCGTCATCAAGTTCGTCGCCATCCACAACCGCGCGCTCACCCCGGCGCAGATCCAGCAGAACTTCGCCGCCGGCGTCGGCCAGAAGTACTACCTGCTGTTCGGTGTGAGCTCACTCACCGGCATGGCGGAGTCGTACGTCATGTTCACCGCGAGCCAGTACGACAACTACAGCTACCTGTTCTACCAGCCGAAGTTCATCAGCCTCGATGCCAAGGCGACCGTGCCCGGCGGGCTGGAGCTCTCCGGCATCCGTATCGGGGTGAACGGCGCGCTGGTGCCTGCGGGTCAGGCGTATACCAGCGTGGCGACGACCCTCGGCGGCTCGAACTACACTGCCGCCAACGGCCAGCTGCTCTCGACCCTCGGCACGGTGGTCCCGGTGACGCTTGGGCCGAGCCAGGACCTGTTCTTCCTGTCGTTCGACCAGCTCGGCTCGCACGCCTATCCGTATGTCGACCCGGCGGTCTCGCCGTCGCCGCCGGCGCCGAACAACACGCCGCAGCCGGACTTCGGCATCGCCACCTTCGAGCGCGTCAACAATTCGCTGGCGCGGGTCACCGGCGTGCCGATCACCAACAGCACGGTCTCGACCCTGTACCTGAGCGTGCAGCAGTCGATGGCGGCGGCACCGCTGATCTCGGCGTTCGTGGCGCCGAACCAGACGGCGATGGGGCAGCTGGCGAATACCTACTGCGGACAGCTGCTCGCAAACCAGAGCTACCGCGACGCCTTCTTCGGCACCGGACTCGATGCGGCTGTCAACGGTGGCACGCTGGCGTCGAGCTTCTTCAGCTCGGCCAGCAATCGCCAGATCGTCGAGAACGCGCTGGTCAGCAACGCCGTCGGCAGCAACGTCACGCCGCAGACCGCCACGGCGGTGACCAACGAGGTCGACTCGCTCCTGCAGCTGGTGCCGACGCTATCCGGATACAGCAACGCCACCGTGTCGACGGCGACGCAGGCTGCCTGCGCCGCGACCCTCGGCAGCGCGGCGGTGATGCTGCAGTAACGCTTAAGGACTTCGGAGACACTCATATGTTCTTCATCCAAAAGAAGCCCCCGCGAGCGCACAAGCCTGGCGAGCCGCTGCTGTACAACAACCACAAGCGGCCGGTGACCCGCCGTGACTTCCTCGCCGCCGGCATGCTCTCGAGCAGCGGCGTGGTGCTTGGGCCCGCCTGGCTCGGTGCGCTGCTCAAGGCGAGTCGCGCCGGCGCGCAGGTACCCGGCCTCGCCGCCGACATCAACGCGATGCTCGGTCCCGGGCAGTGCAACGTGCCGACCGCGGCGTCCGGAATCCCGTTCATCTGCTTCGACCTGGCAGGGGGCGCGAACCTGGTGGGCTCGGAGGTACTGGTCGGCCAGCAGGGCGGTCAGGCCAACTTCCTCTCGACCGCCGGCTACGAGCTGCTCGGCGTGCCGGGCAGCATGGTGCCGGGCGCGAATAACGCCAACATCGACCCGTCGCTCGGACTGCTGTGGCAGGCTGACGGTGCCATCAAGCGTGGCATCCTGAGCATCGCCACCACCCCGGCGACCGCCGCGGGCACGAGTGGTGCGGTGTTCTGCGCCGAGTCGCAGAACGACACCCAGACAAACCCGCACAACCCCATGTACGGCATCGCCATGGCGGGCGCCAACGGCCTGCTGTTGGATCTGATCGGCAATGTCTCATCCGTGTCGGGCGGCAACTCGATGGCACCGGCCGCCCTCATCAATCCGGCGCTGCAGCCGACCACCATCAGCCAGCCCTCGGACGCCACCGGGCTGGTGAGCACCGGTGGGGCGAGCTCCGATCCGCTGTCGATCGCCGTGGTCGAGTCGCAGACGCGCATCAGCGGCGGCAACGCTTCGTTCGTATCGGGTAATGAAACGAGTATCGGCGGGGCACTGAGCGCGCCGAGCGGCAGCACTCCGGGCGTGAACCTGTACACTTCCGCCGACCCGAACCAGGCGGTCGACGACACAGCGCTCAAGAACCAGGTGCGCTGCCAGTACGCAAAGTCCGCCTACACCGCGGCGGCGTTCGGCAGCCCGGCGGCGCTCGATCCCACCCAGGATCCGCTCATCGTGGGCGGCGCGACGCCGATCTTCACGGCTGCCACGATCAACAGCAATTCGGACGCCGCGGCCACCGCCACGGTCATGAAGCTGGTAATCGACGGCTACGCGGGCGCGGGCACCATCGCCATGGGGGGCTTCGACTATCACGATGGCACGCGCGCGACCGGCGAGACGCGAAACTTCCAGGCCGGCCAGATGATCGGTGCGGTCCTCGAGTACGCCCAGCGCAAGGGCAAGCCGGTGATGGTCTACGTGATCAGCGACGGCTCGCTCAACTCCAACCTGATGCCGGACAACAGCACCGCCGGGCGCGGCAAGCTCGGCTGGCAGGGCGACAACGCCTCGGTCGCCTCGACGTTCTTCCTGGTCTACAGCCCCAAGGGACGTCCGACACTGCTCAACGGCACCGCCGGGCAGCAGATCGGTTACTTCACCGCCGCCGGCAACGTGGTTTCCAGCTCGAGCATCGTCGGCAACGCAGTGAGTACGCTGGTGCAGGTGGTGATTCTCAACTACATGGGCCTGATGGGCACAACCAACCAGTATTCGACCGTGTTTCCGCCCAACCAGTATCCGTCGACCGTGCTCGGTACCGCGGCCCAGATGGACGCCCTCACGGCGTTCGCGCCGATCGTGTGACGCACGTCAAGGCGTGCCGCGCAGCGCGCGGCCGCCGGCGGGCCGGCGCTGTCGCCTGCTGACGACGGCGTTCCGGCGACTCGCGGCGCGACCACGCGGCACGCCTCATTTCGCCGCTAGCTTCGTTGACAGTGTTAAGTGCGCTGTGCAATTTTGCGCGCTTGACGCGGAGGCAGACCGCACTCCGTGGCGAAGGACCTTTATTGACATGGCAACGGCCGAACGGCCCGGCGTGGCGTGAGGTGGCGGGGCGCTGCCTGGCCCGCTCGTGGCCGGCCGGTGCGCGCACGGGCGTGGCGCTACGCCTGGGCGTGGCAGTGCTGGCCCTCGCTGCCGGGCTCGCGTCACCGGCGCAGCCGTCCTACCCGCTCATCGGGCGCATGGGACCGGACTTTGCGCTGCATGCAGTGGCCGGCGGCAACGTGCGGTTGTCAGAACACCGCGGCGAGGTCGTAGTCTTAAGCTTCTGGAGCAGTCGCTGCAACCCCTGTCGCGCACAGCTGACGGCGCTCAACCGCAGTCTCGCCACGTATCGCTCGGCGGGACTTGAGGTCTACGGCATCGGGGTCGATGACGACCCGAGACAGTCGCTCGAGTATGCGCGTTCGCTCACGGTGAGCTTCGTGCTGTTGCTCGATCCGGCCAAAGAGGTGAGCCGCAGCTACCAGGTCGACAATCTGCCGATGACCGTGCTCATCGATCGCGGCGGAACCGTGCGCCACGCGCTGCGCGACTACAGCACGGCGAGCGATGGAGTGTATCTGCAACAGCTGCGCGCGCTGCTGAACGAATGATCGGAAACCACCATGCCTGAGATGGCTCTCACTCTCGCCCCGGCCGCACGGCCCGGGCGTGTACTACACGCCGCGCGGTTTGCGGTCGGCTTCACCGCTGCGCTCGTTCTGGCGGCCGGCCGCCCCGCGCTGGCCGCTCCGCCGGCGGGCGCCGACGCCAGCCAGGCCGCGGCAGCGGCCGGCGCACAGCCCGCGGCGCAGCCGCCCCCCACCCTCAACCAGCAGAACCTCGAGCAGTTCAAGAAGGCGACCGAGGCAGCCGGGGCCGCGGTGCAGTCCGCGATGCCCACACCGGCGAGCCCCGCCGAGGGCGCGCCGGACACGCGTGGCCTCGATCAGCAGATCCAGGGCCTGAAGAAGGATGTGGTCGATCTCAACCGCGACCTCTTCATCCTCGAGGAGGAGCTGCTGTTCCCGGCAAACACGCAGGTGGCGGTCTTCCTCTCCGTGGACGTCGGTGACTTTTTCGCGCTCGACTCGGTGCAGTTGAAGATCGACCAGAAAGAGGTGATCAACTACCTGTACACGCCGCGCGAGGTCGACGCGCTGCTGAAGGGCGGGGTGCAGCGGCTCTACATCGGCAATCTCAAAGTGGGGCAGCACGAGCTGGTCGCGTTCTTCAACGGCAAGGGGCCGAGCGAGCGCGCCTACAAGCGCGGCGCCTCGCTCCGCTTTGAAAAGGGTGTTGGCGCGAAGTACCTCGAGCTCAAGATCAACGACCGGCAGAGGAAGCTGCAGCCCGAATTCGAGATCAAGGACTGGGACTGAGCCGTGACGCGTCGGTCGTCCATTCGCGCGCTGTTTCTCGCCGCCGCTCTCGCGCTGCTCGCCGCGCGCGGTGCCGAGGCGCGACGCCACGACCCGGAGAAGCTGCCGGAGACGCGCATCCACGACCTGCATTACGGCGATGTGCTGTTCCTGTACTTCCAGAACGATGAAGCACACGATTTCGAGGCGCTGACGCGGCTGCTCGCCTACGACCACTGGAAGCGCATGCCGCACGACGGCGATGATGCGCGGCTGCTCGCCGGGGGGCTGTATCTCTCGCTCGGCGTGCACAACGAGGCGGGCGAGATCTTCGCCAGCCTGCTCACCGACGACGTGCCGACCGGCGTGCGCAACAAGGCCTGGTTCTACCTCGCGCAGGTCTGGTACGCGCGTGGCTATCTCGACAAGGCGGACGCGGCGCTGCGCAAGATAAACGGGCGCATGTCGCCCGATCTCGAGGCGCAGAAGGAGCTGTTGTTCGGCAACGTGCTGATGCACGAAGGCCATTTCGACGAGGCGATCCAGCTGCTCTCGGGGTGGCGCGGCGGTTCGGTGTGGGCGGCGTACGCGCGCTTCAATCTCGGCGTGGCGCTGGTGCGCGCCAACCGCCTGAACGATGCCGAGCCCTTTCTCACTGCGGTTGGCACCATGAGCGGGGCAACCCCGGAGTTCGCAGCGCTGCGCGACCGCGCCAACCTCGCCCTCGGCTTCGCCGAACTGCAGGCCAACCAGCCGGCCAAGGCACGTGCGCCCCTCGAGCGCGTGCGGCTGAATGGCCCCTATTCCAACAAGGCGCTGCTCGGCACCGGCTGGGCGGATGCGGCGCTCGGGGACTATCGGAGCGCCCTTACGCCGTGGATGGAGCTGCGCAGCCGCGACGTGCTCGATTCGGCGGTGCAGGAATCCTACCTCGCCGTGCCGTACGCCTTCGGCAAGCTCAACGCCAAC
The DNA here is from genome assembly GCA_035621995.1 of Steroidobacteraceae bacterium. Taxonomy (GTDB): domain Bacteria; phylum Pseudomonadota; class Gammaproteobacteria; order Steroidobacterales; family Steroidobacteraceae; genus 13-2-20CM-66-19. Next base: position 5,497 of record DASPWF010000031.1, read on the forward strand.
GCCCAGGCGGCCGAGTACTACGAGAGCGCTCTGAGTTCCTTCGACGCCGAGAACGCGCGGCTCGATCAGGCGATCGCCCGTATCGAGCACGGCGACATGCTGAGCGAGGTCCTCACCCGGGAGGTGACCCCCGATGCCAGCCCGCTCGCGCCGCACGGCTGGTTCCACGAGGTCAAGCACCTGCCCCAGGCGCCCGAGTCTCCCTACCTGTACACGGTTCTGGCCGGGCACGACTTCCAGGAAGGGGTGAAGAACTACCGCGACATGGTCTACATGAGTAGCACGCTCGATCGCTGGGGTGACAGCATGGGCGCCTTCCGCGACATGATCGAGACACGCGAGCGTGCTTATGCCGAGCAGCTGCCGCGCACCGACGCGCTGCTGGCATCGGGCGCGCTGCAGCAGCTGCAGCAGCGCCACGGTGACCTCGAGAACGAGCTGCGCACCATCGAGTCGCAGCACGACGTGGCCGCGCTCGGCACCGATACCGAGCGCGACCAGTGGGCGCGCATCCAGCGCCTGGAGGCCGCCCTCGCCGGCGCGCCCGCTACGCCCGAGACGGCGGAGGCGCGCGCGCGGCTCGCCCTGGTGAAGGGTGTGCTCTATTTCCGCCTGAACGATGCCTATGGCGCGCGGCTGTGGCAGGAGCACCGCGGACTGAAGGACCTCGGCCTCGCGCTGAGCGAGGCACAGAGCCGCTGGATCCGCGTCGAGCGCGCCCGCAAGAATATGCCGGTGAACACCGGGGAGTTCGCCGACCGCGTGACCTCGCTCCGCCAAAGGATCGACGCGCTGCAGGTGCGCCTGGCGGCGGCCGAGGAGCAGCAGAGCGCCTACTTGGCACGCCTCGCCGTGCATGAGCTCGAGCAGCAGAAGGAGCGTCTCGCCGCCTACCAGGTGCAGGCGCGCTTTGCGCTCGCCACCATGTACGATCGCGCGGCGAGCGCGCAGGCGGCGCACGGTAAGCCTCCGGCCCCGGTGCAGAAGGGCGCCGAAGGCGCCGCGCCCGAGACCGAACCGCCGGCCGCACAGCCGCAGGACGGGGCGCCGCCGACCTCGCCGGAGCCGCCGCGATGAGCAGGCGGTGGGCGCGCGCCGCGTGGGGCACCGGCGCTGCCGCGCTGCTCCTGTGCGCGGGGCTGCCACGCGCAGCGTTGGCGCAGAGCGCATCGGGCAATGCCCCGCCGAGCAGCTCAGGCTCAGCAAATACCATCGGCGATCTCGCCAAGCGCAAGGTCGAAGTGCACCCGGATACCCCGGCGAGCGGGGGCACGACGCGCGCCATGGAGAACTACAGGCACTTCCTCGAGTTGCAGAACACCGATCCGAAGCTGCGCGCCGAAGCGTTGCGCCGGCTCGGCGATCTCAACCTCGACGCCGGCGAGATGGAGCGCCTCGAGCGGGAAGTGAGCAGCGTCGACCTGCAGGGCGCCGAGGCCATCAAGCTCTACACGACGCTGCTCAAGGCCTATCCCGACTATCCGCGCAATGACCAGGTGCTCTACCAACTCGCGCGTGCCTACGAGACCACCGGGCAGGGCGATGCCGCCCTCGCCACCCTCGATAGCATCGTGCAGCACTATCCGCAGAGTCCGCAGATCGATGAAGTGCAGTTCCGCCGCGGCGAGCTGCTGTTCTCGGCCAAGCGCTATCCGGAGGCCGAGCACGCCTATGCGGCGGTGATCAAGCGCGGTCCGAGCTCCGCCTTCTACCAGCAGAGCCTCTACAAAAACGGCTGGTCGCTGTTCAAGCAGTCGCTGACGCTCGAGAGCCTGCCGTCCTTCGGCGCCGTGCTCGACCGTGAGCTCGGTACCACGCCCGCGAAGGCGGTGCGGCTCGAGAGCCTCAAGCGCGCCGATCGCGAGCTGGTCGAAGACACGCTGCGCGTCATGAGTATCGCATTTTCCTACAACGAGGGCGCCGCGTCCCTCGAGCAGTACACCCGGCAGCACGGCGAGCGGCCCTACAGCTGGCTGCTGTATTCGCGGCTCGGCGATCTGTACGTCGACAAGCAGCGCTACCAGGACGCGGCCAGCGTGTACCGCGCCTACGTCGCGCGCGACCCCTACAGTGACCATGCGCCCGACCTCGACATGGCGGCCATCGACGCTTACAGCAAGGGCGGCTTCAGTGACCTGGTGCTCGATGGCAAGCACGAGTTCGTCGAGCGCTACAATTTCGGCTCCCCGTACTGGAAGACACGCAGCCGCGCCGACAACCCGCGCGTGGTGGAGGAGCTCAAGACCAACCTCAAGGACGTCGCGACCTACTTTCACGCGCGCGCGCAGAAGACCAAGCAGGTCGCCGACTACGAGGAGGCTTCGCGCTGGTACCGCGATTACCTCAAATCCTTCCCCCAGGATGCAGACTCGGCACAAACCAACTACCTGCTGGCCGAGACCTTGTTCGAGAGCCACCACTATGCCGAGGCGGCCGCCGAGTACGAGACGACCGCGTACGGTTACCCGCGGAACGAGAAGTCCGCGACCGCCGCCTACGCCGCGCTGGTGTGCTACCAGAAGGGCGAGGAAGGTCTCACGGGAGCGGCGAAGGACGCCTGGCACAAGCGCGCCACCGACTCGGGAGTCAAGTTCGCCCAGACTTTCCCCGAGCATCCCGACAGCGCCGGCGTGCTGACACGCGCCGCGGAGGAGATCTTCGCCGCCGGCGACCGCACGCGCGCCGTCAGCGTCGCGCAGTCGATACTGGCGCGCCAGCCCCCCGTCGATCCCGCCAAGCAGCGCATCGCCTGGACGATCATCGCGCGGTCTTATTACGACCAGGGCGAGTACGCCAAGGCGGAGCCGGCTTTCGTGCAGGCGCGCGCGCTGGCCGGCGCTGACGACAAGGCGCGCAACGATCTCAGCGAAAGCCTCGCGGCGAGCGTCTACAAGCAGGGGGAGGCGAAGCAGAAGGCCGGGGATGCAGCCGGTGCGGTGGAGGATTACCTGCGCGTCGGACGCGTCGCCCCGGACGCGAAGATCCGCGCCAACGCGCAGTACGACGCTGCCACGCAGCTCGTCGTGCTCAAACAGTGGGACCGCGCCATCCCGGTGCTCGAGGAATTTCGCCGTGAGTACCCGCAGAATCCGCTGCAGCGGGACGTGACCGCCAAGCTCGCCGTGGCGTACGCGGGTGCCAACCGCGCCGGGGAGGCGGCGGCCGAGTTCGAGCGCATCGCTGCCAGTCCCACCGAGGATCGCGCAGTGCAGCGCGAGGCGCTGATGCAGTCGGCCGATCTCTACGCCAAGGCCGGCAACACGCCCAAGGCGATGGGGATGCTGGAGAAGTACGTTGCGGCCAACCCCTCGCCGGTCGCCGACGCGGAGGAGGCGCGTCAGCGGCTCGCGGACTACGCAGCCAAAAACGGCGATCTGAAGCGCCAGGACTACTGGTACCACGAGATCATCCGCGCCGACCAGGAGGCGGGCGCGCAGCGCACCGAGCGCACACACTATCTCGCCGCGAAGGCGCAGCTGGCGCTCGCCGCGCCCGCACGCGATGCGTTCCGGGTGGTGCGCCTCACGGCGCCGCTCAAGAAAAGTCTCATCGTCAAGCGCAACGCGCTCGAGTCGGCCATGGAAGGCTACAAGCGCGCGGCCGATTACCAGGTCGCCGAGGTCACCACGGCCGCGACCTACGAGATGGCGGACCTCTATACCGTGCTCGCCAAGGACATCATGGCCTCCGAGCGACCGAAGAACCTCAAGGGTGAGGAGCTCGAGGAATACAACTCGCTGCTCGAGGAGCAGGTATTCCCCTTCGAGGAGCAGGCGATCAAGGCGCACGAGGTGAACGCGGCGCGGGCCAAGGACGGCGTTTACGACGAGTGGGTGCGCAAGAGCTTCCAGCAGCTGGCGCAGCTCAAGCCCGCCCGCTATGGCAAGACGGAGATGACGCGCGATGTGGTCGCGACTCTCGAGTGATCGGGCGGGGTCTCCCGCGCGGGCGACGGCGCAGCAAGCGGCGTGCCTCGTGTGCGCGCTCGCCGCGGTCCACCTCATCGCCTGCAGCTCGACGCCGACGCGCAAGTCCCCGCCCGCCACACCCGCTGCACCCCCCGCCCAGTCCGCGGCGAAGGGAGCGCCGTCGGGCACCGCCACGACGGCCCCTGGCGGCAAGCCGCCGCCCGGTGCCCCGGCGCCCGCAACGCCCACAACCGCTACGACCGGTGCGACCGGCACCGCGCTCAACCACCCTGACGTTCCCCCGGCAGCTCGGGCCGATTTCAACCGGGCGGTCAACTACATGCGGGCCGGAAACAGCACCGAGGCCGAGCTCGGCTTCAAGCAGATCGCGCTCCAGTACCCCCAGTTCGCCGCGCCGCTCGTAAACCTGGCGATCCTGCAGCGCAAGGAAGGACACCTCGACCAGGCCGAGGCCACGCTCAGGAGTGCCGTGGCCCGTGAGAACAGCAGCGCGGTCGCCTGGACCGAGCTCGGCGCGACGCAGAGGATGCGCGGAGAGTTCAAGGATGCCGCCACCTCATACGAGCAGGCAATTGCCGCCGATCCGCGCTACGCCCCGGCCTGGCGGAACCTTGGCGTGCTGTCGGACCTCTATCTGGGGGACCCGAATCGCGCACTGACGGCGTTCGAGCAGTACAAGCAGATCACCGGCGAGGACAAGCCCGTGAGCGGCTGGATCGCCGAGCTGCGGCAACGTTTGGGCATGCCCCCGCTGAAGCGTCCCGGTACCGAAGGCGCGCCGGGCCCCGCGAGCGAGGCGCCAGGGCAGGGCGCGCCGACCGCACCCGCTCCGCAGCCCCAGGGGCAGAGCCCCGCGAATGCCGCCGCCGACGCGGCCGCGCCCAAGACAGGAGGTTGAGTATGCAGCTCGCGCGCAGTGCCGGAGTCACCCGGACTACCACGGCGTCGCTCGCACTCATTCTGTGCGCGCTGCCTTTGGCGCTGGCGCGTGGCCAGCAGCTCCCGCCCCCGACATCGGGAGCGGCGCCCGCCGCAGCGCCCGCACGCGAGATACCGCGGCCCGATGAGCTCGAGCCGGGCGTCAACACCTCGGCGCTCACCGCTCCTGCTGCCGCGAGCGCGCCCGTAGCGCCCGAGCGGCCCTCGGCGGGCGCTTCATCGACGAGGTCGGCCCCTGGGGCAAAGTCCGCGCCCGCCGCGTCCAGCGCGTCCGGCGCCTCCGCCGCGCATACGCCATCGCAGGCCGCACCGGCAGCGGCTGACCCCGCGGCCGCAAAGACACCGGGCCGCAAGGGGGCCGATCGACTGCAGCTGGATGCGACGGAGATCACCGGCAACCGCGAGCTGCCGAAGGTGCTGTACATCGTTCCGTGGAAGCACTCGGACCTCGGGGACCTGAGCGGCAAGCCGATCAACAGCCTGGTCGATGAGGTGCTGCAACCCCTGGATCGGGACGTTTTCCAGCGGGAAAACCGCTATTACGATGCCTTGTCGCCCCCTGCCAACGCCCCGAAACCGGGCGCGGTGCCGAGTTCCGGAAACAAGCCCTGAAATATGGCGGGGGCAACATCGCAGATGAGAGCCAGATCGCAGCTTTTTGGGCTTATGTCATTCAGTTTTCGTTAGTCTAAGTGTCTCATTCGGCGGTCTTTTGAGCGGGAGTGTCAGATGGGCCTGTGGAACCTGATCGTACGTTTCTTCCAGGGCGGCGGGGACTTCATGTACCCGATCGCCATCGTGTTCGTGGTGGGTCTGGCGATCGCCATCGAACGCTACATTTATCTCACGCATATCGCGGTGCAAAACCGCGGGCTGTGGAACGAGATCGTACCGCTGCTCTCGCAGGGTAACTTCCGTCAGGTGGCACAGGTCACCTCGAAGTCGAACTCGTACATCGGCCATATCCTCAATTACGGCCTGGCGCGCATCCAGTCGGCGCGGCGCCGCGACGATATCGAGAAGGCGATGGAGGAGAGCCTGATGGAGGTGGTGCCGCGTCTCGAGAAGCGCACGCACTACCTGGCGACGTTCGCCAATCTCGCCACACTGCTCGGACTGCTCGGCACGGTGATGGGACTGATCCGCGCGTTCGCGGCGGTCGCGACCGTGAATCCGGCGGAGAAGGCCAACCTGCTGTCGGCGAGCATTTCGGTGGCGATGAACTGCACCGCCTTCGGCCTGATGACCGCAGTGCCGCTGCTGTTCATCCATGCGTGGCTGCAGACCAAGACCACCGAGCTCATCGACAGCCTGGAGATGGCGTCGGTCAAGTTCCTGAATGCGATCACCGAGCGGCAGCCGGCGCCGGCGGCGGCCTGATCGCGCGCAGCGTTCACCGCCTCGCCGCATCTGAAGGTCGCGCATGCGCCGCTCGTACCAATATCGCAAGCTGGAGCGCCACTCCCGCAAGCCCGCCGAGCTGCTGCTCGTGCCGATGATCGACATCTTCACGGTGCTCGTGACCTTTCTGCTCATGACCGCCGTGTTCTCGCGTACCGTGATCCTGCAACTCAACCTGCCCGCCTCGCAGACCGAGTTCAAGGAGCCACCGCCGGGGTTGCAGCTGGAGGTGATGGTGCGCAAAGGCCTGCTGATGGTGGCCGATCGCAACACCGGTCCCTTGCACGCCGTGCCCAACACGCCGCAGGGATACGACTACGACGCCCTCACCGAGTATCTGAAGTTCGTCAAGGCGAAGTTCCCGGACAAGACCGACGCCAGCATCCTGCTCGAGCCGGACACGGCCTACGACACGCTGGTGCAGGTGATGGACCGCGTGCGCGTATTCGAGACGGGTGAGGGCCCGAACATCGTGCAGGCAGAGCTGTTCCCCGACATCTCGATCGGTGATGCGCCCGCGGCGACCGAGGGCGCCGCGCCGGTCATGGCGGCTCCGCCCGCCGCCGCCGCCGCACCGGCCGCCCCGGCGGGCGCCGGTAAGACAGCGGCGAGCGTTGCGCCGCCCGCGGGGAAGAACGCCGGAGCGCGCCGATGAGCATCTCGAACCGCGCGCTGCGCATGGCGCAGCACCATCTGCGCAACCGTGCCGATGCGCAGCTCAACCTCATTCCGCTCATCGACATTCTCTCGGTGATGGTGGCGTTCCTGCTGGTGTACTCGACGGAGGTCGAAGTCATTCAGAACTCCAAGGGCATCGAGATCCCGCAGTCGATCGCGCAGACCGCGCCCAAGCAGTCGGTGGTGGTGATGGTGACCAAGACCGACCTGTTCGTGCAGGGGGAGTTCATCACCACCATTGCCGACATCCGCGCAGCGCCCGGCCCGCTGGTCGAGCCGCTGCGCGCTGCGCTCAAGCGCCCGCTGCTGGTTGGACGGGAGATGACCGAGCGCGATATCGCGCAGCGCGAGATCACGATCATGGCCGACAAGGCGCTCCCCTATGACGTGCTGAAGCGCGTCATGGCGACCTGCACGGACGCCGACTACGGGCGTATCTCGCTCGCGGTCATCCAGAAGGAAAAGCCGGTCGCCGCCGGCCAGCTCAAGCCAGGGTAGGCCGCATGCTGCTCGCCCCTTATTACCGCGAATACGACCTGCCCTGGGAAGGTGACCCGGAGGCGAGCGAGCGCTTTCGCAAGATCCTGCGGGTGCTGCTGATCCTGCTGTTGATATTCGGCATCGCCTTCCCGCTGCTGCCGACGCCCAAGCGCCAGGCGGCCGAGGAGATTCCGGAGCGGCTGGCGCGCGTCATGCTCGAGAACAAGCCCAAGCCACCGCCACCGCCGCCGCCGACGCCGAAGGTCGAGGAGAAACCGAAGATCGAGCCGAAAATCGCGATGGTAAAGCCGCCGCCGGTCGATGAGCGGCAGCGCGCGCACGAGAAGGCGCAGAAGCAGCTCAACCAGGTGAAGGACGAGCTCGCGGACCTGCGCGATGTGATGGATCTCACGCCGCTCGAGACCAAGAATCTCTCCGGCGCCGTGGGCGCGGACGCGCACGCCGAGCGCTCGCTCATCACTTCCAAGGTCGGCGCCGGCAGTGGTGGCATCACTTCAGCAAGCTCGAGCCGCGGCTTCGGCAGCGGCGCGGGCTCGCTCACCGGGCATGAGGCGACCGCGGTGGCTTCCGGCATCGTCGCCTCGGGTCTCAACAACCGCGGCCCGGCGGCGAGTGGCGGCGGCGGCAAGGCGGCCCGCTCGCGCGAGGAGATCGAACTGGTGTTCGATCGCAACAAGGGCCGCATCTACAGCCTGTACGCCCGCGCGCTGCGCGACAACGCCGAGCTGCAGGGCAAACTGGTGCTCGAATTCACCATCGCGCCGAACGGCGAGGTAACCATGTGTCGGGTCGTCTCGAGCGAGCTCAAAGATCCGGAGCTCGAACGCAAGATCGTCGCCCTGGTACGTGCCTTCCGCTTCGACGCCAAGGACGTCGACACCATCACCACGACCAAACCCATCGACTTCTTCCCGGCATAGCGCGGTCAACCGCTATGGGTGTCCCATGAATCTCAATTCCGAAATCGAGTTTTACTCGGAGCTGCGCCTGGTGGACAAGGCGCGCCTGCTCATCATGTTCCTGCACGAGCTCGCCGAGGAAGCACGCGCCACCTACGGGCCGGCAGAGCAGGTGCACGACGGAGCGCACCTGCGTTTCGTGAACGAGCTGTACCACCGCCTGACGCGCGTCATCGAGCAGTTGCTCGCCGAAGAAGCCACCCGCCCGACGGACGACGTGGTGTTGCGCATGCTGCTCGCGCCGCGTGCCGACAAAGTGGCGGAGCGGCTGGTGTTCAATGCTTACGCGCGCGCCATCCAGGGGTTCGAGAGCTACGATACGACAGTGCTGATGAGCTCGTGAGCCGCCAGGCTCCGCGCCTTCGGGCGCGCTGACGGTGCACGGGGGGCGCCGTCAGCGTGGCGCTGGGCAAGGTCCGCCACAAGGACTCAGGGAACAACGAGTGCGCACGGCAATTGCTTGCGGTCTGCTTACGGGCCTGTCGTTGGCCGCCATGCCCGGCTTCGCCGCGGACGCCGACCGTGCCGCAATTCTCCTGCGCCCGGCGCAGGTGTGGAGCGCGGGCGAGCCGTTGCACCAGGGATGGGTGGTGCTTACCGAGGGCCGGCGCATCGCGGCGGTAGGCGCGGCGAGCGCCGTGCACGCGCCCGCTGGCGCGCAGACGATCGACCTGCCCGGAGCGACACTCCTGCCGGGGCTGATGGACATCCACTCGCACCTGTTCCTGCATCCCTACAACGAGACCTCATGGAACGACCAGGTACTGAAGGAGCCGGTGCCCTATCGCACCTTGCGCGCCGCCCAGCACGCGCGCGCGACGTTGCTCGCGGGGTTCACGACGCTGCGCGATCTCGGCACCGAGGGTGCGGAGTATGCCGACGTGTCGCTGAAGCAGGCCATCGATGACGGGCTCATCCCGGGGCCGCGGTTGTTCGTCGCGACGCGTGCCATCGTCGCCACCGGCTCCTACGGTCCCGCGCCGCGCGGCCTGCGGCCCGACGTCTGCTGCACCCCGCAGGGCGCGCAGGAGGCTAGCGGAATCGGCGAAGTCATCCGTGCGGCGCGCGAGCAGGCCGGGCGCGGGGCCGATTGGATCAAGGTGTACGCCGACTATCGCTGGGGACCGGACGGCACGCAGCAGCCGACCTTCTCGGAGGAAGAACTGCGGGCGCTGGTCGAGACCGCGCACTCATCGGGCCGCCCGGTGGCGGCGCACGCGACCACGGCCGAGGGCATGCGGCGCGCGGTTGTGGCCGGCGTCGACACCATCGAGCACGGCTTCAACGGCACGCCCGAGGTGTTCAGGCTCATGGCGGCGCGCGGGGTGGCGTACCTACCGACCCTGACGGCGGAGGAAGCCTACGGCGAGTACTTCGAGCACTACGTGCGCGGCCGGACGCCACCTACTGCGGGGATGGAGCAGGCAAAACGCGCCTTTGCAAACGCGATGAAAGCGGGCGTGATCATCGGCTGCGGGAGCGATGTGGGCGTGTTCGCCCACGGTACCAACTACCGCGAGCTCGAGTGGATGGTGCGCGACGGCATGACGCCCGCACAGGCGCTCACCGCGGCCACCGCGACCGATGCTCGCATTCTGCGGCACGAGGCCGACCTCGGACGCGTGCAGGCGGGCATGCTCGCCGACCTGGTCGCCGTGAGCGGCGATCCTACCCGCGATATCGGCGCCGTAGCACACGTGCTGCTCGTCATGAAGGACGGGCTCATCTACCGGGGGCCGTGAGTTCTCACACCTGGACGCGCGTCGGCTCGGGGACAGGAGCCGCGGGCGCCGGCGCGCCGCGCTGCTTTGGCGGCGGAATCGTCAGCGTCGCCACGAGCGCACTCGCCAGTGCGAGCGCTACCGCGGTGCAGAGGGCGAAACGCACTGTGCGGACGAGCGCCGCGGCGACGATCGTCCGGGCCTGCTGGCGCTCCTCCGGCGCAAGACCCGCCGGCATCGTCGGGGCGACGAACCCGTGCCGCGCCGCGTGCACCGCCTGTGTGACGTGCGGCCCGCCATCGACTTGGCGCAGCTGTCGGTCGAGAGAGCGGTTGAACACCGCGAGCGCCACCGTCCCGAGCGCCGCAATCAGCACCAGACTCCCGACCGAGGCAACGGCGTTGTTGATGCCGGAGGCGACACCCGTACGATGCGCAGGTACGGCGTTGAGCACGGTTGCCGTGAGGGGTGCGACCGTGACGGCCATGCCGAAACCGAGCACGGTCATCGCCAGCAAGGTGAAGCGGTAATGCCCGCCGCCAGCCGCGAGCAGCGCGAAGCCGAGTGCCGTCACGATCGGGCCGATGCTGAGTGGGCCACGCGCGCCAAATCGATCCATCAGCCGCCCGGACCAGCGCGACAGCACAGCGAGCACCAGTGTGAACGGCAGGTAGACGGCCCCGGCGGCGGTCGTCGAATAGCCGCGCGCCTGTACGAGAAGGAACGGCAGAAAGAAGAAGGCTCCGCCGAGCGCACCGTAGAGCAGCAGGGTGAGCAGGTTGATGCCGCTGAAGATGCGCGAGTCAAACAGCTCGAGCGGCATCATCGGTGAGCGGCTGTCGCGTTCGGTGAGCACGAAGGCAAGCAGCAGCACCGCCCCCAGGAGGACCGCCGCGATCACCTTCGCGTCCGACCAGCCGCGGTCAGAGGAGGCGATCAGTCCATACACCAGGCTGCCGAGCCCGGCAAAGGCGAGCAGCGCGCCGCGCCAGTCGATCGTGGTGCCGGCGAGCGGATCGCGACTCTCGGGCACGTGACGCAGCGCGATCCAGAGCGTCGGGATCGCGAGCAGCGGGTTGATGAGAAAGATCAGCCGCCACGACCAGTGATCCACCAGCACGCCGCCGAGCAGTGGCGCGGCACCCGCGGCGATCGCCGAGGCGGCCGACCAGACGCCGATCGCGGCCCCGCGCTCGCGCTCCCCGAACGCTGCGCCGATGAGCGCAAGCGAGCAGGGCACGAGAAGCGCGGCGCCAACGCCCTGTGCGATGCGCGCGGCGATCAGCAGCGGAACGCTCGCCGCGAGGCCGCAGGCGAGCGAGGCAGCGGCGAACACCGTGACGCCGATGAGGAAGATCCGCCGGCGGCCGAACTGATCTGCGGTTGAACCACCGACCAGGAGCAGTGCCGACATGCACAACGTGTAGCCGTTGATCACCCATTGCATGGCCGCGAGCGTGGTGGCGAGGTCGCTCTCCATCTTCGGCAGCGCCACGTTGACCACCGACTCATCGACGTACGCGAGCGTCGAGCCGAGCACCGCCGCTGCGAGCACCCAGTTCTTGCGCGCGGCGCACGCGGGCACGCTGGCGCTGGCGCGAATCGTCGCCTCGGCACACGGCAGGGGTCTGGAATTTGCCAATCAGCTCACCTGCGCCCGCCAGTCAGCTGTGCGCGAGGCGCTCGAGGGCCGCGCCGGCGACGCGCATGATGGTCCACTCATCGAGCGGCACGGCGCCGAGACTGCGGTAGAAGCCGATCGAGGGCGTGTTCCAGTCGAGCACGGCCCAGTCGAGCCGTGCGCAGCCACGCTCGAGCGTCGTGCGGGCGAGCCAGCACAGGAGCTCCTTGCCCGCACCGCGACCGCGCGCCGCGGGACGCACGAAGAGGTCCTCGAGATAGATGCCGGGCCTGCCGGTAACGGTCGAGAAATTGTGGAAGAAGAGGGCGAAACCCACCGGCTTGTCTGCGAGGCACGCAAGCACTACCTCCGCGTAAGGGCGCGTGCCGAAGAGCGCCGCGGCGAGATCCGTCTCGGTCGCCTGTACCTGGTCCGCGAGCCGTTCGTAGGCTGCAAGCTCGCGAATGAAGGACAGCACCTCGGGCAGGTCCTCGCGCGTTGCCGGGCGTATGGTGATGGCGTCGGTCATGGCGGTGCTCGCGCGTGCTGCGCTCAGCCGGAGCTCTGCAGGCCCTGGGCGATGCCGCCGACGCTCGCGAGCAATGCCTCGAAGAGGTCGCGATCGACCCGCCCGCTGGCGCGCCAGCGCTGCAGCAGATCCACCTGCATGAGGTTCATGGGGTCGACGTAGGGGTTGCGCAGCGCGATGGAGCGCTGCAGCGTCGGGTCGGTATCGAGCAGTTCGCGGCTGTCCTTGATGGCGAGCACCTGCGCGCGGGCCAGACGATACTCGGCGCGAATGCGATCCCCATAGCCGCGCAGCTCCCCGGGCGCGAGCACATCGTAGTAGTGCGCGATGTCGAGGTCGGCGCGCGCCAGCATGGTTTCGATATCGTCGATGAGATTGCGCAGGAAGAACCACTCGGCGCTCACCGCGCGCAGCTGCGGCAGACCGAACCTCGCCACCACCGCCGCAAGGGCGCTGCCGGCGCCGTACCAGCCGGGGATCATGTAGCGGGTCTGCGCCCAGGCGAACACCCATGGCACCGGCAGCAGCCCCGCGACGCCCGCACCGGCCGCGCGATGCACGGAGCGCGCACCGATCTGCATATGCTCGATCACGTCGATCGGAGTGACCGCCTGGAAGAACTCGTAGAACTGCGGCTCCTCATAGACCAGCGCGCGATAGGCGGCGCGGCTCTCGTGCGCGAGGCAGGCCGCCATCTCGAGCCAGGCGGGCGCATCGGGCGGCAGCTCGGCGCGGCGTACGGCGGCGGTGCTGAGGCTGAGGGCGTTGAAGGCCCGCTCGAGCGTGCGCATGGCGATCGGGCGCAGCCCGTAGCCCTGCCTGATGGTCGCGCCCTGCTCGCGGATGCGCAGCACGCCGTCGACCGCCCCGGCGGGCGCTGCCCGCACGATCGACTCGATGCGCCCGCCGCCGCGCGCGACGCTCGCGCCGCGCGCATGAAACAGGACGTGCCGCTCGCCGGCCGCGCCCAGCACGCGCGCGAGCTCGTGCTGCGCCTTGTGGATCGTGACCCGCGAGGCGCACGGGCCGCTCTCCTTGTTGCTGTCGGAATAGCCGATCAACACGCACTGGCGGCGCCCGTGCGCCTCGAGATGCCGGCGGTAGAGCGGATCCGCGAGCAATTCCCGCATCGTTTCGCCGCAGCCGTCGAGCGCTGCGGCGCTCTCGAACTGCGGCGCGATGTCGAGAGCCACCTCGCCCGTGCCCTTGTCGTACGCGGCCGCCCAGCGCGCCAGCAGCAGCGCCGCCAGCACGTCGTCGGCGCCGCTCGCGCCGCTCACGATGAAATAACCGATAGCCTCGGGCCCGTAGCGATAGCGGCCCTGCACGATGGCATCGAACACCGCGAGCGTGCGCCGGCCGAGCGCGTCGAGCTCGACTACCGGCCCGCGGTCCCTCTCCAGCGCCTTGGTAAGCAGATCGTGCCGCTCGCGGCTGCTGCGGCTCGGCCACTGCGCATCGTCGAAGCCCTGTGCGATCACCTGGTGCAGCACGCTCGCGTGCTGACGGACGTCGAGCGTCGCCAGGTGGAAGCCGAAGGCGTCAATGCGCCGCAGCAGCCGCTCGACGTAGAACAGCCCGGCGTTGACTCCCTTGTTGGCCTTGAGGCTCGCCGCGATGAGGGCGAGGTCGTCGCGGAACTGGCGAGCGTTCTCGTAGCCGCTGGCGCGCCCCTCGTAGACGCTGCGCAGCCGCTCGCCGATCTGCGCGAGGAACACCCGGTAAGGCATGCGGTCGTGCCGTGCCGGGGTGATGGCGCGCGCGCCCGGCAGCAGCCGCATGTACTCCTCGAGCCGCTTGGTGAGCTCGGCGGAGGCGCCGACGCGGCTCGCGCTCTGCGACAGCCGCTGCGCGAGCTCCTGACACTCGGTGAAATAGCGGTTGACGATCACCTGTTGGTGGCGCGCCAGCGTCTCGCGGATGGTCTTGGCGTGCACGTCGGGGTTGCCGTCCATGTCGCCACCTGCCCACGAGCCGAAGTGCAGGATGGAGGGAATACGCGTCGTGCCGGCAGCAAGGCCGTACACTTTCTCGAGCGCCTGGGCGACTTCCTCATAGAAGGCCGGCACCACGCGGTACAGGATCTCCACCAGGTAGAAGAGGATCTGCTCACGCTCGTCCGCCACGGTGAGCCGCTCGCGCGGCATCTCCTCGGTCTGCCACGCGGTGGTGAGCTCCATGCGGATGTTGTTCCACACGTTGCGGGCTTCGTTCGGTGTCAGGCTGGGGTCGAGTCGCTCGAGCAGCCGCTGCGCGATGCGCTGCTGCTTCCTCAGCAGCGTCCGGCGACTCGCCTCGATCGAGTGCGGAGCAAACACCGGCTCGATGCACAGACTCCCGATGAGCTCGAGCACCGCGGCGGCGGTGAGGCCGCGCGCCTTGAGCCCCGTGACTGCATCCTCCACGCCGCCCGGCTGCGACCGCTGACTGTCATTGACGAAGTACTCGCGCCGCCGGCGGATGCGGTGCACCTGCTCGGCGAGGTTGACCGCCTGAAACCACGCCGAGAAGGCTCGTACCAGGTCGCGCGCCAGCGCCGGCGGACGATCGCGTACGCACGCCGCCAGCTCCGTGCGCGCGGCATCCGATCCGCCACGCGCACCAATGGCGGCGATGCGATCGAGCTCGACCAGGTCGAACAGCTGCTGCCCGCCCTGTTCGCGCAGGATCTCGCCCACCAGGGCGCCGAGGGCATGTACGTCGTCGCGCAGCGGCTCGTGCCTGGACGGGAAATGGATGTCGGCGCGATTCACCTCAGTCGTTCCACACCCGGGCCCGGGCGTCGAAGTCGGCGCGCTGCACGCGCACCACGCAGAAGCGCTGCCCGGTGGGCGCCTCCATCACGTACCAGGTCTTGACCGCGCCGATGCGCCGCGCGCCGAGCTTCTCGAGCCGGCGCACCTCGGCCTCGAGGTCGTCCGCCTCGATATCGAGGTGCACGCGGCTCGGGTGGGTGACCTGCTGCACCTCGAGGTGCACCTCGTCGGGGGCGGTGTCGAGGGTGCGATAGAGCGGATCGGGCTCCGCGGCGGCGCGCACCGGCAAGCCGAGCGCGGCGCTCCAGAAGCGCGTGGCGGCTTCGAGGTCGTCGGTTTGACAGTCGATGATGAATCCGGCGAGGCGGCTCCGGTGCATGGGGTGGTGTCCTTGGGGGTCGGCGGGGGGTGCGCATTCTAGCGGGCTTGCCCCGCGCGCGCCTTACCCGGCGAGCAGCACCGATTCGGCGCGCTCGAGCTCCTCGGGTGCACCGTAAATCACGACGATGTCGCCGTCGCACAGCACCGTGTCAGGGGCCGGCTCGCGGCCGAGGATGCCGTGGCGGCGCACGCCGGTGAAGGTGACTTCCACCCCCCGTCCACGGATCTCACTCAGCGAGCGCCCCACCGCCCAGGCTCCCGGCGGCACGACCACCGACTTGATCTCTTCCCGGGGCTCGTTCGCATCGACCCGCGGTGCGTCCGGCTGGCGCACGATGTTGCGCAGCACCGCGTAGCGGCTGTTGCGGATCTCACCGAGCGTGCGCACCACACGCGATACCGGCACGTGCAACAACATCAGCACGTGCGACACCAGCATGAGACTCGCCTCGAACGTCTCGGGGACGACGTCGGTGGCGCCGGCAGCCTTGAGATCCTTGAGCCGCACATCGTCCTGGGTGCGCACCAGCACGGGCAGCTCCGGGCGCATGCGCCGCACGCTGTGCAGGATGCCGATCGAGGTCGCCGGGTCGGAGAAGCTGATCACCACCGCACTCGCCGTCACGATGCCGGCGCGCGTGAGCAGCTCCTCATCGGCCGAGTCGCCGTAGATCACCGGGTCGCCTGCCTGGCGTGCGGCGCGGATGCGTGCCGGGTCGAGATCGAGCGCAATGTACTCGAATCCCTGCGATTCGAGCACCCGCGCCACATTCTGGCCAACGCGGCCGAAGCCGCAGAGGATGACGTGCTCGCGCGCGGCAATCTCCTCGGTGGCCGACGCCTCGCGCTGACTGGCGGTCATCGCCGGCGCCCGCTCGCGCAGCAGGAAACGCGCCACGCGCTTGTTGTTGTTGAGGATCAGCGGGCTCAAGACCATCGACAGCACGATGGCGACCAGCAGCGGCTGGCCGCGGCCCGCGGGCACGAGCCCGGCCTGCAGCAGGATGCTGCACAGGGCGACGCCGAACTCGCCGCCGATCGCGATCACGATGCCGGTGCGCAGCGCCTTGAAGCGCGAGTTGGTGAAGGGCCGGGTCACGAGCGCGGCGATGGCCGCCTTGAGCACAACGAGCGTCAGCAACATGACGAGCGCCATGCCAAGCACGCCGATGCGGCCGAGCAGATGCAGATCGAGCAGCATGCCGACAGAGATGAAGAACAGTCCGAGCAGGATGTCGCGGAAGGGGCGGATCGCCGCCTCGATCGCGTGCCGGTACTCGGTCTCGGCGAGCATCATCCCGGCGAGGAAAGCGCCGAGCGCGAACGACAGGCCGGCGAGGTGCGACACCCAGGCCGAAGACAGCACCACCAGCAGCACCGCGAGGGTGAAGAGCTCGCGCAGGCGGCTGTGCGCGATCTCGTGAAACAGGGGGCGCAGCAGCCAGCGCCCCGCGGCGAGCACTGCGACGATGGCGAGCACGCCGCCGATGATCGCCGCCACGCTCTCGCTGACCGACAGGTACTGCCGCCCCGTGGCGAGCATGGCGCCGAGGGCGAGAAATGGCACGAACGCGAGGTCCTGGAACAACAACATCGCAAAGGCGAGCCTGCCGTGCGTGCGGTTGAGCTCGGCGCGCTCGGTGAGCTGCGCCAGCAGGATCGCGGTGGAGCTCATGGCGACCGCGCCGCCGAGCACGATGGCCGGGAGCCAGGCGATGCCGAGCAGGTTGCCGAGCAACGCGAACACCGCTGCGGTGGCGACGACCTGCAGCGTGCCGAGGCCGAACACTTCGCGGCGCATCGCGAGCATGCGCGGCAGCGAGAACTCGAGCCCGAGTGTGAACAGCAGAAACGCCACGCCGAGCTCGGCGAGCAGCCGGGTGGTATTCGAATCCGACACCACGCCGAGCGCATGCGGCCCGAGTGTAAGCCCCACCAGCAGGTACGCCACGCTGGTCGGCAGCGCGAGGCGCCGCACGAGCGTGACGAGGAACACGCAGGCCGCGAGGAGTATCAGGACCTGGGAGAGCGGCGCGAACATTGCGCCAACTTAGAGCGCCAGTACGCGTGTGCGCAACGGCACGGCGCCCGGCCGGGCGCCCGCTGACACCCCCGGGGCGTCGGCTTCGGGAGGGTCAGATTCCCGATTGCCAGGTGCTGGGCATGCCGGCCTTGCCGATCGCATCTTCGATTGCAAGGCAGCAATCGCGCGCCTCGGGCTGCGCGCGCAGACTCCTTGCGATCGAATTCAAAAAGCGACACATCAGCGCCAGATTCGGATGATTGGCGTGCAGCTGCTCTTCGACGCGATCAATTGCCTCGATCAGGTCCTCCTGATCGCAGCTTGGGAAGGTCATGCTCGTGACGGCATGTTGAACGGAAACCAGCGCCTGATGTATTGCGGCCTGTTGCGCTCCATCCATGCCGGAGAATTTGAACCCGTTTGCGAAAAGCCGCAAGCCCTTCTTGCCGCGGCGGTCAGCGGGCCTGTGCGGGGTCAGGGGGCCTGTGCCTCGCCCAACAAAAAGCCCCGCCCGGTGGGCGGGGCTTTCGTGGCGCAGCCGCGCGCCAGGTCAGGATTACTTGGCGGGGGCGCTCGACGTGTCGCTCGAGGGTTTCTGCGAGGAGGACGACGAGTTCGACTTCTTGTGCTTCTTGTGATGCGAGGAGGACTTGGACGTTGAGCTGCTGGACTGATCCGCAGACGGCGTCGAGGCCGGCGTGTCAGCGGCAAAAACCGGACCCGCAAGCAGAGCCAGGGCAACGACCGGAACGAGCTTCTTGAACATCTAGGTGGTCTCCAAAGTGAAAAAGTGCGCTGCATGCCCCAACCGGGTGCCTGACCGGCTCATGCGCCCTCACCGCTACGCATCAGCCGGGCAGGCTCCCGGACTAGAAGGCGCGCGTATTATGACTGGAATCCCCCGGCGCAAGTGCCGTATGACCGCAAAGTAATGTTGGCGCTCAAGGTATGCTATGTCGCTGATCGACAAAGTGTTCTCGCTCCACGGCCGTGCGAGCGGCGCCGCCCCTAATGTCCGCTGAAGGCGACAAGCGTACGCACGGGTACCTCGAGCCGCGCGAGCCGGGCTGAGCCGCCGAGGTCCGGCAGATCGACGATGAAGCAGGCGGCGAGAATACGCGCCCCGAGTGAGCGCAGCAGCGTCACGGCGGCCTCGGCGGTGCCGCCGGTGGCGATCAGGTCGTCGACGAGGATGATGCGCTCTTCGGGTGCCACCGCATCGCGGTGCATCTCCATCTCGTCGAGCCCGTACTCGAGGGAGTAGGCAACCCGCACCGTGGTGTGCGGCAGCTTGCCTTTCTTGCGAATCGGCACGAACCCGGCCGACAGTGAATGCGCGATCGCGCCACCGAGGATGAAGCCGCGTGCCTCGATACCGGCAACACGGTCGATCTGCGTGGCGCGCCACGGCGTCGCGAGCTGCTCGACGACCTCATGAAACACACGAGCATTGCCGAGTAGCGTGGTGATGTCACGAAACATCACGCCCGGTTTCGGATAGTCGGGGATGGTGCGGATGGCGTCGCGGATCTCGCGCAGCACCTCGGGGTCCATGTGCGCACTCTAACCCGCGGCGCGCCGCCACACGAGCGTGCGGTTGTTGGCCGGCATGGCGTAGTCGGCGGCAAAGGCGAGTCCCTGCGCGCCGGCGAGCGCATCGAGCGCCTCGAAGTCGCGGATACCGCTCTCGGGGTCGCGCGCCTTGAGATAGCGGTCGAAGTCGGCATTGCTGTCGCTCGTGTGCCGGCCGGCGAAGCGGAACGGTCCGTAGACGCACAGCACTCCGGGCGCCTCGAGCACCGTGCCGACGCCGCGAAAAAACTCGCGCACGGCCTCCCACCCGATGATGTGCAGCGTATTGGCGCTGAACACCGCGTCGCAGGGTGGCACGCGCCACGCCTCAGCGCGCACGTCGAGCGCGAGCGGTGGGCGCAGGTTGGCGGTGCCCGCGCGGCAAATGCGCTCCTCGAGCGATGGCAGGTTCTCGGGGAGCTCACTCGGCTGCCAGGTGAGGTACGGCAGGTGCGCAGCGAAATACAAAGCGTGCTGGCCGGTGCCGCTGCCGACCTCGAGCACCCGCGTGCTCGCGGCGAGCTCGCTCTCGAGCACGGCGAGGATCGGTCCCTTGTTGCGCTCGCATGCCTCCGAGAAGCTCAGCATGGGCTTCAGTCTGCGACAATGCACACATGCAAGCCATAGACGCCCTGCTGATGCGCCGCTCCGCGCGCACCCTCGCCGAGCCCGCTCCCGACGAGGGGGCGCTGCAACTCATCTTCGCGAGCGCCACGCGTGCCCCCGATCACGGACGGCTGCGTCCGTGGCGCTTCGTCGTGATCCGGCCCGCAGCGCGCGCGCGCTTCGGTGAGCTGCTCGCCGAGCACCTGCACCGCGCGCAGCCCGAGGCGGGCGAGGAGGCGCTCGAGCGCGAGCGCCTCAAGGCGTTCCGCGCACCCCTCATCGTCGTGGTCGCAGCGCACTGCAACCCGGCGGTGAAAATCCCCGCGATCGAGCAGGTGCTGTCGGCGGGCGCGGCGGCGCACGCCATGATGCTCGCAGCATTCGCGCTCGGCTTCGGCGCCATGTGGAAGACCGGTGGGGCCGCCTACGACGCGCGCGTGAAAGAGACGCTCGGGCTCTCCGGCGACGATGCCATCGTCGGCTTTCTCTACTTCGGCACCGAGGCGGCCGAGCAGCCGCGCGTGGCGCGCTCGGATTGGCGCGAGTTGGTGCGCGAGCTCGCGCCCAAGCCGTGAGGCGCGACAAACCGAGTGCCGCGGGCGGGCAATCCCCGCGCGCCTCATCCCGCCCGCGGCCGCGCTGCCTTATGATGCGCGGTGCGCGAAACTCCCGGAAGGTTCTGGCCCTATGAGACTTTGCTCCCGGCTGCCGCTGCTGGTGGCCCCCATGGCGCTCGTGGCGCACGCCGCCTGTGCCGCCTCGCTCAAGGAGAACGTGGTGCCCGTTGACACTGTCTCAGCTGCCACCGCTGCTGCGACCACTTCGCCCTCGGCCAAGCCCGCGATCGGTGCCTTCGGCCTCGACCTGAGTGCTGGCGATCCGCACGTCAAGCCGGGTGATGACTTCTTCGTTTACGCGAACGGCAGCTGGTACCAGCAGTTCACCATACCGGCGGATCGCGCGAGCTTCGGTCCGTTCGACCGGCTCGATGAGCTCTCCAAGGAGCGCGTGCGTGCCATCATCGAGCAGGCGGCAGCGAGCGGCGCGCCGAGCGGCACGCCGGCGCAGCAGATCGGCGATTACTATGCCGCATACATGGATCAGGCGGCGATCGAGGCGCACGGGCTCGCGCCTGCGCAGGACGATCTCGCTCGCATTGCCGCGGCACGTACGCACGAGGCGGTGGCGCGGCTGTTCGGCGAGGTGGGGTTCGCTTCGCTCTTCGACGTGCAGCTGCCGGCGGATTTCAAGAACCCGGACCGCTACAGCGTCTTCATCAGCGAGTCGACTCTCGGGCTGCCCGACCGCGACTACTACCTGAAGGATGACCCACAGCTCAGGGAGCTGCGTGCCAAGTACGTCGCCTACATCGCACAGATGCTCGAGCTTGCGGGCGTCGCCGATGCCGCCGCCAAGGCGCGCGAAATCATGGCGTTCGAAACCGCCGCCGCCAAGGTGCAATGGCCGATCGAGAAGCGCCGCGACGTAGATGCCATCTACAATCCGCGCACCAAGGCGCAGCTCATCGCGTACGCGCCGGGTTTCCCCTGGCAGGCGTTTCTCGAGGCGCAGCAGCTCGGCAACCGTGAGGAGCTGGTGCTCGCGGAGCTGACCGCGGTCCGCGATCTCGCGGCACTCTTCGGCCGCACCAGCGTGCCGACCCTGCAGGCCTTCCTGACCTTCCACTATCTCAGCAGCCACGCGCCGTACCTGCCGAAACGCTTCGATGAGGCGCGCTTTGCCTTTTACGGACAGACCATGCGCGGGCAACCGCAGCAGCGCGAGCGCTGGAAGCGCGGCGTGGATGCCGTCGACGATGCGCTCGGCGAGGCGGTCGGGCAGCTGTACGTGGCGCGCTACTTCCCGCCCGAGTCCAAAGCGAAGATGCAGCGCCTGGTGGCGGACCTCGAGGCCGCGCTCAGCGAGCGACTCGACGCCCTCGACTGGATGACGCCGCAGACCAAGAAGCGCGCCCACGAGAAGCTGGCTGCCTTCACGCCGAAGATCGGCTATCCGGACAAGTGGAAGGACTACTCCGCGCTCGTCATCCGCCGCGAGGACCTGATCGGCAACGTGCGCCGTGCCGCGCAGTGGCAGTGGGACTACCAGATCGCGCGGCTCGACAAGCCGGTCGACCGCGCCGAGTGGCAGATGACGCCCCAGGAGATCAACGCCTACTACAACCCCTCGAACAACGAGATCGTGTTTCCGGCCGCCATCCTGCAGCCGCCGTTCTTCGATCCCAACGCCGATGCGGCGGTGAACTACGGCGCCATCGGCGCAGTCATCGGGCACGAGATGGGCCACGGCTTCGACGACCAGGGCCGCAAGTTCGGCCCGAACGGCGCCATGCAGGACTGGTGGACGGCCGAGGACGCACAGGTGTTCACCGCACGCACCGCGCGCCTCATCAAGGAGTTCTCGGCGTTCGAGGCGCTGCCGGGCCTGAAAGTGAACGGAGCCAACACCATCGGCGAGAACATCGGCGACCTTGGTGGTCTCAACATGGCTCACGAGGCCTACCGCATCTCGCTCAAGGGACAGCCCTCGCCGGTGCTCGACGGATTGAGCGGCGATCAGCGCTTCTTCCTCGCCTATGCCCAGGTGTGGCGCGAGAAGTACCGCGACGGGGCGCTGCGCGAGCTGGTGATGTCGGACGTGCACAGTCCGTCGCAGTTTCGCGTCAACGGCCCACTGCCGAACATCGACGCCTGGTACGCCGCGTTCGACGTCCAGCCCGGCGACAAGCTCTATATCAAGCCCGAAGATCGCGTACGCATCTGGTGATGCCCGCCGGGGCGCAGCCGAGCGCAAAAGGTCTTTTGGGCGCCGCCACGAGTACATCCCTGTAGGCTGCGGGCGCGGCGTCCCTGCCGCGCACGCCGCCGAAAAGACCTTTTGCGCCCTGTCTGCGCTCTACGGCTTCACGACGGCGAGGATCACGATCACGAGCAGCAGCAGTCCCGGCACCTCGTTGAACAGCCGATACCAGCGCGGCGTGTGCGGCTGCGCTCCGGCGCGCAGCTGGCGCATCAGGCGGTAGCACCAGAAGTGGTAGCCGACCAGCACGGCCACCAGCAGCAGCTTGGCCCGCAGCCAGCCCATGGCGAGATAGCCCGGGGTGGCGACGATCATGGTGAGGCCGAACAACACGGCGAGCAGCGCGCCGATGCTCATGATGGCGAACAGCCGCCGCTCCATGACGACGAATCGTGCCAGGCCCGGCGCATCGCCGGTCGCGGCGTGATAGACGAACAGTCGCGGCAAATAGAACAACCCCGCGAACCAGGTGACCACGAACACCACGTGCAGGGCCTTGACCCACAGCATCGGTGTCGGATTGTAGCCAAGTGACGCCATCGCGGCGCGCGCCTCTGGTAGCATCACGCTCCCCGTTGATCGAACCCACGGCCCCCACATGTCCCACCCAGCTACCACTACGCCTTTTCCGAGCAACATCGAGATCGCGCAGCGCGCCAAAATGCTGCCGATCGCGCAGCTGGCGCGCGAGCGCCTCGGCATCCCCGAGGAAAGCCTCGAATCCTACGGACGCTACAAGGCCAAGGTGTCGCTCGATTACATCGCGCAGCTGCAATCGCGCGCCGACGGCAAGCTGGTGCTGGTGACGGCGATCTCGCCGACCCCGGCCGGGGAGGGCAAGACCACCACCACGGTGGGTCTTGGCGATGCGCTCAACCTGCTCGGCAAGCGCGCGATGCTGTGCCTGCGCGAGCCGGCCTTGGGTCCGGTGTTCGGCGTGAAGGGCGGTGCGGCGGGCGGCGGATATTCGCAGGTCGTTCCCATGGAGGATATCAACCTGCACTTCACCGGCGATTTCGCCGCCGTCGCGCTGGCGAACAACCTGCTGGCGGCGCTCATCGACAACCATGTCTACCAGGGTAACCAGCTCGGCTTCGACGTGCGCCGCATTGCCTGGCGGCGCGTCGTCGACGTCAACGACCGCGCATTGCGCAACATCGTCATCGGGCTCGGCGGCAGCGCCAACGGCGTGCCGCGCGAGGACGGTTTCGACATCGTCGTGGCCTCGGAAGTCATGGCGATCCTGTGCCTGGCGACGGGGCTCGCGGACCTCAAGGAACGCCTCGGGAGGATCGTGGTGGGCTACCGCGCCGATCGCCGTCCCATCCTGGCGCGCGAGCTGAACGCGCACGGCGCGATGACGGCGCTCCTGAAGACGGCGATCGAGCCGAATCTGGTGCAGACGCTCGCCAATAACCCGGCCTTCATCCACGGCGGCCCGTTCGCCAACATCGCGCACGGCTGCAACTCCGTGATCGCGACCAGCACCGCGCTCAAGTTGTGCGACTACGTCGTGACCGAAGCCGGCTTCGGCGCCGACCTCGGCGCGGAGAAGTTCGTGGACATCAAATGCCGCAAGGCGGGCCTCAAGCCCAGCGCAGCGGTGATCGTGACTACCGTGCGGGCGCTCAAGTACCACGGCGGCGTCGAGCTCGCCGATCTCAAGGGAGAGAACCTCGCCGCCCTGGAGAAAGGCGCGGTCAATCTCGAGCGCCATATCGACAACGTCGTGAACCACTACGGGCTGCCGTGCGCGGTGGCAATCAACCGCCGTGCCGAGGACACCGACCGTGAGATCCAGCTGCTGGTCGAGCGCGTGGCGAAGCAGGGCGTGCGGCTGATCGGCGCTACGCACTTCGCCCAGGGTGGCCCCGGTGCGCTCGAGCTCGCCCGCGAGGTGGTGCGGCTGTGCGAGCAGTCCAACAACTTCCACTATGTCTACTCCGACCAGGCGACGTTGTGGGACAAAATGAAGACCATCGCGACCAAGATCTACCACGCGAGCGACATCACGGCCGACACCAAGGTCCGTGAGCAGATCCGCCAGCTCCAGGAAGGCGGCTACGGTCACTACCCGGTATGCGTCGCCAAGACGCAGTACTCGTTCTCGACGGATCCGAAGCTGCGCGGCGCGCCCTCGGGTCACGTCGTCAACATTCGCGAGGTGCGCCTCGCTGCGGGCGCTGAGTTCGTGATCATGATCTGCGGTGATGTCATGACCATGCCGGGACTGCCGAAGGTGCCGGCTGCCAACAGCATCGACGTCGACGCGGACGGGCGCATCACCGGGTTGTTCTAGGAGCCGCGCGATACCCGCCTGACGGCCGCGCGAGCAGCGCCATGCCATTCTGCGAAGCCGACCCGTGGCGGCTGCAATACTTCGAAGCCGTGGAGTGTCCCCCCGCGGTGCGTATCCCGACCGAGGATCCGGACGCTTACGCCTGGTACCCGGCACAGCGCTGGGTGTACGACAAGCTGCGGGTCAGTACCTCGCAAGGCCTCGATTGCGCACCGCACGGCGTCGTTCCACCGCGTTTCCCGGTGTTCAGCAAACCGATCACCAACCTGCGTGGTATGGGGGTCGGTAGCCGGGTGCTGAGGAGTCTCGAGGACTACCGGCAGCACCTCGAACCCGGACACTTCTGGATGACGCTGCTCGAGGGCGAGCACGTGAGTTCTGACATCGCGGTCGTCAAGGGACAGGCGCGCTGGTGGCGCCACTGCCGTGGTGTCCCGGCAGCCGAGGGCACGTTCGACTACTGGACGATCGAGGCCGCGGACCGCCCCGGACTGGAGGCGTACCTCGGCGAGTGGGTGGCGCGCCACCTCGAGAGCTATACCGGCATGCTCAACTTCGAGACGATCGGCGGGCGCATCATCGATGCGCACCTGCGTTTTTCCGATCAGTGGCCGGATCTCTATGGCCGGGGTTGGCTGGACGCCGTGGTCGGGCTGTACGCCCGTGGCGCCTGGTCCCATGTCGATGCCGATCGCGGCGGCGGCTTTAGCCTCGCGCTCTTCGGCGCGCACGGACGTGAGTACCGGCATCCGCCGGCGGAACGCGTGGCGGCCGTGCGCGGCATGCCGCACGTGACGAGCGTGCAGATCACCTTTCACGAGGACCGCCCGGCGGCGGCGCACCCCATGCCCCCGGGAGGCTTTCGCCTGGCGATCGTCAACTGCCGCGATCTCGAGGCCGGGCGCGCAGCACGCGCGGTACTCGCGCAGTTCTGGAGTTGATAAGCGGTGTGAGCCGCGCGCCGCGTGCGCATCATGCGCCGTCGTCTTTCGCTGTTGCCGGTGCGCTGCTCGTTGGATGCAGCCGCCCGGTCGGTTTGCGGCGCCTTCCACAAACGCCACCGGTGGCCTCGGCCGGCAAATCCGGCGAGAATCCTGCGATGTCGCCCGCAAGGAAAGGACGCCGCAACTTCGCTCCACGGCACATTCTGGTCGTCGACGTCGGGGGTACGCACGTCAAGCTGCGCGTCGACAACCGCGGCCCCATCCGCGAGTTTGCATCGGGACCCAAGATGACGCCGGGTCGCATGATGCGCAAGATCCGCGAACTGATGCGCGGCGTCCACTACGATGCGGTGTCCATCGGTTATCCGGGCGTCGTGATCCGCGGCCGGATCGTCGCCAACCCTCATAACCTCGGCAAAGGCTGGCTCGGCTACGCTTTCGACCGCGCGCTCGGTAAGCCGGTGCGGGTGGTGAACGACGCGGCCATGCAGGCGATCGGCAGCTACGAGGGCGGCCGCATGCTGTTTCTCGGGCTCGGCACCGGTCTCGGCGCGACGCTTATCATCGACGGTGTGGTCGAGCCGACCGAGATCGGGCACATGCCGTACAAGCACCACCGCACCTTCGAGGAGTACGTGGGCGAGCGCGGGCGCAAGCGCCTCGGGAACCGCAAATGGCGCAAGGCAGTCGGCGAAGTGATCGCGGACCTCAAGGCCGCGTTGCAGGCCGATTACATCGTGCTCGGCGGCGGCAACGCGGTGCGATTGGAGAGACTGCCCCGCGACGTGCGTCTCGGCGACAACCGCAACGCGTTCGTCGGTGGGTTGCGCTTGTGGCGCGGGACGAACGGCCGCCGATGAGCGCAGCCCCGGGGGCTCCCGGAATTCCGCCGACCTGGTGCAGCAGCGACAAGGAGATCGTCGGCTGCGCACTCGGCTCGTCCCGACTGTGGTTCACCATCGGCGGCGGCATCATCAACGAGGTCTACTACCCGCGCGTTGATATTCCGCAGATCCGCGACCTCGGCTTCATCGTGGCCGACGGCGCGGGCTTCTGGGTCGAGGTGAAGCGGCTGTGGCGACACGTGGTGCACCTCGCGGCACCGGGCGCGCCGGCGGTGCGCATCGTGCACCGCCACGAGCGCTTCGAGCTGACGTTGCGCGTCGCACCCTGCGAGCACCGCGACGTGCTGCTCGTCGATGTCAGTCTGAGCGGGGATGCGGCGCTGCGGCCGTTCGCGCTCCTCGCACCCCACCTCGGGGGTACCGGGAGCAACAATCGCGCCACGGTCGTGCTGCACGGCGGGCGGCGCATGTTGTGGGCGGAGCAGGGGCCGTTCGGGCTGGCGCTGGCCGCGGTCACTGGTGAACAGCGCGACGCCTTCGGCCGCGCGAGTGCGGGTTTCGTCGGCAGCAGCGACGGCTGGCAGGACTTCGCACACAACGGCGCCCTCAGCTGGGAATACGACAGCGCCGGTCCCGGCAACGTCGCGCTGATCGGCGAGCTGCCGCGCCAGGCCGTGCTGGCGCTCGGCTTCGGCAGCAGCGCGGAATCGGCGGCGACGCTCGCCCTGAGTGCGCTCACGGAGCCCTTTGCCACCTCGTGGGAGCGGCAGCTCACCGGATGGACCCGCTGGCACGCAAGTCGCGCCGCCGAGCAGGAGCTATGCGCGGAGCTGCCGCAGGAGTGTGCCGAGCAGGTGCGCCTCTCCACGATGGTGCTGCGCGCGCACCAGGACAAGACCTACCCCGGTGCGATGGTGGCGTCCTTGAGCGTGCCGTGGGGCAACACGCGCGAGGAGCGTGCCGGCTATCACCTGGTGTGGCCGCGTGACCTGGTCGAGAGCTCCGGCGCGCTGCTCGCCGTGGGCGCAACGCGCGAGGCACGCAACACCCTGCGCTACCTGCTCGCCACGCAGCAGGACGACGGACATTGGCACCAGAACCAGTGGCTCGGTGGCAAGGGCTACTGGCTCGGCCTGCAGCTCGATGAGACCGCCTTCCCGGTGCTGCTCGCGGTGGCACTCGATGAGCGCCAGGCTCTCGAGGGTACGCAGGTCGCAGACATGATCCGCCGTGCGCTCTCTTTCCTCGTGCGTCATGGCCCCTCGAGCCAACAGGACCGCTGGGAGGAAGACGCGGGTCTCAATACCTTCACGCTCGCAGTGTGCATAGCGGCGCTCGTGGCCGGCGCACCCTACCTTCCCGAGGACGGCGAGCAGCTCGCGCTCGCGTTTGCCGACTACTGGAACGCGCAGCTCGAGAACTGGACGGCCGTCGGTCCGGACGTGCCGCTCGCGCGCCTCTATGGTGTGCCCGGATACTACGTGCGCGTGACGCCGCCGCAGGCGCTGCTCGATCGCGGCGCGGAGACCGTGCTGCCGATCCGTAATCTGCAAAAGGATCCGGGCCTGCCGGCGAGCGCACAGGTGGGCGTCGACTTCCTGCAGCTCGTGCGCTTCGGGCTGCGCCGCGCCGATGACCCGCTGATCGTGGCAACCGTGAAGGTGGTCGATGCACTGCTCAAGGTCGACACCCCCAGCGGCCCGTGCTGGCACCGCTACAACGATGATGGCTACGGCGAGCACGACGACGGCAGAGCCTACGACGGCACCGGGCGAGGGCGCGCCTGGCCGCTGCTCACCGGCGAGCGCGGGCACTACGAGTTATGCTGCGGGCACGATTCGCTGCCCTACCTCGTGGCGATGGCGCGCATGGCTTCATCGGGCGGCATGCTGCCCGAACAGATATGGGATGACGCACCGATCCCCACGCGCGGGCTCGCGCCGGGGCGGCCGACGGGCGCAGCCATGCCGCTCGTCTGGGCGCACGCCGAGTACCTGAAGCTCGCCGCATCGCGCGTGCTCAAGCGCCCGTTCGATCGCCCGACGTCGGTGTGGGAGCGTTACCGTGGTGAGCGCCCGGTGCTCGGGCGCGTCATCTGGAGCAAGCAGGCGCCGCCTGGCGAGATGCCCGAAGGCTGTGAGCTCACCGTCGCGCTGCCGACCGAGAGCACGGTGCGTTGGGGTCTCGATGGCTGGCAGGACGTGCGCGAGCAGTCGACACGGCTCAACTCGCTCGGCTTGCACGTGCTCGAGATCGACACGCCGCATCTGCGCGCCGGTCGCAGTATCGATCTGACCTACCGTAGCGGCAGCCGCTGGGTCGGCAGCGACTTCCATATTCGCGTCGTGCCGCGCACGGCGCTCCCGGGCTGAGGGCGCATGCCGTTCACGCTCGCGCATCCGGCGGCCATCCTGCCGCTACGCGGTATGCGCTACCTGCGCACGGCGCCGCTCATTGTCGGCGCGCTGGTGCCCGACACCTACGATTACGTGCCCGCCAACCTGCGGGGCCACCTGCACCACGCCCACAGCTTCGAGGGCTCCTATACCAGCTGCATCCTGCTCGGCTATGCGCTGCTCGCGGCGCTCTTCGTGTTGCGCCGGCCGCTCACGGCACTGTTGTCGGCGCGGGCGCGCTGGCTGTGCCTCAACGCGCTCGCCCCCTTCGGCCGCTCGCGGCTCGAGTGGGTGCTCGCAGTGCTCGCAATCGTGCTCGGGGCGTGGACCCATCTGCTGTGGGACTCATTCACGCACAGTGAGGGCTGGATGGTGCATCACTTCGCGGCGCTCAACGCCACGGTCACGATCGGCTCCTACCGCGGCCCCGTGTACCACGTACTGCAGTACGTGAGCTCGGCGATCGGGCTCGCCGTGGTCGCGGCGTGGTACTGGCGGCTGCCGGCGCCGCCGGCCTCGCCCGCAATTCCGGGCGCGCAGCGCTCTGCGGTGGGGCCGGTGCTGATGCTGGTGGTCGCGGCGGCACTCCTCATCGGCGGGGTCAAGGGGACGGAGAAGTTCACGCAGCACCACTACGAGTACCTGGCGATCCATGTCTTCCTCACCTACGCCCTCGCCTGGTTTGCGCTGCTGTATCTTGTTGCCGGCATCATCGTGAGCCTCGAGGACACGCATGAGCGCGTGGCTGGCCTCAGTGCCTGAGCCCCGGCCGCGCTACAGGGCGAACCGGGCGCCGCGCTCAACGCGGCTCTGAGAGCTCTCCGGCGCGCGCTGGGCGAGGCGCAGCCGCTCAGCGCGGTGTGCCGAACTCCATCGCCCAGTACACGCCCATCTCGTCGTGCGGATTGACCGCGAACGCGACACCCATCTCACGGTACAGCGGGTACATGAGATTCGCGCAGTGCTCGGGGCTCGCCAGCCAGCCGTCGACGACCGCCTCGGCGGTCATGATGCCGCTCGCGAGGTTTTCGCCTGCCTCGCGCCAGCGATAGCCGCCGCGTGCTATGCGCTCCTCGGGTGAGCTGCCGTCGCGCCCCGTGTGGTCCATGTAGCCGTAGCGCGCCATCTCCCGGGCATACGCCAGGGCCACCTTGGCGAGCGTGGCGTCGGCGGCGAGCGGCGCCGCGGCGGCAAAGGAGCTCGTACCGCAGCGTCGTGCCTGCGAGCGTGCCTGGTTGGTGAGCGCAAGGACATGGTCGCTGATCGCCGCGAGGTCCTGTGGCGCGGGCGGCCGGAATGGTTCCGCGAGCGCAATCCACACGTCAGTGCCGATGCGCCAGGTGCCGAGGTCGAGAAATGCCGGGTTGGTGAGCTGCGGGCAGAACTGCCTGGCGACGATGTTCGTGACATCGCCGCTCGGCGGTACGCCGGAGATCTTGACCGAAAAGGAGCTGACGGCGTGGTAGCCCGCGCCCTGCTCGGCGATGCGCAGCTCCTCCCCCTGCGACAGGCGCTGTGCCACGGCGTCGAGCCGCGCGCTCTCGCGTAGCGGCGGCAGCGCGGCGGACCGGGTGCCGCAGCCACTGCGGCGCGCCGCGTTCACCGCGTCGAGCACGTCGGCGGAGCTCGCGGCCGGAAGGAGCAGCACGGCGAGCAGCAGCCTGGCGCAGTGGCATCCTCTGCGCAGGTCGGTCATTGTTCGCTCATGACGAGCGCTCACGATGTCGAGCAATTTACAACCACGGGGTGGCCGTGGCGAACGGGAAACCAGTTCCAGCTGCTCGACGGCGGTGGCGAGTTCTTCGCGGCGATGCTGCAGGCGATCGATGCGGCCAGCGCATCGGTGCTGCTCGAGATGTATCTCGTGCAGTCGGGCGTCATCACCACGCGCTTCATCGCGGCGCTCGGTGAGGCCGTGCGCCGCGGCGCGCGGGTGCGCGTGGTGTTCGACGGTTTCGGCGCGTTGCGGCTCACGCGCGCGGATCGCCGCCGCCTGCAGGAGGCGGGTGTGGAGCTGCGGTTCTTCAATCCCCTGCGCCTGAGCAATCGACTGGGGAATCTGCTGCGTGACCACCGCAAGCTCCTGGTGACCGACGGCTGCACCGCCTTCGTCGGCGGGGCGGGACTCACCGATCAGTTCGCGCAGGGGCCACGTGGCCCGTGGCGCGAGGTCATGGTACGCATCAACGGTCCGGTGGTCGCCGACTGGCACCGGGCTTTCGCCCGCACCTGGCGCCGCTGCGGCCCCGAGCTCGATGTCGCGCCGAGCCGGTGCCCGCCGCACGAGCCCGGGGCCGCAGGCAGGCTGTCGTTGTCCGAGGCGCGTCAGCGCTCGGTGCTCGCCAACGGCGTCATCCGCCAGATCGATGGCGCCATGCGGCGCGCGTGGATCATGAGCGCGTACTTCGTGCCCTCGAGGCGCTTTCGCAAGGCGCTGCGGCGTGCGGCGCGCCGTGGTGTGGACGTGCGGCTGCTCATGCCGGGGCCGCGCACCGACCATCCCTGGGTGCGGCAGGCGGCGCGGCGTTTGTACGGCAGGATGCTGCGCAACGGCGTGCGCATCTTCGAGTACCAGCCGCACATGCTGCACGCCAAGGTGATCGTGTGCGACGACTGGGTCTCGATCGGCTCGAGCAATCTCGATCGCTGGAGTTTTCGCTGGAACCTCGAGGCCAACCAGGAGGTGGCCGACGCGCGCTTCGCCGACACGGTCGCGGCGCTTTTCGAAGGCGATCTGCGCGTGTCGCAGGCCATCAGCCGACGTCACTGGCGCCAGCGCGCCTGGCTCGATCGACTGCGCGAGAGCATCGCGGGCGCGCTCGACCGGCAGCTGGACCGCTGGCGCCGGCCCTGAGTCGGCGCGGCCTCAGAACGCGGGCCGGTGCGGCGCTTGCGCGAGCGCGGAAAACAACTCGTTGGTGCGCACGAAGGCGAGCAGAAACGGCGCCATCAGCAACATCTGCGTCCGGTAGGCCTCGAGCGCCCGTACCTCGGTGTCCTCCTCGTCCGGCTCGAGCGGGAACGCCACCGGGTCGAGCCCGCGGCTGAGCGGGCCGGGCGTCAGGGGCACGCCGGCGAGCAGCTCGCGCGGGCTCGGCCAGCCATCCCCGCCGTGCACGATCCAGTAGCGGACCTGTGCCGTGGTGAGGCCGCGGCGGAGCGCGGATATCGTGAGGAGGCCCGCCGCACGATGATCGGGGTGGCTGTCCGCGAGGCTCGGCGCGAGGATCAGCGTCGGCCGGACCCGCTCGAGCACCGCCGCAAAGTCGCGCTCGAGACTCGCGCCATTGTAGGGATGCGCGGGGAACAGCGCGTCGGCGTAGGGCACGCTCATCGCCGCCGTCGTCCGTGAGCGACGCAGCGTCGCGGGATTGCCGTCGAGGAGCTCGAGGACGCCGCCGTCGGGATAGCCGAGGAAGAGCTGTCCGCCCGCTGGCACACCGAGCAGCGCAGTCGCGGCGCGCGCTTCGGCCATGCGCCGCGCGCCGAACTGCCGGGCGCGTGCCGGGTTGGCGAACAGGAGCTTCTCGTTGAGCAGCAGCCCCATCCGCTCGGCATCACCGCTCGTGATCCACACCACACTGACGCGGCCGCCGGCACGCGCCACGCGCTGGATCACCCCTGCACAGCAGAGTGTCTCATCGTCCGGATGCGGGGACACCACGAGCAGCGTCGTGCCCGCATCGATGTGCGGCAGCGCGGCTGAGCCGGGCGCAGCGCTCGGCTCAGTCGCGGCCACGAGCGCCACGCAGGCCGCGGCCGCTGCGGCGAGCGGCGGCGTTGTGAGCTTGCCTGTCCAGCAGCGCATGGCGCGGCAGTGTCGCATGCGGCGGGCGGAATTCGTTAGAGTGCTCCAGCGGCGCGCGCCCTTCGGCGCGCGAAGGAGATTCGGGTGCACACACCGCTGCTCGCCTATCACGATCCGGCGTTCATCGACTCCGATGAGGGCCGCCCGATACGCATCGTCTCGGAGTACCTGGCGCCGCTGCGCACGTTCAGTACCGCGGGGGTGAGCGCCACGGTGGTGTTCTTCGGTTCGGCGCGTGCCACCCGGCGCGGCCCATTGGCGCGCTATCTCGACGAGGCGACCGAGCTGGCGCGGCTCGTCACCGAGTGGAGCCGCCGCGACTGCCGCGAGCGGCTGCTGGTCTGCTCGGGCGGCGGTCCCGGCATCATGGAGGCGGCCAACCGCGGCGCCGCGCTCGCCGGCGGCCGCAGCATCGGTCTCAACATCGGCCTGCCGCAGGAGCAGCGGCCCAACTCCTACATCACGCCGGGGCTGTGCTTCGAGTTCCATTACTTCTTCATGCGCAAGCTGTGGTTCGCGCATCTCGCGCACGCACTGATCGCGTTTCCCGGCGGGTTTGGCACCTTCGACGAGCTGTTCGAGATCCTAACCCTCGCTCAGACCCGCAAGCTCGATCGCTCGATCCCGGTGTTCCTCTACGGCTCGGCGTACTGGCGGGAGGTGGTCAACTTCGATGCGCTGGTGCGCCACGGCACGATCGCCGCGGAAGACCTGGAGCTCTTCGAGTACGTCGACGAGCCGCGCGCGGCACTCGAGCTGATGAAGAGCCGCATTCAGGTACCAACACCGGCCGCGGCGCAACTCTCCTTCGCAAAGTCACGCTGTCCGCCCGGCGCCTGACAGGGCGGCGTGCTTAGAGCACGTGTATCGCCGGGTCGACCTCGGCGGCCCAGGCGCGCATCCCGCCCTCGAGGTTCGTCGGCGCGTTGATCTGCGCGCCTAGCGCCATCTGGCATGCGGCCAGGCTGCGCCCGCCGCTGCGGCAGATGAAGACGGGCTGCGGGTGGGAAGCGATCTCAGGCAGGCGCAGCGCGAGCTCCCCGAGTGGAATGTTGACGGCGCCCGCGAGATGTCCGGCACTGAACTCCGCCACCTCGCGCACATCGACCAGCAGCGGCGGCTCATGCCCGGGACGTGCGAGGAGGTCGCGCAGCTGCGTGACCGACAGCCGCTGCACCCCCGGCAATGCGGCTGCCGGCGCATCGCGCAGCTCGGTGATCGTCGGCGCATCGCCGCACACCGCGCAATCAGCGCGGCGCGAGATGCGGAAGTCGCCGAAGCGCATCTCGAGCGCATCGTAGGTGATGAGCCTGCCTAAGAGCGGCTCGCCGGCCCCGGTGATGAGCTTGATGGCCTCGGTCGCCTGCAACGTGCCGAGCACACCCGGCAGCACCCCGAGCACGCCCGCCTCGGCGCAGGTGCCGACGGCGGCTGCGGCGCCCTGGGGGAAGGCACAGCGATAGCACGGGCCACGTCCGGGCACGTACGTCATCAGCTGACCCTCGAAGCGATGGATGGCCGCGGACACCAGCGAGCGGCGCAGCACGACGCAGGCGTCGTTGATGAGGTAGCGCGCCGCGAGCCGATCGGTGCCATCGAGCACAATGTCGTACTGGCTGAACACCTCGCGCACGTTGGCTGCGCGCAGCTCGAGCGCGTGGGCGACGACGCGAATGTCGCCGTTCAATGCCGCGAGCCGCTCGCGGCCGGCCTCGGCCTTGGGACGCCCGATGTCTCGAGTGGCGAACAGCACCTGGCGCTGGAGATTGGAGAGCTCGACGCGATCGCCGTCGAGGAGACCGAGCGTGCCGCAGCCCGCGGCCGCGAGGTAGAGCGCCGCCGGCGAGCCGAGGCCGCCGGCGCCGATCACCAGCACCCGCGCTTCGCGCAGCCGCTGTTGACCCGCGGCGCCGATCTCGGGCAGCGCCAGGTGGCGCTGGTAGCGTTCGCGCTCGCTGCTCGACAGGCTCATGACTCAACCTCCGGAGAGCGCGCAGATGATGTGCACGGTGTCGCCGTCGCGCACGCTCGCCGACAGCTCGAGGGCCTCGTTCGTGTTCACGAACAGCCGCATGTGCGGGCGTATGCGGTTCTGCTCGTCGATCATGCGAAAACGGATCCCCGGGCAGCGCTGCTCGAGATGTGCGAGCACTTGCGCCAGCGTGTTGCCGCGCAAGGCGAGCGTCGCCGCACCGGCGGTGTAGGAGCGTAGCGGACTCGCAATACGTACCGTGCAGCCCATGGGCTAATGCGCGTAGCTCACCGAGTAGATCTCCGGCAGGTGGCGCGCGATGCAGCGCCAACGCTCGCCGGCGTTGCGGCCCGCCCAGACCTCGCCGGCCGTGGTGCCGAAATATACGCCGGGCTGTGGGCGCGCGTCGGTACACATCGCCTGGCGCAGCACCGTGAACCAGGCATGCGAGCGCGGCAGCCCCTGGTCTTTGCGCCGCCAGCTACCGCCCGCGTCGCGCGTCACGTACACCGCGGGCTTGCCGTCGATGGAGGTACGAGGCCAGACGGTCTGTCCGTCCATCGGCAGTACCCAGGCGGTATCCGGATCGCGAGGATGCAGCACGATCGGGAAGCCGATGTC
This sequence comes from Steroidobacteraceae bacterium, assembly GCA_035621995.1. Taxonomy (GTDB): domain Bacteria; phylum Pseudomonadota; class Gammaproteobacteria; order Steroidobacterales; family Steroidobacteraceae; genus 13-2-20CM-66-19. The sequence goes on from DASPWF010000031.1 coordinate 40,818, forward strand.
GCCGATCTTCTTCGGCATGCTCGTCCCAATGCGTTGCCAGCGCCGTGCCGGGCGGTCGAGCCGGTAGATGCCGCAGTGGTTCTGCTGGTAGAGGCGATCGGGCAGGCGCGGATGCTGTACCACGCAGTGCGGATCGTGGCCGAAGGGCGCCTCGGGATCGGGCAGAAAGTCCGCCGCGCAGCCCTCGTTGAGCGGCGTCCAGCTGCTGCCGGCGTCGCTGGACTCGAACACTCCGCCGATCGAGATGGCAATGTAGAGGTGCGCCGGATTGCGCGGGTCTACCAGGATGGAATGCAGGAACTCGCCATCCGGCGTGCCGAGCGCTGCCCACTTCGGCCGCAGCGGATGGTCGTTGAATCCCGCCACCGGCTGCCAGCGATCCCCGCCATCGCTCGAGCGAAACAGCCCCGCGGGCGAACTGCCCGCGTACCAGGTGGCCGCCTCGGTGGCATGCCCGGGCGTCAGCCAGAACACGCGCTCAACGGCACGTGCCTCTTCTCCCTCGGCAGCCTTGCGGAAGGCGGGCGGCTCGCTCGCCTCACGCCAGTTGCGGCCGCGGTCATCGGAGCGATAGACCGTTGGTCCGAGGTGTCCGGTCTTGGCCGCCATCAGCAGCCGGCGCGGCGCGCGCGGGTCCTGCACCACATGATGGATGATGTGTCCGAGGAACTGCGGGCCCGAGAGCTTCCAGGAGTTGCGCACGGCCGCGGTGCGCAGCGCAAACAACCCCTTGCGCGTTCCGATCCACAACGTGCCGGCCATAGAGGGAGGATCCTCGCCCCGCCGCGGCACTGTCAACGTGTCGGCAGCGCAAGGATTTTCGCTGCCGGGGCGAGCGCAGCGTATGCTTCGCCGCCGGCCGGTACGGCCCCCCTCGGGAAGGATTGAACGTGGATCGACCCCAACGCATGGCCCTCGCAGCGTGCGCACTGGCGCTCGCGGCTGGCGGCGCCGCCGCGCAGCCCCCGGCGGCGCAGCCGGTGCCGGTGCGGCATACGGCGGATGCGAGCTTCGCCGGGGTCGAGCATCAGTACGTCACTTACGTCCTGCAGCAGTTCCCGGTAGTGGCGACCTACCTCGGTGGCGCGGCCTTCGACCCGCAGCTCGTCCACATCGATGGCCGGCTGCGCGACTACTCGCCGGAGGCACTACAGAAGGAGGATGCGCAACTCGGCGAGTTCCGCGCCCGCTTTGTGGCGCTCGTCCCGGCACGTTTGTCGGCGCGGCGCCGCATCGACCGCTCGGTGGCGCTCGCTCAGATCGCCTTCCTCGAGCACCAGCATCAGGTGCGGCGCCACCAGCAGCGCGCACTCGATTCCTATGTCGATGAGCCACTGCGTGGTGTCGACTGGCAGATCCAGGGCATGACGCCCACCGGCGCATCGACCTACGGCACCGATGCCGAATGGCGCGCGGTGATCCAGCGCACCCGCGCCGTACCGCGCTACCTCGCGACCGCCGAACGGCAACTCACGGCCGGCGTCGCCGCGCATAACGCGCCCGACTGGCGCGTGCTCAGCGACTTCGGCCTCACGAGCAGCGCGGCCGATGCCGACTATTTCGGCAAGACACTGCCGCAGATCGCTGCAACCGACATCGCCTCCGCGCAGCGTGCAGCGCTCCTTGGTGAGCTCACGGCGGCGGGAAACGACGCCGCAGCCGCCTACCGGCAGCTGCACGATTTCGTGGCCCAGACCTTCTTCGACCGCGTGGACGACGCGGCCCAGCCGCTGCCAAAGAGCGACTTCCGCGGCGACCATTTCGCACTCGGTGAGACGGAATACGACTGGGCGCTGCGCAACAACCTGCGGCTCAGCGCCACCGCGGCCGAGCTCTACGCCGCCTCCTGGGCCGTCGTCGAGGCCACGCGCGCGCAGATGATTGCGCTCGCGCAGCAGATCGCCGCCGCCCACCAGTGGCCCCCCGGTGCCGACGGCGCCGAGACCGTGCGCCAGGTGTTCGCGCAGCTCAGTCAGAACGCGCCGCACACCGATGCGGAGATGATCGACGGCTACCGCAAGACCGGCGAGCGGCTCGTCGCCTATGCGCGCACCACCGGGCTCTTCGAGGTGCCCGCGGACTACCGCCTGGAGGTCACCGCGACGCCGCCGCCGCTGCGCGCCTCGATCGAGGGCGCTGCCTACTATCCGGCAGCGCCGTTCAAGGCCACCGGCGTGGGGCGCTTTTACGTCACACCGACGGGCGACGATCAGGCGCAGCTGCGCGAGGAGCACAACTACGCCGCCATGCCGGATCTCGCCGCGCACGAGGGCTTCCCGGGCCACGACTGGCACTACAAGGTCATGACGCAGTACCGCGCACAGATCTCGGCGGTGCGTTGGCTGACGCCGGGCGCAGTGGAGGACTCCTCCTCCATGTGGGAGGACTCGATGGCGGCTGAGGGCTGGGCGCTGTACGCGGAAGCGCTGCCGGCCGAGCCACAGCCGAACGCACCGAACGGCTTTTACACGCCGGAGGAGCGGCTCTACCAGCTGCGTGGTGCGTTGCTGCGTGATCTGCGCGTGCGTATCGACACCGGCATCCACACCGGGCCGCTGTCATTCGAGGATGCGGTGACGCTGTACTCCGAGGTGGTCGACTTCCTGCCCGGCTCCTGCCACGACGCCGAAGCACTCAAGCTCGACGCCAAGCAGGCGAGCTGCCGCGCGGCGCGCGGTGCCATCACGCGCTACTCGCGCTGGCCTACTCAGGCGATCACCTACCGGCTCGGCAAAGAGCAGATCCTCGCTCTGCGCAAGCGCGCACAGCTTCTCCTCGGCACGCGCTTCAGTGCGCGGCGCTTTCACCTCGAGTTCATGAAGCAGGGCACGATTCCGGCGGGATATTTCGGCGAGGAGCTGCTGCGCTCGCTGCGCAGTGCACCGCCGTGATCGCACGCCGCCGCGCCACGGCGTGTGCGTTCAGGCGGTGACCGGCTGACAGATGAACAGGTGCGCCGGCAGCACGTTGAGCGGTTGGAAGCTGCGCCCGACGTAGCCGAAGATGCGCCTGAGGTCCTGCAGTACCCGTGTCGAGAACTGGTAGACGAGAAAGGCACCGCCGGGCTCGAGCACGTCGTGTGTCGTTTGCAGGATCCGCTCGCGCAGCGGCGCGGGGATGGTGCTGAAGGGAATGCCGGAGATGATGTAGTCGGCCCGCCGGTAGCCCAGGCGGCGCAGAATCTCGTCGACCTCGGCGGCGGAGGCCTGCACTACGTGCAGTCGCCGGTCCCTCAAAGTGCGGCGCAGGTAGCTGACGAAGTCGGGGTTGGTCTCGATCGCAATCAGCGCGCAGTCGGGGCGCATGCGCCGCAGCACCTCCTCGGTGATGCCGCCGACACCCGGACCGTACTCGACGATGACGCGGGCGCGTCCCCAGTTGATCGGCTCGAGCAGCTGCTTGATGAGAAAGCGCGAGCTCGGGACGATCGAGCCGAGCATGCGCGGGTGACGGAAGAAGTTTCGTGCGAACAGCAGCGCATTGCCGCGCGGCGCCCGGGGCGCGTCTGAGACGTTGTTATGCACTTTTTCTCCCCGCGCGGGTGTCTGCCACATTCTCTCTATAGCAATAAACGCCGACGGATACCACTTTGCACGTCTCGAGCGGCTGCGTTGCGCGGGCCGAGTTGGCGCGGGACCGGTCAAGGCTCAGCCGCCCGAGCGCTTGGCCTCAAGCCCGAGCTTGCACAGTTCCGACACCAGGCGGTCGCGGTGATCGCCCTGGATCTCGATCACGCCGCCGCGCACCGCGCCGCCCGCACCACACAGTCTCTTCAGTCGCCCCGCGAGCTCATCGAGCTGCGCCGCATCGAAGGGCAGACCCGTGATTACCGTCACGGCCTTGCCGCCGCGGCCGGCGACTTCCCGACCGACGCGCACGCGCGCGGGGCCGGCCGGTTGCGCCGGCTGCACCTTATGTCCGGCGCCGCGCGGCGCCCCGCCCGTGGCGGTGTTCCGCAGCACCACGCCGCGGTACGTGTGTCGGGGCTTCATCGTAGTGTTACCCGTGTCGGGCGACTACAATCCTGCCGAACCGGTGTCCGGCTCCGCAACCGTCACTGCACACCGAAAGCCGCAAGAGGCAGCCCTTCATGACCCCACGGTCACGCTTGCATGTTCCCTCACCACCGGCCCGGCCCGGGCAGGAGCCGGACTTCAGCTACGTGCAGATCTCTCCCGCCGGCGCGGTCCCGCGTCCCGACGTCACGGCCTCCGCGCGCGACATCGAGAGCCTGTCGCTCGAGATGGTGCGCGTGCTCGGGGACGACCACCGGGCGGTTGGCCCCTGGAATCCGCATCTCGAGGCGCCGGAACTGCAGGTGGCACTGCGCCACATGCTGCTGACGCGCCTGTTCGACGATCGCATGCAGAAGATCCAGCGCCAGGGCCGCATCTCCTTCTACATCAAGTCGACCGGAGAGGAGGCGGTGGCGGTGGCGCAGGGCATGGCGCTGCAGCCGGGGGACATGCTGTTTCCCTCCTACCGCCAGCAGGGCCTGCAGGTAGTGCGCGGCCGCAACCTGGTCGACCTCATGTGCCAGTGCCTGTCCAACACACACGACATGTGCAAGGGCCGGCAGATGCCGATCATGTATCACTGGAGCAAGGGCAAGATCTTCTCCATCTCCGGCAACCTCGCCACGCAGTTTCCCCAGGCGGTCGGATGGGCGATGGCGGCGGCCATCAAGGGCGAGGACCACATCGCCGCGAGCTGGATCGGCGAAGGCTCGAGCGCCGAAGCCGACTTTCACTACGCCATGACGTTTGCCGCGGTGTACCAGGCGCCGGTGATCCTCAATCTCGTCAACAACCAGTGGGCCATCTCCACCTTCCAGGGCTTTGCGGGCGGTGAACACCGGACATTCGCGCAGCGCGGCCCGGGCTACGGCATTCCCGGCATCCGCGTCGACGGCAATGACTTCCTCGCGGTCTACGCGGTCACACAGTGGGCGGCGCAGCGCGCGCGTCAGAGCGTCGGTCCGACGCTCATCGAGCACGTCACCTACCGCGCGGCGGCGCACTCGACCAGCGACGATCCGTCCCGCTATCGCCCGAAGGAGGAATGGCGGGCCTGGCCGCTCGGCGATCCGGTCACGCGACTGAAGCAGCACCTGATCGCGCTCGGCGAGTGGTCGGAGGAGCGCCACACGCAGCTGCACAAGGAGCTCGAGGCGCACGTCACCGCCTGCTGGAAGGAGGCGGAGTCATACGGCACGCTCACCCACGGCCCCTACCTCGATCCACTCACGATGTTCGAGGATGTCCTCAAGGACATGCCGCCGAACCTGGTGCGCCAGCGCGAGGAGATGCGCTCGCTCCTCGCCGCACACTCACTCGAGGCACACGAGCCGCCCGGCGCGAGCGGGCAGACCGCCTCTTCCGTGGCGCAGGAGCGCTGAGCCGTGGCTCGCATGAACATGGTCCAGGCGCTCAACTCCGCAATGGACGTCATGATGGGGCGCGACCCGCGCGTCGTGATCCTCGGCGAGGACGTCGGCTACTTCGGCGGCGTGTTCCGCGTGACCGACGGGCTGCAGCGCAAGTACGGCGAGCAGCGCGTGCTCGACACGCCCATCGCCGAGGGCGGCATCATCGCCGCCGCCATCGGCCTGGGCGTGAACGGCCTCAAGCCGGTCGCCGAGATCCAATTTGCCGACTACATCTATCCGGGCTTCGACCAGGTGGTGAGCGAGCTGGCGCGCATTCGCTACCGCTCGGCCGGTGATTTTCACGTGCCGGTGACCATCCGCACGCCCTGCGGCGGCGGTATCCGTGGCGGCCAGACGCACTCGCAGAGCCCGGAGGCCATTTTCGCGCACGTCTGCGGCATCAAGGTGGTCATGCCCTCCAACCCCTATGATGCCAAGGGACTGCTGATCAGCGCGATCGAGGACGACGACCCGGTGGTGTTCTTCGAGCCGAAGCGCATCTACAACGGCCCCTTCGACGGCGACCCGCACAAGCCGGCCGTACCCTGGAGCGCGCACCCGCGCGGGGAAGTCCCCGAAGGTCACTACAGCGTGCCGATCGGGCGCGCCGAGCTGCTACGCGAGGGCAAGGATGTGAGCGTGCTCACGTACGGCACCATGGTGCATGTCGTCGAGGCGGCCGTGCGCCTCACGGGCGTCGACGCCGAGATCGTCGACGTGCGCACCATGGCACCGCTCGACGTCGACACGCTGTGCACCTCGGTGTGCAAGACGGGGCGCTGCGTCGTCGTTCACGAGGCCACGCGCTTCGGCGGCTACGGCGCAGAGCTCGTGGCCACCGTGCAGGAGCAGTGTTTCTGGAACCTCGAGGCGCCGGTGAAACGCGTGACCGGCTGGGATACGCCCTACCCGCACGCCTTCGAGTGGGAGTATTTCCCGGGGCCGGGGCGCATCGCCGCGGCCCTCAAAGAAGTGATGGAGGTGCAATGAGCCGCTACGTCTTCAAGCTGCCCGATCTCGGCGAGGGCACGGTCGAGGCCGAGATCGTCGGCTGGCGCGTCAAGCCCGGCGACGTGGTGGCCGAGGACGATGTGGTCGTCGAAGTCATGACGGAAAAGGCGGCGGTGGAAGTGCCGGCCCCGGTCGGGGGTCGGGTGGTTTCTACCACCGGAGCGCCGGGCGACATGGTGCCGGTGGGAGCTGAGCTCATCGTGCTCGAGACCGAGTCCGGGGCGGCGGCCCATCACGGTGCTCGCCCGAGCGCAGCAGCTGCCGCCGCGCCCGCCGCCGCGGTCGCCTCGGCGGCAACGCTCGACCCCGAGCCGCGCGGCCCCGGCGGTGGCAATGGCGCCGCGGCGTCGCCGTCCGAAGCGCTCGTGGCACCGGCGGGTGGCCGGGTCGCCACCTCACCGGCGATCCGCCGCCGTGCGCACGAAGCCGGTGTCGATCTGCGGCATATAGCCGGGTCGGGCCCGAGCGGGCGCATCGTCGCCAAGGACCTCGAAGCCTACATCGCACGCCGCGCTCAGCCGACGCCCCTGCGCCCGGCACCGAAAGCCGTTCCGAGCGCGCGCACTCCCGAGGCGCGTGGCGCAACCGCGGCGACCGAGGAGATCAAGGTCATTGGCTTGCGGCGGCTCATCGCGCAGCGCATGAGCGAGGCCAAGCGCAACATCCCGCACTTCTCTTACGTCGAGGAGCTCGACATCACCGAGCTCGAGTCGCTGCGGCGCCACCTCAACGGCAGGCTGCCCGCCGGCGCCGCCGCACTCACCTACCTGCCGTTCCTGGCGCTCGCCCTCGTGAGGACACTGCGCGACTTTCCGCAGTGCAATGCCCACTATGACGCCGAGCGCGGCGTGATCGTCCGCTACGCGGCGGTGCACCTTGGTGTCGCGACCCAGACCCCCGACGGACTCAAGGTTCCGGTGGTGCGCGATGCGCAGGCGCGCACGCTCTTCGACCTGGCGGCCGAGATGCGGCGGGTCGCCGAGGCGGCGCGCACCAACAAGGCGACGCGCGAGGAACTCACCGGCTCGACCATCACCATCACCAGTCTCGGTAAGCTCGGCGGCATCGCCAGCACGCCCATCATCAACGCCCCCGAGGTCGCCATCATCGGCGTGAATCGTGCCGTCGAGCGCCCGGTGGTCTTCGAGGGCGCGATCGCCATCCGCCGCACGATGAATTTGTCGTGCTCGTTCGACCATCGCTTCGTCGACGGCTACGATGCGGCGGCGATGATCCAGGCACTCAAGGAACGCCTCGAGCACCCGGCGACGATCTTCATCGCCGCGTGAGCGTGCGGCGCGCGCGCCCTCAGGAGCCGTGCGACGCACCGCCCGCGTAGACCTTCTCGCCGGCGTCGATACGCAGCATCAGGCGGTTCTGCGGCGGCGGCAACGGACAGGTTGCGAAGTCATTGAGCGCGCACGGCGGGTTGTAGGCCTTGTTGAAATCGAGCCGCGTGCGGCCGCTGGCCGGCAGCGGCACGTAGAGAAAGCGCCCTGCACCGTAGGTCTCGTGTCCGCTCGTGGTGTCGGCGAACATGATGAAGAGCTCCTTGTCGCCCGGCTGCTCGAGCACCGTGTCGAGCCGCCATTCGCGGCCGTCGCGGCTGAACACCACGGCGCCCGGGGAGACGTCCTCCTCCTCCATGCCGAGGATGTTGACGATGCGGATGTGCCGCACGGGCTCGTAGGGGATGAAGCGGGCGTCGAACACCCACGCGGTGCTCACCGGGAAGTAGCTCAGGCCCCGGAACTGCCGCCGGTGTGGGTTGTCGAGGTCGCGCACGCGCACGCCGAGATGGCCCGCACGCTCGATGACGAAGAAGCGCAGCGTGCCGCTCGCCAGCACCGTCGGGTCGCCACTCGTGTCGGCGAGCAGCTCGAGCGAGGTGACGGGCTCACCGTCGTGCGTGACGCCGCTCCCCGGGCGCGCCGTGAAGCGCACCCGGTGGCCGCTCAGGACGAAGGAGCCGGCGCTGTCGGCGAGTGAGGGACTGTCGAGCGCGAGCGCATTGGAGGCGGCGCGGCCGAAGCTGTTGTCTCCTTCCTTGAGCCAGAAGAGGCCGGCCAGCGTCAGCCACCCGCTGTCGCTCGTGAGGGAAGTGAGCCGCTGCGCGCGCCAGGCCGCGACGTCCGCACGCTCGGACTCGAGCTCCGCGCCAGCGTCGGGTACGGACGGCGACGATGGTGAGGCGGTGGCCGGAGCGTCCGCGTGAAGTGGCGGCGCCCCTGGCGCCGCGAGCAGCGCCGCCGCGAGCAGCGCCGCCGCGAGCAGCGTCGGGGTGCGTACCGAGCGTGGCGCGCGAGACTGCGCGCTGCGATTCCCGGGCATGAGCTTCTCCTTGGACAGCAGCAAGCCACTCCCCAATCTTAAGGCCATCGACCTCAGCGGCCGAGAATCTCCTCGCGCACGTCGGCGATCTCGCGGGCGCGCGAGGGTCGGGCGCCCTCGCAGCGCTCGGGGCGGGGACAGCGGTTACTGCGCGGGCAGATGATGCGCGCGGGCGAGGCGAGCGCATCTTCGATCCAGGCGATGTTCAGCACGTTGGCGACGACGGCGAGTGACTGGGCGGCGGCGCGCGGGATGCGTGCCTCACCGCGCCGGTGCAGGCACTCGCGGAAGATGGCGTCGACGACGGTATCGCCCGGCACGCCGTTCGAGGCGAGCGCCGGCGCGAGGTCCACCCCGACCGAGAGTACGTGTGGATTGCCGGCCATGTCGTGCACGCGAATCGAGTGACAGCAATAAAGCAGCGAGCGCTCGCCATCGCGCAGCACCGATATCTGCGACCCCGAGCCGCCGTGCTCGCCTTCGATCATGCGGAACACTGCCCAGTTGGGGCACGGGTCGCTCACCTGCGCGAGGTTCCCCCACGGCAGCGGTATGCCGTTGCCGCGGTACACCGCGCGCAGGTAGCCGGGCGGATAGGCGTCGAAGAAATGCCAGTACGGATAGGGGGACACCTTGGTCATACGGCGCATCACGACGGCAGGGGTGAGCTCGAGCCGCGCGCCCGCCTCGACACGGTAGCGCTCGCGGGCGAGAAAGCGGCGGAACGGCACCCGCGGCGCCAGCAGCGCGCCGGCGAAGAAGCTGCACTCGAAATCGCGCCAGGCGTGCAGCACGTCCTGCGCGTTCATGCCGGCGGCGCTCGAGCCGCCCTCGGGGCTGCCACCCATCTCCCCGCCGGTCGCGTGCGGGGACTTCAGGCCGTCGCCGCCGTGCAGCACCTTGTGGCCGATGTGCGCGGCGAGGTCGAACTTGAGGCGCGCGGGATCGCCCAGCAGCGCGCGGTTGGCGTACACGACCCGCGGCGCCTCGAAGAACGAGCGCACCATGCTGCGCACTTCGCGGTCCTTGTCACGTGCCAGCACCGGCTTGCGGTCGAACCAGCGGATCTCGAGCCCATGCCTCCGGCAAAGGCGCTGCAGCTCCTCGACCGACAGCGGGAAGCGCCGCTCACCGATGCGGTCGGCGGCACGCTCGAGGTCGGGGAAGTCGTTGCGCGACATCTCCTGGTGCGAACGGATGAGCAGGTGCGCGAACTGCCGGCCGCTCGTTCCGGTCTGCGCCAGGAGCTCCGGGATAGCCGCCTGCAGGAGACTGCGTGAGAAGAGAAACGCCGGCTCGAGCGGCATGCGCGCCGCACCGCCTGCAGGCGCGGCGAGTGAGGGGAGCTCGAAGCCGGTGCTCTCGTCGAGGAACCACGCCGGGGAGCGTTGGAACACTCCGGCGAGGAGCTCGAGCAACTGCGGCGAGGGCGTGCGCTTGCCGCTTTCGATCATGGAGAGGTATGACACCGAGGGTGCGATATCGGGCTTGCGCTGGATGCAGCGCGCGGACAGCTCCTCGAGGGTGAGGCCGTTGCGGCGGCGGATCGCGCGCAGCTTTGCTCCGAGCAGATGTCCCTTGCGCAACAGCTCCGCCATATGTCGAGTCGACGCCTCCGCCCGTCTTTCTGTGAAATTAACAGTGTGAAGTTTCCATAGTCAAATTCGCGTACAAACGGCGTATGCTGCCGATCAATGAATGCCGAGACGCACGCGCGGGTCTACTCCCGCGAGCAGGCGGGCCCCAAGGTTGAGTTGAGCGGCGCAGTGGTCGAGCGCGCCGGGGAAGTGTTGACGCCACTCGCGCTGCAGCTGCTCGCGAGCCTGCACCGCCGCTTCAACGCGCGCCGCCTCGAGCTTCTCGCGGCGCGTGCGCACCGCCAGGCGCTCATCGACCAGGGCGCCATGCCGGAGTTTCCCGTCGCGAGCGCCGGGCTGCGTGCCGCGGACTGGCGCGTCGCGCCGGTGCCGGCCGACCTCGCCGACCGGCGCGTGGAGATTACCGGGCCGGTCGACCGCAAGATGATCATCAACGCGCTCAACGCCCCGGTGCGCGCGTTCATGGCCGACTTCGAGGACTCCTGCTCGCCCACCTGGGAGAACATCATCCGCGGCCAGGTGAATCTCGCCGATGCCGTGCGCCGCACCATCAGCTACGAGGATCCGGCAACCGGCAAGGTGTACCGGCTCGCGCAACGCACCGCGACCCTCATCGTACGTCCGCGCGGCTGGCACCTGCCGGAGAAGCACGTACACATCAACGGCGAGACCGTATCCGGTGCGCTGTTCGACTTCGCACTGTTCCTCGCCAACAATCACGAGGCGCTCGCCCGGCGCGGCACGGGTCCGTATTTCTACCTGCCGAAGCTCGAGAGCCATCTGGAGGCACGGCTGTGGAACGAGGTGTTCGTCGCGGCGCAGGACGCGCTCGGCATGCCCCGCGGCACCATCAAGGCGACGGTGCTCATCGAGACGATCCTCGCGGCGTTCGAGATGGACGAGATTCTCTTCGAGCTGCGCGAGCACTCGTCCGGCCTCAACTGTGGCCGCTGGGATTACATCTTCAGCTTCATCAAGAAATTCCGTAACCGACCGGACTTCCTGTTGCCCGACCGCGCTACCGTGACCATGGAGCGGCCCTTCCTCAAGTCGTACGTCGACCTGCTCATCAAGACCTGCCACCGCCGCGGCGCGCACGCCATGGGCGGCATGGCGGCGCAGATTCCGATCCGTGACGATCCGGCGGCCAACGCCGCGGCCATGGCGCGCGTGCGCGAGGACAAGCTGCGCGAGGCGCGCGCCGGGCACGACGGTACCTGGATCGCGCACCCGGGCCTGGCGGACATCGCCCGCGAAGCATTCGATGCGGTCATGCGCGGCCCGAATCAACTGGGCGTGCTGCGCGCGGAGGTACAGGTGAGCGCCCGCGACCTGCTGACGGTGCCGGACGGCGCCATCACCGAGGAGGGCGTGCGCGGCTGCATCCGCGTCGGTGTGCAGTATCTCGAGTCCTGGCTGCGCGGCAACGGCTGCGTGCCGCTCTATCACCTGATGGAGGACGCGGCCACGGCCGAGATCTGCCGCGCGCAGCTGTGGCAGTGGCTGCGCCACGGCGCGCGCACCAGCGACGGCGTGCCGGTGAGCGTCGAGCGCTTCGACCGGCTGCTGAGCGAGGAGCTCGACCGCATTCACGAGGAGGTCGGCGCGGCGCGCCTCACCG
>DASPWF010000032.1:0-14601 GCA_035621995.1 Steroidobacteraceae bacterium
GCCGAGCGCAGTCAGAACCGTCGCACCGACAAACGTGCCGCCAAACCGGCACCCTGAAGAGTGCCGATGACTGCCGCACGCGCCAGGGCCGCTCCCGGCGCGGTTTACGATCCGCACTGCCGCCGCTGTCCGCGGCTCGCCGCCTTCCTCGACCGGACCCGCCGCCAGCACCCGGACTATTTCGCCCGGCCCGTGCCCTCGTTCGGCGCCGCACGCCCGCGCATCCTCATCGTGGGCCTCGCGCCCGGGATGCACGGCGCCAACCGGACCGGGCGGCCCTTCACGGGCGACCACGCCGGCATCCTCCTCTATAGCGCGCTGCACGAGGCCGGCCTCGCCAGCCGCGCGGTGTCGAAGTCCGCTCATGACGCGCTGCGGCTGCGGCACGCGCGCATCGCCAACTCCGTCAAGTGCGTGCCGCCCGAGAACCGGCCGTTGCCGGCGGAGATCCGCACCTGCAACGCGTTCCTGGCAGCGGAGATGGGCGGGCTGCGGCAGGTCGCCGTGTACCTGGCGCTCGGCCGCGTGGCGCACACAGCGGTCCTCATGGCCCTCGGGCTCCCGGCGGCACGCTACCCGTTCGCGCATGGGCGCGAGCACCGCCTCGATGCGACACGCTGGCTGCTCGATTCGTATCATTGCAGCCGCTACAACACCGCCACCCGCCGGCTGACGCCGGCCATGTTTGCGGCGGTGCTGGCGCGGGCCTGTGAGCGCGCGGGTTTGCCGCTGCCTCGCGGGCAACCCCGCGAGGAGCGGTTGCAGCGTGTTTGACCCGAAGGAGTACATCGCCTCACTGCCGAAGCGTCCCGGCGTCTACCGCATGTACGGCGCGGAGCACGAGCTGCTCTACGTCGGCAAGGCGCGCAGCCTGAGGGACCGCGTGGCGACCTACTTCGCCCCGCGCAATGTCGACCCCAAAGTGCAGGCGCTGGTTGGGCAGGTGAGCGCCATCGAAGTTACGGTCACCAACTCCGAGACCGAGGCGCTGCTGCTCGAGTACAACCTGATCAAGGCGCACAAGCCGCGCTTCAACATCGTGCTGCGTGACGACAAGAGCTTTCCGTACATCCACCTGTACGTCGAGCACGAGTTCCCGCGCCTCGAGTTCTATCGCGGCTCGCGCAGCGCTCCCGGGCGCTACTTCGGGCCGTTCCCGAACGCCGGTGCGGTGCGCGACACGCTCAATCAACTGCAGAAGCTGTTCCGTATCCGCAACTGCCGCGACAGCTTCTTCGCCAATCGCAGCCGTCCGTGCCTGCAGCACCAGATCGGGCGCTGCTCGGCGCCGTGCGTCGGCCTCATCAGCCGCGAGGCGTACGCGCAGGACATCGCGGCCGCCGTCAAAGTGCTCGATGGCCGCAGCGACGAGGTCAGTGCGGAGCTGCAGGCGCGCATGGAGGAAGCAGGCGGGCGGCTCGAGTTCGAGCGCGCGGCGCAGCTGCGCGATCAGCTCGCCGCGCTCAAGCGCGTCCAGGCGCAACAGGTCGTGACGGCCGAAGGCGAGCGCGATGCCGATGTGTTCGCCATCGTCGGCGAGGCCGGCGAGTATGCCGTGAGCGTCATGCTGGTGCGTGGCGGGCGCAATCTGGGCACCAACAGCTATTTCCCGCGCGCCGTGCTCGCCGAGCCGCACGAAGCGCTGGCGTCCTTCGTCATGCAGTACTACGCGAGTGCCGAGGTGCCGCCGGAGGTGCTGCTCGGCAACCGTCTCGAGGAGGCGCCGGCGCTCGCGGAAGCGCTCAGCACGCGCAGCGGGCACGCGCTGGAGGTCAAACATCCGCTGCGCGGCCTCGGGGCGCGCTGGGTCGAACTGACCCGGGAAAATGCGACGCAGGCGTTGCGCATGCGGCTCGCGCAGCGCGCAGGTGTGGATGAGATGCTGCTCGACCTTGCCCGCGAGCTCGACCTGCCCGAGCCGCCGCAGCGGCTCGAGTGCTTCGACATCAGTCACACGGGCGGGGAGGGGACAGTCGCCTCGTGCGTGGTATTCGGACCCGAGGGGCCGCTGAAGAAGGAATATCGCCGCTTCAACATTCGCGGTGTCACACCCGGGGATGACTACGCGGCGCTGCGCCAAGCGCTCGAGCGGCGCTACCGCCACGTGCGTGCGGGCGAGGTGCCGGCGCCCGATGTGCTGTTGATCGACGGCGGCGTCGGTCAGATCAGCCAGGTGCACGAGGTGCTTGCGGAGCTCGGCTTTGCCGACCTGGTGCTGGTCGGAGTGGCGAAGGGTCCCGACCGCAGACCCGGGCAGGAGCGACTGTTCGTCTACGGAGCCAACGCTCCCGTGACGCCCGAGGCGCATGCCCCGGCGGCGCGCCTGGTGCAGAGAATCCGCGACGAGGCCCACCGTTTTGCCATCACCGGGCACCGCAAGAAGCGCGCCCGCCGTTACAACGAGTCGGTGCTGGAGGTCGTGCCCGGACTCGGACCGGCCAAGCGCCGCGCGCTGCTCAAGCACTTCGGCGGTCTCCAGGGCGTAATGCGCGCCGGGGTGGCGGATCTCACCCAGGTCAGTGGAATCGGCACGGCACTGGCGCGAAGCCTTTATGATCACCTGCACCCAGGCTCCTAGGCGCATCCGATGTCCTGGAATCTGCCCAACACACTCACGTGGACACGCATCGCGGCGATCCCGCTGATCGTGCTGCTCTTCTACATGCCGTACCCGTGGGCGGATCCGGCTGCCGGGTTATTGTTCGCGGCCGCCGGCGTGACCGACTCGCTCGACGGCTATTTCGCCCGGCGCCTCGGGCAGATCTCGCGCCTCGGCGCCTTCCTCGACCCGGTCGCCGACAAGCTCATCGTGGCCGTCGCACTCGTGCTGCTGGTGAGCCGCGATCCGCGCCCCCTTATCGTCCTCACCGCGGTGGTCATCATCGGACGCGAGATCACCATCTCGGCACTGCGCGAGTGGATGGCCGAGATCGGCGCGCGGCGGAAGGTGGCGGTCTCTCAGCTCGGCAAGTACAAGACCATCCTGCAGATCGTCGGGCTGTCGATGATGCTCTATCGGGCCCCACTCCTCGGGCTGCAGACGTATCAGATCGGCGTTGCGCTCACGGTGATCGCCGCCGCCGCGACGTTGCTGTCAATGGTCTTCTATCTGCGCGCCGCGTGGCCTGATCTAAAGCGTTAATAAAACGCTTCAACCAATTGTTTTAAAAGCTCACTTCACACGCAAACCGGGCGACCGGCCGGTAGCCGCGTTGCACGGGGCTCGCCTTGACTTCGCCAGGGGTGTACATAGAATCTCGCGCTCCCTGGAGGCGGGCTTAGCTCAGTTGGTAGAGCGGTACCTTGCCAAGGTACAGGTCGACGGTTCGAACCCGTTAGCCCGCTCCATCTCTCCGTCCCCACGTTTACCCCGCGGTTGGGTCGGGGATGGGTGTTTCCTGCGAGCGCAGCGACCCCTGCGAAGGCGCCTTCGTCGCGGAGAAGAATCAATGGAAGACGCACTCAGTTGGAACGGTAACTGGGCCTGGGCGCTGCCGCTGATCGTCCTGACCGTCATCGTTCACGTCGTCGGTCTGGGGCTGATCAATACCCACGTCGTGCGCAGAGTCGGTGCGCTCAAGGGAGAACGCAGCTTCTTCGCGGTGTTCGTGCTCGTGATGGGTGGTAGCACGCTTCTGGTAACGGTGTTGCTCGCGTTCGAAGCCACGCTCTGGGCCGCCGCCTACCGGAGCCTGGGTGCCATGTCAGACGGCCGCGCGGCAATGCTGTTCTCGCTCAACGCGTTCACCGCTTACGGACACACCGACCTGCATCTCGCACCGCACTGGCGGCTGATGGGTGCGATCGAAGCCCTGAACGGCCTGTTGCTCGCCGGGCTGACCACGGCTTTTCTTTACGGAGTCATGCGGCACGTATGGCCCGCTAATGATCAGCTCGGGCCGGTGCCACGCGATCACCCAACGGGTGGTTGAGTCGTCTGCGGGTCGCCGACGCGGACCGCTCGCCGACACGGAGAGGACCTGTCTCCCGGAGTCGCTGATCACGGCTCGACCTGCGCGATCGGCGCGCCGTCGGTGAACTCGCCAATGACCGCCGCGTGAGGCAGGCCATGGCGCTCGAAAACGGCGAGTGCTCCGGGCACCTCCTGCGGTGCACACGCCACCAGGAGCCCGCCCGAAGTCTGCGGATCGCAAAGCAGTGCCTGGTGTGCAGCAGTGAGCTGCGGCGCGAGCCGTACTTCATCGCCGTAGGACGACCAGTTGCGCGCCGAGGCACCGGTCACCTGCCCCGCGGCCGCGCGTGAAAGAACGTCTTTCAGCAGCGGCACACGGGACATGTGCACGCGCGCCCCCAGGCGTGCGCCGCGGCACATCTCCAGCAGGTGTCCGAGCAGGCCGAAGCCGGTGACGTCCGTCATCGCGTGCACGCCGGCGAGCGCGGCGAGCGCGGGACCTGCGCGGTTGAGACGCGTGGTGGTGTCGATGAGCGCGCGATAGTCGTCGGCGCAGAGCTGTTGCTTCTTGAGCGCCGCCGAGAGGATTCCGACCCCGAGCGGCTTGCCGAGAATGAGCGCATCTCCCGCGCGTGCGTCGCAGTTACGTTTCACGTTGCGCGGGTGAACGAGTCCGAGGGCGACGAGCCCGTAAATGGGCTCGACGGAGTCGATGCTGTGCCCGCCAGCAATGGGAATGCCGGCCTCGGCACAGACCGCCTCACCGCCGCGCATGATTTCCCGAATGACCTCGAGCGGCAGCACGTTGATCGGCATCGCGAGCAGGGCGAGCGCCAGGATCGGGCTGCCTCCCATGGCGTACACGTCGGCGAGCGCATTGGTCGCCGCGATCCGCCCGAAATCAAACGGGTCATCGACGATGGGCATGAAGAAGTCGGTGGTCGCCACCAGGGCCTGGCTGTCGTTGAGCTGATAGACGGCAGCGTCGTCTGCCGTCTCGCGGCCGACGAGCAGCGACACGAACGGTGCGGCCGAAGGCGAGCTGCCCAGCAGTTCGGTGAGTACTCCCGGAGCGAGCTTGCAACCGCAGCCCCCGCCATGTGAAAGGGAGGTGAGGCGCGGTGCGGTGCCCGGCGCGGCGACGGGGACGGTCGTGCTCATGAGGCTCTCGTGGTGGCGAACGCGGTACGGACCATCGTACGCCGCCGGCGCGAAACGGCGGAAGGCAGCAGGAGTCGAACCTACCAGGAAGCGTCTGGCGCCCCCTCCTGGGTTTGAAGCCCAGTCGCACCGCCGGGTACGGGTGCCTTCCTTCAGCTCATTCTAGTCAGGGCACGACGGCGTTGTTGCCGGCTGTTGTTCCGCGAGTCAGCCCACCGGAGGCCGGCCACGCGCTCCCGGGGCGCACCACGTGCGTGTCGCGGACCCGCCGCGTGTAGCCGACGCGATCAAAGAACTCGAGGATCTGAATCGCGCGCTTGCGGCCCAGCCCGACGGCGTCGCGGAAGCGCGCCGCACTGACGCCACCGTCCTCCCGGGCACAGCGGTCGATGATCGCGGCGAGCTCCGCGATACGCTCGCGATCGTAGAAGAGATCGTGCACCACCTGAAAGACGTTTCCCTGGGCAAGGTCCCTGCAGAGCACCGCACGTACCCGCGCCTCGGACTCGCGCACAGTGGCTGCGAGCTCGCGCACCCAGGGTGGGTCGAAGCCGCCGGCGGCGATCAAGGGCTGGAGTCTCTCGAGCAGCCGCCTCTCGTCCGCCGACAGGACGACACGGTGTTCGGGCAGATGCAGCCAAGGGCCGTTCGCCTGCACTTGTCGTTCGCCGACGAGTGCCTCGAGGAGCGCTCTCCAAAGAGAGGTGGGCATGTCGGGGTAGGTCATGCGCCGCAGCCGCGCCGCGTCCGTCCCCGGCTCCTCGGGCACCATGCTGTGAAAGCGCGCCAGCGCGCCGAGCACGCCCTCGCGCAACGTCTGCCACTGCGGCGCAAGCAGCACGAACTGCTCGCCGTGCGCATCGACTACCCGTGCCGTTGCCGGCAGCGACAGGCGCTCTGCCGGTCGCCCCGTGAGACGGACGAGATCGGGGATGCTCATGCCGTAGATCGCATGCTCGAGCAGCGGTGCCACACCCTCTGCGGCGATCATGCGCTCGAGTGCCCCGAGAACCGCGGCGCGTGCTGCCGTGCGCCGGCGGCGGGGCGGCGCGCGCGGATCCAGCACCGTTCCGCCGCCGATCGTGTGCCGGCCCTGGGCGTTGCGGACGATGAACCGGTCGCCGGGGACGGCGCAGAGCGGCGCATCGAACACCAGCTGCACGCGCCCCGACTCCCCGGGCGCGAGCTGCGCGGCTTCCAGCGGCACGACATGCGCCACCTGGTGCGCGGTGCCGAGGTGCACGTGCAGCGGCGACCACGATTTGAGCGGCGCAGCGCTGCCGCTCAGCAGCCGCAGACGCGCATCGACGCGGGTGCTTGCGACCAACGCGCGCGCGTCGGCCAGCCAGTCGCCGCGCGCGAGCGCGCTGCGATCGACGCCGCCCAGATTGAGCGCACAGCGCTCCCCGGCACAGCCGGCGTCCGCGGCACGGTTCTGGGCGTGGATGCTGCGCACGCGCACAGCCTCGCCCGCAGGCATCACCACGACGCTGTCGCCGACATGCACGCGGCCGGAGAACACCGTCCCGGTGGCCACCGTCCCGTGACCCGCGAGCGTGAACACGCGATCGACGGCAAGGCGAAACAATCCGTCCGCGGCGCGTCGCGGCGTGCGCGCGGCGACCTCGTGCAGATGCGCGCGCAGCGCCTCGATGCCGGCGTCATCGGCCGCAGTCGCATTGAGGGCAAAGAGCGGCGCGTCGGATAGGGCCGTGGCGGCGAGCGCGGCGCGCACCTGCACCTGCACCTCCTCGAGCCGCCCGCGCTCGATCCGGTCGGTCTTGGTGAGCGCGACGGCGCCGCGCGTCACCTCGAGGAGCTCGAGGATCGCGATGTGCTCGCGCGTCTGCGGCATCACGCCGTCATCGGCCGCCACGACCAGGAGGGCGAAGTCGATTCCGCAGGCCCCAGCCACCATGGTGTGTACGAGACGCTCGTGGCCCGGCACATCGACGAACCCAAGCACGACACCCGCGGCGAGCGGCGTATAGGCGTAGCCGAGCTCGATGGAGATGCCGCGCGCCTTCTCCTCCTTGAGGCGGTCCGTGTCCACCCCCGTGAGTGCGCGTACCAGCGTGGTCTTGCCATGATCGATGTGACCGGCCGTGCCGATGATCATGGCGGGTGTCCGACGCTCACGTGCTCAGGGCGGGAAGCTGCGCGGTGAACACCGCCTCGTCGGCCGGCTCGAGGCACCGCAAATCCAGCCACAACGCCTTGTCTGCCAGGCGACTGATCACGGGTCGCGGCAGGGCGCGCAGCGCCGCATCGAGCCGCCCGAGACTTGCGCGCCTGCCGGGTCGGGCGCGGATGGCGAGCCCGTGGCTCGGCAGCTGCCCGAGCGGGAGAGCGCCGCTACCGATCTGACTCATGAGGGGCACCGCGGTGACTTCGTAATGCTCGCCGAGAGCGTGCTCGAGCAGCGGACGCAGCCGCACGGCCTGCGCCTCAATCTCCAGCTGCGGCCGCGTGAGCAGGCGCAGCGTCGGCAGCTCCCAGGCGAGGTGCTCGGGGGCGCGGTAGAGCGCCAGCACCGCCTCGAGTGCGGCGAGCGTCATCTTGCCAACGCGCAAGGCACGCTTGAGAGGGTCCTTGCGCAGGCGGCGGATGAGGTCGGCGCGGCCGACCAGCAGCCCCGCCTGCGGTCCCCCGAGGAGCTTGTCGCCGCTGAAGGTGACGAGGTCGGCGCCCGCGGCTATCGCCTCCTGCACGGTGGGCTCGGCGGGCAGCGCGAAGCGGCGCAGGTCGACCAGTGAACCGCTACCAAGGTCCGTGGCGACCGTCACCCCGTGGGCGCGACCGAGCCTGACCAGCTCGGGGAGCGGTACGCTCGCGGTGAAGCCCGAGATGGCGTAGTTACTCGTGTGTACCTTCAGCAGCAAGGCGCTGCGCGCCGTGAGCGCGTTCGCGTAATCCGCAAGATGGGTGCGGTTGGTCGTGCCGACCTCGACCAGCCTCGCTCCGGCACGTCGCATGATGTCAGGCAGACGAAACGAGCCGCCGATCTCGATGAGCTCGCCGCGCGAGACGATCACCTCGCGCCGCTGAGCCAGCACGCTCAGCATGAGGAGCACGGCGGCGGCGTTATTGTTGACCACGGTGGCAGCTTCTGCGCCGGTGAGATCGCAGAGCGCTGCCTCGATGAGCGTGTCGCGCTCGCCACGCGCGCCGCTCCCGAGATCGAATTCGAGATTTACCGGTGCGCTGAGTGCGGCTGCGACCGCGCGCACCGCTGCTTCAGGCAGAAGCGCACGGCCGAGGTTGGTGTGCAGCACGGTGCCGGTGAGGTTGAACACCGCGCGCAGCGCCGGCTGCGCTGCGTGCGCGAGAGCGGCGTCGACGGCGGCGGCGATTACCTCGTCGGCGAGGCTCGCGCGCTCGAGATCGCCGGCGAGTGCCGCACGGCGCAGCTTCCCGAGCTGCCCGCGCAGCGCCGTGGTGACCTGAGTACGCCCGTGCTGCGAAAGCAGCGTCTGGAAAGCCCGCGCGTTGAGCAACCGATCCACGGAGGGGATCTCGGCGGCTTGACCGCGCGCCACGGGCTTCAGCGTCTCACCTGCGGGCATGTACTTCCAGCGGCGCACACGGCGCACGTCGAGTTCGGTCTTCTCGGGACCGTCGGCTCGGGACGCCGCCGCCTGCCGTGTCCTTCAGGGCGGCTGCCAGAGCAACGGGCTGCCGCTGCTCCGATGAAAGCCGGCCTCGGTCATCAGCAGATCGAGCCCGAGGCTGGCGAGATCGTCGGCCACGGGCTCCACGTAGACGTCCTTCTCCTGGTAGAGAATCTTGCGGTAGGTATGACACTCCTCGCAAGACTCGGCCCGGAGCGCCTCCGAACCACCCTCGATCGAATGGTAGGCGATGCCGGCCGTGCTCTGGCAGTGGCTGCAGGTCACCCGGACGAGGTGCCATTCCGCGGCGCACAGTGCGCAGTGCAGATAGCGGTAGCCTTGTGAGCGCGCATCGGCACGCACGATGCTCGCCACGGGTTGCGTCCCGCACGCTGGACACACGCCTGGCACCTCGAGGGGCGGAACGTCCTCGGGCCGCAGACGACTGACGAGCGCTACCCAGTAGACCTGGAGCGCGGCCATGAGAAAAGGCGCCGCAGCCCGCTCGATGTCCGCCGGCCGCGCCGCGAGCAGCGCATCTGCCTGCGCTTCGATCTGCTCAGGCGCTAGACCCCTGAGCCATCCCTGAGCGTCCCGGACCGCTGCGGGGGCACCCGCCTCCGCAGCAACCGTGGCGCAAAGCCGCAGCGCGAGCTCGCGCCACTCGCCGGGGCGCTGCCAGCCGCTCGCCTGCACGGGCGGCATGCCGTGCGTGTGCGATCGGTTGAGTTCCGCGGCGCTCGGCAGCGGCGGCTCGAGGGCGGCAAGCGCGAGCGCCTGGGCGTCGACCAACGCCGCCATCAGCTGCAGGTAGTCGCCGATGGCCTGGCCCGGCTGACCGGGCTCGCCCTGGTGCCGCAGCCGCCGCGCGCGCGCGGTAAACGGGCCAGTTCGCTCGGGCAGTCGAACGCGTGGAACTGCGCGCTGGGCGTACGCCTCAATCTGGCCCGGTTCGAGAATGCGCGGCATGAGTGATCTGACGGAACCAGGCGCGATGATGTTTCCAGGCCCACCCGGGGGTTACCGTGCCGCGCAGCATCGCGTGCACCGAGCCCTTTACCCATATCGCGGCGTAGATGTGCACCAGGATCGCGCAGATCAACACGAGCGCGCACACCGCGTGCAGGAGCGATGCGAAGCGTACCAGCGGGATCGAAAAGCTCCCGGCGAAGTAGGGACGCCAGATCACAAATCCGGACAGCAGCAGCCCGATGGCGCACACCACGATCACGAAGAAGAGCAGCTTCTGTCCGCCGTTGTAGCGACCGACTTCCGGCAGCCGCTCTTCGCGATTGTTGACCACGTCACGCCACTGCCGCAGCCACTGCCAGTCCGCCGGCCGCAGGAGGTTGTCGTCCCACACGCTCGTGGCGAGCGCGAGAAACACGATCGTCATGAACAGCCCGATGAAGGGATGGAGAATGCGTGTCCAGGGTCCGCCGCCGAACAGATTGCCGAGCCAGAAGAGCGCCGGGTGGAACAGGGCGAGCCCCGAGAGGGCCGCGAGGAGGAAGGACAGAGCGACCAGCCAGTGATTGGTGCGCACACTCGCGGTGTAACGCAGCAGCACGTCGCGCGGTTCGGAATCGCTCATGGACGCTTCTCCGGATTGCGGGGCGCCGGGCCGCCAGCCATGGCCTGTCGTGCCGCCGCTTCGTCGCGCTCGTCGACCTCGTTACGCCCGACGCGCACCAAGTGGAAGAAGCCCGCGAGCGCCGTCAGCGCCATGACCGCAAGCGCAACCGGCTTGGTCTTGCCCTTCCACAGTCTCACCAGCGGGCTGATGCGAGGGTTCTCGACGAGCCCGGAGTACAGTCCCGGCTGGTCGGCGTGATGCAGCACGTACATCACGTGCGTGCCGCCCACACCCGGCGGGTCGTAGAGACCTGCCTTGTCGAAGCCGCGCGACTTGAGGTCTTCGATGCGCTCGGCGGCGTGCTCCTTCATGTCCTCCTTGGTGCCGAACACCAGCGCTCCCGTCGGGCACGACTTGATGCAGGCGGGCTCGAGGCCCACCGCGACCCGGTCCGAGCACAGCGTGCACTTGTAGGCCTTGTGATCACGCTTGGAGATGCGCGGGATATCGAACGGGCAGCCGGCGATGCAGTAGCCGCAGCCGATACAGTTCTCCTCCTGGAAGTCGACGATGCCGTTCGCGTACTGCACGATCGCGCCGGGCGAGGGACAGGCCTTCAGGCACCCGGGATCCGCGCAGTGCATGCAGCCGTCCTTGCGGATGAGCCACTCGAGGTCGCCCTTGGGATTCTCGTACTCGGCAAAGCGCATCAGCGTCCAGGAGCGGTCTGTGAGGTCGGCAGGGTTCTGATAGCTGCCGAAGTTGTGCCCCACCTCGTCGCGCAGGTCGTTCCATTCCATGCATGCGACCTGGCAGGCCTTGCAGCCGATGCACTTGGTCGTGTCGATCAGTTTGGCGACTGTGCCGGCGTAGGAGGCGCGCACGTCGGGGGAGGGGGTGCTGGTCGCCGAACGGCGGACGATATCGAGTGATTGCAGCGCCATGTCAGTGCCCCTTCACCTGACTCACGCCTTCTCAACCTTGACCAGGAACGACTTGAACTCGGGCGTCTGCGAGTTGCCGTCGCCGACCACCGGGGTGAGCGTGTTGGTCAGGAAGCCCGGTCGGGTGACACCGGTGTATCCGGCGTGCAGCGGAATACCCACGGTGTGCACGCGCTTGCCATCCACCGTCAGCGGGCGCAGCCGCTTGGTGACCACGGCCACCGCCTTGATGTAGCCGCGGTTCGAGGACACCTTGACCCATTGACCGGAAGCGATCCCGAGCTCCTTGCCGAGCGCCTCGCCGATCTCGACGAACTGTTGCGGCTGCATGATGGCATTCAGCCGCGCGTGCTGGGTCCAGAAGTGGAAGTGCTCCGTCAGGCGGTAGGTGGTCGCGACATGCGGGAACTGCTCGACCTTGCCGAACGCGGCGCGATCGTCCTTGAACACGCGCGCCGCGGGATTGTTGAGCGCGGCCGCCTTGCCCGGGTTCAGCGGGTTGTCCGCGAGCGGCGTCTCGAACGGCTCATAGTGCTCGGGGAACGGGCCCTCAACCATGGCGCCGCGTGCGAAAAAGCGGCCCACGCCGTCGGCATTCATGATGAAGGGTCCCATACCGAGCGACGGGTCCTCGTCGACCTTGTAGTCCGGCACGTCCGGGCCGCCCCAGGTCGACCCGTTCCAGGCGATGAGCTTGCGCTCAGGATTGAAGGGCTTGCCGTCCGGATTGCAGGAGGCGCGGTTGTACATCACGCGCCGGTTCGCTGGCCAGGCAAAAGCCCAGTTGAGCGTCTGCCCGATGCCGGTCGGATCGGAGCTGTCGCGGCGCGCCATGAGATTGCCGGCGGGCCCCCAGGCGCCGCAATAGATCCAGCAACCTGACAACGTGGTGCCGTCATCGCGGAGCTCCGCAAACCCGGCCAGCTGCTCGCCCGCTTTGCGCGTCACCTGGGTGGGATTTTTCGGGTCGGTCAGGTCCTTGAGCGCCCTTCCCGAGTACTCCTTCGCGAGCTCGTCGGGACTCGGGCTTTTCGCCACCGCATACGGCCAGTAGAGATTCACGATCGGATCGGGGAAAGTCCCGCCCTCGCTCTTGTAGAGCGCGCGCAGCCGCGTGAACAGCTCGCCCATGATCTGCAGGTCGCTGCGCGCTTCACCGGGGGGGTCGGCGCCCTTCCAGTGCCATTGCAGCCAGCGCGCGGAGTTCACCAGCGCGCCATCCTCCTCGGCGAAGCAGGTGGTCGGCAGACGGAAGACCTCGGTGCTGATCTTGGTCGGATCGACGTTGTTGTGCTCGCCGAAATTGCTCCAGAACTCACTCGTCTCGGTGGCCAGCGGGTCCATCACGACGAGGAATTTGAGGCTCGCCAGGGCGCCGTTCATCTTCGCCTTGTTGGGTGCCGCGGCGAGCGGATTGAAGCCCTGGCAGATGTAGCCGTTCATCTTGCCCTGGCTCATCAGCTCGAAGGTCTGGAGCATGTCGTAGCCCTTGTCGAGCTTCGGCAGGTAGTCGTAGCCCCAGTGGTTGTCGGCGGTGGCCGCATCGCCCCACCACGCCTTCATGAGGCTCACGTAGAACTTGTTGTAGTTCTGCCAGTAGCTGAGCTGGTTGGGGCGCAGCGGCTTGAAGGCGCGTGCCGCCACGTACTTCTCGTAATCCTGCTCCTTCTCGCCCGGGAGCGTCAGGTATCCGGGCAGCAGGTTCGACATCAAGCCGAGATCGGTGAGCCCCTGGATGTTGGAGTGTCCGCGCAGCGCGTTCATGCCGCCACCGGCGATTCCGATGTTGCCGAGCAGCAGCTGCATCATGGCGCCGGCACGGATCATCTGTGAGCCGACCGAGTGCTGCGTCCAGCCGAGCGCGTACATGATGGTCATGGCACGATTGGTGGTCGCGGTCGAGCCGATCATCTCGCACACCTGCAGGAACTTCTCCTTCGGCGTGCCGCAAACGCGCTCCACCATCTCCGGCGTGTAGCGCGCGTAGTGGCTCTTCATGAGCTGGTACACGCAGCGCGGATGCATGAGCTCGGGGTCGACCTTGACGTAGCCATCAGCGCCGATTTCGTACTCCCAGCTGGATTTGTCGTAACTGTGTTTGTCCGCGTTGTAACCGGAATAGAGCCCGTCGGCGAAGGCGAAGTCCTCGCGCACGATGAAGCTCATGTCGGTGTAGTTCTTGACGTATTCGTGCTGGATCTTGTCCTCGGTGAGGAGGTAGTTCATCACTGCGCCGAGGAAGGCGATGTCCGTGCCGGTGCGGATCGGTGCATAGACGTCGGCCACCGAAGCCGAGCGCGTAAAGCGCGGATCGACGACGATCAGCCGCGCCTTGTTGTGCGCCTTGGCTTCGGTGACCCACTTGAAGCCGCAGGGGTGGGCCTCGGCGGCGTTGCCGCCCATGATGAGAACGATGTCGGCATTCCTGATGTCGACCCAGTGATTCGTCATCGCTCCACGGCCAAACGTCGGGGCAAGACCTGCCACCGTCGGGCCGTGTCACACACGCGCTTGATTGTCGAAGGCGAGGATGCCGAGGCTGCGGATCACCTTGTGCGTGAGATAACCGACTTCGTTACTGCTGGCGGACGCGGCCAGCATGCCGGTCGTCAGCCAGCGATTGACGGTCAGCCCGTCTGCGTTCTTCGCCACGAAGTTCGCATCCCGGTCCTGCTTCATGAGCTTGGCGATGCGCTCCAGGGCGTCGTCCCAGGAAATCCGCTCCCAGTGATTGGAGCCTGCGGCGCGGTACTGCGGGTGCGTGAGGCGGCTCGGGCTGTGGATGAAGTCGATGAGCGCGGCGCCCTTCGGGCACAAGGTGCCGCGATTGACCGGGTGGTCCGGGTCGCCCTCGATGTGAAAGACGCTCGCGCGGGCATTCTTGGCGCGATCGCCCAGGCTGTACATCAGAACACCACACGCGACGGAACAGTAAGGACAGGTGTTGCGCGTCTCGGTAGCGCGGCTCAGTTTGAATTCCCGCACCTCGGCAAGCGCTGCGGTGGGGGAGAACCCGAGCAACACCAGGCTCGAGCCGGCCAAGGATGCGCTCGTTACCTTCAGGAACTCGCGCCGTGTCACATCAGCCATGACAATCCCCTCAGGCATGTCTGCAGACGGCCGGAACTATACTCCTATGAGAAACAGCGACAAAGCACGACCCGCGTTCGCGCCCTGACAGCAAGACTCACGAGCGGTGCAGGTAGACTTCCCATGGGCGCGCACGCCGCAGCGCACGCTGCCCTGGGTACGATGCCGGAGAGACCGTGAGATGTGAGCGAGGGTAATCGACGCCTCCTCACCCATTTTGTTACGCTAACGCCCCCGCAAAGGGCTCGCGCGCTGCGCCGAACTGTCCCGCCTACGGATCGGCCCTCCGCGTGGCGTGGTTCCACC
>DASPWF010000033.1:0-28750 GCA_035621995.1 Steroidobacteraceae bacterium
CCGGCTCCCACGGCGTGATGACACGCTCCGCGGTCACGATGCAGCTGCGCGTGAGGTGCTGCTCGCCGATGCGCAGCTCCGTCTCGGAGTAGCCACGAATCAGATTCGCCTGCGAAGGCGGTTCGAGGGTGAACTTCACCTTCGGTACGATAGCGCCCCGTGCGTGAGCTCGTCATCGTCATCCCGGATCTCTATCTGCCGCCGGAGGCGGGCGCGCTTCCTGCTACCGCGCTCAGCTCCGGCCGCTTCCGCGGCCTCGAGAGCGCCGGACGCTTCGGTGAGCGCGCGGCGCTCGGCGAAGGCTGGCGGGCGTGGCTCGCGCAGCTGCTCGGACGCCCCGATCTCCGCCAGGTGGCCGCGGCGCAAGTCGCCGCGGCCGCCGTCCGCGAGCTGCCTGCCGCAGAGGTAGCCGCCACGCGCTGGATCGCAACGCCGCTGCACCTCACCGCGGGGCTCGCGCGGGTGCATCTCGATCATCGCGGCGTGCTGGCGTTGAGCGCCGCCGAGCTGGCAGCGCTGGCGGGCGCGTTTACCCACACCTTCGGCTCCGCGGGCGTGTCGCTGACGCCGCTGCCGTCGGGCGATTTCCTGTTGACGACTCCGGGGGTGGCGCCGCTGCCTACGGTCGAGCCCGCACGCTGTGTCGGCGCCGATCTGGCGCAGGCGTTGCCCCAGGGCGGTGCCGCTGCACCGCTGCGGCGCCTCGTGACGGAGATCGAGATGTGGCTGCACGCGCAGCCCCTCAACGAGGCACGCCAGCAGCGCCGCGAGCCGCCGGTGACGACGCTCTGGCCCTGGGGAGCGGACGGGCAGGCGCTTCCTGCGGCGGCGACCGCCTGGCCGAGCCAACCGCCGCTCGCCTACGGACGGGACGCGTGGCTCGCGGGTCTGTGGCACCTCGCGGGCGAGGCCTGCCGCGCAACTCCGCGGCATCTCGGTGAGGTGCTCGCTCACGCGCAGACGCCGCGTGCGCTGGTCGTGGCGCAGGTCGCGGCGGAACTGCAAGGCTCCCCGCACTCGAGCGCCGCCGACGCGCTCGCACGGCTCGACGAGCGGCTCATCGCCCCGGCGCTCGAGGCGTTGCGCCGCGGCCGCCTGGAGCGCGCGACGCTCATCCTCAACGACGTGCGCGTGACGCTCGGCCGCACGAGCCGCTTCAAGCTATGGCGACGCCCGCGCGCCGGCCTCGCGAGCTTCGCATGAGGCTGCGTATCGTGCGCCGGCTCCCGGCGGTGCGCGCTCCGCCGCTCGGCGGCACGCTGCACCCGGTGCTCGACCGCGTGTATGCCGCACGTGGCGTGCGCTCGGCGGCGGAGCTCGACAACTCGCTCGAGCGACTGCTCCCGGTTGGCACGCTCGAGGGCATCGCGGACGCCGTGGAGCTGTTGCTCGCGCACCGCTCGGGACGCGTGCTCATCGTCGGCGATTTCGACGCCGACGGTGCGACCGCGAGCGCTCTCATGATGCGAGCGCTCTCGGCCTGCGGCTTCGCGAGCGTCGATTTCCTGGTGCCGAACCGCTTTCAGTTCGGCTATGGCCTCACCCCCGAGATCGTCGCGCTCGCCGCCACACGTGCGCCGACGCTGATTGTGACGGTGGACAACGGCATCTCGAGCAACGCCGGGGTCGCCGCGGCGCGGGCCCGCGGCATCGACGTGCTGATTACCGATCATCACCTGCCGGGCCCCGCACTTCCTGACGCAAACGTGATCGTCAACCCCAACCTCAGGGAAAGCCGCTTCGGCAGCCGCGCACTCGCCGGTGTCGGCGTGGCCTTCTACGTGATGGCGGCCGTGCGCCGCGCGCTCGATGCCAGCGGGCTCGCGAGCAGCGCGCGTCCCGGTGTGGCGCAGCTTCTCGACCTGGTGGCGCTCGGCACGGTCGCTGACGTCGTGCCGCTCGATGCCAACAACCGCGTGCTCATCACGCAGGGGCTGAAGCGCATTCGCGCCGGTCGCTGCGTGCCGGGCATCCACGCCCTTCTCAGCCTCGCCGGTCGGGGCGCGGCCGATCTCACCGCCGCCGATCTTGCCTTCGCGGTGGCGCCGCGGCTGAACGCGGCGGGCCGCCTCGACGACATGACTGTCGGCATTCAGTGTCTGCTCGCCGACGATGACGCCACGGCCGAGCGTCTGGCGCTGCGCCTCGATGAGCTCAACCAGGAGCGGCGCACGATCGAGGCGAAGATGCAGCAGGAGGCGCTCGGCGCGCTGCGGCATCTGGACCTCGAGGGCGAGGGCGTTGGTAGCGAGAGGCGCGGGCTGTGCCTCTTTGACGAGCACTGGCATCAGGGGGTGGTCGGACTCGTGGCGAGCCGCGTCAAGGAGCGTGTGCGCCGCCCGGTGATCGCCTTTGCGAGCGCCGATGCGGCGCTGCTGCGCGGCTCGGCTCGCTCGGTCGCAGGCATTCACATCCGTGACGTCCTCGATGCGATCGCTGCGCGCCGCCCCGACCTGATCAGCCGCTTCGGCGGCCACGCCATGGCGGCAGGGCTGACGCTCGAGCGCGCGAAGCTCGATGAGTTTGCGCGCGCCTTCGACGAGGAGGTGGCGCGCTGGGCGGGTGGCGCGGCGGATGCGGATACGGTGGAGACCGACGGGGAGCTCGCGCTGAGTGAGATTGCGCTCGACACGGCGCACGCGCTGCGTGCCGGGGGACCCTGGGGGCAGGCCTTCCCCGAGCCGAGCTTCGACGGCCTCTTCAGCATCCGCGACGCACGGGTGATCGGCGAGCGGCATCTGAAGATGTGGGTCGAAGTGCCGCGCAGCGGTCGCTCGTTCGATGCCGTGGCCTTCAACCACGTCGAGGCGGGCGAGGTGTTCGCGCCGCCGGAAGGACTCAAGCAACTGGTCTACCGGCTCGAGGTCAACGAGTACCAGGGCGAGCGACGGCTGCAGCTGCTGGTCGATCACCTGCTGCCCGCCGCTCGCTAAAGCCGGCGCGGCGGTGCTAGCATCGGCCGCCTCGTTGCATCCGCGTGCCTGGACCGCTATGGAAGTCAACCAGCTCAGACGACAGCTCAAAGACCTCGGTGAACGCGTGGCCTCCCTACGGGGGTTTCTTTGAGTACGACCGCAAGCAGGAGCGCCTCGAGGAGGTGGCCCGCGAGCTGGAGGATCCGCAGGTCTGGTCAAATCCGACGCGGGCGCAGGAGCTCGGCCGCGAGCGCGCCCGACTGAGTGCGGATGTCGGCGAGATCGACCGCACCACCAGGAACATCGGTGACGCCAGCGAACTGCTCGAGCTGGTCGCGGCCGAGGGCGATGAGCCGGCGGCACTCGAGATCGAGCGCGATGCGCAGCGCCTCGAGGCCGACGTGCGCCACCTCGAGCTCAAGCGCATGTTCCGCGGCGAGATGGACGCGCACAACGCCTTTCTCGACATCCAGGCGGGCGCCGGTGGCACCGAGGCGCAGGACTGGGCGCAGATGCTGCTGCGCATGTACCTGCGCTGGGGGACGGCGCGCGGCTTTCGCTGCGAGGTGATCGACTCCAATCCCGGTGAGGTCGCGGGTATCAAGAGTGCGACGGTTGAAATACAAGGTGAATACGCCTACGGCTGGCTGCGCACCGAGACCGGCGTGCACCGCCTGGTGCGCAAGTCGCCCTTCGACTCGGGCAACCGCCGGCACACCTCCTTCGCCTCGGTGTTCGTCTCGCCGGAGATCGACGACGACATCGAAATCGAGATCAACCCGGCGGATCTCAAGGTCGATGTCTACCGCTCCTCGGGCGCCGGCGGCCAGCACGTCAACAAGACCGAGTCCGCCGTGCGCATCACGCACCTGCCCACCGGCATCGTGGTCGCCTGTCAGAACGAGCGCAGCCAGCACAAGAACCGCTCGACCGCCATGAAGATGCTCAAGGCCAAGCTCTACGAGCTCGAGGTCAACAAGCGCAATGCCGCCGCGCGGGTGCTGGAGGAGTCGAAGTCGGATGTCAGCTGGGGCAACCAGATCCGCTCCTACGTGCTCGACCAGTCGCGCATCAAGGACCTGCGCACCGGCATCGAGGTGGGCAACACGACGGCCGTGCTCGACGGCGATCTCGACCAGTTCCTCGAGGCCTCGTTGAAGGCGGGCGTCTAGATGAAGCGCATACCGACATGAGAAAAGGAAACGAGGATTCGCCGGGCGGCGAGGGCGGCGGCCACGGCGGCGACGAGAACAAGCTGATCGCCGAGCGGCGCGCGAAGCTCGCCGCGCTGCGCGCGGCGGGACCGGCGTTTCCCAACGACTTCCGCCGCGACGCGCTCGGCGGGCAGCTGCATGCCTCCTTCGGCGAGCGCAGCGCCGAGTGGCTCGATGCCAATCCAACGCGGGTCAGGGTCGGCGGGCGGCTGTTGTTCCGCCGCGTGATGGGCAAGGCAAGCTTCGCCAAGATCGGCGACCGCACCGGACAGATCCAGCTCTATCTGCAACAGGAGGCTCTTGGCTCGGCCTACGAGACCTTCAAGGGGTGGGACGTCGGCGACGTCATTGGCGCGAGCGGCGTGCTGTTTCGCACCCGCACCGGCGAGCTGTCGGTGCGGGTCGATGCGCTCACGCTGCTCGTCAAGTCGCTGCGACCGCTGCCCGACAAGTGGCACGGGCTGGCCGATACCGAGATACGCTACCGGCAACGCTACGTCGACCTGATCGTGAGCGAGCACACCCGTCAGGTGTTTCGCACCCGCACCCGCATCGTGCGCTACCTGCGTGACTTCCTCGATGCGCTCGACTTTCTCGAGGTGGAGACGCCGATGATGCAGCCGATACCGGGCGGAGCGGTGGCGCGGCCTTTCCGCACGCACCACAACGCACTCGGTCTCGACATGTACCTGCGCATCGCGCCCGAGCTGTACCTCAAGCGGCTCATAGTCGGCGGCCTCGAGCGCGTCTACGAGATCAACCGCAACTTCCGCAACGAAGGGCTCTCGACCCAGCACAACCCGGAATTCACGATGCTCGAGCTGTATCTCGCCTACGCCGACTATCGCGATCTCATGGAGTGGGTCGAGAAGGCGATCCGCGGGCTTGCGGACACACTGAACGGCACGCAGCAGCTCACCTACCAGGGACGCACCTACGACCTGTCCCGGCCGTTCCGCCGCCTCACCGTCGAGCAGGCAATCATCGAGTACAACCCGGGGATCGATCCGCTGTCGCTGCGCGACCTGACCTACCTGCGCAAGCGCTGCGAGCAGCTCGGCCTCAAGGTCGAGCCGCACGACGGCCCGGGGAAGCTGCAGAGCGGCATCTTCGAGAAGACCGCGGAGACCGCACTCCTCGATCCGACGTTCGTCTATGCCTATCCGGCCGAGGTCTCACCGCTGTCGCGGCCCAATGATGCCGATCCGTTCATCGCGGACCGCTTCGAGTTCTTCCTTGCCGGCCGTGAGATCGCCAATGGCTTCTCCGAGCTCAACGATCCGGAGGAGCAGGCGGCGCGCTTTCGCGCGCAGGCGGCACGCAAGGAGGGCGGCGACGAGGAGGCGATGTTCTACGACGCCGACTACGTGCGCGCGCTCGAGTACGGCATGCCGCCGGCGGCCGGCCTCGGCGTCGGCATAGACCGCCTCGTCATGTTCTTCACCGATTCACCCTCGATCCGCGACGTGATTCTCTTTCCCCACATGCGGCCGGAAGCCTGACCGACGGGCGCGGTAACGTCACTCGGGCAACGCGTAGGGCAACTCGAGCTGTTGCGCGTTGAGCGGCGCCGCGGTCCCGGCGGCGTCCCCCGGAGGGTCTGCGCGCGGCGTGCTCTCTTTGCTCTCCAGTGCCGTTACCGCGAGAAACTCGGACCGCCCGTCAGGATGCGCCGTCGCCCGCACCACGCGGAAGCTGCGGCCGTCGGCCAGGACTCCGGAGTCGGCCGCCCTCAGCTCGAAAGGCTGCGCGGTGAGAAATCGCTGCATGCGGCGCTTGACGCGGCCGCGGAAGTGGGCGCGCGCGATGACCTCCTGTCCCGTGTAGCAGCCCTTGTCGAAGGCGATCGCCCCGAGCACGTCGAGATTCAGCATCTGCGCGACGAACTCCTCGGAGGTGGCCGCATAGACCTGCGGCTCGCCAGCCGCGATCGCAGCGAGTTGCCAGCGGGCGGCGAGCGCGGCGGAGCCATCGAGAGTGAGCCGCTCAGACTCGGGACTCACGACCAGCCAGCGCCGCGCTTCGCCGGCGAGGCGGACCACCATCGATTCGTCGACACGCGTGGCGCGCTCCGCCTCGTGCGGCAGCTCGATTGAGTCTGGTGCCGCCGCGCCCAGCACACCGGCGATCACCCACCGGGACGACTCGTCGGTAAGCCTCACCTTGGCACGCAGGATGAACCTCGCGAGGCGCTGTACGACCGGCGCGACCAGCTCACGCGGCAACACGGCGAGGACGTCACCCGCCCCGAGGTGCAGCAGCCGCAGCACCGCGATCACACGTCCCTGCGGATTGTGATAGCCGGCAAGCAACGAGCATTCCGCGGCAAGTCGCGCGAGGTCGTTCGAGAGCTGGCCCTGCAGGAAGCTCACGGTGTCGGCGCCGCGCGCGCGAAGCACTCCGAGGGACTCGAGCGGGATCAGATTGCCGGCGCTCAGCATGTCAGTTGACCGTTGTTTTTCCTAAACTTTTTCATGGCCGCTCGGTGCGAAATCTGGCAGACTAAATAGGTATGCCGCCGTCCGATCCCAAGAGCCCGCCGCCGCGAGCGGGAGACGAAGGCGTCGCGCCCGCGACGGGTGATTGCGGGCAGCGCCGAACGGTCCCCGTGCCGCACGCGAGCGGCCGCGAGATCGGTGGCGCCACGGGGCCCGAGCCCACCCGCTTCGGCGACTGGGAAAAGAACGGCCGCTGCATCGATTTTTAGTCTATGCCGACGCGACCCTTATCGCCGTACCTGTCCGTCTACCAGATGTCGCGCTACACGTTGGCGACGTCAATCTTCAATCGCCTCACAGGTCTTGTCTTGTCGGCCGGACTGCTGCTGCTCGTGTACTGGCTCATGGCGGTCGCAGGTGGCGCCGCAGCGCACGCGCGCGCCGCGCGAGTGCTGTCGCTACCGCTCATGAAGCTCGTGTACCTCGCGCTGATTGTGGCCTTCTCGTACCACCTCGTGGCCGGCATCCGCCACCTGGTGTGGGACAGCGGGCACGCCCTCGAGCGCGCACAGTCGCGACGCAGCGCGTGGCTCGTGGTTGTGCTCAGCCTCCTGCTCACCATCGGCATCGCCTGCGGCGCCTGGCTCGCCGGGGTCCGCACGTCGTGAGCCTGAGGAGCCCCTTGGGCCGGGTGCTGGGGCTGGGCGCGGCGAAGGAGGGCGTACACCATTGGTGGACGCAGCGCCTCACCTCGGTGGCGCTGGTGCCGCTCACGATCTGGTTCGTGGTGTCGCTGCTCGCGCTGCCCGCACTCGATCACGCCACGGTCTGCGCCTGGATGCGCCAGAGTTGGACCGCGCTGCTGCTGATGATCTTCGTCGTGGTCGCGACCTGGCACTCGCAGCTCGGCGTGCGCGTCGTGATCGAGGACTACGTGCACGCGGTCGCAGCCCGCACGCTCACCCTGGTGCTCGTGACGTTCGCCCACGTGGCGGTCGCCGCGGCGGGCGTGTTCGCCGTGCTGCGCGTCGCCTTCGGGGCCACACCGTGAGCTACACGCTCATCGACCATACGTACGACGTCATCGTGGTCGGGGCCGGCGGCGCGGGGTTGCGCGCGACGCTCGGGCTGGCGCAAAGCGGGCTGTCGACGGCGTGCATCACCAAGCTCTTCCCCACCCGCAGCCATACGGTGGCCGCGCAGGGCGGCATCAGCGCCGCCCTCGGCAACATGGGCGAGGACGACTGGCGCTGGCACATGTACGACACCGTCAAGGGCTCGGACTGGCTCGGCGACCAGGATGCAATCGAGCTCATGTGCAAGGAGGCGCCGGCGGCAGTGATCGAGCTCGAGCACTACGGCGTGCCGTTCTCGCGTACCGAGAGCGGCCGCATCTATCAGCGGCCCTTCGGCGGCATGACCACGCACTACGGCAAGGGCATCGCCCAGCGCACCTGCGCGGCCGCCGACCGCACCGGGCACGCGATGCTGCATACGCTCTATCAGCAATCGATCCGTCACCAGGCGACCTTCTTCGTCGAGTATTTCGCCATCGACCTCATCATGGAGGAGGGCGTGTGCCGCGGTGTCGTGGCGCTCGATCTCGCCGAGGGCACGCTGCACCGCTTCCGGGCGCACGTGACGATCCTCGCGACCGGCGGCTACGGGCGTACGTATTTCTCGTGCACCTCGGCGCACTCCTGTACCGGCGACGGCAACGCCATGGTGCTGCGTGCCGGGCTGCCGCTGCAGGACATGGAATTCGTGCAGTTCCACCCGACCGGGATCTACGGCGCGGGGTGCCTCATCACCGAGGGGGCGCGCGGTGAGGGTGGCTACCTCACCAACTCGAAGGGCGAGCGCTTCATGGAGCGCTACGCGCCGAACGCCAAGGATCTCGCCTCGCGCGATGTAGTGAGCCGGGCGATGACGCTCGAGATCCGCGAGGGGCGCGGTGTCGGCCCCGAGCACGATCACATCGACCTGCATCTCGAGCACCTCGGCAGCGAGGTCATCCATGAGCGGTTGCCGGGGATCGCCGAGACTGCACGCATCTTCGCCGGCGTGGACGTTACCCGCGAGCCAATCCCGGTGCAGCCCACCGTGCACTACAACATGGGCGGGATCCCCTGCAACTACTCCGGGGAAGTCGTGCAAGTGCGCGGCGGCGATCCCGACAGCGTCGTCCCGGGACTGATGACGGTGGGCGAGGCGGCCTGCGTGTCGGTGCACGGCGCCAACCGCCTCGGTTCAAATTCGCTGCTCGACCTGGTGGTTTTCGGACGCGAGGCGGCGCGCCGCTGCGGCGAGCTCATCCGGCCCGGCAGCCTGCAAAAGCCGCTCGCGCGCGATGCGGGCGAGGCCGCCGTGGCGCGCCTCGACCGGCTGCGCCACGCCAACGGCTCGCGCGGCACGGCCGCGATCCGTGTCGAGATGCAGAAGGTGATGCAGCTCGACGCCGCGGTGTTTCGCACCGGGGAGAGCCTGGCGCAGGGCATCGAGCGCATCGGCGCGACCTTCGCCTCGTTCGCCGACGTACGCATCACGGACCGCTCGCTCATCTGGAACAGCGACCTGATCGAAACGCTCGAGCTCGAGAACCTGCTGCTGCAGGCGACCGCCACCATCCACTCCGCCGCCAACCGTACCGAGAGCCGCGGCGCGCACGCGCGCGAGGACTTCCCGCAGCGCGACGACGTCAATTGGCTCAAACACACACTGGTGTGGGTGGAGGGCCCGAAGCGCGCCCGCTTCGATTATCGTCCGGTCCACCTCAACACCCTGACGGACGAGGTGAAGTCGTTTCCTCCCAAAGCACGGACCTATTGAAGGACCGCGATGACTGAATTCCGCTTGCCGGCCAACTCGCGCATCGTGAAGGGCACCGCCCATCCCCCGCCCCCCGGGGCGCGCGAGCTGCGGCGCTTCCACATCTATCGCTTCGATCCGGACTCGGGTCAGAACCCACGCCTCGACACCTTCGAGCTCGATGTGGCGAGCTGCGGCCCGATGGTGCTCGATGCCCTGATCCAGCTGAAGGCCGCAAGCGACTCCTCACTCACCTTCCGCCGCTCGTGCCGCGAGGGGATCTGCGGCTCGTGCGCCATGAACATCAATGGGCTGAACTGCCTGGCCTGTACCACGCACATGCAGGACCTCAAGGGAGATATCCGCATCTACCCCCTGCCGCATTTGCCCGTGGTGAAGGATCTGGTGCCCGACCTCACGAACTTCTACGCGCAGTACGCGTCCGTGAAGCCCTGGCTGCAGGCACTCACCCCGGCGCCTCCGGACGCCGAGCGGCTGCAGAGCAAGGAGGACCAGGAGAAGATCGATCGGCCGGCCGCGTGCATCCTGTGCGCGTGCTGCTCGACAGCCTGCCCGAGCTACTGGTGGAACAGCGAGCGCTTCCTCGGCCCGGCGGCCCTGCTCGCCGCGTACCGCTGGATCATCGACAGCCGCGACGAGGCGACCGGGGAGCGGCTGGATGAGCTCGAGGACCCCTTCCGTCTCTACCGCTGCCACACCATCATGAACTGCACCGACGTATGCCCGAAGGACCTGAACCCGGCGCGCGCGATCGCCGAAATCAAGAAGATGCTGGTGGAGCGGGCGAGCTGACCCCGGAGGCCCCCACTGCCCTGCCGAGCCCCGGTTCAGGCTCCGCGCTCGCAGCCTGCGATCGGCGGCTGCTGTGGCATTGCCGTCGGGGCATGAAGGAGCTCGATCTGCTGCTCGAGCCGTATGCCCGCGAAGTGCTGCGCGGCGGCTCGGCGCAGCAGCGGGCGGAGCTCGTGGAGCTGCTCGAGCTGCCCGATCCGTTACTGGCAGCTTACCTGCTGGGCGACGACGAGCCCGCCGCCGCCCACCTGGCGCAACATGTCAGCCGTATTAAGGCATTATGTCGTCGGGGGGCTCAGGCGGCGTTATTCTGCCGATAGGATTCGAGCCATCCCAAATGCTGAACTTTTACAAGAGGTCACAGTCTATCGACGGCACAGCGCGGCGGCCTTCTCTCCGGGAGTAGAGGGCGCGCATGGGCGCTGATGCGAGTGATCTGAGTCTGGTTCGCCGCGTACAGCGCGGCGACAAGGGGGCGTTCGATGCGCTGGTGCTCAAGTACCAGCACAAACTCGTCAAGCTGGTCATGCGTTACGTGCGCAACCCGGCGGAGGCCGAGGACATTGCACAGGAAGCCTTCATCAAGGCGTACCGGGCCCTGCCGCAGTTTCGCGGTGACAGCGCGTTCTATACCTGGCTGTACCGCATAGCGATCAACACCGCCAAGAACGCCGTGGTATCGCGTGACCGCAGCCCCATCGACTATGAGCTCGACCGCAACTCCGGTGATGAGTCCTACGACATGCAGGGTCGCATGAAGGATTCCGAAACCCCCGAGGGGCTCGTGCTGACGGACGAGATCCGCTCGACGGTGAATGCCGCTATCGACGCCCTGCCCGAGGATCTGCGCACGGCGATCGTGCTGCGTGAGCTCGAAGGGCTTTCTTACGAGGAAATCGCCGCCGCCATGGACTGCCCGGTGGGCACAGTGCGGTCGCGTATCTTCAGGGCGCGCGAGGCCATCGACCGGCGCTTGCGGGAGGTGTTCGAAGGCGGCCTCGGACGCGCGGAGGAGCTCGGATGAACGAAGAACTCGACAGTCAGTTGTCAGCGATGTTCGACGATGAGCTGCCGACGGCGGAGTGCGAGCTGCTCGCGCGACGGCTGTCGCGCGACGAGCAGCTGAAGGCTCGCTGGGGCCGCTACGCGGTGATGGGGGCGGTCATCCGTGCCGAGCGCGGCGTGCGACTCAATGCGCCGCTCGCCGGGCGCGTGAGCGCGGTGCTCGTCGCCGAGCCGTCGCTCGAAGCCCACGGGACTGCGCGCGTGGCCCGCCGGGGAGGCCTGCGCTGGTGGCAGCCCGTGGCCGCCACGGGGCTCGCTGCGGGCGTTGCCGCCGTCTCGATTCTGTGGCTGCGTGCCCAGGTGCCGCTGCCAGGCAAGCCGCCCGCTGCGCTCGCGGCGGCGACACCCGTGCTGCCCGGCACCGCCGTGGTCCGGGCGAGCATCGGTTCCGGGGCCCGCCCGGGTGAAAGCTACGTGGTGCCGCGCCCCCGGGCCATGGCGCCGGTGGTGGTACCAAGCACTGAGCTCGCCAACTACGTCGTGGCGCATAGCATGTTTTCCACGCCCGTGGCCCGGCGCAACCTGCTGTCGGCCTTCATGGCGAGCGAGCCGGCTGGCGCCGGCGCCGAAGAAGCCCTGGAAGATGTCAAGCGCGCTGCGCAGTAGCCGCTCGCTGCTGACCCTGGCGCTCGCCTGCGCGGCGGCCGCCGGCACTGCGCTGGCGGATGAGCCTGCGCCGGCGCCCAAGAGCGCACACGAGACGGCGCCGACGCGGTGGCTCGAGCGGATGAACGGCGCACTCACCACGCGCAACTACGACGGCACCTTCTCACACTGGCAGGGCGGCCGCGTGGAGATGCTGCGCATCATCCACCGCGTGCAGGACGGCGTAGTCTCAGAACGGCTGGTGTCGCTCGATGGCTCGGGCCGCGAGTTCATCCGCACCGGGTCTGCTCTCAGCTGCTACCTGCCCGACAAGCGCACGGTGCTGGTGGAGCAGCGTCCGCCGCAGCAACCGCTGGTTGGCTTCCCGACGGTGAACGGTCAGACGGAAAGTTTCTACGACATCCGCGAGGTCGGCCACACGCGCCTCAACCGCCATGACACGCACGTGATCAGCGTCTTGCCGCGGGATGAGTACCGCTACGGCTACCGGCTGTGGATCGACGATGCCACGGCCATGCCGCTCAAGACGCAGCTGTGCGACCCGCGTGGGCAGGTGATCGAGCAGATTGTGTTCGCAAGCCTCACGCTGCCGTCCCGCATTCCCGACAGCGCCTTCAGGCCGGAGGTGTCCACCGAAGGCTTCCAGTGGCTGCGCAACGATCCGGTGATGCCGACGGGCGCCGCACGGCTCGCCTGGAGCGCCATGCGGCTACCCCCCGGCTTTCGCCTGACGGTGCGCTCCGCGCAAGTGCTGCCGGGCTCGGCCAACCCGGTCGACCACATCGTGTACACCGACGGCTTTGCCTCGGTGTCGGTGTTCGTCGAACGGCAGGTGGCAGCGTCCGACACCTCCCAGGTGCCCCAGTCCGCTACCGTCGGCTCCTCGTCCGCGTTCTCCACCATCGTCGATGGTCACAAGATCACGGCGGTCGGGGAGGTCCCGCCGGCCACCGTGCAGTTCATCGCCACGCAGGTGAAGGCGCAGGATCCCGCGGCGTCCCCGTCGCCCCGCCACTGAAGAATTTGGCTACTGCACATCTTATGCTCGTGCACCGTCGCGACTGCGAGCTGTGCGACGAGATGCTCACCGCACTCCGTGCGCTCGGCACACGTGTGCCGCTGCCGCCGATCGAGGTCGTGGACGTGGACGCGGATCCGCTGCTGCGCCGTCGCCACGGGCTCGACGTGCCGGTGCTGTTGCTCGACGGCACCGTGGTCTGCCGCCACCGCCTCGACGGGGCGGAGCTCGAGCGGCTGCTCCGGGAGATCCCGGTGCGTGCCCTGCAGGCAGACTCCCGGCGCGGGAAGTAGCGAACTTCCCTATAATCCGCCCCCGCCGCCTGACTCGAAGGCGCGGCAACACGCGGCAGCAGTCAGCGGATTCATGCGGCATATACGTAACTTCTCCATCATCGCGCACGTCGACCACGGCAAATCGACCCTCGCCGACCGCCTCATCCAGCTGTGCGGGGGTCTCGCCGATCGCGAGATGCAAGAGCAGGTGCTCGACTCGATGGAGCTCGAGCGCGAGCGCGGGATCACCATCAAGGCGCAGAGCGTCACGCTCTATTACAGCGCGCGTGACGGTCAGCGCTACCAGCTCAACATGATCGACACCCCCGGGCACGTCGACTTCTCCTACGAGGTGTCGCGCTCGCTCGCCGCCTGCGATGGCGCGCTGCTCGTGGTGGATGCCTCGCAGGGCGTCGAGGCGCAAAGCGTTGCCAACTGCTATACGGCCATCGAGCAGGGGCTCGAGGTGCTGCCGGTCATCAACAAGATCGACCTGCCTTCGGCCGACGTCGAGCGGGTGACCCGCGAAATCGAGGAGATCATCGGCATCGAGGCGGGCGATGCTGCGCGGGTGAGCGCCAAGACTGGGGCGGGGGTGCCGGAGCTGCTCGAGACGATCATCCGGCGTATTCCCGCGCCGGGTGGCTCGAGCGAGGCGCCGCTGCAGGCGCTGATCATCGACTCCTGGTTCGACAACTACGTGGGCGTCGTCTCGCTGGTGCGCGTCATGAACGGCGCGTTCCGCAGCGGCGACAAGATCCGCGTCGTGTCCACCGGGCGCAGCTACTTCGTCGACCGGCTGGGGCGCTTTACCCCCAAGCCGTTCGTGGAGAGCGAGCTCGCCGCCGGCGACGTCGGCTTCGTGGTCGCGGGCATCAAGGAGATCGACGGCGCGCCGGTCGGCGATACCATCACGCTGGAAAACCGCCCGGCGGCCAGCCCGCTGCCTGGCTTCAAGCAGATCAAGCCACGGGTGTTCGCGGGTCTCTTCCCGGTCAACTCGGAGGACTACGAGAAGTTTCGCGATGCCTTGGCCAAGCTGCGCCTCAACGACTCGGCGCTGCACTACGAGCCCGAGGTGTCCGGGGCGCTCGGCTTCGGTTTCCGCTGCGGATTCCTCGGCCTGCTGCACATGGACATCGTGCAGGAGCGGCTCGAGCGCGAGTACGAGCTCGAGCTCGTGACCAGCGCCCCCACCGTGGTCTACGAGGTGGCGCAGCGCGACGGCACGATCGAGTACGTGGACAATCCGGCCAAGCTGCCCGCGGTCGCCGATATCGAGGAGATCCGCGAGCCGATCATCGTCGCCAACATCCTGGTGCCCCCCGATCATGTCGGCGCGGTGCTCAAGCTGTGCAACGACAAGCGCGGCACGCAGCGCAAGATGCAGTACCTCGGCACCCAGGTGGCGCTGCAGTACGGCCTGCCGCTCGCGGAGGTGGTGCTCGATTTCTTCGATCGCCTGAAATCGGTGAGCCGCGGCTATGCCTCCTTCGACTACGAGTTCAGTCATTTCGAGGCGGCGCCCCTGGTGA
Organism: Steroidobacteraceae bacterium; assembly: GCA_035621995.1. GTDB lineage: Bacteria > Pseudomonadota > Gammaproteobacteria > Steroidobacterales > Steroidobacteraceae > 13-2-20CM-66-19. The sequence continues at coordinate 14,688 of DASPWF010000033.1, forward strand.
AGCTCGACATCCTCATCAACGGCGACAAGGTGGATGCGCTGTCGATCATCGTGCACCGCGAGAGTGCCTACCAGCGCGGCCGCGAGTTGGTCGACAAGATGCAGGAACTCATCCCGCGGCAGATGTTCGAGGTGGCGGTGCAGGCAGCCATCGGCAGCGCCGTCATTGCGCGCGCCACGGTCAAGGCGCTGCGCAAGAACGTGCTCGCCAAGTGTTACGGCGGCGACGTCACCCGCAAGCGCAAGCTCCTGGAGAAGCAGAAGGAAGGCAAGAAGCGCATGAAGCAGTTAGGACACGTCGAGATCCCGCAGGAGGCGTTCCTTGCGGTGCTGCAGGTCGGCCGCAAACACTAGGGTTCCGCAATGCTACAGTCCCTGATGCCGATCATTACCCTGCTGTCGTGGCTGGCGCTGCCGGTAGCGCTGGTGTGCGTCATCGACGACTGGTTCCTGCGCCCGCGCCGCGCCCGCAACGCCGCCGCGGCGGCCGTGGCCGCCACGGCCGCGCCCGCGCCGCCGCGCGATACGCCGCTCATGGCCTTCCTCTATACCGCGCTGCCGGTACTGATCGCCTGCGCGGTGCTGCGGCTGCTGGTCGCCGAGCGGCTCGACTTCAGCGCCGTGCTGCTGCTCATCACGGTGCTCACCGGGGTGGTCTGGGGGGTGGATGCGCTGTGGCTGCGGCCGCGGCGCCTCGCGGCCGCGGCGGCCGCGGGACGCGGTGATATGGTCAACGAGCCGGGCACGGTCGACTATGCACGCAGCTTCTTCCCCGTGGCGCTGGTGGTGCTGCTGCTGCGCTCGTTCATCTTCGAGCCGTTCCGCATTCCCTCGGACTCCATGATGCCGACGCTGCTCGATGGCGACTTCATCATCGTCAACAAGTACGCGTACGGGTTGCGGCTGCCGGTCATCAATCGCAAGGTCGTGAAGATCGGCGAGCCGCAGCGCGGCGACGTGGTGGTGTTCCGCTACCCACTCGATCCCTCGACCAACTTCATCAAGCGCCTGGTCGGCCTGCCGGGCGATCACGTCGAGGTGCACGACAATCTCATCGTCATCAACGGCCAGCCGGTGCCGTTCTACGTCGGCCCCCCCCGCTACAACGACGGCTGCTACGTCAATATGTCGCTCGCGCACGAGCGGCTTGGCAGCCACGAGCACGAGGCGATCTTCTGCCCGGTGGCGCTCGACCGCCTGCCGGTGCTGCCGTCGTGCAAGCGCAGCGGGGTGCGCGGCTATGTCTGTGGCGACGAGGACGCGCCCGGAGGTTCGCGCGCGGCGCGGTTTGTCGGCGACGTGCCGCCGGGGCATTATCTGATGATGGGGGACAACCGCGACAACAGCGACGACGGGCGCATGTGGGGTTATGTCCCGGAGGAGAACCTGGTCGGCAAGGCGACCAGGATCTGGTTCAATTGGGACTGGGGCCGCTCGGGCGGTCCCATGTGGAGCCGCATCGGCTCGGCGATTCAGTGATGCGCAGCCGGGGGGTTGCAGCGATGCGTAATCGGCAAAAGGGTGTCACCTTCATCGGCTGGCTGTTCCTGCTGACACCGATGGCGATCGTGCTGTACGCGGGCATCCGCGTGGCGCCGATCTACCTCAATTACATGAAGGTCGCCAAGGCCATGGACCAGGCGGGCAACGAGTTCAAGAGCGGCGGCGCCGATGCAGCCTCGATCCGCAACAGCATCGACAAGAAGTTCGAGATCGACATGGTCGAGTATCCGACCACCAAGGATATGAAGATCGCGCGCGAGGGCAGCGGCTGGGTGATCGAGTCGCAGTACGACGACGATGCGCCGCTCTTCGGCAACGTGTCGCTGCACGTTACCTTCGACAAGCGCGTAACGATCGGTGGAGGAGGCGAGTAGCGGCTCACCGGGCGGCGGGATGACCCCCAGCGACTGGCCGGAAGCGTTTCTGCACGAGCGGCTCGGCTATCGGCCCCGCGACCTGGCGCTGTTCCGCGCGGCGCTCACGCATCGCAGCGCCGCCGGCCCCAACAACGAGCGGCTGGAGTTCCTCGGCGATGCGGTGCTCAACCTGGTCATTGCCCATCGGCTCTACGACGCCTTCCCGCGCGCGGCAGAAGGGGACTTGAGCCGCCTGCGCGCGCGCCTCGTCAGCCGCGAGCCGCTCGCCGAGGTCGCGGCCAACCTCGGGCTCGGGGCGGTGCTGCAGCTCGGGTCCGGGGAGCTCAAGAGCGGGGGTTTTCGCCGCCAGTCGATCCTCGCCGATGCGCTCGAGGCACTGTGCGGCGCGATCTTTCTCGACGCCGGTCTCGCCGCCGTCGAACCGGTCATCGCTCGGCTCTTTGCCCAACCGCTCGCCACGCTTCCCGAGCCCGCAGACCTCAAGGACGCCAAGACACGCTTGCAGGAGTACCTGCAATCGCGCAGCCTTACCCTGCCGCGTTACAGCGTCCTCGGTGTCGAAGGCGAGGACCACGCCCAGACGTTCAAGGTGAGCTGCGAGGTACCGGACCTGCGACTGCGCGTCGAAGGCGGTGGCTCGAGTCGCCGCCGTGCCGAGCAGCAGGCTGCCGGGCGCATGCTCGCCGCGATTGAAGCCCGGCCCGCGCCCGACAGAGCCACGTGAGCATACCGACACCGCCCGAGTTTCGCAGCGGCTTTGCTGCCCTGGTGGGCCGCCCCAACGTCGGCAAATCGACGCTGCTCAACGCCCTCGTCGGGGAGAAGCTGAGCATCGTCACGCCGCGTCCGCAGACCACGCGCCACCGCATCCTCGGCGTCTGCACCACACCCGAGGCGCAGATCGCCTTCGTCGACACCCCGGGACTGCACCAGCACGCGAGCCGCGCGCTCAACAAGGCGATGAACCGCACCGCAACTGCCGCGCTCGAGGATGCGGACCTCGTGGTGCTGGTCGTGGAGGCGCTGCGCTGGACCCCCGAGGACGCACTGGCGCTCGAGCGCATCGCGAGGTCCGGCCGCGCGGCGATCGCCGCGGTCAACAAGATCGACCGTGTGCGCCCGCGCGAGCGGCTGCTACCCTACCTGGCCGAGCTCGCCACGCGGCATGCATTCCTCGCCATCGTGCCGGTGTCGGCGCTCAAGTCAGACAATATCGGGGATCTCAGGCGCACCATTGCCGCGCACCTGCCGCTCTCACCGCCGCTGTTTCCGGACGGCGAGCTGACCGACCGGGGGCTCGCCTTCCGTATCGCCGAGTTGATCCGCGAGAAACTCACGCTGGAGCTGAACCAGGAGGTGCCGTACGGCATTGCCGTCGAGGTCGAACGGCTGACCCCCGAGCCCGATCAGCTCATCGTGGATGCTGCCATCTGGGTGGACCGCGCGGGGCAGAAGCCGATCGTAATCGGCGCCCACGGCGAGCGGCTGAAGCGCGTCGGGCGCGCGGCGCGCCTGGCGCTCAACGGGATGCTGGCGCGACGCGTGCACCTGAACTTGTGGGTGAAGGTGCGCGAGAACTGGGCCGATAACGCGCGTGCGCTGAAGGAGCTGGGGGTCGAATGAGCCGCAGCACGCGCCGGGTCGATCTCACGCCGGGCTACGTCCTGCACCACCGGCCGTGGCGCGACACCAGCCGTATTCTCGAGGTGTTCACGCGCGAGCACGGACGGCTCAGCCTCTTTGCGCGCGCCGTCCGCGGGCCTGCCGCACGACTGAGCGCCGTGCTGCAGCCGTTCCAGCGGCTGCTGCTGTCATGGAGCGGACGGGGTGAGGCCCCGCAGCTCACCGGTGCCGAGCGTGCCGCGCAGGATCCGCCGTTGCCTCCCGCAGCGGTGCTCGCAGCGTTTTATCTGAATGAGCTGCTGCTGCGTCTCACGACGCGTCACGATGCGCTGCCGGAGCTGTTCGACCACTACCACGACACGCTCGAGCGGCTGCGCAGCGGCGCGGCGCTCGAACCGTGCCTGCGCATCTTCGAGAAGCGGCTGCTCCAGCTCCTCGGCTACGGCCTCGATCTGGCCGTTGAGGCGGCGAGCGGCACACCGCTCGCGCCGGACCAATACTATGATTTCCGTCCGGGGCTGGGCCTGGTGCCCACCACGGTGCGTACTGCGCAGGCCCTGAGTGGCCGTTCACTGCTGAGCCTCGCGGGCGAGACGCTCAGCGGCCCGCGCGAGCTCGAGGATGCGCGGCGACTGCTGCAGGCGGCCCTCGGCGCCTGCCTCGAGGGGCGCCCGCTCAGCACGCGCGCGGTGGCGAAGTCGATGAAGCGAAGGGCGGTGCAATGAGCGGCGGGATTTTTCTCGGTGTCAACATCGATCACGTGGCCACACTGCGCCAGGCGCGCCGTGGCCGCTACCCGGACCCGGTGCACGCGGCACTGGCCGCGGAGGTGGCGGGTGCCGACAGCATCACGCTGCATCTGCGCGAGGATCGCCGGCACATCCAGGAGCAGGACGTGCGCGCGCTGCGCCATCTGCTGCAGACGCGCATGAATCTCGAGATGGCGATGACCGACGAGATGCTGTCGTTCGCCGCCGACGTGCACCCGGCGGACTGCTGCCTGGTACCCGAGCGGCGCGCGGAGCTCACCACCGAAGGCGGCCTCGATGTGGCCGGGCAGCTCGCGCGGGTGCGCGCGGCAACCGCGCGCCTCGCGCAGGCGGGGGTGCGGGTGGCGCTGTTCATCGACCCGGAGCCGCGACAGATCGAGGCGGCCGCCCAGGCCGGCGCACCGGTCGTCGAGCTGCATACCGGCGCCTACGCCGAGGCGAGCGGTGCGGCCGCGGCCACCGAGCTCGAGCGGCTGCGCGCGGGCGCGCGTCTCGCCGCCGGGCTCGGCCTCACCGCCCATGCCGGCCACGGCCTCAACTACCACAACGTGCGCCCGGTGGCGGCGGTGCGCGAGATCGTCGAGCTCAACATCGGGCACGCGATCATCGCGCAGGCGATGTTCGTCGGCCTTGCGGCTGCGGTACGCGAAATGAAGGCGCTGATGCGCGAGGCGCGCACGTGATCTTCGGCATCGGTGTCGATGTGCTCGAGACTGCGCGGATCGCGCATACCCTCGAGCGCTTCGGCACGCGCTTCATCGAGCACCTGCTGATGCCCGAAGAGCAGGCGCAGCTCGCCGACACTGCGCGGCGCGAGCGCTTTCTCGCCATGCGTTTCGCCGCCAAGGAGGCGATCGTCAAGGCGATGGGAACCGGCTTCGCTCACGGGGTGTGGATCCGCGACGTGGGCGTGGTGCAGAACCCCTGGGGTAAGCCCGAGGTGGTGTTCTCCGCACGCGGCAATCGCGTGCGCGAGCAGCTCGGCATCGGCGAGGGGCACGTGACGCTCACCGACGAGCGCGGTCTGGTGGTGGCGGTCGCGGTGCTCATGAGAGCGACCTGACGTGAAGGCCGCGTGAACACCCTGGTGTTCGACATCGAGACCGTGCCCGACGTCGCGCTCGGGCGGCGGCTCTACGGGCTCGAGGGCCTCGCCGATCAGCAGGTCGCCAAGGCGATGTTTGCGCTGCGCCGGCAAGGCAATGCCGCGGCGTCGGCACCCGGGAGAGCCGGTGGGGGCGGGGATTTCCTGCCACCCGAGCAGCAGCGCGTGGTCGCGATCTCCTGCGCGCTGCGCAGCGGGGAGGGATTCTCGTTGTGGAGCCTCGGCGATCTCGCCTCGAGCGAGGCGGAGCTGGTGCAACGCTTCTTCGACGGGATCGAGAGGTTCTCTCCCGACCTCGTGTCGTGGAACGGCTCGGGCTTCGATCTGCCGGTGCTCACCTACCGGGCGCTGCTCGCCGGCGTACAGGCACCACGCTTCTGGGAGACCGGCGACGAGGATGCCGCGTTCCGCTACAACAACTACGTCAATCGTTACCACTGGCGGCACACCGACCTCATGGACGTTCTGTCGGGTTACCAGGGCCGCTACCGGGTGTCACTCGCCAACATCGCCTGCCTGCTCGGGCTCCCCGGCAAGCTCGGCTTCGACGGCGGCCAGGTGTGGGACGCCTGGCAGGCGGGCGATCTGCTCGGCATCCGCCGCTATTGCGAGACCGACGTGCTCAACACCTGGCTCGTCTATCTGCGCTTCGAGCAGCTGCGCGGGCGGCTGTCGCGTGCACAGTACGCGGACGAGCTGGCGCGCGTCAGCGCCTGGCTGAGTGCCGCGAAAGAGCCGCACCTGGCCGAGTTCCTGCGCGCCTGGCAGGGCGGCGCTTGAGTGCCGCGCCATCGCCCGCCGCCGAGCAGACCGCGTGCGTCAGCGGGCTGACCCACGACGGCGAGGGGGTGGTGCACGGCGGCAAGACCGTGTTCGTCGCCGGCGCTCTGCCGGGGGAGCGCATCCGCTTCCGCCGCACCCGGCGCCACCGCCAGCACGATGACGGCGAGCTGCTCGAGGTGCTCGAGCCCTCGGCGCAGCGTGTCGCGCCGCGCTGCGCGCATTTCGGCGTCTGCGGAGGCTGTGCCCTGCAGCACCTCGCCCCGGCAGCGCAGCTCGCTGCGAAGGACAGCGAGCTGCGCGAGACGCTCGCCCGCGTGGCCCGTGTGACTCCGTCGCGCTGGCTCGACCCGGTGACTGGCCCGGCATGGGGATATCGCCGCCGCGCCCGCCTCGGGGCGCGGTTCGTGCGCAAGAAGGGCTGCGTCGTGGTGGGCTTTCGCGAGCGTGCTGCACCCTACGTGGCGCAGCTCGTGCACTGCGAGGTGCTCGCTCCTCCGGCGGGCGCGCTGATCGCCCCGCTCGCGGCAATGCTGACCGAGCTCAGCATCCGCGAGCAGCTGCCACAGATCGAGGTAGCGGTTGCCGACAATGCGACGGCGCTAACGCTGCGGGTACTTGCGCCACCGACGCCCGCTGACGTCGCGCGGCTCGCGGCCTTTGCCGCGGCGCACGGGGTGCGGCTTTATCTGCAGCCCGGCGGGCTCGACACCGTGTGCGAGCTCGGGGTCGCGGGCGAGCCGCTGCGCTATGCGCTGCCGCTGTTCCGCCTCGAGCTCGAGTTCGCGCCCACCGATTTCATCCAGGTCAATCGCGCCGTCAACGAGACGCTGGTGACGCGCGCGCTCGAGCTGCTGGAGTTGAGCCCCACGAGCTCGGTGCTCGATCTCTTCTGCGGCATCGGTAATTTCACCCTGCCGCTCGCCCGCTCGGCCGCAGCCGCGGTCGGTGTGGAAGGCGAGGCGGGACTCGTCGCGCGTGCCCGCACCAATGCCGCGCTTAACGGCATCGGCAATGCCACGTTCCACGTGGCGGACCTGGCCACAGCGGCGGCAGTAGAGCTGCCGTGGCTGCGCGCGCGCTACAGCCACGTGCTGCTCGATCCGCCGCGCACCGGGGCACACACGGTGTTGGGCAGCCTCGCGCAGCTTGCGCCGCAGCGTCTGCTGTATATTTCCTGCCACCCGGGCAGCCTCGCCCGCGATCTGGGGGTGTTGGTGCACGAACATGGCTTTACGCTCGAGGCGGCCGGTGTGGTCGACATGTTCCCGCACACTGCGCACGTCGAATCGCTCGCGCTGCTCACGCTCGCGCGCGGGCCCGCCCGGCGTACGCCAGCACCGCCCGCATGAGTCTCGGCCCGCTGATGATCGATCTCGCGGGGACCGAGGTCGCCGCTGAGGAACTCGAGCTGCTGCGTCATCCGCTCGTCGGCGGTGTGATCCTGTTCACACGCAACTATGTCGATCCCGAGCAGCTCACGCAGCTGGTGGGCGCCATCCACGCCGCTCGCTCCCCTCCGCTCATCGTCGCGGTGGACCAGGAGGGCGGGCGGGTGCAGCGCTTCCGCCCGGGGTTCTCGCTGCTGCCGCCCGCGCGCCGCATTGGTCACGAATTCGACCAGAACGCTCGCGGGGCTGCCGCGCTGGCACGCGCGATGGGTTGGCTCATGGCGGCGGAGCTGCGCGCCCACGGCGTCGACATGTCGTTTGCTCCGTGCGTGGACCTCGACTACGGCGTGAGCATCATCGGCGATCGCGCCTTCCACGCCTCCGCAGAGGCGGTCGGCCCGCTCTCGCTCGCGTGGATGCACGGCATGCGCGAGGCGGGTATGGCGGCGACCGCCAAGCACTTCCCCGGCCACGGCGCCGTCGTGGCCGATTCGCACCTGACGCTCCCCGTCGATCGCCGGCCGTCCATCGACCTCAGCCCTGACCTCGCCCCGTACCGGCGTCTCATTCCCAACGGCCTGCCGGCCGTTATGGCCGCTCACGTGCTGTTTCCAGCCGTCGATGACGCCCCGGCCAGCCTGTCGTCCCGCTGGATTCGCGACGTGCTGCGCGGAGAGCTGGGGTTTCAGGGGGTAGTGTTCAGCGACGATCTTTCCATGGGAGGGGCTGCCGCGGCTTACGGGGACGTCGTAACCCGCGCCCGGCAGGCCCTGTCGGCGGGCTGCGACATGCTACCGGTCTGCAACAATCGCGCGAGCGTCATCGAGCTGCTCTCCCGGCTGGACCTCGAGCCCCAGCCGGCCTCGAGCCTGCGCCTGGTGCGGCTGCACGGGCGCCCGGGGCCCCCCGGGCGAACGGCGCTCGAAGCCTCCGCCGAGTGGATGCGGGCGCGCGAGCTCCTCGCCCGCGTCACGGCTGCTCCCGCCCTGACGCTGGATCCCGGCAACGACTCATGAACAATTGGTCGGCGGACGCCTGGCGGCGCGTGGTCGAGGGCTCACCGGAGGGCATCGTGATCTGCGATGCCGTCGCCGCCGATTGCCCGGTCGTCTTCGTCAACGCGGCCTTCTCGCAGATGTGCGGCTATCCGGCCGCGGCGCTTCTCGGCACCAACCTGCGGGTGCTGCAGGGGACCGATCGCGACCAGGAGGCGCGCACCCGCCTGGCGGAGGCCATCAGCAAGGGCGAGCCCGCGCGCGTGCTGGTGCGTAACTACCGCCCGGACGGCTCGCTCTTCTGGAACGAGACGGTGATGCAGCCGGTGCGCACCTCGGGGAAGCTCACGCACTTCATCGGCTATCACCGTGACGCGAGCGATCGGCTGAAGAATGCCGAGCGTCTGCCGAGCGGGCTGCCGTCCTGGCTGCGGGAGGACCGCCTCACGGGGCTGCATTCGCGCGCCTACTTCGAGGAGCTGCTGCAACGTGACTGGCAGCTCGCCCAGCGCGACTCGCACGAGATCGGGCTGACACTCTTCGACATCGATGATCTCGGCGCCTACAACGAGAAGTTCGACCGCGCGGCCGGCGACGCCTGCATCCGCCGCGTGGCACGCGTGATCGGCATCTCCTATCGGCGTGGCGGCGATCTGGTCGGCCGCTGGGAGGGCGGGAGCTTCGCGGTGCTCACCCAGGGAGAGGCCGCGGAGAAGGCCTCGCACTATGCCGAGGTCGTGAAGCAGCGCGTTCGCGACCTGCTGATGCACCATCCGACGGCCGGTGCTGGCCGCTACGTCACGATCAGCGCCGGCATCGCCAGTCTCGTACCGCCGCGCACGCTGGCGATCGAGGGGCTGCTCAAGGCCTGCCAGACGGCGCTGCGGCGCGCGAAGAAAAACGGCAAGGACGACATCGTCATGGCGGAGGCGGGCGACTTTCACAGCTGACTCGAGGCGCAGCCCGCACAGCCCGCACTGACCCGCGCGCTATCTCCTGTCGGGGCGGCGCGCGCCCAAGGGGCCTTCGGGCCGCCTCAGTTTTTTCTCAGGAATCTACTTCTGGTATTATTGCTATAGAAAAATGAGTTCCATACGTACCTCACGGGCTCGCCCGGCACCCGACAGCGCAGTGGTTCTGTCGCGCGCTACGGTGCGCGCGGCGCGGCTGCTCGGCATCGCGCAGTCGGACCTCGCCGACGTCATCGGTGTGAGCGGCGCAACTCTCTCGCGGCTCGCTAACGGGCGGCGGCAGCTCGAGCCCGGTAGCAAGCCCTGGCAGCTCGCGGCACTCTTCGTGCGGCTGTTCCGCTCCCTCGATGCCATCGTGGGCTCGGACGACGAGGCCGCGCGGCAGTGGCTGCGCAGCGAGAACAGTGCGCTCGGCGGCGTGCCCCTTGCGCTCATCCGCGAGCCGGGCGGCCTGGTGCGCACCGTTGACTACCTGGACACCGCACGCGCTCGAATCTGAGGCACGCGCCTACGCGCGCGCACTCTGGCGGGTGGTCGAGGCCCAGCACACCGCCTCCACCATGCGCCTCACCGACTCGCTCGAGGAGCAGGCCGCGCTCGAGGCCGTCCTCGAGGAGAGTAAGCCCGCGCTGCCGCCAAGCGTACGCGGCCTCCACTACCTGCTCGCCACCCCATTTCGCTATCGGCCCCACGCCGGCTCGCGCTTTCGCGCGGCCTTCGATGCCGGTGTCTGGTACGGAGCGGAGGCACTGCGCACCGCGCTCGCGGAAAAGAGCTACTGGCGGCTGCGTTTCCTGCTCGACTCGCCCGGAACCCCGGACCTGCGTCCCGTGCCGCACACGGCGTTCGAGGCGGCGGTGCAAACCGCGGCCTCCGTCGATCTCACGCGCAAGCCGTTCGCGCGTGACCGTGCCGTGTGGACCGATCGCACGAGCTATGCCGGTACGCAGCAATTCGCCGCGGTGGCGCGTGCCGCGCGCATTCAACTCATCCGCTATCAGTCGGTGCGCGACCCGCAACAGGGCGCGTGCGCCGCGGTGCTCGATCCGGCGGCGTTCGGGCGCAGCCGGCCGCGCGCTGAGCAGAGCTGGTTCGTGGCCGCCTCGCGGGCGCGGGTGCGGTGCGCGCGGGAGGCGGGCGGCGAGACCTTCGAGTTCGCCGCCGCGCAGCTGCTCGGGGAAGACTGATGCGACTTCAGCGTCCGGGTGCCCGGCCGCCCTGCGCCGGCGTGACGAGCGCGATCACGCCGAAGGCGGGGTGATCGAAGTAGTTGCGCTCGTAGAAGTGCACCCGGCGGCTCTCGTTGATGGTGAAGGGTGTATCGGGGGCCGCGCCGAGCCCCGGGGGCGGTGCGGCCATTGCATAGCTGAGCGTCATCCCGAGGTGCAGGAACTGGCCACGCTCGAGAAATACGTTGCCCGAGAGACCGGGCACGCTGATCCCGAGCTTCTGCAGCGGAAAGCCCGCGCGCGTGCCCCACGCGCTCGCCGTCTGCGACCACGCGGTGTGCGCCACCGGCACGTACGTACCGCTCGCGCGCAGGCGGCTCTCGAGCTCATCGAGCTGCCACACCGAGGGTGGCAGTGCGGCGACGAAGTGCCCGACCTGCGAGGAGCCGCTCGCCGACTCATCACCGGCGATGCTGCGTGCGCCGGCCTCGGCGCTCCAGTCCTCGGCAGCGCCGAGGGCCCCGGAGGCGCGGAACACGATGATCTCGATGTTGTAGACCGGTCCGGGGGCGGCGGCGGCGGGTGCGGCCGGAGTGGTGGTGTCCTGGGCCGCAGCGCGCAGTGCGGCGAGCAGCACGGCAGCGAGCGCGACAGTTAGCATGCGCGGCTGCGCACGGCGGTCATTCATGCGCGTCATTCTAACGGAGCCGCGGCGCTAATGGACGCGAGGCGCTTCACCGAGCCGCTGCAGCAGCTGCGCGGCGTATTCGAAGCGCGCGCCCTCGGCCGGCAGCTGGCGCGACACGCGTAGCTTCAACGGTCCTTCGAGCCGATACTCGCGCGCTCCCTGGCGGATCATGCGCACCACGGTCGCCGGGTCCACACCGGAGCGCTCCTCGAACAACACCGAGCCACCCTGCGGGCCGAGATCGAGCCGCCGCACACCGAGCGCCCGCGCTTTCAGTTTGAGCTTCGCGATGCGCAGCAGGTTCTGCGCGGCGGGGGGCAGCGGACCGAAGCGGTCGTGCAGCTCGGCGGTCAGGTCATCGAGTGCCGCGTCGTTATCGGCTGCGGCGATGCGCTTATAGAGCGACAGCCGCACGTGCACGTCGCCCACGTAGGCCTCGGGCAGGAAGGCCGGCAGCCGCAGCTCCACCTCGGTCGCCGCGGCCAGGGGCTGATCGAGTACCGGCTCGTGCCCGGACTTGAGCGAGCGCACCGCGTGCTCGAGCATGTCGAGGTAGAGCGACAGCCCGACTTCGGTCATCTGCCCGCTCTGCTGCTCGCCGAGCAGCTCGCCGGCACCGCGGATCTCCAGATCGTGCGTGGCAAGCACGAAGCCGGCGCCGAGCTCCTCCATCGACTCGATGGCCTCGAGGCGCTTGGCGGCATCGCGCGGCAGCGCCGCGCGCGGCGGTGCGACCAGATAGGCGTAGGCGCGGTGGTGCGAACGGCCGACGCGGCCGCGCAGCTGGTGCAGCTGGGCGAGCCCCATGTGATCGGCGCGGTTGATGACGATGGTATTGGCGCTCGGGACGTCGATGCCGCTCTCGATGATGGTGGTGCACACCAGCAAGCTGAAGCGGCGGTGATAGAAGTCGACCATCAGCTGCTCGAGCTCGCGTTCGCGCATCTGACCGTGACCGATGCGCACGCTCGCTTCCGGCACCAGCGCCTGCACCTCGGCGGCGATTTTCTCGATGCTGCGCACCTCGTTGTGCACGAAGTAGATCTGGCCGCCGCGTCGCAGCTCGCGCAGCGCCGCCTCGCGCAGCGTCGGCGGATGCCACTCGATGAGGAAGGTCTTGATCGCCAGCCGCGCCGCCGGTGCCGTGGTGATCAGTGACAGGTCGCGCAGCCCGCCGAGAGCCATGTTGAGCGTGCGCGGAATGGGCGTGGCGGTGAGCGTGAGAACGTGCACGTTGGCGCGCAGTGCCTGCAGACGCTGCTTGTCGCGCACGCCGAAGCGGTGCTCCTCGTCGATGATCAGCAGCCCGAGATCGCGGAAACGCGCGTGCGCGTGCAGCAGCCGGTGCGTGGCGATGACGATGTCCACCTTGCCCTGCTCGAGCCCCGCGAGCACCGTGTGCGTCTCCTGCGCGTTGCCGAAGCGCGACAGCGCCTCGATGCGCACCGGCCAGTCGGCAAAACGGTCGCGGAAGTTCGCCAGGTGCTGCTGCACCAGCAGCGTGGTCGGTGCGAGCACCGCCACCTGCCTGCCTGCCTGGGTGGCGACGAAGGCGGCGCGCATCGCGACCTCGGTCTTGCCGAAGCCGACGTCGCCGCAGACGATGCGATCCATCGGGCGCTCGCTGTCGAGATCGGCGAGCACGTGGCGGATCGCCTGCGCCTGGTCGGCGGTTTCCTCGAACGGGAAGGCATTCGCAAAGGCCTGATAGTCGAGCTCGCTCGCGCTCAACGCCAGCCCGGGCTGCGCCTTGCGCCGCGCGTTCAGATCGAGCATCTCGGCTGCCACGTCGCGGATCTGTTCGGCGGCCCGCTTGCGGGCGCGCGCCCATTGATCGGTGCCGAGCTTGTGGAGCGGGGCGTGCTCGGGGGCGGCGCCGGTGTAACGGCTGACGAGGTGCAGCGCGTGCACCGGCACGTACAGCCGGTCGCCGTCCTGATACTCGAGCACCAGGAACTCCCCCGGCTGCCCGCCGATCTCGAGCGGCATCAGCCCCTGGTAACGGCCGACGCCGTACTCCTCGTGCACCACCGGGGCGCCGGGGTTGAGGTCCTGCAGATCGCGCAGGATCGCCTCCGGGTCCGCGGCGCGCTTGCGCCGGCGCTCCTGGCGGGCGCGCGCGCCGAACAGCTGCGCCTCCGCGATCACGGCGATCGGCGGCGCAGTCAGCGTGAGTCCCTCGAGGTCGGGAGCCACGGTGAGGGCGAGCCGCGCCGTGCTCTCGGCAAAGGCCTCCCAGCCTTCGACCAGGCTCACCGAGTGACCGTGAGTACGCAGCATCTCCTGCAGCACCTCGCGCCGTCCCGGGGAGTCGGCTGCGAGCAGCACGCGGCCCTCGAAGGCGCGCAGGAAAGCATCGAGCGGGGCGAACGGCTGCTCGGCGCGCACGTCGATCCGCAGCTCACGCGGTGCGCTGGTGGGGAAGTTGTGTACTTCGGCCGCCTCCCCGGGGAGCGAGTCGTCGGCCTTGAAGGCATCGAGCGTAATGGCAGCGAAACGTTCGAGCGCGGCCTGCAGCTCCTGCGGCTCGAGAAACAGCTCCGCGGGTGCGAGCACCGGCCGCTCGATGTCGTGGCGGCGATCCTCGTAGCGTGCACCGATTTCAGCCCAGGCCTTGCCGAGCGACCGCGGCAGCGCTGCATCGTGCACGATCACGGCATCGGCCGGCAGGTAGTCGAACAGCGTTGCGGTC
>DASPWF010000034.1:0-71126 GCA_035621995.1 Steroidobacteraceae bacterium
TCGTTGATGAGCTTGGCGGCTTCCTCCTCGATCATCACTTTCAGCGCCTCGTGCACCTTGACGCGTCGGGTACGGGTGCGGCTGCCACCCAAGTTGGACAGCACCGCCTGCAGCTGCTGCTGCATCTCTTCCATGCCCGGGGGCGCCATGATGTCGACTCCCATCGGCGACGAGCGCACTTCGATCTCGACCTCGCGATCGTCGATTTCGCCGCGGCTGAGCATGTCGCGCAGCCGCTGACGGGTGTCGGAGTCGCGCGACGCTGCGGGCTCATCGGTTGAGAAGCCGAGCATGCGCGGCTTGGGTAGCAGCGCGTCCAGCACGCGCTCGATCGCCGCCTCGCGCGCACCGTCACGCACGCGCGCGATCTCCTGCTCACGCGTCATCTTGACCGCGACGTCGTCGAGCTCCTTGATGATCGAATCGACCTCACGCCCGACGTAGCCGACCTCGGTGAACTTGGTCGCCTCGACCTTGACGAACGGGGCGTTGGCGAGTTTCGCCAGGCGCCGTGCAATCTCGGTCTTGCCGACACCGGTCGGCCCGATCATGAGAATGTTCTTCGGCGTGATCTCCTGGCGCAGCGGCTCGCTCACCTGCATGCGGCGCCAGCGGTTACGCAACGCGATCGCCACGGCCCGCTTGGCCGCGTCCTGGCCCACGATGTGCTTGTCGAGCTCCTGAACGATCTGCCGAGGGGTCAGTGATGACATAAGGGTCAGACCCGCACGCCCGCGCGTGCGTTCAATTCCTCGATGGCGACGTTACGGTTCGTGTAGATGCAGATGTCGGCCGCGATGTTGAGGGCACGCTCGACGATCTCGCGCGCCGAAAGCTGTGAGCCCTCGAGCAAGGCGCGCGCCGCGGCGAGCGCGAACTGTCCACCCGAGCCGATCGCGGCCACGTCATGATCGGGCTCGATGACGTCGCCGTTACCGGAGATCACGAAAAGCTTGTCCGGGTCGCCGACCAGCAGCAGCGCCTCGAGGCGCCGCAGGTAACGGTCCGAGCGCCAGTCCTTGGCCAGCTCGATCGCCGCGCGCGTGAGATTGCCGTATTTCTCGAGCTTGCCCTCGAAGCGCTCGAACAGCGTGAAAGCGTCGGCCGTGCCTCCGGCAAACCCAGCCAGCACCCGGTCGTTGGCCAGGCGGCGCACCTTGCGCGCGTTGCCTTTCATCACGGTATTACCGAGCGTGACCTGGCCGTCGCCGCCGAGCGCGATCGCGCCGTTGCGGCGCACGCCGACGATGGTCGTGCCGTGGGGATTGAAGGCTGGTGTTTCAGTCATGGGGTGTCCGTCGATCTGGTTGGCCCGCTCGAATCGCGGCGAGCGCGAGCGGCACTCGCGCCCTGCCACAGGCTGCGCCGCGTTCTTAAGCCTTGCGGCGCGCCCGCGGGTGGGTAGCGTCGTAAATGCGGGCGAGGTGCTGGAAGTCAAGGTGCGTGTAGATCTGGGTGGTGGAGATGTCGGCATGGCCGAGCAGCTCCTGGACCCCGCGCAGCTCACCACTCGACTCGAGCAGGTGCGAAGCAAAGGAATGGCGGAACAGGTGCGGGTGCACGTGCACGCCAAGACCCTGGCGGCGCGCCCAGAACGCCACGCGCGCCTGCACGGCGCGCGCCCCCAGCCGTCGGCCGTTGCGGGCCACGAACAGCGCCGTCTCCTGCGGTCGTGCGAGCGCCGGGCGTTCTTTCAGCCACGCCCGCAGCGCCGCCACCGCGGCACGCCCGACCGGCACGATGCGCGCCTTGCGCCCCTTGCCGAGAACGTGCACGACGCGGTCCCGCAGGTCGACGCTGGCGAGCTCGAGACCGACCAGCTCTGCGAGACGCAGCCCCGAGGAATACAAAAGCTCCATGAGGGCGCGATCGCGGGCGGTGAGGACATCGCCGGGAGGGATCTGCAGCAGCCGCGCCATCTGGTCGGCATCGAGCGTGCGCGGCAGCCGCCGGGCCGCCTTGGGGGCGCGTACGTCGTGGGCCGGATTGCGCGTGACACGCCGGGGCACGCGCTGGCGCGCGGGCGTTGCCGCCGCGGCGGTGGCCGGCGCTTCGCGCAGCAGGAAGGCGTAGAAGCTGCGCACCGCCGAGAGGCGCCGCTGGATACTGCGCGGTCCGAGGCCGCCGGCGTGCGAGTGCGCGGCGAACGCGCGCACGTGCTGCGAGTCGACCTGACTCCAGTCCTCAAGGTGTGCGCGATCGCAGAACTTCACCAGCGCGGCAAGATCGCGCGCGTAGCTCGTGTCGGTGTGCACGGACAGCCGCCGCTCGGCGCTCAGGTAGCGGCGGAAGCGCGCCACCCACTCGAGCGCCTCAGGAGTCATGCGGGGTGCGTGCCCTTCAGCGCGGCTCGGCGGCAGCCAGCGAGTCGGTGACCAGATCCGCCAGGCGTGCCAGGAACTCCGTGCTCATTCCGGGGTGAAAGCGGTCGCGATCGGCGCTGCCGAGCGCCAGCAGGCCGAGCGAGCCCTTGTCTCCGAGCGGCACGAGCGCGACCGACCCCATCTCCAGTCCCTCCGGACCGAACAGGAACTCGCGCTGCGAGTCGCGCGCCTGGCCGCAGCGCGGCTTGCCGCCGGCGAACAGCGATTCGAAGGATTTCAGGTTCGGGTCGTCCGCCGGCACGGTGCGCAGAAAGCGCGGCACGCCGCACTCGGGCGTCGCCCCGATCAGCACCAGGGCCGCGTGGAAGGCGTCGAAGTCCTCGCGCAGCCCCGCCTCGATGCGCGCAATCACCGCGGCGCGTGGCACACCGCGCACCAGTCGCCGCGTGAAGCGATGCAGCCGCTCGGCGATCGCGTCGTTGGCGCGTGCCACCCGCACCAGCTCCGCGAGCTTGTGCTCGAGGCCGGCAAGCTTCTCGCGCAGCACCTCGATCTGCCGCTCGACGAGCGAGATCGTCGAGCCGCCACGCGCGTGCGGCAGCTTGAGCCGCGCGAGCACTGCCTGGTGGCGCTCGAAGAACTCCGGATTGCGCTGCAGATAGCTGGCGACCGTTTCCTCTTCGGCATCCACCGCGGGCAGACCGCGAGCCTCTCGTGTTGTCATGGTGTCCTAGACCTCGACGTGACCTTCGAAGGATATCTGTGCTGGACCGCTCAACCAGATGTGCTCGCCGCTGCCTGCCCAGTTTACCTGCAACTCGCCGCCAAGCACGCTCACGCGCACTTCGCGCTCGAGTTGCCCGCGCCGCCGGCCCACCGCGACCGCCGCGCAGGCGCCGGTGCCACAACTGCGGGTCTCACCGGCACCGCGCTCGAAGACGCGCAGCCGCACGGCATCCCGTGCCACGATCTGGAGAAAACCGGCGTTGACGCGCTGGGGAAAGCGCGGGTGATGCTCGATCGCCGGCCCGAGCACCGCCACTGGCGCATCCGCGACCGACGCCACGGTCAGCACCGCGTGCGGGTTGCCGAGGGACACCGCGCCGATCTCGAGGGTGCGGCCGGCGACCTCGAGCGGGTAGCTGTCGGCTTCGCGCGGCGCCTCGAACGGCAGCGAGGCGGGCGCGAAGTTCGGCACACCGAGGTCGACCGCAACCTGAGCACCGGTGCTGACGCGCGCGCGTATCAGGCCCGCGGGACTGTCGAGGGCGATGGCGCCGTCGCGCGTCAGGCCGCGACGGTGCAGTAGCATGGCGATGCAGCGCGCGCCGTTACCGCACTGCTCGACCTCGTCCCCGTCGCAGTTGAAGATCCGGTAGAAGACCGCGCTGTCGGGGCGGCGCGGGGCCTCGAGCACGAGCGCCTGGTCGAAGCCGATGCCGCTGTGACGGTCCGCCAGGCGGCGCAGCCGCTCGGGCTCAAGCACGGTGTCCGCGGCCGGCGCATCGAACACCACGAAGTCGTTGCCGACCCCGTGCATCTTCGTGAAGGCGATGCGCATCGCGCGCAAGCATAGCCGAAACCGCGGGCGGCGCACGACGTGCCGACGGTTCGCCGCGCCAGCGCCGATCTGCCGCGCGGCGGGGGGCGAGCTAACGCAACGCCGAGCGCGCCTTGAACAGGCAGCGGTCCATGACCGTGAAGATGCCGGCCGCCACCGCCCGCTCAGCGGCCGCCGGGTCGATCACGCCCTCCTGCAGCCACAGCGCCGGCAGCTCGAGGCGAATGCAGTCGCTCACGACGCCGCCGACGTGCATGGGTCGGCGGAAGACGTCGACGATGTCGACGCGCTCGTCCTGACCGAGCACCTCTGGAAGCTGCTCGAGGCTCGCCACCGCCGGCTCGCCGAGAATCGACTCGGCGAAGGGGTTCACCGGAATGATCCGATAGCCAAATCGCTGCAGCGCGCGGGCGACGCCGTGACTCGGACGGGTACGGTCGGGCGAGAGTCCCACCACCGCGATGGTGTGCGCGTTGTAGAGCAGCTCGGCGATCTCTACCGCCGCCGGGTTGGCAAACATCGCGTGTCCTTGGCTGCAGCGTACCTGACGTCTAGTCTAGTCACTCACGTTACAGGATCAGGACAATGGGCCCGCAGGAACACCAGGTGCGCATCGAGCCCCACGGGCGCACCCTGCGCGTCGCCGCGGCACAGCCGGTGCTCGAGGCGGCGCTCGCTGCCGGGCTGAACCTGCCGCACAGCTGCAAGTCCGGGCATTGCGGCTCGTGCCGCGCGCGACTCCTCGCCGGAGAGATCCGCTACCCCGGCGCACGGCCGCTCGGACTCAGCGCCGAGGAGGAAGGTAGCGGGCAGATACTGCTATGTCAGGCACACGCGCTCAGCGATCTCACGGTCGAGGCACGGCTTATCGCGAGCGTCGCCGACGTCGAGATCAAGACACTGCCGTGCCGTATCGCGGCACTCACGCCACTCGCCCCCGATGTGATGCAGTTGCTGCTGCGGCTGCCGGCGGTGGAGCGGCTGCGCTTTCAGCCCGGACAGTACCTCGACGTGCTGCTCGGGGGCGCGCGGCGGCGCAGTTTCTCCATCGCGAGCCCGCCGCACGACAGCGGCCTGCTGGAGCTGCATGTCCGGCGGGTAAGCGGCGGTGGCTTCACCGAACGGTTGTTTGCCTCTGCAGGCGCGGTGGCGGGAGCCTCTCGACCCTTGGTGGCCGAGCCCGCGGCGGCCGACCTTGCGACGGCCGACCTTGCGACGGCCCATCTTGTGGCGGGCGGGACGGGCGCCGCCGCAGTCCCGCTCGGCGTGGGCTCGCTGCTGCGCATCGAGGGGCCGATCGGCCAGTTCGTCTACCGCGACGATCCGCGGCCCGCGCTCATGATTGCCGGCGGCACCGGATTTGCACCGCTGAAGTCGATGCTGCGCCACGCGCTCGAGCGCGGCGGCGCGCGCCTCATTCACCTCTACTGGGGCGCTCGCCATGTACGCGACGTGTACGAGGAGTCGCTGGTGCTCGGCTGGACAGCACGCCACCCGCGATTCGCCTTCACCGCGGTGCTCTCCGAGGCCTCGCCGGGCGAGGCGGCGCATCACCGCAGCGGCTGGGTGCACGAGGCCGTGCTTGCCGACTATCCGGACCTGCGGGAGTTCGACGTCTACGCGGCGGGACCGCCGGCGATGATCGAAGCGATCCGCGGCACCTTCCCGCACCACGGCCTCCCAAACGAGCGGCTGCACTTCGACTCATTCGACTATGCGCCCGACAGCGCGCGCCGCTAGCCCTGGAAGATGAGCAGCACGTAGCTGACGAACAGCATCAGGTGCACTACGCCCTGCAGAACGTTCGTGCGTCCGCTGCCGAAGGTCACCACGCTCAGCAGCAACGTCAGCAGCAGCAGTACGAAATCCGTGTGCTCGACGCCGAGCAGCAGCTGGCGGCCGGTGAAGTGACTCACCAGAAGCATGGTCGGGACCGTCAGGCCGATGGTGGACAGCACCGAACCGAGGAGGATGTTGACGCTACGCTGCAGATGATTGGCTCGCGCGGCGCGGACCGCGCCGATCGCCTCAGGCGTCGCCACGAGTACCGCGATGATGACGCCGCCGAGGGCCACGGGTGCGTGCCACGAGCGGTTGATGTAGTCGAGCGGCGTCGCCAGGCGCTCCGCGAGGTACACCACCGGCACCAGGTAGCAAAGCAGCAGCGGTGCGGAATACCACGCCGAGGGCGCGCCGCCGTGCGGCGGCCCGCGGGCGGCTTCCTCGGCCGGCTCGGCGGTGAAGAATCCGCGGTGCCGTCCGGTCTGGATCACGAGGAACGCGCCGTACAGGCCGAGCGACAGCAGCGCGAGAACCGACTCTTGCGTGAACGACAGCGTCGGGCCGGGGGTCGTGATCGTGTAGTCCGGCAGGATGAGGCTCATCATCGCCAGTGGAATGATGACGCCGAGGTAGGCGTTCGCCCCCTGGCAGTTATAGGACTGCTCGCGGTGCCGCCAACCCCCGAGCAGCAGCGACAGGCCGATGAGCCCGTTCAGGATCAACATGAGAACGGCGAAGATCGTGTCACGCACCAGCGTCGGCTCCCCGCCGTGGATCATCACGAAGGAGATGCTCACCGCCTCGATCGCGGTTACCGACAGCGTCAGGATCAGCGTGCCGAAGGGCTCACCGAGGTGCTCGGCGAGCTCATCGGCGTGACGCACCACCGCCAGCGCACAGCCGAGAATCGCCACGAACAGCCAGCCGAACATGAGCAGCAGCCACAGCGGCTGCGACAGGTCGGCAAGCAGCGCATCGCCGACCAGCAGGAACGTCAGCGCGCTCGCGCCGCCGACGCCGAGGAACCACTCCTGACGCACGAACCGGGCGCCCCATGGGCGCGCCGGCGGGCGCGAGGTCGTCGTCGAGTCCGGCACGCTGCGGATTGTAGCGGCAGCCTGTATCCTTAACGATGCCGTTATGAGCGCGAGCGCCAGTGTGACCCATGCGGCGGTAACCGGTTGGGGCAAGTGCCTTCCCCCGGCAGTGCTCACCAACCAGGACCTGTCGACGCTGCTCGACACCAGCGACGAGTGGATCGTGAGCCGCACCGGTATCCGCGAGCGGCGCATTTCTCACGTCGGCCTCGAGGAGCTCGCCTACGTGGCGTCCTCGCGGGCGCTCGCCGCCGCAGGCCTCGCCGGCAACGCGGTGGAGCTCGTCGTGTTCGGTACCTGCAGCCACGAGGACCAGGTGCCGAACATGGCGTCGGGTCTGCAGCTGCGCATCGGTGCGACCGGTGCGGCGGCCTTCGACATCAATACCGCCTGCACGAGCTTTCTCTACGGACTCTCGGCCGCCACCGCGCTGATCCGCAGCCGCGTGGTGCGCAACGCCCTCGTGATCGGCGCCGAGCTCATCTCGCCTTTCATGGACTGGAACGATCGCAACGTCGCCGTGCTCTTCGGCGATGGCGCGGCGGCAGTGGTGCTCGAGGCGAGCGAGCGCGAGGCGGGGGTGCTCGCCGAGAAGCTCGGCTGCGACGCCGAAGCGCGCGAGATCCTGCGCGTCGAGGGCATGGGCGGTCGCTATGCCAACCGCGGCGTGCTCTACGGTGTCACGCGCTGGCGGTTCGATGGCCAGGACATCTTCAGGCGCGCCGTGCAGGGCATGGCGGCGGCGTGCGAGGAAGCGCTGGCACGCGCGCAGCTGAGCGCTGCCGACATTAGCCTCGTCGTGCCGCATCAGGCAAACCTGCGCATCATCGAGGCCGTCGCGCGACGCGTGCGCGTGCCGATGGAGCGCGTCTACGTCAACATCGAGCGCTACGGCAACATGTCAGCGGCTACGGTCGCGGTAGCGCTGTGCGAGGCGCTCGAGGAGGGGCGGGTTGCCCCGGGTGCGCTGCTGCTGTTGCCGGGATTTGGCGGAGGCCTCACCTACGGCGCGCACGTGCTGCGCTGGGGCAGCCGCACGCAGCCGCTCGGCACGAGCCGCGTCGAGCTGCCGCCGAACGACCGCTCCGCGCTCGAGATCCTGCGCGATTTGTACGCCCGCAAGCTCAGGCCTTCGCCCGCGCCCGCCGGCGCTACGCCGTTTGCCTAGGGCGCCGCCGGCGCCCGCTCAACGCTCAGCGCTTCGCGGCCCGGGCGGCCTTCTTCTTGTGCTTCGCCGGATCCTTCAGCCGCGACTTGCCGAAGGAGCCCTGATAGATCTTGCCGCGGCGGGTTCTGTGATCGCCCTTGCCCATGAGATACAACTCTCCGTCCGACAACGAGGACGCAATGAAAAAGGCCGGCCGCCGATGCCGCAAGGCATGGGCGGCCGGCCCGTGGCAGCCTTAGGCAGGGTTACCAGCGCTTCGGTGCCCCGCCGCCGCGGTTGCCGCCGCCGCGCTCCTGGGCCTCATTGACCCGCAGCGGGCGTCCGCCCAGCTCCTTGCCGTTGAGGTTCTGAATCGCGCGCGAGGCATCGGCACGCGACATCTCGACGAAACCAAAGCCGCGCGGGCGGCCGGTGTCGCGGTCGGTGATGATGCTCACCGACTCGACGGTGCCGTGCTGTGCGAACAGCTCGCGGACCTCGGCGTCAGTGGCGGAGAAAGGCAGGTTGCCCACATAGATCTTCGTCATGCAATCAAACTCCTGAGTCGAACGGTATCAGCAGGAGCGCATGCCGAGGATCGCACTGATGGTCGGCGCACACACTGCCACCTGGTCGGGAACGATTCGGCTTTTCAGACTCGGAAGCCAACTCGCAGTGTTACGGCGGGCGGCAGGCGGCAGGAAAGGGAAAGGTCACGAACCGGCGCGGACGATACCGCAAGGGGTGTGCGCGGCACAAGCCGCAGTTGCGCCTCGGCGGCCGCGGCGTCGGCGCTCGCAGCGGAACGGTCGCAGGCGCGATCGAGGCACACCACGGCGAGCGACACGGCAAGCCCGGCGGCGACCGCGGCAAGGGGACGGTTGAAGATGAACATGGCCGTCACTCGCTTTAGCAGCGACGCCGGGCCAGCCCGGCGACGTGCGCGACTGTAGGCCGGAATAGCGTCTGAAAAAACAAGCTAATCACGAATTTATTGTTCGAAGAAGGCGTACAATCCCGGACGCATGGATCAGCTGACATGCATGCGAAGCTTCGTGCGGGTCGCGGACCTGCACTCCTTCACCCGCGCGGCGGATGCCCTCGGCCTGTCGCGCGCGGTAGTGAGCACGCACGTCGCCGACCTGGAAAAGCACCTGCGCTGTCAGCTCTTCCATCGCACCACACGGCGCGTCGGCCTCACGAGTGACGGCGCGGAGTACCTCGGACGCTGCCAACGGATCCTCGCCGAGCTCGAGGCCGCAGACGAGGCGGTGCGCGGCACGCGGCTCTCGGTACAGGGACGGCTGCGCGTCGACGTGCCGGTCGAATTCGGCCGCTCGCTACTCATCCCGGCATTGCCCAAGTTCACGGCGCGTTACCCGGACCTGCAGCTCGAGGTGCAGTTCAACGACCGCGTCGTCGATCTCATCGCGGAGGAGATCGACCTCGTGGTGCGCGTGGGCGCGGTGCGCGAGCCGCACCTGGTCGCACGGCGCGTCGTGACGACGCGCCTGCTCACCTGTGCCTCGCCCGAATACCTGCGTTCGCACGGGGTCCCGATGCTGCCGGGAGATCTGCGCCGCCACCGGCTGGTCGGCTATCTGCCCACCGGCACGCGCCGCGCACACCGCTGGCTGTTCCAGCGTGGCGCCGAGCGGGCGCGGCTCACGTTGCCATTCAACATTGCTTTCAATTCCGCGGAGGCCGGGATCCGCGCGGCAATCCGTGGCGCGGGGGTGTTGCAGGCCATGGACCTGGTCGTGGCCGAGGCGCTGGCGCTCGGGCGGCTGCAGGTGGTGTTGCCCGACTGGTCGGCGCCAGGCAAGGCGATCTCCGTCGTGTGTCGCGCGGCGCTGCGCGATTCGCCGAAGATCAGGGTGTTCGCCGATTTCGCCGCCGAGCTGCTGCGCCAGTACCGCCAGCGCGTCGACGCAGTGCTGGAATCCCCGCGCTGAGCAGAGGCGCAGGCGCCATGGTGCTCCCGCGCCGCGCGGGTCGTCAGCGACCGGTGCGTCCGGCGAGCTGATCGAGCGCGCGGATCTGCCGCACCGTCGAGTCCGAGTCGGGCAGCAGCTGATTCGCCTGGTGCACGAAAGCCGGCACGTCCGCGGCGGCGAGCGGCGGACTGATGAGATAGCCCTGCGCGAAGTCGCATCCGAGCCGCCGCAGCAGGTTCCAGGCTGCGGGATCCTCGACGCCTTCGGCCACCACCTTCAGCCCCATGCTGTGCCCGAGCTCGATGGTCGAGGTGACGATGGTGACAGCGCCGGGGTCGGCTTGCGAAATGAACGAGCGATCGATCTTCAGCTCGTCCACCGGCAGTACCGACAGTTGCGACAGCGAGGAGTGCCCGGTGCCGAAGTCGTCGATCGCGAAGCGCACGCCGGCGATCTGCAGCAGCTGCATGTGACGCACCGCGAGGTGCGGATCGCGCATCACGGCGCTCTCGGTGATCTCGAGCAGCAGCGCGGTCGAGTCCACGCGATGCCGGCGCAGCAACAGCAGTATCTCGTCGCACAGGTCCGGATCGAGAATGTCCGGGGCTGACAGGTTGACCGCAAGCTCGAGCTCCAGGCCTTGCGCGCGCCATTCGCCCATCTGGCGAATCGCCGCCGCCAGCACCCAGTTGGTGAGCGCCCGCGAGCCGCCGGTGCTCTCCGCCAGCGGCACGAACTCCGCCGGCGACACGGCCCCGAGCTGCGGGTGCTTCCAGCGCACCAGGGCCTCGAGGCTCTTCACCGAGCGGCTCGCCATGGTCACCATGGGTTGGTACACGAGGCTCAGCTGGTCCTCGGCGATGGCGCGGCGCAGATCCGTCACCAGCGCCAGACGGCGGCGGTGCTCCTCGTCCTGGCCCGGGCGGTACATCGCCACGCGCCCGCGAGCTTCGTCGGCATCCTCGAGCGCAACCTGCACGCGCTGCAGCAGCTCGTCCGCGCTGGCGCCGTGGGCGGGATTGAGGCACACGCCACACGCGAGGCGCAGGTCGAGGCTCACGCCCGCGAGGTGAAAGCCGCTGCGTATCACAGTCGCGAGCTGCCCGGCGTAAAGCAAGGAGCGCTCCGCAGAGCAGCCGGGCGCGAGCACGAGGAACTGCGTCTCCGCGAGGCGCGCCACGGTGTCGCCGGCGGTCATACTCTGCTGCAGCCGGCGCGCCGCCTCGCGCAGCACGTCATCGCCCACCGGATGCCCGAGGGAGCCGTTGATCTCGCGCAGGTTCGAGAGCTCGATCAGCAGGAGCGCTACCCCCGCCTCGCGGGCGCTGCCGCCGAGTAGCGTCTCGAGGGTACGTTTCACCAACGTCCGGTTCGGCAGTCCCGTGAGCGGATCGTGGTGGGCGTGGTAGGTGATGTCCGCTTCGCGGGCGGCGATGTTGCTCTGCATGGCGTTGAAGGTCGCGGCGAGGCGGCGGAACTCCTGCCCACCCGACACGTCGACCGCGGTCTCGTACTGCCCACGCTCGATGCGCTGCGCGGCGCGCATCAGCTCGCTGATGGGCCGTGTGGCGCCGCGCCCGATCAGCACGCCGAGCACCGCCGCCAGCAGCAGCGCGATGCCGTCGATCAGCAGCATGGCATCACGCAGCTCGCGATAAGGGGCGAGCACCTCCCGCAGCGGCTTCAGCAATACGACTTCGATCGAGTCGCCGCGCACCTCGAGGCGTCGGGCGAAGCTCAGGTAGTCGGCCGAGGCGAGATGGACGATGGGCGCGACCGAGTCGTCGGCGCGCACGCTGAGCGCGGGCGCGCCGGCCGCGGTGCGCAGCGCGGGCAACGTGGTGGCAACGTGCGTGAGCCCGTCGGATCCCCGCATCACCATGGCGACCTGCGAGCCGACCAGGACGCGGATACGCGCGGCGAACGCATCGTCAGTCGCAAAGCCCATCGCCACCCAGGCGATCGTCTCCGGCGTTCGTACCGGCGCGAGGAAGAACTGGTAGGAACGCCCACCGAACACACGGAAGTTCGGCTCGTCGCGCTCACTGGCCGCGTCCTCCAGCAGACCCGCGAGCGAAACGCCGGCATCGGCTGCGGCCGGCTCGGTGGAGGCCAGCACACTGCCGTGGGTGTCGAGCAGCAGTACCAGGTCGGCACCGATGCGCTGCGCATGGTTGCGCGCCGCGGAGAGGATCGTGGGGTTGTGCCCGCTGGCGACCGCCTCGCGGAAGCCGAAATCGGCGGCCAGCACGGCGACCCCGCTGGCGAGCTGACCGGCGCGGAAGCGAATCAGGTGCTCGACCAGCGTACCCCCGGCCCGTAACTGCTCGGCGGCGCGCGTCTCCACGGTCCGACGGGTGCTCACGAGCACTGCGGCAAGCGTCACAGTTTGCGTGACGATCACCAGGCCGATGATCAGCACGAGAAGCCGGTTGCGGAAACTGCCCATCAAAGCCGCTCGAATATGCCGCCCATCGTAAGAGCCCTGCAGGCCCTACCGCGAGGATCCGAGTGCGGGAATGAGACCTCCGGCACGAGCGCGTCGACGGCGATCGGCGGCCGCAGCGGCCGGGGCGTTCCTGTGGCTGCTCGCCGCACTGCTCGAGGCGCTGTTCGCGGCGGCGGGAGCCGCGCCCGCCGCCCTACTGGTCGTGCGCGTCGAGATGCCGGACGGCCGGGCCCTCCCCGGCGCAGTGGTCACGCTACGCTCGCTGGACATCTCGGGGCGCCGGGCCGCGCCGGTGCGCGCGGTGATGGACCAGATCAATCGGGCCTTCGTGCCCGACCTGCTGGTGGTCCCCGTCGGCTCGACGGTGGAGTTCCCCAATAGCGACTCCGTCAGTCACCAGATCTACTCGTTCTCTCCGGCCAAGCGCTTTCAGCTGCCGCTCTACCGCGGCAAGCCCTACCCACCGGTGCACTTCGATCAGGCGGGCGTGGTTACGCTCGGCTGCAACATTCACGACGAGATGCTCGCCTACCTGCTGGTGACGGACGCACCCTGGTACGGGCGCACCGACGACGCCGGCACCTGGTCGGCGGAAGTGCCGCGCGGGCGCTACCGCGTGACCCTGTGGCACCCGCGGTTGCGCGAGAGCGCGGCGGACCTCGAGCGTGAGCTCACGGTCGGCGACAGCGATCGCGCCGACCTGACCGTGCACCTGTCGAAGCCTCTGCAGCCGGCGCCGCTCGCGGACCGGCCGCACTCCTGGGATTACTGAAGGCGCCGCGGCATGAGTCTGCACCCACGACGAACACCAACCCTGCAGCAAACGTGCGCAGCGCTCGCCGGGGCACCACGCCGCAGCATCGTCCTCGCCACGGTCATGGTCAGCGGCTTCGCGCTGCTCAGCGCGAGTGCGCCGGCCCGCGCGACCGACTGGGAGCTGAGCCTCGATGCGCGGCTGGTGAGCTCGGATGCCAACCCGCCGTTCATGGACGGCGGACTCGGCACCGTGCGTTACGGGAGCGAGGAGTCCGGGCTCGAGCTGGGGCGGGTGCGCTTCGCCGTCACGCAGCCGCTCGGCGAGGTGTGGAGCGCGCACCTCGACGCCTCCATGTTCGACGACAAGGACCGAAGCCCCGTCGGAGTGACAGAGGCGTACCTGCTATTTCGTCCCTATCCGCGCCAGGGCTGGCGCTTTCGCCTCAAGGCAGGCGGCTTCTACGCGCCCATCTCCCTCGAGAACCGCGCGGCGGGCTGGGAGTCACCCTACACGCTGTCGTATTCGGCCATCGACGCCTGGCTCGCCGTTGAGGTGCGCACCATCGGACTCGAAGGCACGCTCGACTGGCTCGGCACACGCAGCGGTCACGACTTCGATTTTGGCATCACCGGGGCGGTGTTCGGCTGGAACGAGGGGGCGGGCTCGGTGCTGTCGACGAACGGCTTCTCGCTCACCGACCGGCAGACGCCACTCTTCGGACGCGTCGGACAACCCTCATCGCCGCCGCTCTACGGCGCGGAGCCCTTCCTGCAGCTCGACCACCGTGAAGGGTTCTACGGCGGCTTCGAGGCACGCTACCTCGATCGCGTGGTGCTGCGTGCGTTGCACTACGACAACCGTGCCGACCCTTATGCGCAGGACGAGCTCTCCGACTTCTATGCCTGGCATACGACCTTCAACAGCGCCGGCGTGCGTCTCGAGGCCGAGCACGGCTGGACGGCAATCGCCCAGTGGCTCGATGGCGAGACCACGACGGCGGGCGAGGGCTGGCCGCAGAGCTGGCCGTTTCGCGCCGCATACGCGCTACTCTCCGAGCGCTTCGGCCGCAGCACGCTGAGTGCGCGCTACGATCGCTTCGAGGTCGACTCGATCGGCGCCGAGGGCTACGGCGCGCAGAGCGGGCATGCCTGGACGGCGGCCTACGCGTACGACGCCGGCGCCCACTGGCGCTTCACCCTCGAGTGGCTGCAGGTGGTATCGAGCTCCTTCACGCGCGCCGATCTCGGTGGTCCACCACTGCTCACCGAAACGCAGTTGCAGCTCGCCGTCCGCTACGCCATCGGCTCAGCGATCCGTTGAGCGGTGCCCGACCGCAGCGGCCACGTCGCAGCGGTCGCTCACCGCAGCGTCCGCTCAGCGATAGCGCGCCAGTACCTTCTGCAGGCCCTGCGCACCCGGTGACAACACCTCGTACGG
The DNA here is from genome assembly GCA_035621995.1 of Steroidobacteraceae bacterium. Lineage (GTDB taxonomy): Bacteria > Pseudomonadota > Gammaproteobacteria > Steroidobacterales > Steroidobacteraceae > 13-2-20CM-66-19. Next base: position 14,492 of record DASPWF010000034.1, read on the forward strand.
CAGGCTGTTGAGCGGGGCGTCGGGAGTGGCGTTCACCTGGTGGAACTCGTGCTGTGCGTTCTCATCGAGGTACAGCAGCCCAGTCAGGTACTCCCCGGCCTTCATGCGCTCCTGGATCTGCGCGGCGGCCATGGTGCGGTTGGTGGGATCGTAGGCGCTGTCGAGCTTGCGCAGCACGATGCGGCTGCCGTCGTGCATCACCACCGGCAGCGTTTCGCCTTCGCGATAGTCGGCGGTGATCTCGCGCTCGAAGGGGATGAAATCGGCGTGCACCGCCGGCTCGTAGTGCTCGCGCGTGTAGGCGTAACTCTTGGTCGAGCCCTCGTGATCGTTGAAGGTGACGCACGGCGAGAGTACGTCGATGAGCGCGAAGCCGTCGTGCTTGAGCCCCGCCTGGATGAGCGGGACCAGCTGCTGCTTGTCGCCGGAGAAGCTGCGCGCCACGAACGAGGCGCCGAGCGTCATCGCCAGCAGCACCGGATCGATCGGCGGCTGGAAGTTGGTCTCGCCCTTCTTCGCCCGGGTGCCGATGTCGGCCGAGGCCGAGAACTGTCCCTTGGTGAGTCCGTACACGCCGTTGTTCTCGATGATGTACAGCATGTTGAGGTTGCGGCGGATGGCATGGCAGAACTGGCCGAGGCCGATCGACAACGTATCGCCGTCGCCCGAGACGCCGATGTAGTAGAGCGTGCGGTTGGCGGCGTTCGCACCCATGGCGATCGAAGGCATGCGTCCATGGACCGAGTTGAAGCCGTGGCCACCGCTCACGAAGTAGGCAGTGGTCTTGGAGGAGCAGCCGATGCCCGACAGCTTGACCACGTTCTGCGGCTCGAGTGCCAGGGCCCAGCTCGCCTCGACGATCGCGGCGGTGATCGAGTCGTGCCCACAGCCAGCGCACAGCGTCGACAGCACCCCCTCGTAGTCGCGCCGGGTGAGACCGAGCGCATTCTTCGGCAGCGACGGATGGGCCACCTTGGGCTTGGCGAGGTAGGTCATCTCAGGTCTCTCTCACGGTGTTGGGCGCGCGGGGGTGCCGGCGGGTGAGGTCAGCCATGCGCGGCGCCCTTTTGCGACAGGCTCGCGGGCTTGAGCTCAGCGAGCACGCCCTCGACGATGAAGTTCGAGGAGATCGGCAGGCCGCTGTAGTGCAGCAGCGAGCGCAGCTTCGCCTTGTCGACCGCCGTCTCGAGGGTGAGCAGCGCGCGCAGCTGTGCGTCGCGGTTCTGCTCCACCACGAACAACAGCTCGTGTGCGGCGAGGAATTTCTCGACGTCCTCGGTGAAGGGGAACGAGCGCACGCGCATGTAGTCGAGGCCGACGCCGTGGCCGCGGAGCACATCGAGCGCCTCGCGGATCGCGCCGTCGCAGCTGCCGAGCGACACCAGCCCCACGCGGCTGCCCCCCGTGGCATCGATAACCGCCCGCGGCAGCAGGCGCTTCGCCGTGGCCCATTTCTTCATCAGCCGATCGAGCACCGCCTGGTACTCGGATGAGTCCTCGGTGTAGGCACCGTACTGGTTGTGGCCGGAGCCGCGGGTGAAGTAGGCGGCCTTCGGGTGCATGCCGGGCAGGGTGCGCGCGGTGATGCCGTCGCCGTCCCTGTCGATGAAGCGGTAGAACTTATCGAGCTTGAGGACCTCGTCCTTGCTGAGCATTTTGCCGCGATCGGGACGGTAGTTGTCGTCCCACTTGAGATCGCGGCACATCCAGTCGTTCATCCCGATGTCGAGATCCGACAGGACCAGCACCGGGGTCTGCAGGCGCTCGGCGAGATCGAACGCCTGCACCGCCATGTAGAAGCACTCCTCGGGATTGGCCGGATACAGGCAGACGTGCCGCGTGTCGCCGTGCGAAGCATAGGCACACAGCATGAGATCGCCCTGCTGGGTGCGCGTCGGCAGGCCGGTCGAAGGGCCGACGCGCTGGATGTCGAAGATCACCACCGGCACTTCCGCGTAGTAGGCAAGGCCGAGGAACTCGTTCATGAGCGAGATGCCGGGGCCGGAGGTGGCGGTGAAGGCGCGCGCCCCGTTCCACATGGCGCCGATCGCCATGCCGACGGCCGCCAGCTCGTCCTCCGCCTGGATGAAGGCGAAGTTGCGGCGCCCGCTCTGCTTGTCCACCCGCAGGCGGTCGGCAAACATCTTGAAGGCGTCCATGAGCGAGGTGGATGGCGTGATCGGGTACCAGGCGGCCACGGTCGCTCCGGCGAACAGGCAGCCGAGCGCGGCCGCGGTGTTGCCGTCGATCATGATATGACCGGCGGTGCGCTCCATCTTCTCCACGTGCAGCGGCAGGGGACAGGCGAAGTTCGTGCGCGCGTAGTCGTAGCCGAGCTGGATGGCCTTCATGTTGCTATCGACCAGCTGCGGCTTCTTGGCATAGGTCTCGGCGAGCAGCTCGCGGATGCGCTCGAGATCGAGATCGAGGAGCGCCGCCAGCACGCCGGCGTAGCAGATGTTCTTCATGAGGATGCGCGTGCGCACGCCGTTGAAGTTCTCGTTGCACAGCCGCGCGAGCGGCACGCCGAGCACGGTGATGTCCTCGCGCTTCAGCAGCGTCGGCCGCGGCCAGGTCGAGTCGTACACCAGGTACCCGCCGGGGGCCACCTCCTTGACGTCGCGTGCATAGGTCTCGGCATTCATCGCCACCATGATGTCGATGCGCCCGGAGACGCACACGTAGCCGGCGCGGCTGATGCGGATCTCGTACCAGGTGGGCAGCCCCTGGATGTTGGAGGGGAAGTAGTTCTTGCCCATCACCGGGATGCCGCTCCTGAAGATCGACTTCATGAGCAGCGTGTTGGCGCTCGCCGAGCCGGTGCCGTTCACCGTGGCGATCTTGATGGAGAAGTCGTTGCTACGCGTGGCGGTCGACATAGGGTTAGCTGCTTCAGGCAATCTTGGGGCGCTGCGCCTCGAGAGCGCCGGCTTCGTCATCGGCGTGCGGCCAGTGGAGCTCGGACTTCTGCATGTCCCAGGCCGCGGTCGGACAGCGCTCGGCGCACAGTCCGCAGTGCACGCACAGGTCCTCGTCCTTGACCATCACGCGTCCGGTCTGCGGCAGCGCCGCGGACACGTAAAGCGGCTGCGCCAGGTTCTGCGCCGGCGCCTTGAGGCGCTGACGCAGCTCCGGCTCGGCGCCGTTGTGGGTGATGGTGAGGCAGTCCACCGGACAGATGTCGAGGCAGGCGTCGCACTCGATACACAGCTTCGCCGTAAACACGGTCTGCACGTCGCAGTTGAGGCAACGTTGCACCTCCTGCGCCACCTGCTCGGCGCTGAAGCCGAGCTCGACCTCGATGTTGAGCTTCTTGAAGCGCTCCTTGAGCGACACGTGCGGCATCAGCCGCCGCTCGAGCGGGGCGTAATCGTTGGCATAGCTCCACTCGTGCATGCCCATCTTGCGGCTCTGCAGATTCATGCCCGGCGGCAGACGATCGTGCACCGACTCGCCGTGGCAGTGGCGATGAATGGAGATTGCCGCCTGGTGGCCGTGCTCGACCGCCCAGATGATGTTCTTCGGCCCGAAGGCGGCATCGCCACCGAAGAACACCTGCGGGTGGGTCGATTTGAAAGTGAGCGTGTCGACCACCGGAACGTCCCACTTGCCGAACTGGATCCCGATGTCGCGCTCGATCCAGGGAAAGGCGTTCTCCTGGCCAATGGCGAGGATCACGTCGTCCGCCGCCACGATCTCCTCACCGACGACACGCTCGGCGCTGATCTGGCCGGCACTGTCGAGCTCGTACTCCATCCGGTCGAACTGCATGCCGACCAGTCGACCGTTCTCGACGACGAAGGCCTTCGGCGAGCGGTTGACGATGATCTCGACGCTCTCTTCCTCGGCATCCTCGAGCTCCCACTCGGACGCCTTGAAGAAGCCGCGCGGCTTGCGCGCCATGACCTTGACGCTCTGCGCCCCGAGCCGCAGGCTCGTGCGGCAGCAGTCCATGGCGGTGTTGCCGACGCCGATGATGAGCACGCGCTTGCCGACCCGGTCGATGTGGCCGAAGGCCACCGACTCGAGCCAGGCGATGCCGATGTGGATGTTGGCCGCGCCGGCCTCGCGCCCCGGGAGCTTGAGCTCCTTGCCCTGCGGCGCGCCCGAGCCGACGAACACCGCGTCGAAGCCGCCGCGGGTGAGCAGCTCGCGCATACTGTCGATGCGGGTGTTGAGCCTCAGGTCCACCCCCATTGCGACAATCATGGCGATCTCTTCGTTCAGCACCGTGTGTGGCAGGCGGAACGAGGGAATATTGGTGCGCATCAGGCCGCCGGGCTCGCCGTACTGCTCGAAGATGGTCACCTCGTAGCCGAGCGGCATGAGGTCGTTGGCTACGGTGAGGGAAGCGCAGCCTGCACCGATGCAGGCGACGCGCTTGCCGTTCTTGACTCGCGGGATCTTCGGCAGCCGTGCGGTGACGTCATCGCGATGATCGGCGGCCACGCGTTTCAGACGGCAGATCGCCACCGGCTTCTGCTCGATGCGCCCGCGCCGGCAGGCCGGCTCGCACGGCCGGTCACAGACACGCCCGAGGATCCCCGGAAAGACGTTGGAGTGCCGGTTCACCATGTAGGCATCGGTGAAACGGCCCTGGGCGATCAAGCGGATGTATTCGGGAACATCGGTGTGGGCCGGGCAGGCCCACTGGCAATCCACAACTCGATGGTAGTAGTCCGGATTCGAGGTATCGGTCGGTTCCATTCAGTGCCCGCGGCCTCATGCCTCGGGCCCTCGGGCGGCTAGGGGGACCGTGAGTATAGAGGTGCGCGGCAGATTGTCATCGTGGTCGATACACGATTCGGCAAGCCCGCCGGCGACCGGGGGGAACCTATATTGCACTGCAGCAAGCCGTCCGTCCAGGGCGTCGACCTGCCTATACTGCGCGACAGGCTTATGTCCGAACCGCTCGCCACCGAAATCCGTCTGCGACGCGCGGCGCGCGTGCTCGCGGTGAGCTTCAGCGACGGCAGCCACTTCGAGCTGCCGTTCGAGTACCTGCGCGTGCACTCGCCGTCGGCGGAGGTCAAAGGCCACGGACCGGGGCAGGAAGTGTTGGTGATCGGCAAGGAGAACGTCGGCATCGCGGCTATCGAGCCGGTGGGCCAATACGCCGTGAAGTTGGTGTTCGACGACGGGCACGACACCGGACTGTACACGTGGAAGTACCTGCACGAGCTCGGCCGCGAGCGCGCGCAGAAGTGGGCGCGATATCTCGAGCGCAAGGCGCGCGCCGCGCAGTGAACGCTCGGCGGCGTGCGAGCGTGCGATGAGCGCAAATGCAAAGCGGGCCGGACATCGCTGTCCGGCCCGCTGCACCAAGACCCCCCGTAACGGCGGCGATTCTGCGCATGCTCAGGAAAAAAAACAACCGCGATCGGCGCCCGGCACCGGCGGTGCGATCGTCTAGAATGTGTCTCATCTCATTTCCCTGCCCCGCACATGACCGACGAGCGCTCCACCGATTTCGGCTTCCAGCGCGTGCCGCGCGCGGATAAGGCGCGCCGCGTGCGCCACGTGTTCGACTCGGTCGCCGCCAACTACGATCTGATGAACGACCTGATGTCCGCCGGCGCGCATCGGCTGTGGAAACGCTTCACGCTCGCGCTCGCGAACCTGCGCCCCGGGCAGCGCGCGCTCGACGTGGCCGGCGGGACCGGCGACCTGGCAGCCGGCCTGGCACGCCAGGTGGGCCCACGGGGCCGCGTGGTTCTCGCCGACATCAATGCCGCGATGCTCGCGCGCGGGCGCGATCGGCTGATCGATGAGGGTTTGGTCGGCAATATCGACGTCGTGCAGGCCGACGCCGAGCGGCTGCCGTTCGCCAACGGCACTTTCGATTGCATCACCATCGGTTTCGGCTTGCGCAACGTCACCGACAAACGCGCGGCGCTGGACGCCATGCAGCGGGCGCTCAAACCGGGTGGCCAGCTGCTGGTGCTCGAGTTCTCGCAGCCGCGCGCGCCGGGCCTCAGAACGCTGTACGACGCCTACTCGTTCCGCGTATTGCCGTGGCTCGGGCGGGTGGTCGCGGGCGATGCCGCGAGCTACCGCTATCTCGCCGAATCGATTCGCATGCACCCCGACCAGGAGACGCTGCTGCAGATGCTCAAGGATGCCGGGCTCGAGGGCTGCCGCTACCACAACCTCTCCGGAGGAATCGTCGCCGTGCACCGCGGTTACCGGTCCTGAGCGTGCCATGCTGACGGCCACACTCGGCAACCTGCTCAACCGCGGCTTGCCGCGCTCGGTGCGCGCGCGGCAGCTGGTCGCAGAGCTCGCGGGCCGCAGCCTCGCCATCGAGATTCGCGACTGCGCGCGGCTGCACGTGGCCTCGGATGGTCTAACGCTCGCGGTGAGCCGCGACCGCAGCGCCGCCGCGGACGCGACACTCAGCGGGGGCCCGCTGAGCCTGCTGGCGCTCGGCGGCGCCGCGGCACAGGCGGTGCTGCAGCGAGGCGACGTCGTCATTACGGGCGACACCGAGGTCGCGGGGAAATTCCGTGAGCTGCTCGCGCTGCTGCGGCCGGATCCGGAGGAAGAGCTGTCGCTCGTCATCGGCGACGTGCCCGCGCATCAGCTCGGCCGGCTGGCACTGCTCGCCGGCGGCTGGGGCCGCCGCGCGGCGCGCGTCACGCTCGCGAATCTCGCCGACTACCTCGGCCACGAGCGCCGCGATCTCGTGCCGCGCAACGAGGGCGAGCAGTTCCTGCGCGGGGTCGAGGCGCTGCGTGAGGACGCCGACCGGCTGCAGGCACGCCTCGAGTTGCTCGAGCGGCGACGCGGCGCGTCGTGACGGCGGCGGCGCATCCGTGAAGCTGCGCGTCGTGGTGCGGCTGATCGAGATCCAGCGCGTGCTGCTCCGGCACGGCCTCGACGATTACGTGCGCGCCACCCATCTCTACCGGCCGCTGCGCTTCCTGTTCTTCCTCTTCCCCGGGGTGTGGTTCACGCGGCGCCGGCAAGCGAGCCGCGGCGAGCGGCTGCGCCTCGCGCTGGAAGAGCTCGGGCCGATCTTCGTGAAGTTCGGCCAGGCGGTCTCCACGCGCCGCGACCTGCTACCGCCCGATATCGCCGAGGAGCTGGCGAAGCTCCAGGACCGCGTCCCGCCATTCCCCGGTGCGGTGGCGCGGCGGCTGATCGAGCAGGCCTACGGCCGCCCGCTCGAGGAGGTCTTCGCCAGCTTCACCGAGACCCCGCTCGCGGCGGCCTCCATCGCCCAGGTGCACCCGGCGCAGCTCCCCGGCGGGCAGGAGGTGGTGGTCAAGGTGCTGCGGCCGGGCATGCGCGCCGTGATCGAGCGCGATCTTGAAGTGCTGTACGCGCTCGCCGATCTTGCGCAGCGCTACGCGCGCGAGGCCCGGCGACTGCGGCCCCGCGAGATCGTCGCCGAGTACCAGAAGACCATCCTCGATGAGCTCGACCTGATGCGCGAGGCCGCCAACGCCTCGCAGCTGAAGCGCAACTTCGCCACCTCCGACCTCCTGTACGTGCCCGAGGTGTACTGGGACTACTGCCGCACCGAGGTCATGGTGATGGAGCGCATCCACGGCGTGCCGATCAGCGACCTCGCCGCGCTCAAGGCCGCCGGCACCAACATCCCGCAGCTGGCCGAGAACGGCGTGCGCATCTTCTTCACCCAGGTGTTCCGCCACAATTTCTTCCATGCCGACATGCACCCCGGCAACATCTTCGTGATCATCGAGGACCCGCAGCGGCCGCGCTATGCAGCGGTAGACTTCGGCATCGTCGGCACCCTCGATCCGCGCGACCAGCATTACCTCGCCGAGAACTTCCTCGCGGTGTTCGACCGCGACTACCGGCGCGTCGCCCAGCTGCACCTCGAGTCGGGGTGGGTGCCGCCGGGCACGCGCGTCGACGAGATGGAGTCGGCGGTGCGCACCGTGTGCGAGCCGATATTCGACCGGCCGCTCAAGGACATCTCCTTCGGACGCATCCTGCTGCGACTGTTCGAGATCTCGCGGCGCTTCAACATGCAGATCCAGCCACAGCTCATCCTGCTGCAGAAGACGCTACTCAACGTGGAGGGCCTCGGACGCGACCTCTATCCCGAGCTGGACATCTGGAGCACCGCAAGCCCCATCCTGCGCGAGTGGATGCGCGAGCGCACCAGCGTGCGCGCGCTCTTGCAGAACGCACGCGCGCACCTGCCGGAGCTGCTCGAGGCGGCGCGCAGCCTGCCGGCGCTGCTCAACGCGCTGGTCGAGCGCGTGCACCGCCCCGCGCAAGCCCCGGCAGCGGCGGTAGAGCCTCGCGAGCGCGACGCGCCGCTGCGCGAGGCGGGGCGACGGCGCGACGCCATCACGCTCGGCGCGGCGCTGCTGTTCGCCGGGCTCGTATGGCTCGCCGTGGCGCGCAGCCCCGCCTGGCTGGGGTGGGCGCTGCTCGCGGCCGGGCTGGCACAGAGTCTCTACGGCCTGTGGCGCTGAACTGACGTGCAGCGCTCGCTCACCGAGGGCTCGATCCGCGTCGGGCTGTTCCGGTTCGCCCTGCCGATCCTGCTCGCCAACATCCTGCAATCGCTCAACGGCTCGGTGAACTCGATCTGGGTGGGACGCTACCTCGGCGAGGCGGCGCTGACCGCAACGTCGAACGCCAACACCGTGATGTTCCTGCTGATCGGCGCGGCCTTCGGGGTGGCGCTGGCCGCTACGATCCTCATCGGCCAATGCATCGGCGCGAATAACATTCGCGAGACCAAACGCGTCGTCGGCACGAGCGCGACCTTCTTTGCCGCCATCGCCGTGGCGATGGCGGTCGCCGGACTCCTCCTGTGCCGCCCGCTGATCATCGCCATGCGCACACCGGCGGACTCGGTGCCGCTCGCCGTGGCCTACATGCGCGTGATCTTCCTCGCGCTGCCGTTCCTCTACATGTATGCCTTCGTCATGGCGGTGCTGCGCGGCGCAGGCGATTCGAAGACGCCATTCTATTTCATGCTGCTGTCGGTCGGCATCGACATTGCGCTCAATCCGCTCTTCATCTTCGGCTGGGGACCCGTGCCGCGGCTCGGCATCGCCGGCTCGGCACTCGCCACCTTCATCGCCCAGGCCGTGAGCCTCACCGCGCTCATCCGCCATCTCTATCGCCGCCACCACCTCCTCTGCCTGCACAAGAGCGAGCTCGCGCTGCTCAGGGTGAACTGGCCGCTGGTCGGCACGCTGGTGAGAAAAGGCATCCCGATGAGCGCACAGATGCTCGTGCTGTCGCTGAGCGGCGTGCTCATGATCACGCTCGTCAATCGCTTCGGCGTGGACACCACCGCAGCCTTCGGCGCGGCGCTGCAGATCTGGAACTACATCCAGATGCCGGCCTTCGCCGTCGGCATGGCGGTCTCGGCCATGACGGCGCAGAACGTCGGTGCCGGGAAATGGGAACGGGTGACGCGTATCGCGCGCGTCGGGGTGCTCTATAGCGTATTGCTGACGGGCTCGATCGTGCTCGTCATCGAGCTGCTCAACACCGTGGTGTTCGGGCTGTTCCTGCCGGCCGGTTCCAGCGCCCTCGCCATCGCCGCGCACATGAACCGCATCGTCACCAGCTCGTTCATATTCTTCGGGATCTCGCTGACGCTGTTCGGCGTGGTACGCGCCACCGGCGCAGTGATAGCGCCGCTCGTGATTCTCACGATCGCGCTGCTGCTGGTGCGCTTTCCGCTCGCGCAGGTGTTCCTGCCGCGCTACCAGATCGATGCGGTGTGGTGGAGCTTTCCGATCTCATCGCTCCTTGCCGCCGTGCTGGCGGTGCTCTACTACCGCTACGGCGGCTGGCGCAGCATGCGACTGACGATTCCGGCGCGCACCGCCTGAATTCGCGGTGCCTCTCCCATCCGGCGGATGGGAAGAGCCGCGGGCCGCGGCGCAGAATCCGCCCATGGAAATGCGTACCCTCGGCCGCGACGGACCGGCGGTCTCGGCACTTGGCCTCGGCTGCATGGGCATGAGCGAGTTCTACGGCGCTCACGACGATGCCGAGTCGATCGCCACGCTGCACCACGCCCTCGATCGCGGCGTCAGCTTCCTCGACACCGCCGACGCCTACGGTCCGTACACGAACGAGGAGCTCATCGGACGCGCGCTGCGCGGGCGGCGCCAGGAGGCGTTCATCGCCACCAAGTTCGGCTTCGTTCGCGATGCCGCCGACCCCACGGCGCGCGTGATCGACGGGCGCCCGGCGCACGTGCGCGCGGCGTGCGAGGGGAGCCTCGGGCGTCTCGGCGTCACGCACATCGATCTGTACTACCTGCACCGTGTCGACCGCAGCGTACCGATCGAGGAGACCGTCGGCGCCATGGCCGATCTGGTACGCGCGGGCAAGGTGCGCTATCTCGGGCTATCGGAGGTATCGCCGCAGACGCTCGAGCGCGCGCAGCGCGTGCATCGCATTACCGCCGTGCAGAGCGAGTACTCGCTGTGGACACGCGACCCCGAGGACGGCGTGCTCGAAGCCTGCGAGCGTCTCGGGGTGGGACTGGTGCCCTATAGCCCCCTCGGCCGCGGCTTCCTCACCGGTGCGCTCAAGAGCCCCGCCGATTTCGCCGCCGACGACTACCGCCGCAACAATCCGCGCTTCCAGGGCGAGAACTTCAACCGCAATCTCGTGCTGGTCGAGAAGGTGAAGGCGCTCGCGCTCGAGAGGGGCTGTACGCCGGGCCAGCTGGCGCTCGCCTGGGTGCTCGCGCAGGGCGAGCACGTCGTGCCCATTCCCGGGACGCGCCGCAAAGCGAACCTCGATGAGAATCTCGGCGCGCTCGCGGTGGAACTCACGGCTCAGGACCGCTCGGCGCTCGATGCGGCATTTGTGCCTGCCGCGGTCGCCGGTGCGCGCTACGCGGAGCCGATGATGCGGCTGGTGCGCGGTTGAGGGCCTAGCGCTCCGCGACCCTCGGCATTTCACCGCTCAGCGCGCTTGGGGCGGCAGCTCATTGGCCGTGGCCCTGCCGCGCGGCTCGATCCACAGCGCACGGGCCCGGCCGCACAGCTCGCCCTTGCCATCGAACAGCGCGGTACCCGCCTCGTGTTTGCGGCCGCTCACCGATATCGGCCAGCCGATGACGGTGCAGGGTTCGCCGACGTGCACGCGCCGATCGACGTGCGTCGTGAACTCGGCGAGCAGCATCGGACGGTCATCCGGCGTGACCGCGTAGTAACCGGGGCAGTCGAGCGCCGCCGACATGAACTCGGCGCGCACCTTGCCATCGCCACCGTCGAGGGAAGCATCGGCCACCCAGGGCGCCGCCACCACACCGCGCTCGGGAAGCGGGCCGGCAAAGATGCGTAGCCCGTCGCCGCGTGCGCGCAGCGTGCCGCACACGAAGCAGCTCGGGAAGAGGTGGTAGCGGAAGCCGGCATAATGGCGTGAGGCTTCCACCGCCTCGAGGTACTCGGGCGCCGCAGGCACCTCGAGGCTGAGCGCCGTGGGTTGCGCCTCGCCCACCGGCTCCTCGGCATGCCGCAACTCGAGCGCGCCGTCGGCAAGCTCGCGCACCGCGAGCGGCGTGTCGAGTGGCGGCGGCTTCAGCAAGCGCACCCGCACCGTCCGGCCGGCGAGCGTCGCGACCAGGCCGGCGAAGTAACCGCCGTTCGCGGAGGCCGGTGGGCCACAGAAGCGTGCCGCTATGGTCAGGGTCGTCATGCCACGTGCTTCAAGATGAACGTTGCGCCCCGCGCAGGTAAATAGGCCGCGACGCGGATGTCATCATGTCAGCAGCCCCTCAGCCGCCCCGCAAGCTCCGCAGCCACGCAGCGGGATCCTCACCGCGCTCGAGCACCTCGATCAGCGCGGAACCCACCACCACACCATCGACGTGGCCGCGCAGCCGCGCCACCTGCGCGCGGCTGCGGATGCCAAAGCCGGCGCACACCGGCAGCATGGCGTGCGCCCGCACGCGTGCGAGATAGCTCAGCACCTCCTCCGGCACGGCGACCGTGGCGCCGGTGGTGCCGGTCATGGTCACGGCGTACACGAAGCCCTCGCTGCCGGCGCACAGCTGCGCGAGACGCGCCGGCTCGGTGACCGGAGTCACCATCTGCACCAGCGCGAGCTCACTCGGGGCGAGCGCCGCGCGCAGCTCGCTGCTCTCATCCAGCGGCAGGTCCGGCACGATGAACCCCGACACGCCGGCGCGCGCGGCACGCTCGGCCAGCGCCGTCATACCGAAGGCGAGCAGCGGGTTGAGATAGCTCATCAGCAGCAGCGGCACGTCGATACCGCCCAGCGCTTCGAGCTCGGCAAGGATCCACCCGAGGCTCACCCCCTGCGCGAGCGCTGCGAGACTCGCCCGCTGGATGGTGACGCCGTCGGCCATCGGATCGGTGAACGGTACGCCGATCTCGATCACGTCCGCCACGGCTGCGAGCGCGCGCAGCTCGTCGCGGAAGGTCGCACGGCGCGGAAAGCCGGCGGTGAGATAGGCGACGAGTGCCGGTTCACCGCCCGTGCCTGCGGCGCGGATGGCGGCGCTGATACGCTCGCGGGGGCTCACGCGGGCTCCCGAGTCAACAGCTCCCGCTGCAAGGTCGACATGTCCTTGTCGCCGCGTCCCGAGAGGCAGATAAGCACCGTACGCCCGCTGTGGCCACGTGCCCAGCGCTCGGCGCCGGCGAGCGCGTGCGCACTCTCGAGCGCCGGCAGAATGCCCTCGCACTCACTCAGCTGTCGCACGCCCTCGAGCGCCTCGGCATCGCTCGCGGTCTCATAACGGACGCGTCCGACCGCGGCGAGCAGCGCATGCTCGGGGCCGACCCCCGGGTAATCGAGTCCGGCCGAGACCGAGTGGGTCTCCTGGATCTGACCATCCTCGTTCTGCAGCAGCATGGAGTAGGTGCCGTGCAGCACGCCGGGCCGGCCGTGGGCGACGGTGGCGGCGTTGTCGCCGAGTCCCGCGCCCCGGCCACCCGCCTCGACGCCGATAATCTCGACGGTCCGATCGCCGAGAAACGCGTGGAAGGCGCCGATGGAATTGGAGCCTCCGCCGACACAGGCGACCACCGCATCCGGCAGGGCGCCGGTGGCGGCGATCAGCTGCGCACGTGCCTCGCGGCCGATCACGGACTGCAGCTCACGTACCAGGTAGGGATAGGGGTGGGGACCGACGGCCGAGCCGAGTAGATAATAAGTATGGAGCGGGTCCGAAACCCAGTCGCGCAGCGCCTCGTCGATTGCCGCGCGGAGCGTCCGATCCCCGCTGGTCACTGGCTCAACCCGGGCGCCGAGCAGGCGCATGCGGCCGACGTTGGGAGCCTGCCGCTCCATGTCGATCGCACCCATGTACACCGTGCACGGCAGTCCGAGCCGCGCGCAGGCGGCCGCGCTCGCCACGCCGTGCTGGCCGGCGCCGGTCTCCGCCACGATGCGTTTCGCACCGAGTCGGCGCGCGAGCAACGCCTGACCGATGGCGTTGTTGATCTTGTGCGCACCGGTGTGCGCCAGGTCCTCGCGCTTGAGCCATACGCTCGCGCCCCAGCGCGCCGACAGCCGCGCGGCGAAGGTGAGCGCGGTGGGACGGCCGACCCAGCTTGCGAGCTGCCCGGAAAGCTCGGCGCGGAAATCGTCCGAATGCAGGTGCTCGCGCACGCCCCGCTCGAGCCGCTCAAGCGCAGGAATGAGCGTCTCGGGGACGTAGCGTCCGCCAAAGGGGCCGAAGCGCCCGCGACGGTCGGGCAGGGCGCCGGAGAGCAGCTCCGTGAGCAGCCGTGCGGCATCGGGGAGGGAAGCCTCTGTGCTCATGGGAAATCCTCGCGGGCGGAGCTTGCGGGCGCGGCCGATGCCGCGCGCACGGCCGATACGAACTTCACGATCAACGCGCTGCTCTTGAGGCCGGGCCGCTCCTCGACGCCGCTCGAGACATCGACCCCAAAGGGCTGCACGGCGGTGATGGCACCCGACACGTTGCCGGCAGTGAGTCCGCCCGCCAGTACGAGCGCGGTACGCCGGGCGAGCGCGCGGGCGGCGTTCAGGTCGGTGAGCACCCCCCTGCCGCTCGCCGGACCCTCGAAGAGCAGCCGTTGCGGGAGCACCGCCGGCAGCGGCTCGCCGGCGCGCACCACCGGCAGTCGCTCGAGCCCCCCCGGCAGGCGCAGCGCGTCGAAATCGGCCAGGTCGGTCTGCAGCATATCCGGGCGGAACACGTTCAGGATCTCATCCAGCGTGCGCTGGTCCGGATGGCGTGTGACCGCTACGCAGCGCACGCGCGCACGCGCCGCCTTGGCGAGCGTCGCTGCGGCCCGCGGGGTGAGCTGCCGCGGTGACTCGGCGAAAACGAAACCGATTGCGTCCGCACCGGCCTCGATCGCCGCCGATACGGCCGCCGCGCTCGTCATGCCGCAGATCTTGATCCACATTCAGCGCACTCCGCGCGCGCCCCGTCCCGCTGCGAGCAGCGAGCGAAGCAGCGCCATCGGCTCGCCCGCGCGCATGAGCGCGCTGCCGACGAGGGCCAAGCCGTAACCGGCGGCGGCGACCCGACGCGCATCCACGTCCGTGGCGACGCCACTCTCGGCGACGTGCGGCACGCCGGGCGGCAGCAGCGGGGCGAGCTCGATGAGCCGCTGCGGCACAACGTCGAGCGTGGCGAGATCGCGGCAGTTGACGCCCGCGAGCAGGGTGTTGCCCGCGGCATACCCGGCGACGAGCTCGTGCATGAGCTCGAGGTCACCGGTGTCAAACGCCTCGAGCAGCACGAATAGCCCGCAGGAGCGCGCGCAATCGATGAGCGCGCCCGTCGCCGCCCGTGACAGCAGCCGCAGAATGACCAGCACGCCGCCGGCTCCGGCGAGGCGCGCCTCGAGCACCTGGTAGGGGTCGACGAGGAAGTCCTTGCGCATCACCGGGACGCCAAGCGGCGCGAGCGCAGCCTGCGCCTCGAGCAGGTGCTCGAGCGAGCCATCGAAGCGATCCGGCTCGGTGAGCACGGACACCGCGGCCGCGCCGGCGCGCGCGTAGGCCGTGACACGCTCAGGAATGCTGGCCGCGGCCGCACCGAGCGACCCTGCTGCGGGTGAGCGCAGCTTGAACTCGGCGATGACGTCGAAGCCGCCGGCCGCGAGGTGCAGCGGCGGCGGGCGCGGGCAGCGCCGCGCGCGCTCGGCGAGCGCCGCCTCGGAGACGAGCTGCCGTGCCACGCGCACGCGGGCAAGACTCGCGGCCGCCATTTCCTCGAGGAAAGTAGCGCTCACGCTGTGTGCTCCGTGCTGCGGGCAAGCCCCGCGACACCGAGCGCCTCGAGTAAACGATGCGCCGCGCCGGCGTCGATCGCCGCCGCCGCTCGCGCTACGCCCTCGCGCGGGTCGTGCACTTCGCCCGCGACCTCGAGCGCGAGTGCGGTCCCGAGCAGCAGGCAGTCGCGGTGCGCACCGCGGTCTTCCCCCCGCAGCACCGCGCGCAGCGCGCGGGCGTTGTAGTGCGCGTCCCCGCCGGCCAGCTCCGCAGCCGTGCACGCGCTGAGGCCGTAGTCGGCCGGTGTGCGCACGCTCGTCGCGACGTGGCCCGGGCGCACATCGAAGACCGTGAAGGGACCGACCGGCGTCGGCTCGTCCCAGCCGGCGGCACCGTGCACGACGAAAGTCCGCTCGATAGGGAGCCCGGTGAAGGTGTCGGCCACGAGGCGTGCCACCTCGAGGCTGAAGGCGCCGACCAGGTGCAGCGGCGGCTGCGCCGGGTTGACCAGGGGACCGAGAATGTTGAACACGGTGCGCACCCCGAGGGCTGCGCGGATCGGCGCGACGCGGGCCGTGGCGGGATGATAGTGAGGGGCGAACAGGAAGGTGAAGCCGGTGGCCGTGAGACAAGCCCCCGCGGCCTGCGCATCCAGCGGCATCGGCAACCCGAGGACTTCGAGCACGTCGGCACTGCCGCAGCGACTCGACACCGAGCGGTTGCCGTGCTTCACCACGGGCACGCCGCAGGCGGCGGTGAGCAGCGCCGTGCCGGTCGAGATGTTGAAGCTGCCGGAGGCATCGCCGCCGGTGCCGACGACGTCGATCGCACGCAGTTGCGGGGGCAGCTCGGGCCGGCGCGCCAGGCGGCGCATCGCCTGCGCGAGCCCGCGCACCTCCTCGGCGACGACTCCCTTGGTCGCGAGCGCCGCCAGCAGGGCGCCGGCCATGGCCGGCGGCGTCGCGGGGTCGGTGAGCACCGCGAGCAGCTCCTCGGCCTGCGCCTGCGAGAGGTGGCGTCTCTCGAGCAGCTGCTGCAGCAAGTCACGGGGCGCCGGCATCGCTCGCTCCGCCATTGCCGTAGCGCTCGCCGGAGGGGCCGGCGAGAAAATTGCGCAGCAGCCTCGGGCCGTCCGGGGTGAGGATGCTCTCCGGGTGAAACTGCACGCCCTCGACGGCGAGCGTGCGGTGACGCACCGCCATGATCTCTCCTTCGGCAGTCTGCGCGCTCACCTCGAGCTCCGCGGGCAGGCTCGCCGGCGCGGCGATCAGGGAATGGTAACGCCCGACCTCGCACGGCTGCGGCAGACCCTCGAACAGCGTGCGCGCGTCGTGACGCACCAGCGAGGTCTTGCCGTGCATCAGCCGCCCGGCGCGCACCACCTTGCCGCCGAAGACCTCGACGATCGACTGGTGCCCGAGGCACACGCCGAGCACCGGGATGCGGCCGGCGAAGGCCCGCACCATGTCCATGGAGACCCCGGCGTCATAGGGCGTCCCTGGGCCCGGCGAGATGCACAGGTGCGTCGGCGCGAGCGCCAGCGCCGCCGCCGGAGTAAGTGCGTCGTTGCGGTACACACTCACCTCGGCGCCGAGCACCAGGAAGGCCTGCACCAGGTTGTAGGTGAAGGAGTCGTAGTTGTCGATCAGCAGCAGCCGCGGCGTCACAAGCCCTCCTCCGCGAGCTCGAGCGCGCGCACCATGGCCGCGCTCTTCGCCAGCACCTCTTCGTGCTCGGTCTCGGGGACGCTGTCGGCGACGATGCCGGCACCTGCCTGGTAGCTGAACTCATCACCGCGGAACACCAGCGTGCGGATGGTGATGGCGTGATCCATATCACCGCGGGCGCCGAAGTAGCCGACCGTACCGCCATAGAGGCCGCGGCTCACCGGCTCGAGCTCATCGATGATCTGCATGGCACGCACCTTGGGGGCGCCCACGAGTGTGCCGGCGGGGAAGGCGGCGGCGAACAGGTCGAAGGCGTCGCGGCCGTCGGCGAGATCGCCCTGCACGCCACTCACCATGTGCATGACGTGACTGTAGCGCTCGATCGAGCGGTAGGGATCGACACGGACGCTGCCGGCGCGTGCCACGCGCCCGAGGTCGTTGCGCGCGAGATCCACAAGCATGACGTGCTCGGCGTTCTCCTTGGGATCGGCCAGCAGCTCCGCCTCGCGCTCGCGATCGAGCGCGGCATCCGCCGCCCGCGGCCGGGTGCCGGCGATCGGACGCAGCTGCGCGCAGCGCGCGTTGAGCTTTACCAGCGCCTCGGGTGAGGAGCCCACGACCGTCACCTCGCCGAGCGCGCAGTAATACATGTAGGGCGAGGGGTTGATGTGTCGCAGGGCGCGATACGCCTGGAACGGATCGAGCTGATGCCGCCCGCTGAAGCGGCTCGCGAGCACCAGCTGATACACGTCGCCGGCGGCGATGTACTCCTGCGTGCGGCGCACGGCCGCCATGTAGTCCGCGCGCGTATAGGCGGCCTGCGGCGGCGCATAGCGGGCCGGCCGCTGCGGGTGGGGCAACGCACCGCGCAGCGCCCGCACCACCTCCGCGCGCAGTGCACGGCGCTCGGCCGCCGAGCCCGCATGCAGCAGCGCAATCCCGCGTGTCAGGTGATCGAACACCAGCACCGAGCGCGGGGCGACGTAGTGCAGGGCGGGTACGCCGGCGTCGCGAGCCGCGGACGCGGGCAGCCGCTCGAAGTGGCGCACCACGTCGTAGGCAGCGTAGCCGACCAGGCCGCCGGCGAGCGGCACCCCGGGGATGTCAGGTTGCGGGCGCGGCGCGCGTGCGAGTGCCGCGCGCAGCGCCGCCAACAGTGCCGCGCCGCCGGCCGGCGGCGCCGTACGCTCCCCGTCGATCACCAGGCCCTGGCGGTCGAGACATACCTCCAGGCCTTCGCCGAAGCCGATGAAGGAATAGCGCGCCAGGCGCTCGCCCCCCTCGACGCTCTCGAGCAGGAAGCGCGGCCCGAAGGAGGCGAGCTTCATGAACGCCGAGACCGGCGTATCGAGATCACCGGTGATATCGAAGGGTGGTTGCAATGCGGTCTCCAAAATGATCAGGGCAACAAAAAACCCATCCCGGGGTTATCCGGAGATGGGTTTCTGGTGCCGCAGGATTGCTGTTGAGTCGCGTGAAAAAAGCTGCCGTCAGCCCACTCCGTTATGAAGTGCGCCACCACCAGGGACGCGCGGTGCCGACGGGTTGCTGCGACATGTTGCGAACGAGTATCGCCGGGGGGCGAGGGGGGCGTCAAGCCACGACCCCCGGTACCCTCGAGCCCGTGCGACGACGCGTGCGGAGCGCGCCCCGAACGCGCGCGCCGCGGGCGTCACGCCATCTTCTGGCAAACCGCCTCGATGTTGTTGCCGTCGGGGTCGAAGACGAACGCCGCGTAGTAGTCGGGGCTGTAGTCCTTGCGTACGCCCGGCGCGCCGTTATCGCGCCCGCGTGCCTTGAGGCCCTCGCGATGGAACGCATCCACGGCGCTGCGGCTCGGGGCGGTAAACGCCACATGCACCAGCGAGTGCGCCAGTTGGGCGTCGGCGTACAGCCACAGCGACGATCCTCCCTTGGCGGCAAATGCCGCGGTCGATTCGTCCTGCGAGGTGACCTCGTAACCGAGCGGCGCGAGCGCGGCGCCGTAGAAGCGCACGCTGGCGTCCAGATCCTTAACCTTAAGTCCAATGTGGTCGAACATGTGAGACTCCTTGCCCTGATGCGCTGCTCGCGCGATGCGAGAGTCAGACTACGAAGAGGCCGCCAGGCGGTCTTGGAGAATCTTGCGATCGCGGCGCGTCGCACGGCGGAAATGCCGCGGGCTCGCGCCGGCGGCGCGGCGGAACGTGCGGATGAAGTTGGACAGATCACCGAAGCCCGCCTCGTAGGCGACCGCGGCGATCGAGCCCGCATCCTGCGAGAGCAGCCGTGCGGCGCGGCGCAAGCGGGTGCGCACCAGGTACTGGTGCGGCGTAACGCCGGTCACGCGTGCGAACAGACGCAGAAAGTGAAAGGCGCTCACACGGCACTCGCGCGCCACGCGCTCGAGGGCGAGCGGCTCGCGCGCGTGCGCATCGAGCCACAGCGCCGCACGCACCGCGCGGCGCCGGTCGCGCAGCGTCACCTCGGGCGGATCGAAGCGCTGGCCCGAGACGATCGCGACGAAGCGGCCGGCGAGCAGCGCAGCCACCTCATCGAGCCCGAGGTCGCTCCTGCCATCGGCAGCCGCCTGGGCGCGCTCGGCGAGCACGCCGAGCGGCGCGAGCGGCGGCAACGCACCGCTGCGCCAGGGCGCAGCCGGCACTCCCCACGCATCGAGCAGCCCCTCCGAGAAGTGAAACGACAGACATTCGTCGCCGCGCGCGTGGTGCTCGTGGGTGCACAGGTACTCCTCGCCCGGGCGTCCGATGAGCAGCGAGCCGGCAACCAGCTCGAAGGCGCGCCCGCGGGTGCGGCAGCCGAAGCTGCCACGGCGCACATATGAGAGAGAGAAGCAGCCGTGCTGCTCGACAAACGGCCGATCGTGCGGGCCCGCACTGCAGCGGTAGTCGATCACGCGCAGCGCGCCGTCCTTGAGAAGAGTGCTCGCGAGCATGGCGGGCCGATGCTACGCGCGACGGGCGAGGGCTCACAACCGCGTGCGCGGGGCTTTCCGCTAGAATGCGCGCTCCGAACCGGCCGCGTGCGGGAGTCACGTCCAGGTGAGCTTCAAAGAGCTGCTGCAAAGCTGGCGCGAGAGCGCGGCCGCACCGCGCACCGTCACGGCCTACTCTGTGCGCCTGCCGCTCGATGAGGCGGCGCAGCTCGCCGCGCTTGCGGAGATGTTCCCGGGGCGTGCGCCGGAGCAGCTCATCACCGAGCTCCTCGGCGCCGCGCTCAAGGAACTCGCGGCCGCGATGCCATACGTGGCCGGTCAGCGCGTGATCTCGACCGACGAGCAGGGCGACCCCGTCTACGAGGACGTCGGCCCGACGCCGCGCTTCATGGCGCTCGCGCGCAGCTACCGGCGGCGGCTCGCAGCGGGCGGCGGCAGCGTCGGCGCCCGTGCGCGCCGGCCGGCGCCGGCGAAATCCAAGCGCTCGCGCGGCTGAGGCCGCTCTCATGCCCTCCTTCGATGCCGTTTCCGAGCTCAACGCCCACGAGGTAACCAACGCGGTCGACCAGGCGAACCGCGAGCTCTCGCAGCGCTTCGATTTCAAGGACACCGGCGCGCGCTTCGAGCTCAAGGAGTTCACCGTCACGCTGCACGCGCAGGTGGACTTTCAGCTCAAGCAGATGCTCGAGATCCTCAAGATGCGCCTCGCCAAGCGCGGCGTCGATCTCGTGTGTCTTCAGGTGAAGGAGCCGCAGACGACGCTCGCTTCCGCGCAGCAGGAAGTGCTGCTCAGACACGGCATCGACCAGGACACCGGCAAGAAGATCATGCGGCTGGTGAAGGATTCCAAGCTCAGGGTGCAGGCGAGCCT
The DNA here is from genome assembly GCA_035621995.1 of Steroidobacteraceae bacterium. Taxonomy (GTDB): domain Bacteria; phylum Pseudomonadota; class Gammaproteobacteria; order Steroidobacterales; family Steroidobacteraceae; genus 13-2-20CM-66-19. The sequence goes on from DASPWF010000034.1 coordinate 35,145, forward strand.
GCAGGGCGACAAGGTGCGCATCAGCGGCAAGCAGCGCGATGACCTGCAGGCCGTCATCGCCCTGCTGCGCGGCGCCAAGCTCGACGTGGCGCTGCAGTTCAATAATTTCCGCGACTGACTCCGGCGATCGTCCGGCACAGCTCCTCGGTGGCGTCCACCACGCTCGGCCCGAGGCGGCTGAGCGCCTGGTCTTCGAAGGCCACGACGCGCTGGCTGCGCACCGCGGCAAGCGTCGGGAAACGCTGCCAGTCGGCCACCCACGCCGCGCCCTCGCCGGGCGGGGCCGCGGCGATGATGATGTCGGGGTTGCGGGCGATCACCGCCTCGATATCCACCAGTGGTCCGGGCTCCGGCAGATCCGCAAAGACGTTGCGCGCCCCGCAGAGGGCGAGCGCGTCGCTCATCAGATGCTTGCCGCCGATGGTATAGATCGGGCGGTTCCATACCTGAAGCAGCACCGTCGGCCGCCGCCCGCCCGGGCGGGCGCCGTAGGTGCGTGCCAGCGTAGCGAGGCGCGCCTCGAGGGAACGCGCCGCGCGCTCCGCCGCCGCCTGCGTGCCGGCGAGCATCCCGAGCCGCCGCAGCGATGCCGGCAGGTCAGAGAGTCGCTCGACCTGCTGGTCGTAGATCGGAATACCAAGAGCGACAAGTTTCTGCCGCTGCGCGGGATTGCCACCAGCGGGCCAGGCGACCACCACGTCCGGCCGCAGCGCGACGAGCCGCTCCATGTCGATCGCGGTGACATCGCCGACGCGCGGCACGGCGCGCGCCGCCGGCGGCTCGTCCGAGTACTCGACCGTCGCGGTCACCTGAGCGCCCGCGCCCGCGGCAAACAGCATCTCCGTGGCGCCGGGTGAGACACTCACCATGCGTAGCGGCGCCCGCGCGACCGCAACCGAGCGACCGAGATCGTCCGTCACGGCGCGCGCGCTTGCCGAAGCGGCGCCGCCTTCGGCCGGAGCTGCGGCGGCGCAGTCAACGATGACCAGCAACGCGGCGAGCGCCAGCGCCCGACGAACGGGCGGGGATCGATCACTCCAGGGTGCCCGCGGCGGGCGTGCTGACGGCATGGCCGAGTGTACACACAGCTCTGGGCAGCGCACGCGTGACGGCCACCCGATCTTCTCGCTCGACTTCAAGCACTGGGGCGCGGCAGAACGGCGCGGCCTACACGCGCTCCGACGGCACGCCGAACTACCAGGCGGCGGTGAGCGACGGCTTCTACAAGCAGCGGGTCATCGGCTTCGAGCGGATGATGAGCGTCGGCGCGGTACTGTCGACGCCCATGATCGACGGTGACACGATCTACGTCGGCAGCTGGGACGGTCAGCTGTACGCGATCGGCTGAGCCTCAGACGCGCGCGCACAACGCCAGCACGCGCTCGCGCAGCAGCTCGGGCGTGACCTCGCCCGGCGGCAGTGCGCGCCCGACCGTGATGCCGATACGCGCGGAGATGCTCTGCAGCAGCGGCGCCCAGAAGCGCCCGGCGTGGCGGCTGAACACCGAGCCCCACAGGCCCGATAGAGCGATCGGCACTACCGGCACCGGCGTCTGCGCGAGGATGCGCATCAGGCCCGGACGAAACGGGCCGATCAGGCCGTCCGTGGTGAGTCTGCCCTCGGGAAAGATGCACACCAGCTCGCCGGCGGCGAGCTCGCGTGCCACGGTGGCGAAGGCGCGCTCGTATACGAGCGGGTCCTCCCTCTGCGACGCGATCGGGACGGCCTTCATGCCGCGCGCCAGCACGTTGATGACGGGCGCGGCGAAGATGGCGCTCTCCATGACGAAACGGATGGGACGGCGGCAGGCGGCCGAGATCACCAGCGCGTCGACAAAGCTCACGTGGTTGCACACCAGGAGTGCCGCTCCCTCCTCGGGAATGTTCTCCAGCCCGCGCTCATCGAGGCGGTAGACCGTGTGCACGAGCAGCCAGGCGACGAAGCGCAGCATGAACTCCGGCACCAGCGTGTAGATGTAGAAGGCCACCGCGGCATTCAGCAGCGCGGTGAGCAGCAGCAGCTGCGGCACGCTGAAGCCCGCCTGGAGCAGCGCCGCGCCGAAGAGCGCCGCGGCCACCATGAAAAGCGCGTTGAGGATGCTGTTGGCGGCGATGACACGCGAGAGCGCCGCGGGCCGGGCGCGCTGCTGCACCACTGCGTAGAGGGGCACCACGTACAAGCCGCCGAACACACCGAGGGCCGCCAGATCGAGCAGGATGCGCCAGGCGTGCGGCATGGCCAGGAACTCGCGGGCCGTGAGTGCGTGGGCGGCCGGCACAGCGGGCGAGACCCAGGCGAGATCGAGGGCGAACAGCGTGAGACCGATCGAGCCAAAGGGCACCAGTCCGATCTCGACCTTCTTGCCCGAAAGTCGCTCGCACAGCAGCGAGCCCACGCCGACCGCGGCGGCGAACACCACCAGCATGAGGGTGACCACCTCTTCACGGCCATTCACCACGAAATGGCAGTAGACCGGCAGCTGTGCGAGCACCAGCGCACCATAGAACCAGAACCACGACAACCCGAGGAGCGAGAGGAACACCGAGCGCGACTCGCGCGCCGCGCGGATGTTGTCCCAGGTCGAGACCCATGGATTCCAGTCGATGCGCAGTGCGGGCGCGGCGGGCGCCACGCGCGGCATGAGAAGGCTCGTGAGCAGGCCGGCAACCGCGACGCTGCAGAGCGCCGCCCCCATCGCCGCTTCACCGCCGCGCGCGGCGAGGAGCCCCGCACCCGTGGTGCCGAGCAGAATCGCGACGAAGGTACCGGTCTCGACGAGTGCGTTGCCACCGACCAGCTCGGCCGGCTGCAGCACCTGCGGCAGCACGCCGTACTTGGCAGGCGCAAAGAACGTCGAGTGCACGCCCATGAGGAACAGGCTCGTGAGCAGCAGCACCAGGCTGTGGGTGAGGAACCCCCAGGCGGCGAGGGCCATGATGGCGAGCTCGGCTGCCTTGACGATCTTCATGACCGCACTCTTGTCGAAGCGGTCGGCGAGCTGACCGGCGAGCCCCGAGAACAGCACGAACGGCAGGATGAAAAGGCCGCCGGCCAGATTCACGAGCAGCCGCGGATCGAGCTGCGTGTAGCGCGCGGTATGGTAGGTCGCGGCCAGCACCAGCAGGTTCTTCAGCAGGTTGTCGTTGAATGCACCGAGCGCCTGCGTCGCGAAAAGCGGCAGGAAACGCCGCTCTCGCAGCAGGCGAAACTGGCTCGATTCAGCCGTCGCGCCCGGCATCCGTACCGCAGCATCCGTCATGCGCCGTGGCAAGGCTCGGCGTCGGGCGCATCGAAGCTGCCGCTGAGGTATTGAATGAGCCGCGTAATGGCCAGCGCGAGATCCGGGCCACCACGCAGGTAGTGGTCTGCGCCCCAGAGCGGATAGAGACAGCCGGGCAGCGCCGCCAACTCGGCAAGAATCGCGAATCCGTCGTTGGGTCCAAAGGCTGCCAGGCGTCTCTGAAAGCGCCGCGAGCGACGGTCGCGCAGCTGCGAGTGCAGCGGAAAAGCCGCGATCTGCACGAACATGAGGTGCGGCGGAATCTCGAAGGACGCTCCCGGCCGGTGCGTCAGCAGCTCGCGCACGCGCTCGAGTCTCCAGTGCCTGAACCAGAACCAGGCACTGAACCACAGCCGCGCAAGTGGACGACGCAACACGAGCTCCGCGGTCGGCGTTCCAAAGGGAAGTCCGCTGACGCTGATCCACGCGTGCACGCGCCGAAAAGCGCGCTGTGCCTGTTGCCGGCCGAGGGCGTGCCGCACTTCGGCGCTGCCCTTGCTGAGGGAAAAGAGCAGCACCCGGCTCTCAGCAGGTAGCGCCAGCAGCCGGGCGATGATCTGATCGGCGGCGCTCTCCAATCCCTCGGTGCCGTCCGCGGGGACGGTGTCGAACGGGATCCCGTATTGCGCCGCGATGTCGCGCACCACGGCGCCGTCCGCGCCGGTCTCGGGAAAGTCGCGGTAGAGAATTCCCGGAACCAACAGGATGCGCAAATCGGCAGCGACCGCAGGGCGGGCCAGCGGCTCTCCCTCCATCGCCCGGCACAGCGCCCGATTCTTCGGCGCCGCGCGAACACGCGCGTAGAGCACCCGCGTGGCATGGTCGAGTGCCCTGATGCGGGGGTCGCGACGGCTTGGCCTCATGCCGCCGGCGTTGTCGCGCGGCGGCGCAGCGCCCAGCCGACCAGCAGCGCGATGAGCGCGCCGATCACCAAGCCGACCAGCGCGCCGACGCGGCCCGCGGCCTTCACGGCAAGGTCCTGTACCGGGTTCGAGAACACGTTCGCCGACACGTGGTAGCTCGCGAGCTTCCACTCGCCCGCCTTGCGCACCAGGGTCGCGGTCCAGCGGCTGGTGAGCGCCAGGGTGTTTCCGGCCCCGATCGCAGCCGTGCTCGCCAGCGCCCGCTTGAAGGTGAACTCATCGTGGATCGAGCCGAAGGCGATCGCCGTGTCGGGGCCGTGCAGAATGGACAGGTCGTCCACGCTGAGGGTGCTCACCAGGTTCGACAGGACACTGCCTTCGCCCTCGAGCATCTCCTTGTAGAAGCGGCGTATGGCGTCCGGGCCGCGACTCACCTCGCCGTTCTGCCAGGTGACCACGATGTTCGGGTCGACGTGCGCCAGCACGCCGTCGATGTCGCGGCGCTGCCACGCGGCGAGCAGCTCCTCGCGCAGCCGGCGAAGCTCATCGTGGACCGCCGCCGTGTCGGAGGAGGCGACCGTGGCAGCAGCCGGCGGCGTGGGTGCGTTCGAGTCCGCCTGCGCCCAGGCGCCTACGCTGAGCGCCAGCCAAACGAGCGCAGCGCCAGCCGCTGCTGATTTGCACGAGCGAGAGTCGGTTTTCATCGTAAGCGTGCCCTCTCTTGGTTCGTTCAACCCTCGGGGACGGCCGCTGCCCAGCGCAGGAATGCCGCCAATGTCTCATCCCCGGCGCGCAGTCCGCCGGCGACGTAGTCCATCTGCCGAAGACGCAGATCGCCTCGCAGGAAATTGCGTACGGCGATCTGCTTGCCGTGGACGCGCAGCCAGTCCTTCAGCAGCGCCGAGAGCCGCCGCCCGGATCGCTGCGCGTTCACGATCACGGTCACGTTGCAGGCATGGGCATTCGCAGGCTCCACGGCGACGACGCCGAACGTTTGATCGCGGGCGAACTGCGCGCGCACCAGCAGCAGATTGCCGCCCCACGCGGCGATGCCGAACTCGACGCGCGAGCCGGAAACCAGCCGTGTCGCGCGCTCGAGCCAGCCGTGGCCCTCGACCGCGTACTCGTAGCTGACCCCGAGGCTGAAGTGACTCGTGGCATGCAGCTGCGGCGCCGCGAGTAACCGCCGCCCGTGCGCAAAGGGGAGGTGGCGGGCGTCGAAGCCATTGGCGCCGATCATGTACCACTGCGTCTCCAGGTGCCAGGTAAAAGGCGCGGCACTGATGAGCGGCGTGTCGCCGAACGATGGCAGCGGAAATGTCGCCTGCGTCCCCAAGAACACGAAGACCGCGCCGAAGCGCTCGGCGACGGGATAAGCGCCGTTGCGTAAGTCGTGATGCTGTTGGCAGAGGCCCGACCGATCGAAACGGAAGCGATGGTGGGGACACTCGAGGGCGTCGCCGACCACACGGCCGGCCGCCAGATCGGTGCCGAGATGCGGGCAACGTGCCGCCAGCGCACCGACCCGCCCGTCATGGCCGCGAAACATGACCAGCGAGCGTCCGCACAGGGCGGTGCGCCTGACCGCGCCAAGCGGCAGCGCGGACGAGGGACACACCACATACCAGGATTGCGGATAGCGCGGAAAATCCTCAGGATAGGGCGCAGCCAATGCAGGCCCCGCAGAGAGTGCGCCGGGCGCGACGGAGTCAAGACGGCCAGTATCCCGCATGGAAACAGCCACGTCCCTCACATCCGCACCGCACTTCGCACCCCGACCAGCCCCCGCCTCCCCGATACCCGCCAGACTCAACGTGTCGATCGCGCTCGCCGCCAGCGCGACCGCCGCAATCCTACTTTGCGCTGCCAGTCATTGCGAGTCCTGGATCGCGATCGGCGTGTGCGCGGTTGCGTTTTCGTTTGTCGCCAACACAGTGTTCTCGTGCCTGCACGAGTGTGTGCACGGCGTATTTCACCCCAACCGGCGCGTCAACCACCTGTTCGGCATCGTGTGTGCGGCGCTCTTTCCCACCGGCTTCTCGTTGCAGCGCGCCGCGCATCTCGGGCACCATCGCAACAACCGCAGCGAGAGCGAGACCTTCGACTACATCTATCCGGGTGACAACCGCGCGCTGAAGACGCTGCAGTGGTACGGCATCATCTCGGGCGTCTACTGGGTGGTGGTGGTGCTCGGGTGGCTGGCGTACCTGTTGCTGCCGTTCGCCTTCCGCGCGCAGCCGTGGCGGCACAAGTGGTCGCCGATCGCCGAGCACACCAGCGCGCCAGCTTACGCGCGCGCGTTCGCCGCGGCACCGCCGCTGCGCGCGCGGCTCGAGCTGCTCTTCACGATCGCCGTGCAGGCGGCGATGTTCGCCGCGCTGCATCTCTCCCTCGCCGGCTGGCTGGCCTGCTACCTCGCCTTCGGCGTCAACTGGAGCTCGCTGCAGTACGCCGATCACGCCTTCTCGCGTCTGCACGTCGTCGAAGGGGCGTGGGACCTGCGGGTGCATCCGTGGGTGCAGGCGCTGTTCCTCAACTATCACCTGCATCTCGCCCACCATCGCCAGCCGGGCCTGCCGTGGATCTATCTGCCGCACTACGTCGATCCGAGCCGCGCCCGCCCGCGCTTCATCGCCCAGTACGCGCGCATGTGGCTCGGGCCACGGCCGGCACCAGGTGGGCCGGCATGACGCCGCGGGCACCCGCGGGGGTGGGGTGGCCCGGGTGGCCGCACCTGCGCCACTTTGCGCGGCTGGCGGCGTTGCTCACGGTGTGGTTTGCCGTAGTGTTCTGCGGCGCGGACTGGATTACGGCACGACACTCGTTGCGGATTCATGCGTACACGCAGGGGGAGCTCGCCATTGCGCTGATTCCGGTCATGGTCGTGCCCTACATGACCATGTATCTGATCTTCTACCTGGCGCCCTTCGTGCTGCGCAGCCGCGCCGACCTCGACCGCCTGGCGGGCGCACTCGCGCGGGTGATCGCCATCGCCGGGGTGGCGTTTGTTGCCTTTCCCGCCGAGCTCGGCTTTCCGCCCGTCGACGCCCCGGGATCGGTGTGGAATTCGTGGCTGCACCTCGCCGACCGCCTCAACCTCGACTACGACCTGGTACCGTCGCTGCACGTGGCGCTGTTCACCGTGTGCGCCGGCACCTATGCGGCGCGCGCCTCATCCACGGCGCGCGCGCTGCTCGCCGTGTGGCTCGTGGTCGTCGCGGCCTCGACCGTGCTCACGCACCAGCATCAGCTGCTCGATGTCGTCACGGGCCTCGCCCTCGGCGCCTGGGGCGCAAGAGCGGCCCTTGTCAGCAAGTATCCTCAGGCGCCGCGCGCCGCGCCGACGTCCGTCCTCAACCTGGAGGGGCAATGACGCTATCGATCGTCCTGCTGTCGCCGAAGGGACGGCTGTACCGCCACAGATCCGGCATCTTCAGGCGCTCGCTGCGCTATGCACCCCTCACATTGCCGACGCTCGTGAGCCTCGTGCCGCCGGAGATCCCCCATCACGTCAGGCTGATCGACGAAGGCATCCGCGACATTCCGCTCGATCTCGCCGCCGACCTCGTCGGTATCACGGTCATCACGCCCACGGCGCCGCGCAGCTACTGGCTGGCCGATCACTTCCGCGCACGCGGAATCACGGTGGTCCTCGGCGGCCCACATGTCACGCTCGTGCCGGAGGATGCCGCGCCTCATGCCGACGCGATCGTGGTGGGCTATGCCGAGGAAAGCTGGCCACGCCTGCTGCGCGATTTCACGAGTGGCCGTCTCGCGCCACGCTACGAGCAGATTCCGGACCTGAGCCTCGCCCATCTGCCGCCGGTGCGCCGCGACCTCGTTCCGCGGCGCGATTACGTCACCACCGACGTCTTCGAGGCGACCCGCGGCTGCGCGCATGCCTGTGACTTCTGCGTGGTCCCGAGCGCCTGGGGGCGGCGGCAGCTGCAAAAGCCGGTGGAGGAGGTCACCGAGGACATCGCGCGCAGCGGAGCGCGGCGACTCATCTTCGTCGATCTCAACCTGGTCTCGGACCGCAACTACGCCGCGCGGCTGTTCGCCGCGCTCGTGCCGCTCGGGGTGCAGTGGTACGGGCTCGCGACCTCGCTCCTCGCACGGGACCGCGAGCTCCTCGAGCTGTGCGCGCGCAGCGGCTGCCGCGGGCTGCTCATCGGCCTCGAGTCGATATCACGCCGCGGCTTGCGCGAGGTGCACAAGGGCTTCCAGGACCCCGGCGACTTCAAAGAGCTGATCGCGGTATTCCATCGCCACGGCATTGCCATCCAGGGATGCTTCGTGTTCGGCTTCGACGACGACACGCCCGAGGTGTTCGAGCGTACTGCGCAATTCGTGGTAGAGGCGGAAATCGACCTGCCGCGCTTTGCCGTGCTCACGCCCTTTCCGGCGACGCCGCTTTATCGCCGCCACGAGCGCGACGGGCGGCTGCTGACGCGCAACTGGGAGCTCTACGACGGCCAGCACGTGGTATTTCAGCCGCAGCACATGAGCGCCACGGAGCTGATGCGCGGTACCGAGAGGGCGTGGAAGCATGCCTACCGCTACCGCTCGATCGCGCGGCGTATCTGGCGCTCGCCCGCGGCCCGCTCGATCGTACTCGGCGCGAATCTCGGATATCGCTTCTACGCCCATCACCTCGACCGCTTCTACAACTGCGACTGGGGGCTCGTGCCACGCACCGCCGAGCCCGGCATGGCGAGCGGTGCGTGCCCGGTGCGGCACGAGCCGGCGCAGGTTGCCTAACCCGTGCGGCTCACCCTGATCCATCCGTCTATCGGCCGGCACGCCGGCGACACGCGCTACATCCGCAGCTGGCAGATGGAGCCGCTCGCGCCCGCGGTGCTGGCCGGACTCACGCCGGCCGACGTCGAGATACGCTTCTACGACGACCGGCTCGAGCGCATTCCCTACGAGGAGCCCACGGACCTGGTGGCGATCAGCGTCGAAACCTACACCGCGATGCGCAGCTACCAGATCGCCAGTGAATTCCGCCGCCGTGGCGTGGCGGTGGTGATGGGCGGCTTTCACGCCACGCTGTGCACCGATGAAGTCGCGCGCTACGCCGACGCGGTGGTGGTCGGCGAGGCCGAGAGCGCCTGGCCGGAGCTGCTCGATGATTTCCGGCACAACGCGCTGCGGGCGCTGTACCGCGGGGCGGGCCGGCCGCAGCTCGCCGCCACGCGCTACGAGCGCGGCATCTTCCGCGGCAAGCGCTACGTACCGGTCACGCTGGTGGAAGCCGGCCGCGGCTGTCACTGGCGGTGCGAGTTCTGTGCGGTGCAGGCCTACTTCTCCTCCACCCAAACCCGCCGCCCCGTGGACCACATCCTGGCCGAGATCGCGGCGGTGCGTACGCGGCGCAACTTCTTCTTCTTCGTCGACGACAACATCACCTCGAACATGGAGCAGGCGAAGCAGTTCTTCCGCGCGCTGATCCCGCTGCGCATCCGCTGGGTATCGCAGGCGAGCATCAACGCGGCCCACGACGAGGAGTTCCTCGAGCTGATCGCCCGCAGCGGCTGCCAGGGTCTGCTGGTGGGCTTCGAAAGCCTGAACCCGGCCACGCTGCGCAGGATGCGCAAGGGATTCAACACCATGCAGGGCGGCTACGAGGTGGCGCTGGCGAATCTGCGGCGCCACCACATCCGAGTGTATGCCACGTTCATCTTCGGCTACGACGACGACACGCGCGAGAGCTTCGCGGCGACCCGCGAGTTCGCCCGCCGCCACAGCTTCTACATCGCCGCGTTCAACCACCTGACGCCGTTTCCGGGCACGCCGCTCTATGAGCGCATGCGCAGGAGCGGGCAGCTGCTCTATGACTCGTGGTGGACCGACCCGCGCTATCGCTACAACCACATTCCCTTCCGCCCCAAGCAGCTCTCGCCGCGCGAGCTGCAGCAGCTGTGCATCGAGGCGCGCAGCGACTTCTATTCGCTCGGCAGCATCACCCGGCGCTTCATGGCGCCGGTCAACAGGTCGAACGGCTTCATGGCGCGCAACTTTCCCCTCATCAACCTGATGCTGCGCGGCGAGGTGCGCCAGCGCGACGAGCTGCCACTCGGCGATGCCGGCTGGCGCGGCGCACTGCTCGAGGCGGCGGCATCAGCGGCAGCCCGGTCCGCATCACGGAGCCCGCTGCGGCATGCAGTTTGAGCTGGCCCGCCACTCGGACGAGCCGGCGCTGCGACGGCTGCTACGCGCGGCACCCTTCAGCGGCGACATCCGCGTGACGCTAGAGCGCGAGCCGTGCATCGACTTCGCCAACGCCATCGAGGGCGAGCATACACAGATCCTCGTGGCGCGCGCCGCCCGCGAGCCGGGCGTGGTGGCGATGGGCGCTCGCACGCTGCGCACCAGCTTCGTCAACGGCGCGCCGACGCGCGTCGGCTACTTAAGCCTGCTGCGCGTCCTGCCGCAGTATCAGGGACGGGCGGCGCTGCTGAGGCGCGGCTACGCGGCGTTGCGGGCGCTGCAGGACGACGGCGCGGCGGCGCTCAACGTGACGACCATCGTCGCCGACAACTGCCGGGCGCGTCGCGTGCTCGAGGCGGCGCTTCCGGGCCTGCCGACGTACCGCCATCTCGGTGACGTGCTGACGCTGCTGCTGCGCACGCGGCGTCCCCGGAGGCGCGCCACGAGCGGCGTCACGGTCACGAGTGCCGCCGCAGGCGACGTGGAAGAGATTGCCCGCTGCCTGGCGCGCTACGGCGAGCGCTTCCAGTTCGCGCCGCACTGGACGGCCCGCGACCTGCTCTCGGCGGTACGGGCGCGCGGCCTGAGCCCCGGCGACTTTCTCCTCGCTCGCCGCGGATCCCGCGTAGTCGGCTGCGCAGCCTGCTGGGACCAGCGCGCCTTCAAGCAGGTCGTCGTGCGCGGCTACTGCGCGCGGCTGCGCCTCGCGCGTCCGCTGTGGAACCTCTTCGCCCCCGTGAGCGGCGCGCCGCGATTGCCGCCGGTGGGTGCAGCCGTCGCATTCGCCTACCTCTCGCACCTCGCAGTGGACGACGACGACCCACGGGTGTTCGAGGCGCTGGTCGATACTGCGCTCGGCGCCGCCGCGCGGCGCGGTCTCGAGCACCTGACGCTCGGGCTCGCGGAGCGCAACCCGCTGGCCGCGACCGCCCGGGCGCAGTTCACCTCGCGCCTCTACCGCAGTCGCGCGTATCTGGTCCATTGGTCCGAGGGCGAGGCCGCGGCGCGCGCTGTAGACGCGCGGCCCCTGCACCTGGAGGCGGCCATCCTGTGATCGGCGAGTTGCTGCCGCGCGCGGCCCTGGCGGCCGCGGACATCGCGGAAATGTACCGGCTCTTTACGACGCACTTCGAGCGCGTGAGCGAGTATCGCTTCCGGGTCGATCTCGAGCGCAAGGACTGGGTGATCCGCGTCCGCGACGCGAAGACGCTGCTCGGCTTCACCAGTCTTCAGTTCCTGCGCACGCGCGCCGCGGCGGGCGACCTGAATGTGCTCTACTCGGGCGACACCATCATGAAGCCCGAGGCGCGCAGCACCACGCTGCTGGCGCGCACCTGGATCGACAGCGTACGGCGCATCAGCGAGCTGCACGCCGCGGCGGAGATGCACTGGCTGCTGCTCGTCTCGGGCTTTCGCACCTACCGGCTGCTGCCGGTGTTCTGGCGCGAATTCTTCCCGAGCTGCACGCAGCCTACCCCGGCCGAGGTGCGCGGCACGGTCACCGAGCTCGCAGGCGCGCTCTTCGCCGCCGGCTACGATGAGCGCGCCGGCATCGTGCGCTTCGCTGACCCGCAGCCGCTGCGCCCGGAGCTCAGCCGCATTCCCGAGAGTCGCCTCGCCGACCCGCACGTGCGCTTTTTTGCGAGCGCCAATCCCGGCCACGCCGACGGCGACGAGCTCGTCTGCTGGACGCGTCTCGCGCACGACAATCTCACCGCCGCCGGCGCGCGCATGTGGCACGGAAGCGAGCGCGTGGCGCTCGCGCGCACCGTATGAGCCACGGTACGCCTCCGCGGAGCCCCCGCGCGTGAGACTCGCGGCGGCGATGCTGAACGCCGCCTGGGTCGGCGCACAATCGCGTGCCTGGCTGGGCTTTCGTCGGGCGCTGCACCAGCCGCAGGCCGCGCAGGAGCACCGGCTGTCGCACTACCTGCGCGTCAACGCCCGCAGCGAATTCGGCCGCCGGTACGGCTTCGGCGACATCCGCTCGCCCGCTGAGTTCCAGGATCGCGTGCCGCTCTCGGGGTACGAGAACTACGAGGAGGCGATCAGCCGCGTGCACGCGGGGGCGCGCGACGTGCTCACCACTGCCCGCGTGCGCTGCCTGCAGCCCTCGAGCGGCTCGACACGCGCCGCCAAGCTCATCCCCTACACCGCGGACCTACAGGCGGAGTTCAGCCGCGCCGTCGGACCGTGGGTGTTCGACCTGGCGCGCAGCGCCCCGCGCCTTCTCGGCGGCCCGGCCTACTGGTCGATCACGCCGGCCGCGGTGGCCGAGGAGGCCGGCGCGGACGTCGCGGCGCGGGCGCCCACACGGCTCGGTTTCGAGTCCGACAGTGCCTACCTCGGTGGGTGGCTGCAACGGCTCGCCGAGGCGACGCTGGTGGCGTGTGGGGATCTCGGGCGCACCGCCGATATCGGGGAGTTCCGCCGCCGCACGCTGCTGCGCCTGCTGAGCGAACGCGAGCTGCGACTGATATCGGTGTGGCACCCGACCTTCCTCACGCTGCTGCTCGATGCGCTCGCGGCCTCCTGGAGTGAGCTGCTCGTGGATCTCGCGCGCGGCGTGGCGTCGGTGGGGCGGCTGCGGCGCGAGCCACCGCGACCGCAGCGGGCGCGGGAGCTCGCGCACGCCGATCCCCGGCGGCCGGGATCCATCTGGCCGCGCCTGACGCTGGTCAGCTGCTGGGGCGATGCGCACGCCGCGACGCTGCTCGCGGACCTGCGCGCACGGCTGCCGGGAGTCACGATCCAGCCGAAGGGACTGATGGCCACCGAGGCAGTCGTGAGTGTGCCCTTCGCGGGACGGCACCCGCTCGCCATCCGCTCGCACTTCTTCGAGTTCCTCGATGACGGGGGCAATGCCCGCACGGCCTGGCAACTCGAGCAGGGTGAGAGTTATTCCGTCGTGGTGACGACCGGGGGCGGACTCTATCGTTACCAGCTCCGCGACCGCATCCGCGTGGAAGGCTTCCTGCACGCCACGCCGTGCATCCGCTTCACGGGCAAGGAGGACAGTGTCTCGGACCTGCGCGGCGAGAAACTGAGCGAGGGCCTCGTGGCCGGCATCCTCGCGCGGCTGCTTCCGGCACAGTTGCCCGGCGCGCGCTTCGCGCTGCTCGCTCCCGAGATCGAAGGCGAGACTCCGCGCTATGTCCTGTTCGTCGAATCCGCGGCACCGCCGCCGGCGCAGCTGTCCGCTGCGCTCGAGAGCGCCCTCGCAACCAACCCGGGCTACGCCTATTGCGTGCGGCTCGGCCAGCTGCGTCCCGCCGCGGTGGAGCGCGTCGCACCGGGAGCGGCGGAGCGCTACCTCGAGCGGCTGCGCGGGCGCGGCCAGCGGCTCGGCAACATCAAGCCCGTGGCACTCAGTACGCTCGGGGGTTGGCGCGCGGTCTTTGCGCAAGCCGCGCCGGAGCCGCGGCCTGCGCGCTCGGGGCCTTAGCCCTCACGCGGCCGCCCGCTCCGACTGCTCGTGGTGCTCGCTCTCGAGCACGCGCGCCACCGCGTGCACGGTGGCGGCGATCCGCACCGCACTCTGCACCGCCTGGCGCTCGAGGCCGTGCTGGCGCAGCTGCCGCTCATGCGCGGCCACGCAGCTGCCGCAGCCGTTGATGGCCGAGACGGCGAGCGAGAGCAGCTCGAAGTCCGTCCTGGCGATGCCCGGATTACCGATCACGCTCATGCGCAGCCGCGCGGGCAGCTTGGCGTACTCCTGGTCCTCGACCAGGTGCAGGAAGCGGTAGTAGACGTTGTTCATCGCCATGATCGCGGCCGCCGCGTGCGCCGCATTCACGTGAGTGGCGTCGAGGTGTTGGGCCGCGAGCGCCTGCAGCCGTGCGGTGAAGGTGGCGTTGCGCGAGGCGCTGGCGGCGGCGAGCACCACCGCCCAGATCTGCCGCTCGCTCAGTCCCGGCGCACCCGCGGGGGTGAGCACCGTACCGAGATTGAGCTGCAGGTCGCGCGCATAGCCCGGCAGCGATTCGCGGATGTTCTCCAGGGTGCTCATCCTCAGGCTGCCTTCAGGGTCTCTGCGCCCTTCTGCCAGTTGCAGGGGCACAGCTCGTCGGTCTGCAGCGCATCGAGCACGCGCAGCACTTCCTCGGGGCTGCGGCCGACGTTGAGGTCGGTGACGTACACGAAACGGATCACGCCCTGCGGGTCGACGATGTAGGTGGCACGCTGCGCGACGCCCGCCTCCGGATCGAGGATGCCCAAGGCCCCGGCGAGCTCACGCTTGATGTCCGCGAGCATGGGGAAGGGAAGCCCCTTGAGCTCGTCCTTCTCGCGCCGCCAGGCCAGATGCACGTACTCGCTGTCGATGCTGACGCCGAGCAGCTGTGCATCGCGCGCGCGGAACTCCTTCTCGAGCTTGCCGAAAGCGGCGATCTCGGTGGGGCAGACGAAGGTGAAATCCTTCGGCCAGAAGAACACGACCCTCCACTTGCCGGGGAAGCTGTCGTGGCTAAAAGCCTGGAAGGCGCCCTGGGCGTCGCTCGATACGACGCCGGTCAGCGCAAATTCAGGGAAACGACGCCCAATACCTGTCATGTAGTGCTCCTTCAGTCGGGGCGGGCAGCCACTGCGCCCGCGGGCCGCATCGTGGGGTGGCTGCTGCTATCATTCCAATCGATTGATTTTATGAATCCGATAGACGCTATGTATGTGCGGCCCACATGGAACTCAAGCTTAAGGACCTGCGCTACCTGGTGGCGGTCGCCGACCTGCGGCATTTCGGACGCGCGGCAGCCCGTTGCTTCGTCAGCCAGCCGACGCTCTCGGCGCAGCTGAAGAAACTGGAGCAGGATCTCGGCGTGCAGCTCATCGAGCGCGCGCCCAACAACGTGTCGCTCACCCCCGCGGGCGAGGAGATCGTGGCGCGCGCCCGGCGCATCCTCGAGGCGAGCGACGAGGTGGTGACGCTGGCGCGCAGCCATCGCGACCCGCTCGCCGGGCGGCTGCGCCTCGCGCTGCTGCCGACCATCGGGCCGTATCTGCTGCCCCGCGTCGCCCCGGCCATCCGCCGCAGCCTGCCGCGGCTGCAGTTGCAGCTTTATGAGTACCAGACCGCGCCGATGCTGCAGAAGCTGCACGACGCTGAGCTCGACCTTGGGATCCTCGCGCTGCCGGTCGAGCTCGACGGACTCGAGTCGCGCGAGCTCTTCCGCGAGGCTTTCATGGTGGCACTCCCCGAGCGGCATCGGCTGGCGTCGCACGCGACGCTGCGCGTCGCGGACCTCAAGGACGAGACGCTGCTGCTGCTCGAGGACGGGCATTGCCTGCGTGACCAGGCGCTCGAGGTTTGCAGCCGCGTCGGGGTGCGTGAGCAACAGGATTTCCGTGCCACGAGTCTCGAGACGCTGCGCCAGATGGTCGCCACCGGTGCCGGCGTCACGCTCTTGCCGGAGCTCGCCGGCCGCGGCGCCTACGGCAGCGCGCGCGGGGTAGTGCTACGGCCCTTTGCCCGCCCCGCGCCGGTGCGCCACGTCGGCGCGCTGTGGCGCAAGAGCAGCGCGCGCCGCGCGGCGATCGAGGCGCTGTGCACGCTGATCGGCGAGCACGCGAAATGAACGACGGCGCGCGGCCACGCCCGCTCGCGCTGCAGGCCGGCGACGGGCGCGAGCTCGCAGCGCTGCTGCTTGAGGCGAGCGCGGCCCGTGGCGCGCTCGCCGTCAACGGCGCCACCGGTTTTCGCCGCGAGTTCTACCTCAACTTCGCCGGCTACTGCGCGCAGCGCGGCTATCACGCCCTGGTGTACGACTATCGTGGCATCGGCGCCTCGCTGCGCGCGCCGCTCGCGGCCGAGCGCGCGCGCATGAGCGAGTGGGGACGCCTCGACATGCCCGCGGCGCTCGAGGCGCTCGCGCAGCGCTTCCCGCACCTGCCGCTCTTCACGCTCGGGCACAGCGTCGGCGGACAGTTGATCGGCTGCATGCCGAACCAGTCGCTGGCGCGCGCGCACGTGATGATCGCCGCCTCGACCGGCTATTGGCGTCGCCAGCGCCTGCCGTTTCGCTACCAGGCACTCGTCTTCTGGAAGATCCACGGGCCGCTCATGCTGCGCCGGCGCGGCTACGTGCCGCGCGGCGCGATATGGACCGGTGAGTCGCTGCCGGCGGGCGTGTTCCTCCAGTGGCGTCGCTGGTGCCTGAGTCCCGCACCCTTCGGCGCGACGCTCGATGCCGACATGCCCGACGACGGCTTCGCGGCGGTGCGCGCTCCGGTACTCGCCTGGGGCTTCAGCGACGATCCCATCGCCACACCCGCGGCGGTCGAGGCGCTGCTCGGCTCCTACCGCAACGCGCGCATCGAGCGGCGCTGGACGAGTCCGGCCGAGGCCGGGGTGCGCGTCATCGGTCACCACGGGTTCTTCGCCGAGCGTCACCGGGATTCGTTGTGGCGCGCGGCGCTCGACTGGATCGACGCGTGCTGCGGCTGAGGAGCACGCCCGGCGATGGCGCGCCCTGTGCCACCCGCCCGGCGCGCGAGCGCGATCGCCGCCAGCACGACCAAGCCGCCGGCGATCGGCGCGGGCGCTAGGCGCTCCCCGAGCAGCAGCCAACCATAGAGCGCCGCGGCGATCACCTGCACGTACAGGCCGACGGCGCCGAACGTCGGCGGCAGGTGTGCGAGCGCATAGGCGATCAGACTCTGTCCCAGCGCCTGCGATAACAGCGCGCAGCCGACCAGCAGCCACCAGCCGTGCGCGCTGAGGGGCAGGAATCTCTGCAGCAGGGCGAGCGGCAACAGCAGCAGCGTGAAGACCAGCGTCGAAGCGAACATCACCTCGCCGGTGCCGTGACGGGCCCGCAGCCGTGCGACCGCCAGGATATAGGCCGCGTAGAAGACCGCCGTGCCAAGTCCGAGCGCATCGCCGAGCAGCGCGTGTCCGCCGCGACCGAGCTTCGGCGCCAGGATCAGCAGCATCCCACCGAAGGCGAGCGCGATGGCGATGACAAAGCCGAGCCGTGGCCGCTCACCCCACAGCACCCAGGCAAAGAGTGTCACCAGTATCGGTGCACAGTTCGATTCGAGCGTCGACACGGCGATCGAGGTGAGAAGGAGCGACCAGTGCCACAACGCCAGATCGCCGGCGAAGAACACACCGGCCCAGAACAGCAGCGGATCGCGCAGGCTCGCCGGCGCTCGCTCGCCAGGGGCATGGTGGCGGCGCGCGCGCCGCTCGAGCAGCGCCCACGGCGCAAGCAGCGGCAGCGCCAGCGCTCCGCGCCAGAAGGCGGTGGCCGTCGGGCCGGTCTCCGACAGGCGCACGAAAACGCCCGAGCTGCCGATCGCCAGCGCACCGGCAAACAGCGCAAGCAGGGCGCGGATTTCGCTCTCGTCGGAACGGCCTGACATGGACTCCCGTGCGCACTCATCATAGTCGGTCGCACTGACATACGTCTGGCATAATTGCCGCCGCAACGCCTGCTCCCGCGCACGGATCCACGCTTGAGACAGCCCGCCGCGCTCACTGTCGTCTGCCTCGCGATGCTCGGCTGGGCCGTCGCGCACGCGGCAGCGCCGGCGCTCGCCGCGCAGGACGCATGGATTCGCGCCACACCGGGCAGCGACGTCGCGGCCGCTTACCTGACACTGCACAACACCGGCAGCACGCCGCTGGTGGTGGTGGGGGTACGCTCGCCGAACGCGGCGCAGGCGATGATTCACGAGACCACGCTCGCCAAAGGGCAGTCCACGATGCGCCCGCACGAGCAGCTGCGCATCGCGGGCGGCGCCACCGTACGCCTCGCACCCGGCGGACTGCACATCATGCTGCACATGCTGACTCACCCGCTGGTGCCGGGCGATGAGGTGCCGCTGGTGCTCTTGCTCGAGGGTGGCGGGACGCTCGAGGTCACCGCGCGCGTGCGCCCGCTCGACGCCGAGTGAGTCGCGTGTTGCGCCGCATCCGCTCGCAACGCTGCCGCGCGTGATCCCGGGCACATCAGCGCTCGATCACGTCACGCCCTACGACCGGTTCGCGTGGAGCGACACGCAGATCGAGCGGTGGCTGGCGAGTGGCGAGCAGCGCCGTGAGCTCAGTGCCTACTTCGGCGTCGCGGAGTACCGGGCGCTCGCCGCGCTCGCGCGCCGCGCGCAGGCCGCGCGCGTGTCCGATACGTCCCGTACCGTGCTCATCGTCCCCGGCATCATGGGGTCGCAGCTCGGGCTGCGCCGCGCCGCGCCGCTACCCGACGACATCGTGTGGCTCGATCCGATCGACATCCAGCTCGGGCGGCTCGCGCTGCTGCGTATGCCGGCGTCCTCGGCCGTCGTGCCGCTCGGCGTCGTGCTCTACTCGTACCTGCGGCTGAAGCTCTTCCTGCGCTCGCAAGGCTTCGCCGTGGAGTTTCACGACTACGACTGGCGGCTGCCGGTCCTCGAGTCCGGTCAAATGCTCGCCGAGCGGCTGCGTGCGGCCAGCGCCAAGCGCGTCGCGCTCGTGGCGCACAGCATGGGAGGACTGGTGAGCCGTGCGGCCCTCGCGCTGCCGGATACCGGCCACGTCGAGCGCGTCGTGCTGCTCGGCACGCCGAACGCCGGTTCGTTCGCCGCCGTGCAGGCGCTGCGTGGCACCTACGCCGTGGTGCGCAAGGTTGCGCGCGTCGATCTGCGCGCCTCCGCCGAGTCGCTCGCCGCCGAAACCTTCAATACCTTCCCCAGCATCTACGACCTGCTGCCCTCGGGAGCCTGCACCGGACGCGCCGATCTCTACGACGCTCGCAGCTGGCCGGCGGCGGGTCCGCAGCCACGTGCGGCACTGCTCGCGGCGGCACGCAGCACGCCGGCGCACCTCGCAGCGGCCGACGAGCGCTTCGCCGTCATCGCCGGCGTGGGCGAGGAGACCGTGACTGCGGCCGCGCGGCGCGGCGATGACTTCCTCTACACCCTCACGCGCCACGGCGATGGCACGGTGCCGGTGGCGAGCGCCACTTTGCCCGGCGCCCGCGTCGCGTACGCGCGCGTCGCGCACAGCGACCTGACACGCGACCGGCGGGTCGCGGCGGCGGTCGTCGACCTCCTCACGCGTGGCTCGACCGCGCGGCTGCCGGCGCGCTGGCTGAGCCGCAGCGTGGCGCGCACCACGGTGAGCGATCGCGACCTGCGCCGCACTCACGCGACCAAAGTGAACTGGACAGCCCTCACGCCCGAGGAGCGCCGTTTGTTCCTCGAGCGGCTGAACGAGCCACCGCGATTTCACCTGCGCGTGCCGGCCCGGTCGCGGCGCGGGCGGCGGACGCGCAGCTAGCCGAAGGCGCACCGCGCATCGGAGCCAGGCCGCGGTGGTGCGCGCGCACCGTCAGGCGAAGGCGCGGGCGATCGCCTCGCGCTGGTGCGCATCTGGCAGGCGGCCGCGGCCGCCGCCGAGATTGTCGGTGAGGTGCGTGGTGCTGCCGGTCGCAGGGATGATGCAGCTCACCGCCGGATGTGCCGCGATGAATTTCAGCGCGAGCTGAGCCCAGCTTGCGGCATCGAGCTCCGCGGCCCACGCGGGCAGCGGCCTGCCGCGAATCGCCGCAAACAGCGCGCCGTCCTCGAACGGCCGGTTCACCAGCACCGCCACGCCGCGCTCGGCGGCAAGCGGCAGCAGCCGCTGCTCGGCGGCGCGTGTCACCGGCGAGTAGTTGAACTGCACGAAGTCGAGCCGCTCGCGCTCGAGCACGCGCGCAAGCTCCGCGTGCGCGTTCACGGTGTAGTGCGTGACGCCGACGTAGCGCACCCGGCCGGAGTTGCGCCACGCGTACAGCGTCCTCAGCTGCGTGTCGAGATCGAGCAGGTTGTGCACCTGGACGAGATCGAGGCGCGTGCTGTGCAGCAGCTGCACCGAGTGCGTCATCTGTTCGACGCCGGCGCGCTCGCCGCGCGTCCACACCTTGGTGGCGAGAAAGGCGCGCTGGTGCATCTCGGGCGTCAGCAGCTCCCCGAGGACGCGCTCGGCGCTCGAGTACATCGGTGAGGTATCGATGAGACGGCCGCCACCGCCGAAAAATGCCTCGAGCACCTGCCGCAGCGGTGCCCGCTCGGCGACGCTGTCGCCGACCTCGAAGGGCCCCGAGGTACCGAGTCCGATGACCGGGATCTCCTCGCCGCTCGAGGGGATGCGGCGCCGGATCAGGCCCGCAGGATCCGCGTGGGCGTGGGAGGTCACCGCAAGGGCAGCCATGATCTGAACTCCTCTCCCGAGCAGCTCGCGCCGTTTCATGCGTCCTTTGCGATCCAGCGCCGCACCAGCTGCACCGCACGCGCGTCGGATTTGCCCTCCGCGACGCTCGCCGGCGTAGTCACCTCCAGCAAAATGCCGTTGGGGTCCGCGAAATAGACCGAGCGTTGCCGCCCGTGATCCTCTTCGCTGTAGGCGACGCCATGGCGACGCAACCGCGCCTTCCAGCCTTCCTGCTCGGCGGCCGATGCGACCGAGAACGCATAGTGTCGCGTGTCGCGCGGCAGATCGTCCGCCGGCGGGCGCCGTGCGCCGCGCAGCGCACACAGCGCCAGGAGCTGTCCGCCGCCGGTCGCGAAGAACATCATGAGCCAGGGCTTGCCGCCCCAGTCATCGCCGCAGAGTGCGTCGACCAGCGGCAGTTGCAGCACCTCGCTGTAGAAGCGAAAGGTCTCGGCCGCATCAAACACCGGCAGCGCGAGGTGATCGAGGCGCAGCGTGGCACCAGACATGTGAGCGTCCCGCCAAGACGGCCGTGGGGACTTTCGATATTGGCACGCGCCGGCGGCATGTGTCAGCGCTCGCATCGAGCCCGCGCGCCAGGGCGTCGGCCCGTCGACGCGCACTGCCGCAGCGCGGCACTTCAGACGAGAGCTGCGTCGGTCTCGATGACGCTCGCCGCGCCCGCCTCCACCACGCGAGCGAGTGCCCCCGCCGTCGGCAGCACCTGCGCCGCGTAGAACGCCGCGGTACGCAGCTTCGCGGCGTAGAACTCGCGCTCGGCGCCCGAGAGGCGGCCCGCGGCGATGGCCGCCGATCTCGCGAGCAGCCAGCCGCCGATCACATAGCCGCACAGCTTGAGGTACGGCACCGACACCGCAAGCCCCGCTTCCGGACGGCTGGCGAGCGCAGCGAGCAGCGAGCGTGTGGCGCCCCCGAGCGCGGCGACTCCGTCGAGTGCCGCCTTGCGCACCGCCTCGACCACCGGATCGGTGGCGGCGAGCGCGCGCAGCCCGTCCTCCATTTCGGCGAGCAGCGCGCTCATCGCCGCGCCGCGGTCCTTGCCAAGCTTGCGGCCGATCAGATCGTTCGACTGGATGCCGGTAGTGCCCTCGTAGATCGTGGTGATGCGCACGTCGCGCAGGTACTGCGCCGCACCCGTCTCCTCGATGAACCCCATGCCGCCGTGCACCTGCACGCCGATGCCGGCAACTTCGTTGCCGATCTCCGTGCACCAGCCCTTGACGATGGGGGTCAGCAGCTCCCCGCGGGCGCGCGCCGCGGCGCGCAGCTGCGGGTCGCCGCCGTAATCGGCCAGGTCGAACTGGAATGCGGCGTACAGCGTCAGGGCGCGCGCGGCCTCGGTCTGCGACTTCATCGTGAGGAGCATCCGCTTCACGTCCGGATGGTTGATGATCGGCACGGGACCGTGCGGCTGCGGCACCGGGGGCTTGCCCTGCACGCGCGTGCGCGCCCATTCCGCCGCGCGCTGGAAGGCACGCTCGCCGACCGCGTAGCCCTCGCTCCCCACCGAGAGCCGCGCGCTGTTCATCATGACGAACATGTATTCGAGGCCACGCCCCCGCTCACCGACGAGATGGCCCACGGCGCCCTCCTTCTCGCCGAAAGCGAGTACGCAGGTGGGGCTCGCGTGGATGCCGAGCTTGTGCTCGATCGACAGGCAGCGCACCTCATTGCGCGCACCGAGTGACCCGTCGGCGTTCACCAGCACCTTCGGCACGACGAACAGCGAGATGCCCTTGACACCGGGGGCTGCGCCCTCGATGCGCGCCAGCACCATGTGGATGGTGTTGGAGGTCAGATCGTGATCGCCCCAGGTGATGAAGATCTTCTGGCCGAACAGCCGGTAGTGATCACCCTCGGGTACGGCACGCGTGCGCACCTGACCGAGGTCCGAGCCTGCCTGCGGCTCGGTGAGCACCATGGTGCCGGTCCATTCGCCGCGCGACATCTTCGGCAGGTAGGTGTGCTGCTGCGCCTCGCTGCCGCACAGCTCGAGGGCGTGGACGGCGCCGTGCGTCAGCATCGGCCCGAGCTTGAAAGCGAGGTTGGAGGAGCCCCAGAACTCTCCCACCGCGCTCACCAGCACGCGCGGCGCGCGCTGCCCGCCGAACTGCGGCAGCCCGCCGAGCGCCGGCCAGCCGCCCTCGACGAACTTGCGGTACGCCTCGCGGAAACCCGGAGCAGTAACCACGCCGTCAGGGGTCCAGCGTGCCCCGTGCACATCGCCCGGGCGGTTGAGGGGATCGAGCACGGTTTCGGCGAAGCGCGCCGCTTCCTCGAGCACCGACTGCGCGAGCTCGTCCGAATAATCGGCAAGCTCAGGGGCGGCCGCGAGGCTGCTGGCGTTGAGCAGCTCCTCGAGAACGAAACGCACATCACGCACAGGCGCACGGTACATGGTGGAACCTCTTTCGCTTGGAGCGGTGGCCGCGCGCTGCTAGTGCGGCGCGCTCGCCTCCGGTACGCGTGCGTGCGGCAGGCCGCTGCGGGCCGGGACGGGCGGGGCGAGTGCCGGCACGATGTTCGCGGCGAGAAAGTCGACGAACTGCTGCGCGCGCGGGTCCGATTCGAGGCTGCCCGGGTAGAGCGCATAGAGTGCCGCCGCAGGGGGCACGGACCACTCCGGCAGCACCGCCTTCAGCCGCCCGGTCGCGAGCCCCTGCCGGCACAGGAACTCAGGCAGCAGACCGATGCCGAGCCCCGCGGCGGCGGCGGCGTGCAGCACCGCGGGATCGTCGACCGCGAGCTTCGGCGACAACGGCACCTCGGCGCGCTGCGCACCGCGCGTGAGCTGCAGGCGAAACTCGGGCAGCTCCGATGCTTCGGGCGTGAGCAGGTCATGCGCACGCAGGTCATCCGGCCGCTGCGGTGTGCCGCGCTGCTGCAGATAGGCGGGCGTCGCGCACAGCAGCGCGGGCGGTGCCCCGAGCAGACGCTGGCGGATACGCACGTCCGCCGGCGGGCGCGTGCGGATCGCGACGTCCCAGGATCCGTCCGCGAGCTGCTGAGTGTCGAGAACCACTTCGAGGGGCACGTGGGCGAAAGCCTCGAGGAAGCGCGGCACGAGCGGCGAGAGCAGCACGCGTCCGTAGGTGGGATCGGCCGCAACGCGTAGCGGCCGCATCTCCGGCGAGTGCAGCTTGGCGATGGCGCTGCGCGCGGCATCGGATTCCTCTCCGACCCGCCGCGCGTGCGGATACAACAGCCGCCCGGCGGCGGTGAGCGCGATGCGCCGTGTCGTGCGCTCGAGGACGCGCACGCCGAGGGTCTTCTCGAGGTCCGCGACTGCGCGGCTGACTGCAGCCTTCGGCACGCCGAGCGCGCGCGCGGCAGCGGAGAAGCCGTTGAGGTCGACGACCTTTGCGAGCATTGCGAGTTGCGCGGGGGTCCAGATCAGGTTCATGACAGCCTCAATACCCCTTTCGAGAGGGTCTATTGTTTCACCTGGGAGGCAGGCGCGCCAGCTCAGGCCCAGATAGAATCGGCGCCCCTCACAAAGCCGAACAAAAGGGGACCTCATGAAAGCCTCGATGTACGCGCTCTCGGCGGATGTGTTCGTGAACACGCTCGGCAACCTGTCGTGGATCCTCGAGAAGAGCGCCGCCAACGCCACGCAGCGCAAGATCGATCAAAGCGTACTGCTCGGACTGCGCCTCGCGCCGGACATGCTGCCACTCACGCGCCAGGTGCAGATCGCGTGCGACATCGCGAAGAACTCCGTTGCGCGGCTCGCCGCGCAGGAGCCGCCGCGCTTCGAGGACAACGAGACCTCGATCGAGCAACTGCGCGCGCGCATCGCACGCACGATCGACTACCTGAAGGGCGTGCCGGCGAGCGCGCTCGAGGGATCGGAGACGCGTGACATCAAGGTGCCCGCCGGCGAACGCACGCTCGAGTTCAAGGGGCTCGAATTCCTGCAGCGCTGGGCGATCCCCAACGTTTTCTTTCACGTCACGACGGCCTACAACATCCTGCGCCACAACGGCGTGGACCTCGGCAAGCGTGACTTCATCGGTGGTGGTCGCGAGTCGTAGGAACATATGACAAATGGCGGCAGCACACTGTCGCCTTTTGCGAACAGAACGCGAGGGAAATCACGGCGCCGCGAGCGGCGCGCTGCCACGCTCACGTGCAGTGGGGCGGGCAGTGAGCCTGCCCGTGCACAGTCCTTGAGGACGGGGATTTCCCTTGCGACACAAAGCTACGGCGGCACGCCCGACTGCCCTCAAGCCGGTGCAGAAAGCACCCGCGGCCGCGCCCGCGCCCACGGCCACCGATGCCGGGCCGCACACCGTCGAGACACTGGGGCAGCAGCTGCGCGAAGTGCTGCCGTCGCGCCGTCTGCACTCGGTCTCATTGTGCGATCACGAAGCGAACGTCCTGTGGCTCAGCGAGGGCGCACTCGGTCCCGATGAGCACTCGCTCGTCGTCGAAGCGCTGGCGCTGCTCGCTGCCGACACTTCGCTGCCATGTCACGAGATGGGCCTGGAGGATGGACGGCTCGCGCTGTTCCTGCCCGTGCGCGCCCCGAACGCAGAGCTCGTCGGTATCGCGATGATCCTCGCCGACGGCAAGTCGGTCGGCGACGATACGCTCGAGCGCATGGCCGCCGCGCCGGTGCGCGCGATCATGCTGCGCCTCGCCGTGCTGCTGAAGCCGGACGTCGCGGCGAGCATGAGCACGGTGGCTGCGCTGCAGCCGCCGGACCTCGCGCCGATCATGTCCGCCTCACCGCCACCGCCCTCGGGCCTCATGTCCCCGCAGGAAGTCAACGACATCCTCGAATTCGACCTCGACCCCGAGGACGGGCCGCCGGTGCAGATCCCCGTCGCCAAACCGGCGTTCAGCAGGCCCGCGGCGGCCGCCGCAGGCGGCGAGACTTCCTCCGAGATGATGAGCCTCGAGTTCGTGCCGGACGAGGCCGCGCCGGTGCGCGCGCCCGCGCCACCGCCGCCTGCACCGCCGGTGCGGTCAGCGGCACCTGCTGCACGACGGGTTCCGGCCGCCGCGGCCGCACGCACGGGCCCCGCCGCAGTGCCCGCGCCAGCGCGCATCCCGACCGTATCACCTGCGATCACCGTGCCGCCGGCTGTCGCGCCGGTGCCGGCGCCACCGAAGGCCGCGGCCGTGGTTGCGCCCTCGGCCGCGCCGAGCGTGGCACGCGCCATCCCCGTCGCCCCCGCTGCGCCCGCTCTGGCGGCGCCTGCCATCCCCGTCGCGCCTGCCATGCCGGCCGCGTCAGTCGCGCCCGCAGCGTCCGTCGCATCCCTTGCGTCAGTTGCGTCCGCTGCTTCGAGCGCAGCAGCAGCGCCGACGGCGAACGTAGTGGCGCCGCTCTCGACCGCCAGTGATCCGAACCTGCTGCTCGAAGTGCTCCCGTTCGCCAAGCTGCGCGCGGGCGGCCAGACCCGCCGCTTCCAGGTGGTCGCGCGCACCTCGTCCGCACCGCGCGACCCTGCGGCGTACGACGCGCTCGTTCTGCAGCGCCTGCTCGCCTGGCTCGCTGCGCACCGCGCGGCGTGGAATTCGCAGCCCACGGGCTTCACGGTCAACCTTTCGATCGCGACGCTCGAGGACGAGCGCTTCGCGCAGAAGATCGCCGCGGCGCTGAACTCCCACGGCATCGCCGGCGAGACGCTCGGGTTCGAGATCGCCGAAGCGCTGTGCACGCAGCGGCGTGCGCAGGTCGAGCGCTTCATCACGCAGTGCGAAAAGATCGGCGCCTGGATCGTGATCGATGACTTCTCCTTCGAGCCGCAGGTGCTGCCGCTGTTGCGCACCAAGGCCGTGCGACTGGTGAAGATCGATTCGAAACTCACCTCCTCGGCACTCAAGGACAAGCTCTGTCAGGCCATGGTGGTCGCCACTGTGCAGGCCGCGAAGGTGCTCGGTATCCACTGCGGGGCGAAGAAGGTTGACTCACAGGCGGCTCTGCAGTGGCTGACCGCCATCGGCTGTGACCTCGCGCAGGGGGCGGCCCTCGCCAGCGCCCAGTCGCTCGACTCGCTCGCGGGCTCGCCAGACCCGACCGGTCTGACCGCGATGCTGCGACCGAGCTAAATCCTTCGCTATCAAAGGCTTAGCCTGCCGCCGACGCGCCGTACACGCGGCCGCCCTTTGCCTGCGGCGCGACGAAGCGAGGCCGCTGCGCGGCGAGCGCGGGCGGCCAGCGACCTCCCGGATGCCCTAAGCTTCAGTGCGGCGGCCGCGCTCACTCGGGCGGGGTGCGCACACGGCATGAAGATACCGACACTCGAAGAGCTGCGTTCCAACCGCAACGTGCTGTTCTGGAGCCTGCATGCGGCCGGCTGGGCCGGCTATGGGCTCACGCAGTACTTCGGCGCGCTCGTGTACGGCGAGCAGGCCTCGGACTATGGCCGTATGTTCGCGGTCTCGGCCGTGGCCGGTTTCGTCCTCTCGGTGCCGATGCGGTACATCTATCGGCGCCTGTGGAGCCGTCCGGTGCGCGAGCGCATCCTCGGGGTACTCGTCACCTGCTACGTCACGGCGCTTGCGCTGCGCGGGGTTATCAACCTCTCGTATCGCGCGTTCGTCGAGCCCGACTGGCAGCCGCGCTCGCTGTTCGAGGTGTTCGGCGGCACGCTGTCGACGACCTACCTGCTCGTGTGCTGGAGCGTGTTGTACTTCGGGATCAAGTTCTACGAGTCGCAGCGCAAGCAGGAGGAGGCAATGCTGAAGGCGGTGGCGCTCGCGCAGGAGGCGCAGCTGAAGATGCTGCGCTATCAGCTCAACCCCCACTTCCTCTTCAACACCCTGAACGCCATCTCCACGCTCATCCTCGACAATCAGAACAAGAAGGCAAACCAGGCCGTGACGCGGCTGTCAGAGTTCCTGCGCTACACGCTCGACCAGGACCCGATGAAAAAAGTCACCCTGCGCCAGGAGATCGAAGCGCTCAACCTGTATCTCGGCACCGAACGGCTGCGTTTCGGCGAGCGGCTGCGCCTCGAGTACGCGATCGAGGAGCAGGCGTTCGAGGCGCTGGTGCCGAGCCTGTTGCTGCAACCGCTGCTCGAGAATTCGCTCAAGTACGCGGTGTCGGCCCGGGAGCAGGGGGGGCTGGTGCGCATCGAGGGACGGGTCCGCGAGGGGCTGCTCGAGCTCTCGGTTATCGATGACGGGCCGGGGCTGCGCGAGGGCGCGCCGGCCACCGAGCGGCGCGGGGTCGGGCTGCGCAACACGCGCGAGCGGCTCGCGGTGCTCTATGGCGAGGCCTGCCGCTTCGCGGTGCTGAATTGCCATCCGGGACTGCGGATCGACATGGCGCTACCGCTCGAGCGGTCGGCCGCGAGCGTCGATGTGGGCGCACGGGCAGCCACGCCGGCGCGTGCCGCCGGCGGGGTACGGGCGTGAAGATCCGCACCCTCATCGTCGACGATGAGGTGCTGTCGCGGCGCGGGGTCGAGATTCGCCTGCGCGAGCATGAGGACTTCGAGATCCTCGCGCAGTGCGCCAACGGACGCGAGGCGCTCGCCGCCATCCAGCAGTACAAGCCGGAACTGGTGTTTCTCGACATCCAGATGCCGGGCATGTCCGGGTTCGACGTGCTCGCGCGGCTGCCTCAGGAAGCACTGCCTGTGGTGGTGTTTATCACCGCCTACGACCAGTACGCCATTCAGGCCTTCGAGGCACGCGCGATCGACTACCTCCTCAAGCCCATCGACGACGTCCGCTTCGCCGCGGCGCTCACGCGGGTCCGTGAGCACGTGCGCGCCAAGACCGCCGCCAGCCAGCGCGACCGGCTGCTCGAGATCATCGCCGAGATCACCGGGTGCGGCTCGCTCGCCCTCGATGAGTTGCTCACCCGCGGCCGCCAGGCTGTCGAGGGACGCCGCCCCGAGGTGCTGCCGATCCGCCAGGGGCGCGAGACGGTGCGCGTCCCGGTCGCCTCGATCGAGTGGGTGGACGCCGCCGGGGACTACATGTGCATCCATGCGGGCGGCGATACGCATATCCTGCGAGGCACGATGAAGGAGCTCGAGGACATCCTCGACCCACGGCTGTTCCAGCGCGTGCACCGCTCGACCATCGTCAACCTGCGCCTGGTGCGCAGCCTGCGGGCGCACATGAACGGCGAGTACTTCCTGACGCTCGAGGGCGGGCATGAGCTGAAGCTCTCGCGTACCTACCGCGATAAGGTCGAGTATTTCCTCAGCGGCTCCGCGGGCTGATCCTCGGCGCAACCTGCTCCGACCCTCCTCTCATCGGCCGAGGCCGCCTCATGCAGTGCGCCGTGACGCAGTACCGTCCTTGGCCTTCTGCTGCAGCAATTGTGATACGCGTCACGAACCCATGAGCCGCAACGCTGATCTGTGAGCCATCGCGGCGCCGCATCTGCCGTACGTTGCTTAGATATGTTTTTATATGGAAGCTGCGTCTCGCCCTCCGCTGGAGCTGCTCCCCGACCCGCCCGCCGAGGCCCCAGACGGCGCGGCGCGCAAGGCGCCGTCCGCGCCGAGCGCCAGCGCCGGGCCGGCGAAGGTGGCCGCGGCTGCGCCGCCCGCGGACACCGGACAAACCGGTCTCAATTTCGTCGACCCGGAGATGTTCCTTGCCGCCGGCCAGCAAGCGACTGCGGTCCCGGTCGGCAATAGCGGCAACGCCGCGCAGAAGGCGGCAGATTCCTCCCTCGAGCTGGTTCTCGAGGATCCGGTCGTCGACGAAGTCCTGACCGCTCCTCCACCACCCCCCGCGCCCGCGCCGGTTGCCCCGGTCGCGAAGCTCACCTCACCCGTGAAAGCGCCGGCAGAAGCGCCGGCGAACGCCGCGGCAGTGCGGGCGGCCGCGCGCGTCCCACTCGCCCGCACCGCCTCACTCGCCGCAGCCGCGACCAAACTCGCGGCTGCAAGTGCAGCCAATCAGCGCACCAGCACGAAGCCCAAAGCCGCGCCTGCCGCCGCGACCACGGTACCCACTGCGCGCGCCGCACCGGCCTCGGCCGCCGCGTCGGCGAGCGCAACGCCTGCGGCCGCGCCAAAGTCGGCTGCGCAACCTGCAGCCAAAGTGGAGGCGCCAAGTCTCGCCAGCTGGGCGAGCGCGCGCGCCGCCGCAGCATCCAAACCGGCCGCACCCGTCTCAGCCGTGCCCGCGTCGGCCGCGGCGGCCACGCCGGCTCCGGCGAGGAGCACAGTGCCAAAGAGCGCGGCACCGGCATATCACCCGCCCGCGCCGGCCGCAGCCGCTCCTGCCCCGCCAGCGGCGCACGCCGCGGCGCCCGCGGCGACCGCGGCTGCGACCACGCCGCTTCCTGCCTCGCCGACCATGGATCGGGACTTCGTCGCCCGCAACCAGATCGTCGAGCGTTATCTCTCCGGGCGGCTGCCGATCAAGAGTGCCACCGACTTCGAGCGCTTCTGCCGGGATCATCCGGAGTTGCTCGACGAGATGGGACTGCCGGAAAAGGTGAACGCCGGTCTGCGGCTGCTCGAGGCGGCCGGCAAACCCGAGCCGTGGCAGGAAGCGCCGCGCCCTGCGTGGCAGCGACCCCAGGTGACGCTCGCACTGGCGGTCGCCGTGGCGGTGCTCGGCATGGCGCTCGGCGTCGTGGGCGGCGGCAGTGCCGGCAAGAGCCACAAAATCGCCGACCTGCAGAAGCAGGCGAGCGAACGCGCGCTCGATCCCGCCACGAGCACCCGCGAGATCCGTGTGCTACCGAGCCGCTCGGGCGCTTCCAACTCACCGGCGATCATCATCGGCGCAGTGGGCACGACGCAGCTTGCGGATATGAAGATCGACGAGTCGCGCTCGCCTTATCACATCTTCCGCGTGACCATCGATCGCATCGATCAGGGCCGGGTCGGCATCATCAACAACCTCGGCAAGGATTCGAACGGGCACCTGCGCATCGCGCTCAACACCTCGGCGCTCGGCCCGGGCAACTACCTCTTCACCCTCGAAGGTCTCGACTGGCGCGGCGCGCCGCAGCCCGACTCCTGGGTCACGATCGGCATCCAGCACTGAGCGTGCCGCCTCAGTCGCGCAGCGTCGTGAGCGGCGGCTGATTGACCACCGAGCGCGTCGCCAGCCAGCCGCCGGCCGCGACCAGCAACGCCCCGCCCAGCACCCCCTCAGCCCACGGCAGCAGCTCGAACGTGTAATGCAGCTCGAGCCAGTGCGTGGTGAGGAAGTACGCCGCCAGCGACGCTCCCACCGCAGCAAGCAGCCCGGAGAGGCTGCCGAGCGTGGCGAACTCGGCGAGCACTCCCTGCACTACGGTGCTGCGGCTGGCACCGAGCGTACGCAGCATGGCGCTCTCGTAACGGCGCTCATCGCGACTCGACTGCACGGCCGCCAGCAGCACCGTCAGCCCGGCGAACAACGTGAAGACGAACACGCTTTGCACGGCGAGCGCCGCCTTGTCGAGCACCGCGCGCACCTGGGCGAGCAGCTCCTCGATGTCGAATATCGAGACGCTGGGGAAACGGTGTGCCAGCGTGGCGAGGGAGCGTGCGGAGCCCGGCGTGAAGTAGGCACTGGTCATGTAGGTGCCCGCGATGCCATCGAGCACGCCGGGCGCGAACACGATGAAGAAGTTGGGCTGGAAGGAATCCCACTTGACCCTGCGGATGCTCGCGACCGTCACCTCGCGTGTCTCGCCCGCAATATCGAACGTCAGCCGGTCGCCGATCTTGACCCCGAGCGACTCCTGGAACTCGCTGGCGAGCGACACCAGCGGCCGGCCGAAGTCCGCCGCATCCCACCAGCGTCCGGCGATGATGCGGTTGTCGGGTCCGAGCTCTGCAGCCCAGGTGAGGTTCTGCTCACGTGTAGTGAAGCTCTCCTCGCTGCCGCGGCCGCTACGCGCGTCTTCCGCCAGTCGACCATTGATGGCAGTGAGCCTGCCGCGGATCATCGGCAGCATGCGCGTGGTACGCGCGCCCTGCGACTCGAGAAAGTGAGTGAAGTCCTGGCGCGAGTGCGGCGGGATGTTGATGAAGAAGTAGTTGGGGAGATCCTGCGGCAGGCTGCGCTGCCAGTCGCCGTTGATATCGCTGCGCAGGATCGCCAGCAACAGCAGCACCATGAGGCCGGTGCCGAACGCCACCAGCTGCACGACGCTTTCCGCGCGGCGCCGGCTGAGGTTGGCCACGCCGAAGCGCCACGCCACGCCGACGCGCCCGCGCAGCCGCCCGGCGAGCGCGACCAGCAGCAGACCGGCGAGCGTCAGCACCACGACGAAGACGGCAAGTCCCGCGCTGAGATAGAGGAACATGCGGCCGCTCGGCTCCACCCAGTAGATAAGGAGCAGCACCACCGCGATGGCGGGCGAGAATGCCAGCAGCACCAGGGGGGGCGGAGGACCGACGTCGCGACGCAGCACCCGCAGCGCCGGCACGCGCGCGAGCTGCAGCAGTGGCGGCAGAGCGAACCCTGCCAGCACCGCAACCGCGGTGATGAAACCGATCGCGAGCGGCATGAGACTCGGTGGTGGCACCTCGGTGACGGTGAGCAGCCCGCGTACCGTGCGCAGCAGCCACTCCTGGGCGAGGAAACCGATAGCGGCGCCGACCGTGGCGGCGAGCAGCGCCAGCACCAGCAGCTGCAGCACCGAAAGGCTGAGCGTGAAGGCGCGTGATGCGCCGAGGGTCTTGAGGAGCGCCACGGTGTCCAGATGCCGGTGCACGTAGCGGCGCGCCGCCATCGCCACCGCGATCGCGCACAGCAGCACGCTCACCAGGCTCGCCAGGCTGAGGAACCGCCCGGCCCGCTCCACCGCGTCGCGCACCTGCGGGCTCGCCTCGGTGATGTCGCGCAGCCGCTCGGCGGGGCGCTTGTGAGCGAGCAGCCAGCCCTTGAAGTCCTCGATGCGCGCGCGCTCGCCGGCGAACAGACCGCCGTAGCTCACGCGGCTGCCGGGCTGGATCAGGCGCGTCGCGGGCAGGTCGGTGGCATTCATGATGAGACTCGGCGCGAGGTCGGCAAACGTGCCGCTCTGGTCGGGTCGCGAGATGAGCACGCGCGCGACGCGAAAGCGGCCAGCGCCGATCGAGAGCTCGGTGCCGACGCTGCCACCGACCGCCGCGAGCAGCTTCGAGTCGGGCCACACCTCCCCGGGAGCGGGAATGCCGCTCGCCGTGGTCCCTGGCGCGAACGGCTCCGCCGCGACCAACACCCGCCCGCGCAGCGGGTAGCCGGCGGTGACCGCGACGAGATTGGTGAGCTGGCTGGCATCGCCATTGAACACGACCGACAGAAGGCGCGTGCTGCGGGCGCAACGCAGTCCGCGGCGCGCCGCTTCGCCGAAGTACGCATCGCTCAGGGGTTGCGGCGAGCTCAGACGGATGTCGGCCGCCAGCACCGCGCTCGCCTGCAGTGCCACCGCGGCGCCGATGCGGCTCACCAGAAAGCCGACGCCGGTGAGAGCGGCTACGGCCACGGTGAGCGCGAGCAGCAGCACGCCGAGCTCGCCCGAGCGCCACTCCCGCCCCAGCATGCGCAGCGCCAGCCGCACCGCCTTCACAGCACGCGCCCCGCTTCCATGCTCACCACGCGTCCACAGCGCCCGGCGAGCTCGCGATCATGCGTGACCAGCACCAGCGTGGTATGGGCGCTGGCATTGAGCTCGAACAACAGCGCCCCAACCCGTGCGCCGGTGGCGGTGTCGAGGTTGCCGGTCGGCTCGTCGGCGAACAGCACCGCGGGGCGCGTGACGAAGGCGCGGGCGATCGCGACCCGCTGCTGCTCACCGCCCGAGAGCTGACGCGGGTAGTGGCCAGTGCGCTCCTGCAAACCGACGCCCGCGAGCGCTTGCGCCGCTGTGCGCCGCGCCTCGCCCTGCCCGGCCAACTCGAGCGGCAGCATCACGTTCTCGAGCGCGGTGAGTGCCGGTATCAGGTGGAAGGACTGGAACACAAAACCAACCCGCTGTGCCCGCAGGCGTGCGCGCCCGTCCTCGTCGAGCTGCGTTAGATCGTGCCCTTCGAGCAGCACCCGACCGCGGGTCGGCATGTCGAGACCCGCGAGCAACGCGAGCAGCGTCGATTTTCCCGCCCCCGACGGGCCGGTGACGGCCACCGACTCGCCGGCCATGATGACGAGCGACACGTCATCGACAATGGTCAGCGAACCTTCGGGGCTGCTAACCTGCTTCGAGAGGTTTTCAGCCTTGAGGACATGGTTGCGGGTCATCGGCGCCGGGGCGCTCGGGCTAGGGTTGGTGTTCATCGCGCTCCAGGACGCGGTGGCCTCCCCCAGTACGATCCTTGTGTTCGGCGACAGCCTGAGCGCCGCCTACGGAATCCGGCCGGAGCAGGGTTGGGTCGCGCTGCTCACGCAGCGACTGCACTCACAAGGTTACGGGTACCAGATCGTCAACGCCAGCGTCAGCGGCGAGACCAGTGAGGGCGGCCGCGAGCGATTGCCGCGGGCGCTGCAGCTGCACCAGCCGGGGATCGTCATCCTCGAGCTCGGCGCCAATGACGGGCTGCGGGGGCTGCCAGTGAGTGCTACCCGCGACAACCTCGCGGCGCTGGTGCAGCTGTCGCAGGTCGCCGGTGCGCGCGTGCTGCTGGTCGGTCTGCGCATTCCGCCCAACTACGGGCAACGCTACACCGAGGCGTTCGCGCGTATCTTCCCCGAGCTCGCCGAGCAATATCATGTGCCGCTCGTGCCGTTTCTGCTGGAGAAGGTGGCCCTGAATCCCGAGCTCATGCAGCCCGACGGCCTGCATCCGAATTCCCAGGGCGAGCCACCGATCCTCGACACACTCTGGCCCTACCTCAAGCCACTCCTCGTCAAGAATCCGCACAGCGGGGGTCATTGATGGACCGAATCTGGCTCAAGTCGTATCCGCCGCGCGTCCCGGCCGAGGTCGATCCCACGCAGCTGCGCTCGCTCAAGGAGCTGCTGGAGATAACCTTTGCTGCACATGCCGAGCGCGTCGCGTTCGTGCAGATGGACAGCGAGCTCACCTACGCGCACCTGGATGAGCTCAGCCGCGCCTTTGCCGCCTGGCTGCAGAAGGCTGGGTTCCGCAAGGGCGACCGCATCGCGATCATGCTGCCGAACACGCTCCAATACCCGATCGCACTGTTCGGCGCGCTGCGCGCCGGGCTGATCGTGGTCAACACCAACCCGCTGTACACCGTGCCGGAGCTCGAGCACCAGCTCGCCGACTCCGGGGCGACCGGGATCGTGGTGCTCGAGAACTTCGCGCACACGGTGCAGAAGGCACTGCCGCATACCAGCGTGAAGCGCGTGCTCGTGACCGCGGTCGGCGACTTCCTGAGCTTCCCCAAGTCATACGCCGTCAATTTCGTGGTGCGGCACGTGCGCAAGCAGGTGCCCGGCTGGATCATCCCCGGCGCGGTGTCCTTCAAGGAAGCGGTGCGCGAGGGACAGAGGCTGCCACTCGCACCGGTCGACGTCGGTCCCGATGACCTCGCGTTCCTGCAATACACCGGTGGCACGACCGGCGTGGCCAAGGGCGCGATGCTGTCACACGGGAACGTGGCGACCAACGTACTGCAGGCACAGGCGTGGCTCGCGCAAGATCTGCACGGGGTGAGCGGGGTGCTGATCACCGCGATACCGCTCTATCACATCTTCGCGCTCTCGGGGAACTGCATGGTGTTCGCCCGGCTCGGGTGGAAAAACGTGTTGATCATCAACCCGCGCGACCTGCCGGCCATGATCGCGGACATGAGAAAACACCCGTTCAACTACATCAGCGGCGTGAATACGCTATTCAATGCGCTGCTGCACGCTCCGGGCTTCGACGAGATCGATTTCAGTCAGCTCAGGATCACGCTCGGTGGGGGCATGGCGGTACAGGCGGCCGTCGCCCAGCGCTGGAAGGAGGTAACCGGCTGCAACCTGACGCAAGCCTGGGGACTCACCGAGACGTCGCCCGGCGCGTGTATCAACCCGCACGCCGAGCCGTTCAACGGCTCGATCGGTCTGCCGATCCCCTCCACCGAGATCGCGATCAAGGACGACGCCGGTAACGATCTGCCGCTGGGACAGATCGGCGAGATCTGCGTGCGCGGTCCACAGGTGATGCGCGGCTATTGGAACCGGCCGGAGGAGACCGCGAAGGTGATGCTGCCGGGAGGCTGGCTGCGCACGGGCGACGTCGGCCGCATGGATGAGCGGGGATTCGTGTACATCGAGGACCGCAAGAAGGACATGATCCTGGTATCGGGCTTCAATGTGTACCCGAACGAGGTGGAGTCGGCAGCCATCACCTGCCCCGGCATTCTCGAGGTCGCGGCCGTTTCGCAGCCCGACGAACATTCCGGTGAGGTCGTAGCGCTATTCGTGGTGCGCAAGGATCCAGCACTCACAGAAAAGCAGGTCATCGATTGTTGTCGGCAATCTCTCGCGGCCTACAAGGTGCCGAAGCACGTTTATTTCAAGTCCGAACTACCCAAAAGCAATGTGGGCAAGATCCTGAGGAAGGCGTTGAGAGACGAACT
>DASPWF010000035.1:0-201508 GCA_035621995.1 Steroidobacteraceae bacterium
CCGGCGCACCATGCGCCTCGCGCAACAGCTCTACGAAGGCCTCGACATCGGCGAAGGCAGCGTCGGTCTCATCACCTACATGCGCACCGACTCGGTGTCGCTCGCCGCGGAGGCGGTGCGCGAGATCCGCGAGGTGGCGGCCAGGCTCTACGGTCGCGCCGAGGTCGCCGACGAGCCGCGCGTGTACCGTACCAAGTCCAAGAACGCGCAGGAGGCACACGAAGCCATCCGCCCGACCTCGGCGGCGATCACGCCGGGCGATGTCGAGGGCAAGATCGAGGACGACCTCTATCGGCTCTACTCGCTCATCTGGAAGCGTGCCGTTGCCTCGCAGATGAGCCATGCGGTGTTCGATACCGTCGCAGTCGACATGCTGGCAGGCCCCGACGGGCCGGAGCGGCATCTGCTGCGCGCTACCGGCTCGACCCTGGTCAAGCCCGGCTATATCGCCGTGTACCAGGAAGGGAGCGATGACGCCAAGGCGGACGATGCCGATCACGTGCTGCCGCCGATGAAGGAAGGCGATCGCGTGGCCCTCACCTCGCTCGCCGCCACGCAGCATTTCACCGAGCCGCCGCCGCGCTACAGCGAGGCATCGCTCGTCAAGGCACTCGAGGAGCACGGCATCGGGCGGCCGTCGACCTACGCCACCATCATCTCCACGCTGCAGGATCGCGAGTACGTGGAGATGGACAACCGCCGCTTCATACCGACCGACATCGGCAAGATCGTCAACCGCTTCCTGACGCACCACTTCCACCGCTACGTGGAGTATGGCTTCACCGCAGCGATGGAGGACGAGCTCGATGCCATCTCGCGTGGCGAGGAGGAATGGAGGACGCCGCTCGAGAAGTTCTGGAAGCCGTTCATCCACCAGGTCGACAGGATCGAGCGCACCGTGACGCGCGAGCAGGTCGCGCAGGCGCGCGAGCTCGGCAAGGATCCGGCGACCGGCAAACCGGTGACGGTGCGCCTGGGGCGCTACGGGCCGTTCGTGCAGATCGGCACCAAGGACGACGAGGAGAAGCCGCGCTTCGCCGGGCTCCGCCCCGGGCAGAAAATGGACGCGGTCACGCTCGCTGACGCGATGGAGCTCTTCAAGCTGCCGCGCACGCTCGGGGAAACGGCCGAGGGCGAGACGATCGTCGCCAATGTCGGGCGCTTCGGCCCGTACGTGAAGTACGGCAGCAAGTATGCCTCGCTGAAAGAGGACGATCCCTACACGGTTACGCTCGAGCGCGCTCGGGAGGTCATCCGGCTGAAGAAGGAGTCTGATGCCAACCGCATCATTCAGGACTTCGCCGCCGAAGGCATCCAGGTGCTGAACGGCCGCTACGGCCCGTACGTCACCGACAAGAAAAAGAACGCGAGAACGCCGAAGGACCGCGATCCGAAGTCGCTCACGCTCGAGGAATGCCGCGCGTTACTCGCGGCGGCCCCCGAGCGCGGCGGGCGGTTCGGCCGCTTTCGTAAAGGCAAGCGCGCAGCAGCGGGCGCGACGGCCGCGGCACCCGCGGACGGTGCACCTGCGGGCGGTGATGGCAGTGCCGCCGCGCCCGCACAGGCGGCCGCCACCGGCAAGGGCGGCAGGGCCGGCAGGCGGACGGCGGCCCGTTCCGCCGAGGCAGTGGCGACAGGCAAGGCCGCGCCCGCGACACGGGCGCCGGGGCGGCCGGTGAGCGGAGCGGCGGCGGCCCGCTCCCCTGCCCGGAAACCCGGGCGACGGCCTGCCGCGGCGGGATTGCGCGCCCGGCCGAAGACCGCCCCGCATGCGAGCCGCAAGGCGCGCCGCGGCGCCAAGGCCGCGACCCGCCCAGGCAGTGGCGGAAAGGCGCGGGCGAAGGTTTCCGCGGCGACCGCCGGCCGTGCGCGCGGCATGAAGTAGTCCGCCCGCTACGCCGGCACCGCCGCGAGGAACTCATCGATCGCGGCCACGCACTCCGGCTCATCGAGGAGGGGTGCGTGCCCGCGGTTGGCCACCGTGAGGGTCCGCAGCCCGGGCTTCTCGCGCTGCATGCGCGAGAGCGTCGCCGCGCTCAGGATGTCAGAGTGCGCACCGCGGATCGCGAGGATCGGCAGCCGCGCGAGCAAGTCCCACAGCGCCCACAGGTCGGGCGCCGCCGCGCGGGTGTCGCGCAGTGGCTCCGAAATGCGCGGGTCGGCATCGACCTCGAGCGCACCTTGCGCGTTCTCGCGGTAGCTCAGGCGCACGATCTCCTCCCAGCGCTGATCGCTCAGTCCCGGCCAGGCGACGCCGTAGGTCCCGCGTGCCTGCGCGATCGCCTCCGCCCAGTTGCGCACCGCAGACCCCTTGCCGGCGTAGCTGCGGATCCGTTCGAGGCCTGCCGGATCGACCTCGGGGCCGACATCGTTGAGGATGATCCCGCCGACAAGCGCCGGCTGCGTGGCTGCGAGCACCATCGCCATGAGTCCCCCCATCGAAGTACCGATGATCTGCACGCGCGCGGCGCCGAGACCTGCGAGGAGCGTCTGCAGGTCCCTGAGATACACCGGGATCTGGTAGTTGTTGGGGTTGGGATCGCGTGCCGAGAGCCCCCGCCCGCGCATGTCGGGCACGATGACGCGGTAACGGGCGGCCAGGTGCGCGGCGAGATCGCCGAAGTCGCGGCCGTTGCGCATCAGCCCGTGCAGACAAAGCACCACCGGCGCGCCGGCGCCCGGCGCGGGGTAGACGCGGCTGAAGAGCCGCAGTCCATCCTGACCGTCGCACCAGTACTCCGCGGCTCTCATGCCCGGCTCCTCAGCACACTTCAGTATTCGCGTCCGGCGAGCTCGTCCCGCAGCTCACGCTTGAGGACCTTGCCGTTGGCATTGCGCGGCAGAGCCGCCCGCAGCAGCACGTCGGCGATGCGCTGCTGCCGGCCCACGCGCGCGTTGGTCCAGCGCTTGAGCTCCTCCCCATCGAGGCGCAAGCCGCTCCTCGGCACCACGACTGCCACCGGGGTCTCGCCCCAGGTGCGGCTGCGCGCCCCGACCACCGCCACTTCGGCGACGCCAGGATGCTCGCTCATCACCTGCTCGATGTCCGCCGGGTAGACGTTCTGCGCGCCCGAGAGAATCATGTCCTTCTTGCGATCGATGATGTAGAGAAAGCCATCCGCATCGAGCTGTCCGAGATCGCCGGTGCGCAGCCAGCGCCGGCCGCGCGCGTCGGTCCAGGTCGCCTCGCGGCTCGCGTCCTCGCGGCCGTAGTAGCCCTGCATCAGGAGCGGTCCGAAGCCGACGATCTCGCCGGTCTCACCGGATCCGAGCTCGCGGTCATCGGGGCCGAGGATGCGCAGGTCGGTGCCGAGGAACGGCTTGCCGACCGAGCTCGTCTTCGCGGCAAAGTCCTCCGGCGGGAGGATGGTACAGAAGCCCTCGGTGAGGCCGTAGAGCTCGATGAGCTTGCAGCCGGTGCGCCGTGGAAACTCGCGCTTCAGCTCGAGCCGCAGCGGCGACCCGCAGCACATGACGGTATCGAGGCTGCCGAGGCGGTAGCGCTCGAGGCCGGACACCGCGAGCATCCGCTCGAGCTGCAGCGGCACGAAGGCGCCGTGTGTGACGCCCTGCGACTCGATCAGCCCGAGGGCGGCCGGCGCATCGAAGTGCGGCATGACGAGGATCGTGCCGCCGACCAGCACGGTGCACAGCATCGCCACCCAGCTGATGTTGGAGAAGAGCCCGAGCGCGCAGAGCGTCACACAGTCGCTGCGGTAGCGCAGCACCAACGCCAGCTCCACTGCCCAGGCGAGACGGCAGTGATGGCTGTGGACGATGCCCTTCGGCACGCCCGTGGTGCCGGAGCTGTAGATGATGTTGCAGAGATCGTCCGGGCCGATCCCGGCCTGCGGCGCAGTTGCCGGCTGCACGGCGCGCCAGGCATCGAATTCCTGCCACGGTGCTCCCGGACCGCGGTGCGCGATGCGCAGCGCCTCGCGCACCCGCAGATGGCCCGCGGCGAGCGCGTCGATGCGGGCGCAGTGCGCCCCCGAGGCGAACACCGCGGAAGCGGCTGCGTCCTCGATCATGCCGGCTACCGCCGCGTCGGCGATCGATACGTTGAGCGGCACGGCTACGCAGCCCGAGCGCAGGATGCCGAACAGCAGCAGCGCGAGCTCGAGACTGTTGTCCATGAGCACCGCGATGCGATCACCGTGCCGCAGCCCGCACGAGGCGAGGCCGTTGGCGATCTGCGCGGTGTCGTGTGCGAACTGCGACCAGCTGAGTCGGCGCCGCCCCTCGATGAGGGCGGTACGCGCCGCCCGCCACTTGCCGTGACTTGCGATCAGCTCCGGCAGCAGGGGCTGCGGGGCGGCGAACCAGCTCATCGGGCTCGTGCCGCCCTCAGTAGTGGTACTGCGCGGTGACCGACCAGATGCGTGGCGGCCCGTAGAAGCCGATCTGGCTGATGCCGCCGATGAAGGAGTTCTGCGGCGCAATCGGCGGCGGCCCGAAGTCGTAGCCGGCGACGCGGTAGTACTTGTTGGTGAGATTCTTGCCGTCGAACGAGACGCGCCAGGCTCCGCTGCGGCTGCTGAACGCGAGACCGGCGTTGAGCAGCCCGTAGGCGGGTTGATCGGTGACACTCGGGGTCGTGTTGGCCACCTTGGTGAAGCTGCGCCAGTCGTAGCCGGCGCGCGCCAGCACCGAGCCCGCCGGCAGCTCCCAGGTGTACACGGCGTTGCCCGAGACGGTCCAGCGCGGCGCATTGATCGGGCGGTTGTCGCTCGCGGCATTGATGCTGGCGACGCCTGGTGCGCAACCGGGCGCCAGCGTGAACACGCTGCACGGGATGAGATAGTCCTCGTAGTACGAATTGAGATAGCCACCGTTGAGAGCCAGCGTCAGCGCATGGCTGGGCCGCCACGCCGCCTGCAGCTCTGCGCCTTCGTTGATCTGCTTGCCGGCATTGAGGACCGCGGTGAGGTTGGTGGGCGCGCCGAGATAGTCGACGAACTGCTGCACGCCGATCTGGGCATCGCTGTAGGGGTCGTAGAACGCCGTGAGGTTGAGCAGCAGCGTGTTATCGAGCCAGGTGGACTTGATGCCCACTTCGTAATTGTCGGCGGTCTCGGAGTTGTAGCCGTTCTGCGTCGCCGGATAGACCGTGGCGTTGCCGCGCATGTCGAAACCGCCGCTCTTGAAGCCGCGGCTGTACGTGAAGTAACCCATCAGCTGCTCGGTCCAGTGATAATCGAAGCCGAGCCTCGGCGTGAGGTTGACGAACGCACGCGTGTTGGTGTAGTCGGTCACTACGCCCGGGAACGGGAAGAATCCCGTGGGTACCTGCGCCGGATTGAAAAACGTCGTGCCCGGCACCAGCTGCACCGGCGCGACGCTCGCGTAGTCCGCCTGGTAGACCTCCGCCGTCTTCCTGTCCTCGTTCCAGCGCAGCCCGACGTCGAGGTTCAACCGGTCGGTGAGCTTCCACGAGCTGTCACCGTAGGCCGCGTAGCTCTCTGTGAGCACCGTGCCGGTGACGAGCTCGGTGATGTAGATGTCATCCACCGGGACGCCAAGTAGCGTGAGCGTGCCGATCGAGGCGTTGTAGGAGCCGCCGGCGCGGCTGTCCATGTAGAAGAGGCCGGCGACCGCCTTGACCAGGTCGTTGTGGAAGCTGAGCTGCGCCTCGCCCGAGCTCTGGTGATCGTTGTACTCGCCCGGCACCTCGAAGAGGTTGGCGTCGATGTGATCGAAGCTGATGAACTGCTGCCCGTGACCCTGGTAATAGGCGCCGATGATCTTCAGATCGAGTGCGCTCGTCAGGCTCTGCGTGTAGGTCGCCGAGTAGCCCATGCGGTGGAAGAAGTCCCGGTCGACCGGCAGGTCGTTGTACAGGTCGAACGGATCGCTGAGCTGCGGCACCAGGTAGTTGTTGAGGCGCTGGCCACCCGAAGCATTCGAGTCGTCGAGGATGTCGTCGGCGATCAGCCTGAGCTTCGAGCTCTCTCCCCAGGTGAAGGTGAGGTTGGCGCGGCCGACGAAAATGTCCTTGTTCGACACCTGTCCGCCGATCTGCGTGGTCGGAGTGGGCGGCGTACCCGGCTGCTCGACCACCTCGCCGTAGCCGCCGTGACTCAGGTAGCCGAGCGCCACACCGAAGTAGACGTGATCGGCGATGAGCGGCAGGGATCCCGAGAGCTTGTAGTCGCGCTCGTCGTAGTTGCCTGCGGTCACCGAGGCGCTGAGGGTCGCGGGACCGGCGATGTCACGGGTCACGTACTTGAGCGCACCGGCGATGGTGTTCTTGCCGTAGAGCGTTCCCTGCGGGCCGCTCAGCACCTCGATGCGGTCGACGTCGAGCACGTCGAGCAGCGCCGCCTGCGGACGCGCCATGTAGACATCATCGACGTAGACGCCGACGCCCGGATCGAATCCCCACAGTGGATCGCTCTGGCCGACGCCACGGATGTAGATGTTGATCGTGCTGCTCGTGGCCCGGTCCTGGGAGATCTTCATGTTGGGCACGAAGCTGTTGAGGTCGGCGAGCGTGTCGATGTCCTGGGTCTCGAGGGTGTCGGCACCCACCGCCGTCACGGTGAGCGGCACGTCCTGGAGGTTCTCGGTGCGCCGCCGCGCGGTCACCACCACCTCCTGCAGGCCGACACTTTCCGCAGCACCGGCGGCGGCGCCCTCGGGCGGGGTCGTCTGTGCGAGCGCTGCCGGCGCTGCGAGCGCAGCTGAGAGCACGACACCAAGAGAGAGTATCCGCGCGGCGGTGCGGACGCTTATGTCGTTATGCATAGGCCCCCCTCGCGAGCCGCATTCAACATTTGTTGAGGAATATTCAACGAACGTTGAGTAAAAATGTCAAGACCTGGGGGAAATTGCCTCGCAGGGTCGCTTCACCGGACACTGTCCGGAGTCGGCAACTTTTTGCGGTGCAGTAAGATGAAGAAGAAAAACTCCGCCCGTCCGGGCGACGAGCGCATTCTCGATGCCGCGGAGCAGCTGTTCGCCCAGCGCGGCTACCACGGCGTATCGCTGCGCGACATCACCCAGTCCGCCGGCGTCGACGTGGCGCTCGTCAGCTACCACTTCGGCGGCAAGCGCGAGCTGTTCACGGCGGTGTTCGAGCGGCGCGCGGAGGTACTGAACCGCGAGCGCCGCGAGCGGCTCGAGGAGGTGTGCCGCGCGGCCCAGCCGGGCGCGCCGACGGTCGAGGCGATCGTCAACGCCTTCAGCGAGCCGCTGCTGCAGCGCTCGGCGCGCGGGGGGCCCGGGTGGAAGAGCTACTTCGCGCTGGTCGCCTACGTCAACAACTCCCCGGAGTTCGGGCCGGTGATGATGACGCGGCACTTCGATCCGCTGGTCGATCGGTTCATCGGCGTGCTGCGCGAGGCGCTGCCGGCCTGCCCGCCGCAGGAGATCTACTGGGGCTACCAGTTCCTCACCGGCGCGCTCACCCTCACCTTCGCCGAGACCGGGCGCATCGACAAGCTCTCCGGAGGGCTGTGTCGCTCAAATGATCTCGACAGCGTGCACCAGCGGCTGGTCCCCTACGTCGCCGCCGGCTTTCGCGCGCTGTGCGCGCGCGCACAGCCGCCGCCGCGACGCGGCAAGCGCGTGGAGCGACGGGCGCGGCCGCGCCCATGAAGTATCGCCACAGCTTTCACGCCGGCAACTTCGCCGACCTGCACAAGCACGTGGCACTGCTCGCACTGCTCGCGGCCCTCAAGCGCAAGGACAAGGGATTTCTGTACCTCGACACGCACGCCGGCCGCGGCAGCTACGAGCCGTCGGCAACCGCAGCGGAGGCCGCGGCCGGTGTCGGCCGCTTCCTGCAGGCGCAGCACGAGGCGCCGGAGCTGCGCGCCTACGCAGCGCTCATCGGGCAGCTGCGCGCCATCGCGGCGCGCCCGCATCTGTACCCCGGCTCGCCGCTGATCGCGGTGAGCGAGCTGCGCCCGGAGGATCGCGCC
Organism: Steroidobacteraceae bacterium; assembly: GCA_035621995.1. Classification (GTDB taxonomy): domain Bacteria; phylum Pseudomonadota; class Gammaproteobacteria; order Steroidobacterales; family Steroidobacteraceae; genus 13-2-20CM-66-19. Next base: position 7,926 of record DASPWF010000035.1, read on the forward strand.
GTGCTGGTGGAGCTGCAGGGAGGCGAAGCACATCACCTGCAGGTGATGCTCGCTGCGCTCGCCGCCGCGCGCCGCCCGGCACCGCGGGTGCGCTTTGAGCGCGGCGACGGCTTCGCGGCGCTGCGCGCCTGCCTGCCGCCGCCGGAGCGGCGCGGCCTCACCTTCCTTGACCCGCCCTACGAGGAAACGCAGCGCGACTACGCGGAGGTGGCCGGCGCGCTCGCCGAGGGGTTGCGACGCTTCCCCACCGGAGTGTTCGCCGCGTGGTATCCGATCAAGGAGGAGCGCGAGAGCAGCGCCTGGCGCGAGGCCTGTGCACGCACGCTGCGCGCGCCGCTGCTCTCGAGCGAGCTGTGGCTGTATCCGCGTGACTCGCGCGTCGCGCTGAACGGCTCGGGCCTCCTCATCGTCAACCCGCCCTGGCTCACCCTCGAGCGCATGCAGGTGTGGCTGCCCGAGCTCGAAGCCTGCCTCGCGGTCGGTAGCGGCGCAGGCAGCCGCGCGCAGATGCTGTCACAATCCATCGCATGAGTCCCGCCGTGGACCAGTACGGTGTCGTCGGCCACCCGGTTGGCCACAGTCTCTCGCCTTTCATTCACGGCATGTTCGCGCGCGAGAGCGGACAGGAGCTGAGCTACCGGCCCTATGACATCGCGCCGGAGGAGTTCGCGACCTGGGTGCGCGGGTTCTTCGCCCAGGGCGGACGCGGCTTGAACATCACGCTGCCGCACAAGATTGCCGCCGTGGAGCTCGCGGGCGAGCTCACCGAGCGCGCCGCGCACGCCGCGGCGGTAAACACGCTCGCGCAGCAGCCCGATGGCATCCTCGGCGATAACACCGACGGAGTCGGCCTGGTGCGCGACCTGTGCGACAACCTGGGGCTCGTCATCACCAACCGGCGGCTGCTGATCCTCGGCGCAGGCGGCGCGACGCGCGGGATCCTCGCCCCGCTGCTCGGCCTCGAACCCACCGAGCTCATCATCGCCAACCGCGCGCCAGCGCGCGCCGAGGCACTCGCGGCGGCTTTTGCCGATCTCGGTGCGACCCGCGGGGTCGGCTTTGCGGACGTCGGCGACACGCCGTTCGATCTCATCATCAATGCGACCTCCGCCAGCCTTACCGGCGAGATCCCGCCCATCCCACCGACCGCGCTCGGTGCGGAGACGGTGTGCTACGACCTGGCTTACGGGCGGTCCGCCACCGCCTTCGTCAGGTGGGCCGGGGAAGCGGGCTGTGCCCGGGCGATCCAGGGGCTCGGCATGCTCGTCGAGCAGGCGGCCGAGTCGTTTCGGCTGTGGCGCGGAGTACGCCCCGAGACGGCGCAGGTGCTGTCGGTTCTCAAGGTGCGCACCGGCAGCATCTAGCGCATCGTCACGAACTCCTCCGCGGATGTCGGATGGATCGCCACCGTGTCGTCGAAGTCCCTCTTGGTCGCGCCCATCCGTACCGCTACCGCGAAGCCCTGCAGCATCTCATCCGCGCCCGCCCCGACGACGTGCAGCCCGACGATGCGCTGCTCGGGACCCGCGGTGACCAGCTTCATTTCCGAGCGAGGCTTCGCCGTCGTGAGAGCGTGGTAGAGCGGCACGAAGCTCGAGCGGTACACCGTCACCTGGTGGGCGCCGTAGCGCTCGCGCGCGGCCTTTTCCGACAGCCCCACGGTGCCGAGCGGAGGTCGGCCGAAGATCACCGTCGGAATGTTCTCGTAATCGAGGTGGCGGTCGGCCTGGCCACCGAACAGCCGGTCCGCCAGCCGCCGCCCGGCGGCGATCGCCACCGGTGTGAGCTGCTCGCGCCCGGAGACGTCGCCGATGGCATAGATGCCGGGCACGTTGCTCACCTGATACGTGTCGTTGCTGACGAATCCCTGCACATCGAGCGCAACACCGGCGCGGGGCAGGTCGAGATCCTCTACTCCCGCACGCCGACCGATCGCCCACAGCACGCAGTCGAACGGACCTAGCTGCCGCCCGTCGCGCGTTGCGAGCGTGAGCGAGCCGTGCGCGTTGCGCGACAGTGCGCTCGGCGTGGCGTGCGTTACGACCTCGACGCCGTCCGCGCGCAGCATGCCGAGGGCTCCCTCTCCGAGCATGGCATCGAAGGTCTTCAGCGCCGTCTCGCCGCGCAGCACGAGCGTGGTAGCGGTCCCGAGCCCGGCGAAGATGCCGGCGAGCTCGATGCCGATATAGCTGCTGCCGATCACCGCCGCGCGTTGCGGGCGCGCCTCAAGCTCGAAGAAGCCGTCAGAGGTAATGCCGAGCTCGACTCCGGGGATGGCCGGCAGCCGCGGCCGACCGCCGGTGGCGATGACGATGTGATCGGCGCTCAGGCGGCGGCCTGCGGCCGTCACCGTGCGCGCATCCAGGAAGCTCGCCCGGGCGCGCACCAGCTCGACGCCGCGTTTCGCGAGGTTCACGGCGTAGAGGGCGTTCAGCCGCTCGATGTACGCGTCGCGCTGCGCCTTGAGCGCGCGCCAGTCGACGCTGCCGGCCGTGACGCTGAAGCCGTAATCGACGGCGTCGTGCAGGGCACTACCCAGCTCGGCGGCGTTCCACATGATCTTCTTCGGCACGCAGCCGACGTTCACGCAGGTGCCACCGAGCCGACCCGACTCCGCGAGCACCACGCGCGCGCCGTACTCGGCGGCGCGCTGGGCGGTGGCGAGTCCGCCGCTGCCGCCGCCGATCACCACCAGGTCGAATTCTTCAGCCATGACACCCCCGCCGCACCGTCCGTCCGCGGACCTCATGTTACGCGCTGCCCGGTGTTGTGTGAGGCGCACCCAGGTGTCAGGGCACGCGCCGCGCACGCGCCGCGGCACGCGGGTCGCTACAATGGCGGGCGTGCCACTGGATGAGAGCGCATGGACAATCCCTTACTCGCCGAGGAACCGCTGCCCGCCTTCATGCAGATACGTCCCGAGCACGTGGAAACTGCCGTACGGGAAGTGCTGGGCGCGAACCGCGCGCGCATCGGCGAGCTCGCGAGCCTCGAGGGCCCGAGTTTCGCCACCATCGTCGAGCCGCTCGAGGAGCTGCACCATCGCCTGTCGCGCACCTGGTCGCCGGTGAGTCACCTGAACGCGGTGCTCAACTCCGAGGCGCTGCGCCAGAGCTACAACGCCTGTCTGCCGCTGCTCTCGGCGTACCAAACCGATCTCGCGCAGAGCGAGCCGCTCTACCGTGCCTATCGCGCCATCCTCGAGCATGAGGGCGCAGCGCTCGCTCCGGCGCAGCGCCACCTCATCGAGCACGCAGTACGCGACTTCCGCCTCGCCGGGGTCGGGCTGCCGGTCGAGCGCAAGGAGCGCTTCAAGACGGCGATGCTCGAGCTGGCGCAACTGCAGGCGAAGTTCGAGGAGAACGTGCTCGATGCCACCAACGGCTGGACAGCGCACGTCAGCGACGCCGCCGAGCTGCGCGGCCTCAACGAGATGCTCATCGAGCAGGCGCGGGCGCGCGCCGCGCAGCGGGAGCTGCCGGGGTGGATCCTGGCGCTCGACCAGCCGACCTACGTGGCGGTGGTAACGGATGCGGAATCGCCGCGGCTGCGCCGCGCGTTCTACGAGGCCTGGACCACGCGCGCGTCGGACCAGGGGCCCAATGCCGGGCGCTGGAACAACGCGGTGGTGATGGAGGAGATCCTCAAGCGGCGGCACCAGGCGGCAGCGCTGCTCGATTTCCCGAGCTATGCCGAGTACGCGCTGGCGACGCGCATGGCACACAGCGTCGGGGAAGTGATGGATTTCCTGCACCAGCTCGTCGCCGCCGCCTGCGGCGCGGCGCAGACGGAGTTCGCCGAGCTCGAGGCGTTCGCCGGCCGCGCGCTCGCCGCCTGGGACGTGCCCTTCTACGCCGAGCGGCTGCAGCGCGAGCGCTTTACGGTGTCACAGGAGGAGTTGCGGCCGTACTTTCCGCTGCCACGGGTGCTCGCCGGGCTGTTCGGGGTCGCCGAGCGGCTGTTCGCAGTGCGCCTGCGCGAACGCCCCGGCGTCCCGCTCTGGCACGAGGACGTGCGCTTCTTCGACATCGAGAGCGCCGCGGGTGAGCCGATCGGCAGCTTCTACCTCGATGCCTACGCCCGCCCCAACAAGCGCAGCGGCGCGTGGATGGACGAGTGCATCGGCAGGAAGCGCCTCGCAGCGGGCGCGGCGCTGCCGGTCGCTTACCTCGTGTGCAACTTCCTGCCACCAGGCGCTGGGCGCCCGGCGCTGCTCACCCACGACGAGGTGGTGACGCTGTTCCACGAGTTCGGCCACGGCCTGCATCATCTCCTCACCCGGGTCGACTACCCGAGCATTGCCGGCATCAACGGCGTCGCCTGGGACGCAGTCGAGCTGCCGAGCCAGTTCCTCGAGAACTACGCCTGGCACCCGGAGGTGCTGCAGCGGATCTGCGGGCACTTCGAAAGCGGCGCGCCGCTCCCGGCGCAGCAGCAGCAGCGGCTGATCGCGACCCGCAGCTTCCACGCCGGCCTCGCGATGATGCGCCAGCTCGAGTTCGCGCTGTTCGACTTCCGCATTCACACCGAGTACTCGCCGGTGCGTGGCGCACGCATCGAGCAGATTCTGCGCGAGGTGCGCAACGAGGTGGCGGTGGTGCCCGTGCCCGAGTGGAATCGCTTCGCCAACAGCTTCGGCCACATCTTCGCCGGGGGCTACGCCGCCGGCTACTACAGCTACAAGTGGGCCGAGGTTCTCGCCGCCGACGCCTTCGCCGCCTTCGAAGAGAGCGGGGTATTCGACCGCTCCACCGCGCAGCGCTTCCTCGACGCCATCCTGAGCCGCGGCGGCAGCCGCGACGCCCTCGAGGCGTTCATCGAGTTCCGCGGCCGGCGGCCGCAGGTGGGACCGCTGCTGCGGCAGCACGGCATCGCGGCCGCGGGCGCGGCCGCATGAAGGGCGGGCGCGGAGCGGCGCTGCTGCGGACCGCGACGCTCGCCGCGGTGCTCGCCGCGAGCGCGGCGCGCGGCGAGCCGCTCTACGTCATCGAGCAGGTCGTGGTGAACGTGAACAGTGCGCCGGACGCCAGCGGCGAGCGCATCGCCACCGTGAAAAGCGGCGAGCGTGTCGAGGAGCTCGAGCGCGTGCGCGATGAGGTGCACGTGCGGCTCGCGAACGGCAAGGACGGCTGGATCCGCGCGAGCTACCTGTCAGCCGATGAGCCGCTGCGAACGCGGCTCGCGGCACGCGACCAGCAGGTAGCGCAGCTCGAGCAGGATGTCAGCCGCCTGCAGGCGCAGCTCGCCGCGCCGGTGACCACCGCGCCGGCGTCCACTGCGACCGCGGCTGCCGATGCAGCAGCGCCGACGCCGGCGGCGAACTCGAAGGACGATCCGGTTGGTGCCGCGCCACTGTTCGCGGCGGGAGGCGAGCAGGGCGCATACCAGGGGTGGCCGTGGCTGCTCGCCGCGGCGCTCGGCGGACTGCTCGTCGGCTTTGCGCTCGGCGCTCTGCTGCTCGACCGACACATCCGCCGCAAGTACGGCGGACTGCGCATTTACTGAGACGCGCAGCGCCGCGGCGCAAAATGTGCGCCGCGTCGTGGCGCAAAACCCGCCGCCGTGTCTACACTAATTGTCAAGTCCTGGCCGGATCAAGAATGACCAACGCGCGGCGCAGCGATTTTGACGTGACCAACAGCGTGCAGGTGAGCTCACCGCGCGCCGTGCTCGCTGCAGTCGAGTCGCTGTACCGCCCGACCTGGCCCGGCATGTCGCTCGATCCGCTGGCGCGTGCGTTCGCGCACTTCGAGCGGCTGTTCGCCGGTGAGGTCGCGGGCTTTCACGGCGTCGACACCGTCTACCACGATCGCCAGCACACGCTCGACATAACACTCGCGCTGGCGCGGCTCATCGTCGGCTATGAGCGGCAGCAGCCCGAGAGTGCCCGGCTCGGCGACGCGCGCGCCGTAGTTGGATTGATCACGGGCCTGTTTCACGACGTCGGCTACCTGCGCCGCGCCGACGATCACGAGTCGCGCAACGGCGCCGAGTTCACGCGCACGCACGTCTCGCGCGGCGCGCGCTTCCTCGAGGAGTACCTGCCGGCTCTCGGCTTCGACGCGTGGGTGCCGATCGCCACCGAGATCATTCATTTCACCGGCTACGAGGTGCCCTTCGAGCGCATCGAGGCGAAGCTCGCCGACCGCCGTGACGTCACCGTGGGACACCTGCTCGGCACCGCCGACATGATCGCGCAGATGGCGGACCGCTGTTACCTCGAGAAGTGCCGCGACCGGCTGTACGCCGAGTTCGTGGTGGGGGGTGTCGCGCTGCGCTGCAACGACGGCAGCCCCGAGGTGAAATACGCCTCCGGCCTCGACCTGCTGCGGCAGACACCCGAGTTCGTGAACGAGGTACGCTCCAAGCGGCTCGACGGCGACTTTGGCAGCGCCTACCGGCACCTCGAGATTCTTTACGGCGGTCGCAACCCCTATATCGAGGCCATCGACCGCAACGTCGAGTACCTGCGCCAGGTGCTGCGCAGCGAGAGCTGGCAACTGCTGCGGCGCCGGCCGCCCATCTTTGCCGCCACTGCCGATCCCATGACGACCATGCGCGGCCTGATGCTTGGACATATCAAGAGGCTCTGGTCGGGCAGCTGAGGCTCCTTGCGGGGCCCTGGAGCCCCCGCCGGCCGGTTCGCCCTGCCAGGTGTCGCCGGGATGCGGCAGGTAGGCGGGTAGCCTTCCCTCCCGGGCGGCGGTTAAGATGCATCCCCATAAAAAGGGGATCACGCGCCTTGCGGGGGAAAGAGCGCTCTCTCGGACCGCGCGCCTACGTGACTACCGGCAGCTTCAAGATTAGGTACGCAGGAGCCACCTTCCTCGTGGTGCTCCTCGCGGCCGCTGCGGTCGCGCTGCTCCTCATGGTCCGTCACGCGGCCGATACCCGTTCGCTCAGCGTCCTCGCCGAGGATGCCGCCCGCGAGCGCATCGAACCGGAGCTTCAGGCGCGCGCCCGCAGCATCGCGACGCACGCCGCCGAATCGATCGCCGGCGCGGTCCGCGCCGGCGACACGGCCGGACTCGCACCGCGGCTGCAGCCTTTCATGGACGAGCCCACGGTGGCCGCGATCAGCATCACCTCGCCCTCCGGTCAGACGCTCTTCGACTGGCGACGCGGCGGCCTGACCGCGGACGGTGCGCTCCGCAGCCGCGCCACGGCACCGGTGCGCACCCTGGCCGAAAACATCCCGGGCGCCGTCACCCCCGCGACCCTCGCCACCCTGAGCGTCGAGCTCGAGCAGGCCGCCCCGGTGGCGGATATCGGCATCGCCCGGCGGCTCGAGACCGCCAGCGCCGCGAGCACCCGCTTCAGCGCGTGGCTGGCATTCGCGCTCGCGGCGGCGGGCGCGCTGCTCGCGGCCGCGTTCGTGTGGCGCGCCGTCACCCGCCTGCAGCGTCCGGTGGATTCCCTCATCCGCAGCGCCGAGCGCATCGGCCAGGGCGACTACACACGCCCGTTCGAGGTGCGTCGCCAGGAGGCCCTCGGGGACCTGCAGCAGGCGCTCGAGCGCATGCGCGCACGGCTGCGCCAGTCCACCATCAACAAGAACTACCTGCACAGCGTGCTCAACAGCATGACCGATGCGGTGTTCGTCACCTCCCCCGACGGGGTCATCAAGGTCGCGAACTCGGCGGCCTGCAAGCTGCTCGGCTACAGCGAGGAGGAGCTGCTCAACCGCAGCATCATCGCGGTGCTCGAGGAGCGCGAGCGGGTCGGCTTCGACCTGCTGCAGGCGGCACAGGAGACGCGCGAGACGGTGGTGCGCACGCGCTCCGGACAGACCATCCCGGTGTCGTTCACCGGCTCGCGCATCGACAGCGACGATCCGCAGTTTCAGGGCAATATCTTCGTGGCGCGCAACATCACCGACCGCAAGCGCGCCGAGCGCCGTATCCGCTACCTCGCCCGCTACGACGCGCTCACCAAGATCCCGAACCGCATGCAGTTCCACCACGTGCTGCAGCAGACCATCGCGCGGGCGCTGCGCTCGGGGCAGGTGGTGGCGGTGCTGTATCTCGACATGGACCGCTTCAAGGAGGTCAACGATACCTTCGGTCACGGCGCCGGCGACCGCGTGCTCGAAGTGCTCGCCGAGCGACTGACGCGCGCGGTGCCCAAGGAGACCGTGGTCGGGCGCCTCGCCGGGGACGAGTTCGCGCTGTTCGTCGACGGCCTGCCGGCCGATGCCGACAACCGCGGCCCCATCGCGCAGCTGGCACGCGCGCTGCTCACGGAGGTGAGCCGACCGTTCCAGCTCAACCAGCACGAGGTGTTCCTCACCGCGAGCATCGGCATCGCCTTCTGTCCGCGCGATGCCGAGAACGTCATCGACCTGCTGCGCAACGCCGATGCGGCGATGTACTACTCCAAGCAGAACGGCGGCAATACCTTTGCCTTCTACTCTCCCGAGATGAACGCCGCCGCGGTCGAGCGGCTGATGCTCAAGAGCAAGCTGCGGCGCGCGCTCGAGCGCGACGAGCTCGAGATCCGCTACCAGCCGAAGGTCGACCTGCGCAACGGGCGGATCATCGGAGCGGAGGCGCTGCTGCGCTGGCGGTTGCCCGGTCACGGCGACATCCCGCCCTCGCAGTTCATTCCGCTCGCCGAGGAGACCAACCTGATCCTCGACATCGGCGAGTGGGTGCTCAACCGCGTATGCCTCGACTACCGCCAGATGCAGCAGGACGGCGGCGACCCGGGACGCATCTCCCTCAATCTCTCGCTCAAGCAGCTGCGCCAGGCGAGCTTCATCCTGCGCTGCCGCTCGGTCTTCCGCCGCCACCACGTCTCGCCCACCGCCTTCGAGCTGGAGATCACCGAGACCACCCTGATGGCCGATCCGCAGCGCACCGTGCGCCTGCTCGATGAGCTCTACGCCATGGGCCTGCACCTCTCGATCGACGATTTCGGCACCGGTTACTCCTCGCTCTCGGCGCTGCAGCAGTTTCCGATCGGCACGCTGAAGATCGATCAGTCCTTCGTGCGCGATGCGACCGAGGATGCGGGCGATGCCACCATCGTGCGTACCATCATCGAGATGGGGCGCAGCCTCGGCATGGAAGTGATCGCCGAGGGGGTGGAGTCGCGCCGGCAGCTGCAGTTCCTGCGCAGCAACGCCTGTCACTATGCGCAGGGGCGCCTCTTCGGCGAGCCCGGCACGGCGGACGAGCTGCTGTCGCTGCTCGCGCAGCAGGCGACGGGTAGCGCCCCGTTTGCGCATCTGTTGCGTGACGCGGACGAGGTCGCCTCGCGCTCGGCGTAAGACCGCTTGCGCACGCGATGAGAGCGCGCTGGCCGCGCGCGGTGATCCTCTGCCTCGCCGGCGCGCTGATCGCCGTGGCGGTCAGCCAGGCGGTCAAACCGCTGCCGCCCGGGATGCACGTGGCATCGCCGTGGTGCACCGTGCCGGCCGCTGCGGCCGAATTCATCGCCGACGTTACCGCGGCGGATGGCCGGGGACGGCCGGCCGTGAGCCAGGGAATCTTCGCTGCGGTGCTCGCACTCGTGCGCGACGCCCGGCGCTTCATCGTGCTCGACTACGCCGCCTTTGGCGCCGCGGCCGCGGTGGCGCCGCCCGAGCGGCGCCTCGCCGCCGAGCTCACCGACGCACTCCTCGCCCGCCGCCGCGAGATTCCCGCTCCGGCGATCCTTTTCATCACCGATCCCTCGACCGAACGCTACGGCACGGCGCGCTCACCGGAGCTGCAGTTGCTGCGCGCCGCCGGGGTCGAAGTCGTGACGACGGACCTCGACCGCTTGCGCGACTCGAATCCCGCGTACTCGAGCCTCTGGCGGCTCGGCATGCGCTGGTGGAACGCCCCCTCCGGACCGCTCGGCGCCGCGACGCGACGCCTGAACCTCAAGGCCAACGACCGCAAGCTCATCCTCGCCGACGACGGGCGCGGCGGGATCGCCGGGGTCATCGGCTCGGCCAACCCGACGGACAGCGAAAGTGCCTGGTCGAACGTGGCTGCGCGACTCCAGGGCGGCCCGCTCCCCGCCCTGCTCGAGAGCGAACTGGCCATCGCACGCTTCTCGGGTTGGCGCGGCAACGCCGACGCCTTTACCACGGCGGGTCAGGGCGCGCCCGCGGATTGCGCCACGGCGCCGGCCACCGGGGAAGGGAGCGCCCGGGTGCAGCTCCTCACCGAGGGTGCGACCCGCGCGCAGCTGCTCGCACACCTCGATGCGACGGCGGCGGGAGACGCGATCGAGGTCGCGGTGTTTCAACTCGCCGACCGCGGCGTGGTCGAGTCGCTGCTCGCGGCCGCGCGGCGCGGTGCCGATGTACGGCTCATCCTCGACCCCAACGAGGCAAGGAGCTCGGGCGGAACCGAGGGCCTTCCCAACCAGCCGGTGGCGAGCGAGCTGGTGTCGAAGAGCGAGGGTGCCATCCGTGTGCGCTGGTACCGCACGCACGGCGAGCGCTTTCACGGGGCACTCATCGTCACCTACGGCCCGCAACACGCCTGGATGACGCTCGGTTCGGCGCAGCTCACGCGCCGCAGTCTCGATGACTACAACCTCGAGGCAAACGCTGCCATCGAGCTCGCACGCAGCGCGCCCCTTGCGCAGCAGGCGCTCGGCTACTTCGATACGCTGTGGACGAATCGCGCGGCGCTCGGCATCGAGTACACCGCCGACTTCGCCGCCTACGCCAACGCCGCGCAGTCGGATTACTGGCTCTACCGGCTGCTCGAGGGCGGCGGGCTCGCGCCGTTCTGAGCCGCGTGCTGGGCATCCGCACGTGCGGCCTGCAGCGCCTGCCGCGAGAGGCTCTCGAGCGCCGTGCCCGTGGCTTCCTCGAAAGCGCTGACGACATCGCTCACCCGGTTGGCCGCGGCAGGAGCGCTGCCCGCGGCGCTGAAAGAGGCCACCACCTCGCGTCCTTCGCGCCGGCCGATGATGCAGTCGAGCTGCACCTGAACGACCGGCTTGCCCGGCCCGGCACCGTAGTCGGCCTCGAAGCGCCGCAGTCGGATCTGCAGCAGGTAGTCGGACGGGAAGGGGCTGGCGGAGTCCTCCACCGAGCTCCACTCGCCCGAGCCGCGGAGCGTCTCCACCGTCAGCGCCTCGATCATCTCCGGCGCCGGCGCCGGCCAGCGGCTGCCGGTGTAGAAGTTCATGCGATGATCCGCCTGCACCAGCATGATGTGCGGCGTGCCGAGACCCGGCGCCGCGACCGGGCGCCCGACGCGCAACGATGCCGCCGCGTGCGCCGGGTCACGCGCCGCGCTGCTGCCCGCGTCCGTGCCGCTCGCGGCATTGCCGCCCGCAGTCGCCGCCGGAGGGCGCAGGTAGTAGATCTGCTCGGGCTTGCTCTTGCTCTGGAACAGGCCGCTGCAGCCGACGAGCAGCAGCAGCGACGCCGTCTGCGCGACCCCTGACCACCGGGCCGTCACCGCGGGATCTCCACGCCGCGCTCCGGGGCCTGATAGAGAAGCTGTGCGGGATTTTCCCGCAGGCTGTTGGCGAGCGCGCTGATGTCCTCGGCCGCCGCGCGACCCTCGCGTACGAAGCGTTCGATCTCGGGCAGGCCGTCACGCGTGAACGAGCGCAGGTCGGCGCGATTCTCGACGAGAATGCGGTCGAGCTGACCGCTGGCGTCGTCGAGGTGGTCGGCGATGGAGTGGAGCCGCCGCGCCGTGGCGTCCACCTCCGGCTCCACGGAATCGAGGATGCGATGGGCGCTGCGCGCAGAGGCGCCGACCTCGTCGCTCACGGTGCGCAGGTCGCCGATGAGCCCGTGCAGCTCCTCGAGCGTGCGTGGCAGGTTGGTGCTCGCGCGGTGGAAGTTGCCGAGCGCGGCGGACACCGCCGCAAGGTTGTCATCGCTCAGCAGCCGGCCGGCCCGCTGCACCACGTCGTTCGCCTGCACCAGCAGCTCCGGAAGGCTTGCCAGGAACACATCGAACCGCGACGGCGCCGAGCGGATCACCGGGTACTTGAGCCCGGCCACGGCCGGGGCGCTGCGGCGGTTGGCCAGATCCTCGAGCAGATCGATGTAGAGGAGCCCCGTAACCCCCTGCAGCTGCAGCTCGGCCACGGTGTGCGCGGAGATCGGCGTGCGTGCATCGATGTCGACGATCACCTCGACCCGACTCGAGTCGCGGGGATCGATGCGCAGGTCGACGACGCGGCCGACGCCGACCCCGAGGTAGCGCACCGCGCCGCCCTTGTCGAGCCCGCTGACGCTGCCGCTGAAGTAGATCTCGTAGCGGTTGTATTCGCGGTGCTCGCGGGTGTCGGAATACCAGTAGACGAACAGCGCCCCGAGCAGGGTGACGATGAGCACGAACGCGCCCACCGCGGCGTAATTGGCTTCACGCTCCACGCAGCGCCTCCTCCCCGAGCCTGGCACGCGCCCGCTCGCCGTGGAAGTAGGCCTGGATCCACGGGTTGGGATAGTCGACGATGCGCGCCAGGGTGTCCGATACCATGTGCCGGTCCACGATCACTCCCACACGATTACAGGTGCGGAAGATGCTGTCCAGATCGTGGGTGATCATGACGATGGTGAGCCGCAGCTGCTTCTGCAGGTAGAGCACCAGGTCGTCGAACGCTGCGGCGCTCACCGGATCGAGCCCCGAGGTCGGCTCGTCGAGAAACAACAGCGGCGGATCGAGCGCCAGGGCGCGGGCGATGGCGGCACGCTTGATCATGCCGCCCGAGAGCTGCGCGGGATATTTGCCCGCGGCGTCCTCCGCCAGACCCACCAGGCGGACCTTGAGCAGCGCGAGCTCATCGAGCGCCGCGCCGCGCAGATCGAGGTATTCGAGCATCGGCAGCTGGATGTTCTCGAGCACCGTCAGGCCGGAGTACAGCGCACCCTCCTGGAACGCCACTCCATAGCGCTCCTTGATGGGACGCAGCTCTGCCCAGCTCAGGTGGGTGATGTCCTTGCCATCGATGCACACCACGCCCGCCTCGGGACGCTGCAGTCCGAGGATGCTCCGCAGCAGCACCGACTTGCCCGCGCCCGAGCCGCCGACGATGCCGAACACCTCGTCCCGGTACACCTGCATGTCGAGGCCGTCGTGAACGAGCTGATTGCCGAAGCGGTTCACGAGCCCCCGCACCTCCACCACCACCTGCTCCATCAGATGTCCATCTTCAGGAATAGCACGGCGAACAGCGCGTCGGCGAGGATCACGAAGAAAATCGCCTGCACCACGGCGACGGTGACCAGCCGTCCCAGCTCGCGCGCCGAGCCGCGTACCTGCATGCCGCGGTAGCAGCCAGCGAGCGCGATGAGCATCGCGAACACCGGCGCCTTGATGATTCCCACCCAGAAGGTAGTCGGCGAGATCGCCTCGATGACGCGGTTGACGTACTGCGTGAGCGGCATGTCGAGCAGGAAGCGGCACAGCAGCGCCCCGCCGGTGAGTCCGACGAGATCGGCGATCACGGTGAGCAGCGGCAGCGCGATGACGAGACCGAGCACCCGCGGTACCACCAGCACTTCGTAGGGGTCGACGCCGGTCGCGATGAGTGCGTCGACCTCCTCGTTGAGCTGCATCGAGCCGAGCTCCGCGGCAAAGGAGCTGCCGGAGCGGCCGGCGACGATGACGGAGGTGAGCAGCACACCGAGCTCGCGCAACACGCCGATGGTCACGAGGTCGACGACGTAGATGTCGACCCCGAGCCCGCGCAGCTGCTGCGCGCTCATGTAGGCAACGATCACGCTGATGAGGAAGGCGATCAGCGAGGTGATCGGCATCGCGGTGATGCCGGTCTCGTACACGTGCCGGGCGATGGAGATGGGGCGCAGGCGGCGCAGGCTCGTGAGGCTCGCAAAGAAGGTTGCGGCGACGCGGCCGAGAAACGCGAGCCCATCCACCAGGCTCGCCCCGCCGAGCACGGCGTAACGGCCGACCGCGGCCAAAAGACCCGCCTCGGGCTGCGCAGCGGCGCTGTCGGCCGAGGCCGCCCCCTCTTCGAGAGTGGTCTCCGCATCCGCCTCCTTCAGCGTCTCATCGAGCAGGCGCAGCTGATCGGGAGCGCCGCCCTGGAAAGACACCGCGACCCCGGCGGTGCGTGCGCGGCGCACGAACTCGCGCAGTGCCCACGCGCCCGAGAGCTCGAGCGTCGCGAGGTCGCGGGTGACGACCAGCACCTGGTGCGCGGCGCTGAGGTCCACCCCGGCGAGCTGCGCCTCGATGGTGCCGAACTGCCGCGCGCCCCAGTCGCCCGAGAGGTCGAGCTCGAGTCCGTCCGCGGTGCGTCGAACCTCGACGGCCATGCGAGCGGCGGCGGATCCTCAGCGCTTGGCGTGCAGATGTGCCTCGAGGAACCAGAGATACTTGTCGGCTTCGCGGGAGAGGCCGGTGAAAAGGTCGGCGGAGTCGGCATCGCCGAGCTTGTCGGCGCTGTCGATCGCCGCGCGCAGCTTGGCACCGTAGTCCGCGACTGCGGCGGACAATGCGTCGACGTGCGCGAGCCCCTCGGAGATCTCCTCAGGGTAGGGCTTGAGCGTGGTGGCGCTCGCCGCCATGGCGAGCGTGCCGCGCGCCCGGCCGCCAAGCGCCGTGACCCGCTCGGCGATGGTGTCGATCTGCTCCTCGATGGTCTCCGCTACCTTGTCGAACAGCTCGTGCAGCGCGATGAAGCTGGGGCCCTTGACGTTCCAGTGCGCGTACTTGCTCTGCGCACCGAGGTCGATGGCATCGGCGAGGCGCGCGTTCAAGAGCTCGATGACGCGCGTACGGGCGTTGACCGGCAGGTCATTGCGGGTGTCGAACATGGGTGCCTCCTTATGATGCGCTGCATTTAAACATCCGCCGGCAGGCTCCTCCAATCGCCTGTCCGCATGGGGATGATAAGCGCGATCTATGGCGCGAGGTAGGCTGGGCGCCCATCAGCTCGTCAGCTGTCGTCAGCTGTCGTCGCGATAGCGGCGCAGGCGGACCGCCACAAGCAGCATGACCGCGGCCGCGGCCAGGCCGAGCCACAGGTCGATGTCGGTAAGCGCGGCAGCGATGTTGAATTCATCGAGCAGTGTGCCGATCGGATGCAGCCCATGGTGGGTGATGATGTTGATATGACCTTGCGTCAGCGCGTGCGCGAGCGTGCCCCAGATGCCGAAGGTGCGGTAATAGAGGAAGCTGGCGAGGTAGTGCGTGCCGAAGGCGATACGCTCGAGAATGGGCGCCACCAGCGGCGCGAGAAACGCCCATAGAAAGGGATTCGGCCGCGCCCACACCGACAGCAGCATCAGGGCAGCGACGATCGGTGCATACCAGAGCACGGCGACCGTCAGCAGGATGAGCATCACGAGCTCGGTCCTCGCCCACTCGATGAGGTCCCACGAGAAGTACGCGGGCACACCGCCTGCAGCGGTCCGCAATGAGAGAATGGCGGCAAACACCAGGAAGCCGACGAGCGCCACGAGGAAGGCGACGAGCGGTGCGGCAAGCAGCGCCACCACGGCCTTGGACAGCACGGTGAGGCCGTCGGACACCGGCAGCGACTTCCAGAAGAGAATGCTGCGGTCCTTGCGCTCGGCGTACAGGCAATCGAGCGCATACCAGCTCACCGCACCCATCAGCACGACGCATACCGGGACCGACAGCATCCACTGCAGGATGGTGAACGCGGCCACTTTCTGCGCGTGCAGTGGCCAGCCGTCGAAATCGGTGTCCTCGATATGTATCTGGCGGTGCCCGACGATGGCCCCGAGGACGATCAGCAGCCCCTCGACCGCGAGCGGTGCAATCCACAGATAGCGGTGTTCCCAGAACTCGCGACGCACCAGCGTCAGGAGCCGGACGGCAAGCGATCTGGCCGCGGGAGGCGCGGCACTGCGCGCGGTGGCGTCGGCGACCGTGGCGAGGGTGCTGTTCACGTGCGCTCGCTCCGCTGCATCTTGGCGACGAAGAGATCGGCGATGGACGGGGTACGCAGCTCACCGAGAGGCCGGAGTTCCGCGGCGGAGCGCCCCTCGAACAGCATTGCCACGCGGCCGAACACCTCGCGCTCGTAGAAAGGATGCAGGGCCCGCGCGCGCTCGGCCTGCTCCGCAGCGACAGTCAGCTGCTGGTAACGGCCGCCGAGGTCTTCGACCGAGGCCTCGAGCAGCACCTGCCCGTGGTCGATGAAAATGACGTCGGTGAACAGATTCTCCACTTCTTCCACCTGGTGCGTGGTGAGGAGGATCGTGCGCGACTTGTCGAAGTAGTCGTTGAGGAGCGTGTCGTAGAAGCCGCGGCGGTAGAGCAGGTCGAGGCCGAGCGTCGGCTCATCGAGCACCAGCAGCCGCGCGTCGATGGCCATGATCAGCGCCAGGTGCAGCTGCGTCACCATTCCCTTGGAGAGCTCGCGCACGCGGCTCGTCGTGCGAATGTCCGTCTTGCGCAGAATGCCCTCGGCAATGCTGCGGTCGAAGCGCGGGTGCACGCCGCTGCAGAACTCGAGTGCCTGCTCGACACGCAGCCAGCGCGGCAGTACGGCGACGTCGGCCATGAAACACACCTCGCGCATGAGCGCATCGCGCTGGGTGCGCGGGTCGAGGCCGAGAACCCGCAGGCCGCCGTCGAAAGGGGTGAGCCCGAGTATGGCCTTGAGCGCGGTGGTCTTGCCCGCGCCGTTTGGCCCGATGAGGCCGACGAGGCGGCCGCTCGCGATGCTGAAGCTCACGGCATCGAGCGCGCGCTTGGCGCCGTAGCTCTTGGTGAGGCCGTGTGCCTCAATGACTGCTGTCATCTTCCTCACCTTGCGAAGGCGCGGCGTTCGCCGCCGGCCAGGGGGTCGCAGGAGCGGCGGCGCCCGCGCGCTGCAGCTCGTCCTGTGACAGCCCGAGGCGCTGGATCGTGGCGTAGATCTTCGGCCACTCGTCCTCGAGGAAGCGCTGGCGCTCGTCCTTCAGCAGCGCCTTGCGTGCGCCGCTGCTGACGAACATGCCACGCCCGCGCCGCTTCTCGACCAGCTGCTCGTCGACCAGCTGCTGATAACCCTTGAGCACCGTGAGCGGATTCAGGCGAAAGTCCGCGGCGACACTGCGGACCGAGGGCAACGGGTCCCCTTCCTTGAGCACCCCTTCGAGGATCATCGCAACCACTCGGTCCCGCAATTGCCGGTAGATCGGCAGGCTGTCGTCCCACTGCGGATCCATGATCGACTGCACGACGCCCCGTAACGGAAGACTAGCCAACTAATCTACCAAAACGGCCGGCTCGGGCTGCCCGAACCATGCGGGCACCGGCGTGAGCACCACCGGTGCCGCGCTGGCCGAGCGCGCCCCCGGGGGCACCGCGGTCGACTCGACGAAGCTCATGCCGAGGATCAGCGTGATGAGGGCTGCGGCGGCGCCGCAGGCAAGGTCACGACAGGCTTTCGTAACGAACCTGTTCATGGTCGTCTCCTCTCAGGCCCGTGCGTAGCCGGCGGAGACCGTCGTCGACGCCCCGACGCCCGGAGCAGCGGACGTCGACTCGACGAAGCTCGCGCCGACGATCAGGGTGATCAGGAGGGCGGCGGCGGCACAGGTAAGGTCGCGATAGGCCATGGCGATGAACGAGTTCATGGTGGCTTCTCCTTCGATGGGTTTCTTGAGGGCGTTACGCCTGCTCGCCCGGGCTGGCCGCGGCGGTGGTGGCGGCCTGCGAACCGGGGGCGACGGATGTGGATGCGACGAAGCTCGCGCCGATGATCAGGGTGATCACGAGGGCGGCGGCGGCACAGGTGACGGCACGATAAAGGGCTGACAGGTAAGCGTTCATGTTTCTCTCCTCGACGGTCACTGGTTGCTGTAAGGGCTCTCTTCGATCGGCAGCCTCATGAGCTGCCTTCCATAGTGTTATACTCTACTACAACACTACTCTAGTGTCAAGCCATACCACCCTCAGTTTTCTGGTGGCTCGGTCCCGGCACCTGCCCGGACCCCCATGACCGGCCCCGAGGCTCCCCAGGCGGTCCGGAAGGCGTCCGAACAGGCCTTTGGAGAGCTCCGGTGCCCTTACGGTTTGAGTCCGTGGGATCGCCCTTAGTGAGGCGCAGACTCAACAGGCTAGAATCCCTCGCGCCTTTCGCCTGGGATCGATCGAAGCGAAATGAAAGCTGCCGTCAACGTTGCAATTACCGGGGCCGCGGGCCATATCGGCTATGCGCTCGCCTTTCGCGTCGCTGCCGGCGCGCTCTTCGGCCCGGAGACACCGGTCAACCTGCACCTGCTCGAGATCACCCCGGCGCTCGCGGCGCTCGAGGGCGTCGTGATGGAGCTCAGCGACTGTGCCTTCGCGACGCTCGGCAAGGTGGTGGCGACCGACGATGCCAAGGTCGCCTTCCGCGACTGTCAGGTGGCACTGCTGGTTGGCGCGCGCCCGCGCGGGCCGGGCATGGAGCGCAAGGATCTGCTGCTCGCCAACGCGCAGATCTTCTCCATCCAGGGTAAGGCGCTCAACGAGGTCGCCGACCGCGAGGTGAAGGTGCTGGTGGTCGGCAATCCTGCCAACACCAACGCGCTGATCGCGCAGGCGAACGCGCGCGATCTCGCGGCGGGCAATTTCACCGCAATGACGCGTCTCGATCACAATCGCGCCATCGCCCAGCTCGCCGTGAAAACCGGCGCGCAGGTGAGCGACATCCGCCGCATGACCATCTGGGGCAATCACTCGGCGACCCAGTACCCCGACCTCTCGCATGCGCTGGTTGCGGGCAGACCGGCGAGGTCGCTGGTGGATGAGAAATGGATCGCGGAGAGCTTCATCCCGCTCGTGCAGCAGCGCGGCGCGGCGGTGATCAAAGCTCGTGGTGCATCGTCCGCGGCTTCAGCCGCATCCGCCGCGATCGATCACGTGTACACCTGGGTGCACGGCACGCGTGCCGACGACTGGGTGAGCATGGCGGTACCGGCCGATGGCAGCTACGGCATCGCCGCCGGAGTGATCTACTCCTATCCGGTCACCGTCAGCAACGGCGCGTACCGCATCGTGCCGGGTCTCGCGGTCGATGAGTTCAGCCGTAAGCGCATGGACGCGACCTACGCCGAGCTGCGCGAGGAGCGCGACGGGGTGAAGAGCCTCCTCGGCTGAGGTCGCCTGCGGCGCGCGCCGGCAAGTCAAGGCCGCACGCTCCCGTGCGCGGCGGAGGATTGTTGATGTTGGGTACAGTCGTCTCGTTGCTCGTGATCGCGGCCGCGCTCTACGCGCTCACCCAGGTCGGCGGCGTGATCACGCTGCTCCTCGTCGCCGCGGTGCTGTTCCTCGCCTACCGGCGACTGTCGCTGCTCGCCTTCACGGTGACGTTCACGGCGCTGCTCGCTGCCTACACGGTGCTCGGTGGCACCGGCACGCCGACGCTCCTCTGGAAGCTGTTCCTGTGGCTGCTGCTCGCGGGAGTGTGGCTTCTCAACGTGCGGCCGCTCCGCAAGGCGCTCATCACCCGGCCCTTCATGAGGGAGTATTTGAAGCTGCTGCCGCCGATGTCGCAGACCGAGAAGGAGGCGCTCGAGGCGGGCACGGTGTGGTGGGACGGGGAGCTGTTCACCGGCGCACCGCGCTGGGAGAGGCTGCTCGCGGCCCGACCGCCGCAGCTGTCGGCCGCGGAGGCCGCGTTCCTCGCGGGGCCGTGCGAGGAGCTCTGCCGGATGCTCGATGAATGGGACATCACCCACGAGCTCGCCGACCTGCCGGCGCCGGTGTGGGAGTTCCTCAAGACGCGCGGCTTCTTCGCGATGATCATTCCGCGGAAGTACGGCGGCCTGGAATTCTCCGCCTACGCGCACTCGTGCGTACTCGCCAAGATCGCGAGCCGCAGCGCCACCGCCTCCTCGACCGTCGCCGTGCCGAACTCGCTCGGGCCGGCGGAGCTGCTGCTCCACTACGGCACCGAGGAGCAGAAGAACTACTACCTGCCGAGGCTCGCCCGCGGCGACGAGGTGCCGTGTTTCGCGCTCACCGGGCCGCGCGCCGGCTCCGACGCCGCCTCCATCCCCGACACCGGCATCGTCGCCCGCGGCCAGTGGCAGGGTCGCGAGGTGCTGGGACTCAGGCTCAACTTCTCCAAGCGCTACATCACGCTCGCGCCCGTAGCGACCGTCATCGGCCTCGCGTTCCGCATGTTCGACCCGGACCACCTGCTCGGCGGCAAGAGCGACATCGGCATCACCTGCGCGCTCATTCCACGCAACACTCCCGGCGTCAGCATCGGCCGGCGACACTTTCCGCTCAACATCCCGTTCCAGAACGGACCGGTCGGCGGCAAGGACGTGTTCGTGCCGCTCGACTTCATCATCGGCGGACCGGCGCTGGCGGGCAACGGCTGGCGCATGCTGGTCGAGCAACTCTCGGTCGGGCGCTGCATCTCACTGCCCTCGAACACCACGGGCGGCGCCAAGGCCGGGGTGTGGGCCACCGGTGCCTACGCGCGCATCCGTACCCAGTTCAACCAGCCGATCGGCCGCTTCGAGGGCGTCGAGACGGTCATCGCGCGCATGGTGGGCCTCACTTACACCATGGACGCAGCGCGCTCGGTCACCGCCGGCGCCATCGACGGCGGCGAGAAGCCCTCCGTGCCCTCGGCGATGCTCAAGTACCACGTCACCGAGATGGGTCGGCAGGTAGCCAATGACGCCATGGACATCCACGGCGGCAAGGGCATCATGCTCGGGCCGCACAACTACCTCGGTCGCGGCTACGAGATCGTGCCGGTGGCGATCACCGTCGAGGGCGCCAACCTGCTCACGCGCAACCTCATCATCTTCGGTCAGGGTGCGATCCGCTGCCACCCGTTCGTGCTGCGCGAGATGACCGCGGCGCGCAACCCGGACCGGGTTACCGGGGTCGCGGACTTCGACCGTGCGCTGTTCGCGCACGTCGGCTTCACGATCTCGAACGCGGTGCGCTCGTTCATCATGGCGCTCACGCACGCGCGCTTCACGCGGGCGCCGGTAAAGGGGGCGACCGCCCGCTACTACCAGCACGTGACGCGCTTCTCCGCCTCGTTCGCCTTCGCCGTGGATGTCGCCATGCTCTCTCTCGGCGGCTATCTGAAGAAGAAGGAGAGTCTCTCGGCGCGCCTCGGGGACGTGCTGTCGTGCATGTACCTCGCCTCGATGGTGCTCAAGCACCACGAGAACCAGGGCCGCCAGGAGGAGGACCTGCCGGTGGTCGAGTGGGCCTGCCGCAATCTGCTCTATCACGCCCAGGAGCAGTTGCACGGCTTCCTGCGCAATTTCCCCAATCGGCCGCTCGCCGCCGTGCTGCGTGCACTCATCTTTCCGCGCGGGCGCATCTACTCGGCGCCCGGTGACCGTCTCGGGCGCAAGGTCGCTGCGCTCGTCACCACCCCGAGCGACACGCGCCAGCGCTTCGGAGAGCACATCTACCGCACGCTCGAGCCGGGCAACCCCCTCGCGCTGCTCGAGGAGGCGCTGCAGCTGGCCGCGCAGCTCGAGCCCCTCGAGAAGCGCATCCGCGTCGAGGGCGTCAAGACCGGCAAGGTGAGCGCGCTCGATCTGCCCGGGCGCATCCAGCAGGCGCTCGCCGCGGGGCTCATCTCGGAAACCGAGGCGGCCGCGCTGCGTGACTACGACCGCAAGGTCATGGACCTCATCAACGTCGACGATTTCGACCCCCACGAGCTCGCTGCCCAGGCGGCACCCCCGGCGCGCTCGAGCGTGCACGTCGCATGAGTACGGTGGCGCCGCCGCTCGGCACCACCGTACCTCGCGAGCGGCACCTTGATCCTCGCGCTCACCGCCCTCTACAACGCACTTACACTGTGAAGGAGAAGCCGATGCGTAGATTCATCGTGGCCGCGCTGGTACTGGCCGCCTCACTCGCCGCTGCGCAGCAGCGCACCCCCGCTCCGGCGGACGCGAAGGTCTACATCATCAGCCCGAAGAACGGCGCTACAGTGCACAACCCCGTACTGGTGCAGTTCGGACTCAAGGGCATGGGTATCGCACCAGCCGGAGTGAAGTTCGACAACACCGGTCATCACCACCTGCTGATCGATACCGACGCGCCCGCGGACCTGAGCGCGCCGCTCCCGGCCACCGACAAGATCGTGCACTTCGGCAAGGGACAGACCGAGACCACGCTGACTCTCACCCCCGGCAAGCACACCCTGCAGCTGCTGCTCGCGGACATGAATCACGTGCCGCACCAGCCGCCTGTCATTTCGGACAAAATCACGATCACCGTGAAATAGAACGAGGGACCCGCGTCGCGGGAGCTCCACATGGCACGCGCCGTGCTGCACGTCGACATGGATGCTTTCTACGCATCGGTGGAGCAGCACGACAACCCGGCGCTCGCCGGCAAGCCGCTCATTGTCGGCTGGGACGGCGGGCGCGGCGTGGTGGCCGCGGCCAGCTACGAGGTGCGCCGCTTCGGCGTGCACTCGGCAATGCCGATGCGCACGGCGCTGCGACTGTGCCCACAGGCGCTCTGCGTGCGACCGCGCATGCAGCGCTATCAGGAGGTATCTGCGCTGGTGTTCGGCGCGTTTCGCGAAATCACCCCGCTCGTCGAGGGACTGTCGCTCGATGAGGCGTTTCTCGATGTGACGGCCGGCCAGGCGCTGCACGGCGGGCCAGCCGACATCGCGCGGCACGTCAAGCGGCGCATCCGCGAGCTGACCGGACTCACCGCCTCGGTCGGCGTCGCCGCCAACAAGCTCGTAGCGAAGATAGCCTCCGATCTCATGAAGCCCGACGGACTCACGGTCGTGCCGCCCGAGCGCGTGCGCGAGGTGCTCGACCCGCTCTCGGTGCGGCGGCTGCCGGGTCTCGGGCGCAAGACCGGCGCGCGGGTGGAAGCGGCCGGCATCCGCACCCTCGGCGCGCTGCGCAGCGCCCCCGATGCGGTGCTGTGGCCGCTATTCGGCCGCTATTCGGCCTGGATGCGCGAGCGCGCCTCCGGCATCGACGAGCGGCCGGTGCTCGCCGAGGTCGAGGAGAAGTCACTCAGCGCCGAGGATACCTTCGAGCACGATATCGGCGACCCGCGCACGCTGCAGCGCCAGCTGGCGCGCCTGGCGGCGGTCGCCTCGCGGCGGCTGCGCGCGCGGCAGCTCGTGGCCGGCTGCATCGGCGTGAAGATCCGCCGGGACGACTTCACGACCTTCACCCGCCAGCGCGCCGTGGCTCCCCCCACCTGCGAGGCGCGGGCGGTCGCGGGCGTGGCGGCGGAGCTCCTCGCGCGCTGGCTCGCCGCCAACCGCGGGACGAAACTTCGCCTGCTCGGGGTGGTCCTCACTGAACTGACGCCCGCCTCGCAGCTGGGCTTGTTCGAGGACCTGGGCCGCGCCAGCCGCCTCGATGCGGCGCTCGACGAGGCGCTCGCCCGCTTTGGTGACCGGGCGCTACGGCGCGGCAACACGATCGAGTAGCATCGTTCCATGTACCTGACGTTTTTCGGCCTCAGCGAAAAGCCGTTCGCGATCACTCCCGACCCGCGCTACCTCTACCTGAGCGAGCGCCACGCGGAGGCGCTCGCGCACCTGCTGTACGGCATCAACGAAGCCGGGGGCTTCGTGCAGCTCACCGGCGAGGTCGGTACGGGCAAGACCACCATCGTGCGCTCGCTGCTCGCGCAGGCGCCGAAGGATGCCGAGATCGCGCTGATCCTCAACCCGAAGATAACGGCGCCGGAGTTCCTGCTCACGATCTGCGAGGAGCTCGGTATCGGCGTGCCGGACTCCGCCTTGGGCAGCCTCAAGGACCTGGTGGACATCCTCAGCCACTATCTGCTGCGCGCGCACGCCGCCGGGCATCGCGTGGTGCTGGTGGTGGACGAGGCCCAGAATCTCTCGCCGCAGCTGCTCGAGCAGGTGCGGCTGCTCACCAACCTCGAGACCAACACACAGAAGCTGCTGCAGATCATTCTCATCGGCCAGCCGGAGCTGCGCGAGCTCCTCGGGCGCAGCGAGCTGCGGCAGCTCGCGCAGCGTATCACCGGCCGCTACCACCTGAACCCGCTGTCGCACGATGAGACGCTCGCCTACGTGCGCCATCGTCTGCGGGTCGCCGGAGCGACCACCGACATCTTCGCTCCGCAGGCGCTGAATGCGGTGTTCCGCCTCTCACACGGCGTACCGCGCGTCATTAACGTCATCTGCGACCGCGCGCTTCTCGGCGCCTACTCGCTCGACCGGCATCGTGTGACAGCCGCCCTGGTGCGCAGCGCCGCGGCCGAGGTCTTCGGCCGGCGCTTCACGCCGCACTGGCTGCCGTGGGCGGTGACGGCAGTGAGCGCCATGATGCTCACCGTGGCCACCGTGGCAGTGTGGAAGCTGCAGCCGTGGAACGCTCATGCGCATGCCCCGCGCATCGCGCGCTCCGCGCCCGCGGACGTGAGCGGCGCCGCCGTGCCGGTGGCGACCGCCGCAACGCTGCCGGCCGCATCTCCCGGACAGGCCCGGCTGGTCGGGCTACTGCGCACGCACGCGACCGAGACCGATACCGACAGCGCGTTCGGCAAGCTCTTTGGCCTATGGAATGTGAAGTACCAGCCAAACGGCACCGACCCGTGCACTCAAGCCGCGAGCCAGGGACTCGCCTGTGTCGCCGAGCGCGGCTCCTTCGGGCAGCTGCGACTGTACAATCATCCCGCGATCCTGCTGCTGAACGACGGCCTGGGTACGAGTCACCAGGTAGTACTCACGCGTCTCGACGACGAGCGCGCGCAACTGGAGCTTGGCGGTCCGCAGACGGTGAGCCTCGGTGAGCTATCGCACTATTGGCTCGGAGACTTCGTCATGCTGTGGCGTCCGGCGAGCTCGCCCGTGAAATCGCTGTCGGCGGGGATGCGCGGTGAGCAGGTGCGCTGGCTGCGCCAGAGCCTCGAGCGGCTGCACGGTGGGCACGTCGACGCGCCGGTGAGCGACGTGTTCGATGCCGAGCTGACCTCGCTGGTGCGTGAGTTTCAGCGCCAGCATCAGCTCACCGTGGACGGCATTGCCGGCGTGCAGACGCAGATTGCGCTCGCGAGCGCAGTCGCAGGTCCTGACGCACCACTGCTCTCGGCGGTTGACACTCACGGCGGGTGATCAATGTCGTTCATTCTCGATGCACTGAAGAAATCCGAGACTGACCGCCAGCGCCAGAGCGGGCCGGCGCTCTTCGAGGTCAAGGTGACTCCGCCGCGCGCGCGGCTGCCGCTGTGGGCGCTCGCCATCGCGGCCCTCCTCGCCGTCAATCTCGGCATCGTCGCCTGGATCGTGCTGCGGCATCCCGAGCACGCCGGCTCCGCCCCGAGCGCTCCCTCACCCGCCCTGATGGCTACGACGCCGCCCGTTGCACCGCCACCCGTACAGCCGGTGAGTGCCGCCAACACGCCGGCGCCTGACCTCGGATCGAGCGCCGGCATCGCCGCACCGCCCGCTCCCCCCCAGCCGCCACTGGCGGCAGGAGCGGCACCGGGGTCCACAACCCCGTCAGGTGGTACATCGTCGGCAGTGGCCTCGTCAGGAGCGGCCCCGTCAGGAGTGCCACCTTCGGCGGCGGCCGCGGCAGCAACCGCCGCCACGGCCGCTGCCGTCGCGAGCGGTTCGGCTGCCTCGGGGTCGGCAAACCCCGAGGATTACGCGCCCGCCGAGCCGGCATCGACGGGTCTCGGCAGTCACGTACGGCGCGGCACCGCCGCCGGCGTGCCGCTCTATCAGGAGGCGGCCGCCACGACGCAGCTGCCACAGCTGCGACTCGATCTGCACGTCTTCTCCCCCGCGCCGCAGGATCGCTTCGTCATGATCAACATGCACAGGCTCCGTGAGGGCGACTCGCTTCCCGAGGGCGTGCACGTGGAGAGCATCACGCCGGAAGGGGCGGTGCTCTCGTACAACGGTTCGAAGTTCCTGTTACCGCGCGATTGAGGGGCAGGTCACTGCCGGCCGCGTGGTCACCCCGCCCTTAGGGGTGCTCACCACGGTCCGGTGCCGCCGTTTTCCTGCGGCGGGATGATGAGTTTCACAGAAATCCGGCGCCGTTAGCGACAGGCGACAGGTATTACGTCATCTTTGATTCCGCGGGCGGGCCTACGGTCCGACGGGCGGGCTTTAGATTGTGACAGTCGTCGCCTCCAACACCCCAGGGCATGACCCGAAGGCTGCAGCGCGTGCACTCGATGCACCCATACGCTTTGCGCCCGGCGGCCCGCGACCACTCATCGCGCTGACGAAAGATGCAGCGCTGCTCGCCACGCTGAAGAAAGTCACCGAGCCCGCGCACCAGGTGTGGCCCGCAGCCTCGGAGCTCGATCTGCCCGCCGGGCTCATGGGACATCATGCCGGAGTTGCGCTCATCGACTCTGCCGCGATCACCACCCCGATCGCGACGCTGACACAACGCCTGCACGCACAGTTCCCCGAGCTGGTGTTGATCGTCGCCGGCAACGCCGACGAACAGGCTGCGCTCGCGGCGCAGATCACTGAGGGCTCAGTGCATCGCTTTCTGCACAAGCCGCTCTCCGAGCAGCGCGTGCGACTCTTCGTCGAGGCGGCATGGCGGCGGCACGAGGAAGGCCATGTCATACCGCCGGCAGCGGCACTCCTCGCTTCACCGCAACCGCCCGGACGCGCCGCGCACTGGTGGCTCGGACTCGTGGCCGTGGTCGCCGCCGGCGGGCCGCTGTTGTGGATCGGGATGCGCACGCCTGAAGTCGCGCTGCCCCCGGCGCCGCTGCCGCCGACGGCACCACCGTCGGCCGCCAGCGATGCGGCGCTCGAGGGCCTGCTGGCGCGCGCCGACCGGGCGCTCGACGCCGGCCGGCTTCTGGCACCTCCCGGGGACAACGCCGCGGACCTGTACCGCGAGGCGCTGGCGCGCAACGCGCGCGACACGCGCGCGGTGAACGGTCTCGAGCAGGTCATCGACCGCTTGCTCTCGGCCGCAGAGGCGCAGCTGCAGGAGCACCATCTCGATGCCGCACAGCAGCTCGTGGACCAGGCGCGCGCCTTGAGTCCCAACCACCCGCGGGTGGCGTTCATTACGGCACAGATCGGCGCACAGCGCGAGCGTGCCGTGCTCAGCAAGGCGCAGCGCGCCGCCGCCAGCGGCAATGTCGCGGCGGCACTCGCCGTGCTCGACGATGCGGCGCACGGCAGCCGGCCCTCGACCCTGGTCGACGAGGCACGCCAGGAGCTCGCACAACAGCAGGTCGACGCCCGGGTGGCCGACTATCTCGGCCGCGGCCGCGACGCTCTGAACCAGGGGCGGCTGATCGAGCCGGTCGAGGACAATGCGCGCTTCTACATCGAGTCCGCGCGTGCGCTCGCGCCGCAGAGTGCGGGCGTGCAGCAGGCCACGCAGGACCTGATCACGCGGCTCGAGAGCGAGTCGCGCGCTGCCCTCGGCGCACGCAATGCGGACCAGGCGGACGTCTGGGCGGCCGCTGCAGGTGATGCCGGGGCCGATCCCGAACAGGTTGCCTCGCTCCACACGCAGGCGCAGCAGCTGCGCAGCACCGTAGCGGCGGACACGCTGGCGCACTCGTTCAAGGAGGCGCTCGAGCAGGGACGCGTCCTCGAGCCGGCCACCGACAGCGCCAAGTTCTATCTCGCGCAGCTGCAACAGAGCGATGCCGCGGGTCCCGCCACCGCGGCCGCGCGCAGCGCCTACGCTGCGCGCGCGCTCGATGAGGCCCGCAATACGCTGCGCAGCCAGGACTTCGCCGGCACGCGCCGCTGGCTCACCGAGGCACGCACCGCCGGCGTCGACCCCGGGGACATCGACAAGCTCGACACCGCGCTCGCCGCGGCGCAGGACGCAGCGCAACAGGCGAGCAGCATCGTCAACGAAAGCACGCTCGTGCGCACGCACTACGTGGCGCCGCAATTTCCGCAGGCGGCGCGCGAGCGCGGCATCGACGGCTGGGTCGACCTGCAGTTTCTGGTCGACACCGACGGCGCGGTGAGCGATGTCGCGATCGTCGGCGCGCAGCCGGCCGGTATCTTCGAGCAGGCGGCGCTCGATGCGGTGCGCCGCTGGCGCTACCAGCCCGTGGTGCACAACGGTCACGTAGTAAGCCAGCGCGCGCAGCTGCGACTGCGTTTCGCGGTGCAACGATGAGCTCACCGCGCCCGCCGCCAGCGGCTCGCGTGATGGTGGTGGACGACGACCCCCGCTACAGCGAGTGGCTGCGCCATCACCTGGACGTGCTATGCCCGCAGGCGAGCGTCAGCATGCTGAACCTCGCGGAGTTCGAGCGCTGGTGCGCGACGTTCTCCGGACGGGACTGCGACCTGTTGATGCTGGCGGCGCCGTTCGGCAGCAGCCCTGAGGATCCCGGCTCGCACGGCTTGACGCTGCTGCGACGACTGCGCGAGCAGCCGGCGACGCCTGCGGTGATCGCGATCGCCGAGGACGGCAACGAGCTCACCGCGGTGCGCGCGCTGCAGCTCGGTGCGGTCGACTACCTGCCCAAGCGGCTGCTCACGCCCGAGCGGCTGGGCACCGCCGTGCGCGTCGCGTTGCGTCGCGTGGAGCGCCGCGTGGCGCGTCGCCTGGCGAGCCTCGCGAATCTCGCGCGTGATGCGGCGCGCCAGGCCCGCGGTAGCGCGCCGTCCGTCCCCGAGGTTTTTCCCGCGGAAGCCGCGGCCGTTCCGGCAGGTGAGGCCGCGGCAGCCGGGGATGGTGAAGCGCCGGTCGAAGCGCTGGCTGCCAACGGCATCGCCGCGCTCCTCACGACGTCGAACCCCGAAGTGATTCCCGGCTACGCGCTGCGCCTGAAGATCGGCGAATCGGAGAAGGCCGTCGTGTACCTGGCGAGCAGCGCGCAGCGCGGCCACAACGTGGCGCTCAAGGTGAGCAAGACGCTGCGTGACGATGCGGCGGGCCGCCAGTTTCTCGAGCGTGAATACACCGCGATCATGGCAGTGCGCAGCCCCCTGGTGGTCGAGATCTACGACTACGGCGTACACGCCGGCTTCGAGTACCTCGCCATGGAGTACCTGCCGCGCGGCGACCTCAAGGCGCGCATCCAGCGCGGGGTCAGCGAGCAGGAGGCCCTGCACTACGTCCGCGAGATCGCCGCAGCACTCAAAGTGGTGCACGAGGCCGGGCTGGTGCACCGCGACCTCAAGCCACCGAACGTCATGCTGCGCGAGAACGACGCGGTCGCGCTCATCGACTTCGGCCTGGCGCGCTCCCTCGATGGCAACACGATCAGCACGCAGACCGGCGTGCTGCTCGGCTCACCTTACTACATGAGTCCGGAGCAGGCGCTCGGTGAGGCGCTCGATACACGCTCGGATTTCTACAGTCTCGGCATCATCTTCTACGAAATGCTGACGGGGCAGAAGCCCTACAGCGGCGCGACTGCGATGGAGGTGCTGCAGCAGCACGTGAGCGCCCCGCTCCCCGCGCTGCCGACCGATCTCGCACGCTACCAGCCGTTCCTCGCACGCCTTCTCGCCAAAGGTCGCGGCGAGCGCTTCGCCGATGCCGCTGAAATCGTCACCGCGGCAGCGGCGCTCGCCGGCGGCGCGCCAGCCGCGGACGAAGCGAGCGCTGAGGCGCAGCCAAGCGCGGCCTAGCTGCCGCGGGTGGTCAGGGCGCGGCCGCGCTCCTCCTGGGCGCGCCCCAGGGCGAGCGCCAGCACCGCCCACAGCGCCGAGATCGCCGCGCCGCACCAGCCAACCGTCGCGGGGCTCGCACCGAGCCCCTCGGTGAGTCCCTTGTAGAGCGTGCCGCTGGTCGCATCCCCGCCCCGGTACACGAAGGTGTCGATGAGACTCTTGGCCTTGTACTTCTCCTCGCGGCTCACCACCGTGAACAACGCATCCCGGCACGGCCGCGTGAGCGCGTAATCACCGACGCGCCGCACGGCGTACACGACCACCAGCACCATGAAGCGCGGCGCCAGCGCAAACAGCGCGTAGCCGGCGGTCATCACGACCGGTACCGCGACCAGCATCGCCCGCAGGCCCACCCATTCGAACAGCCGGCCGAACACCAAAAGCTGCATCAGGAGTGAGGCGGCCTGCACCCAGAAGTCGATGCCGGCGAAGAAGCGGGCGCGCTGATCGGCGCTGGCGAAAGCCTTCGCCACGAACGCCTGCTGCTCAAGGTAAAGGAAGGTCGAGACCCAGGTCATGAGCAGCACGAACACCGCGATGCCGAGCAGGTACGGCGAGCGCACCACCTGAGTGAAGGCGGCGAAGATGCCACCGCCGAGCGCGTCTTCTGCCGCGCCCTTCGCGCGCGGACTGCCGGTGGCGGACGCGCCCGTGGTGGCGGCCGCGGTGGTGGTGCGGTGGCGGCGCTGCCAGCGGATGACCTGCGACATGAATACCAGCGACAGCGACAGCAACGCCGCCGAGATCGGCAGCAGGTTGATGGCGCCGAGCGGCACGGCGAGCTCGTGGGCGATCGACGGGCCGATCAGGCCGCCGGTGCTGGCGCCCGCCCAGATGAAGCCGAACAAACGCCCCGCCTGCTCGCGGGTGTACACGTCCGCCATCAGGCTCCAGAACGCCGCCACCACGAACAGGTTGAAAACGCTCACCCACACGAAGTAGGTGCGCGCGATCCAGGTGTGATCGGTCTCGAGGCGGAACCACACGTAGAAGGCGAGCAGGTTGGCAATGAAGAAGCCGTACACCCAGGGCAGGAACACCGTGCGCGGGAAGCGCGAGGTGAGCCAGCCATACAGCGGCTGCAGCAGCAGCATCACCACGAAGACACCCCAGAACAGGTAGGGGATCTTCTCCAGCCCCGAGGTGATGCCGAGCGCATCACGCACCGGGCGCAGGATGGTGTAGCTCGAGAACATGCACAAAAGGGTGGCGAACGAGGCGAGCAGTGCCGGGCCCTCACCGGGCTCGAGTACGACCAGGCGACGCAGCAACGCGGGCAGACGCTCCATCAGCGCGGCACTCCGTGATTTTGCGGGCGCGTCACGATCTGAGGTTTAGCTGTTGGCGTACGGCGCGCACGGGCGCGTTAGTGTGCCATAGCTGCGAGCGCTGCCGGCGTGATGCAACATTCGCGGGGCGTGAGCAGCTGTGCGCGGCTCATGCGCTTGACACTCCATCGTCATACGGGTGCAATGCAGGCTTTGCTACGCGTGCCGCGGGGTCGGAAGGCAGCAACAACAACTTATGCATCTCGTCGACGCGACCCTCTTCTATTCACCGACCAGCGGTGGCGTCAAACGCTACCTGGCGGCGAAGCACAGCTGGCTCGCCGCCCATACCTCCTGGGAACACACCATTGTCGTGCCCGGGCCGGAGACGACGTTCCAGCGCGGCGGCGTGTGCACGCTTTCGGGTCACCCCGTGCCTGGCACCTTCAACTACCGACTGCCGCTCAATCCGCGTCGCTGGACGCGACTGCTCGATGCGCTCGAGCCGACGCTGATCGAGGCGGGTGATGCCTTTCACCCGGCGTGGTGCGGCTGGCGCGTGGCGCGCCGTCGCGGCATTCCGCTGGTAGGCTTTTATCACTCGAACCTGCCACAGCTCGCGGGCCGGCGTTCCTGCGGCTGGTGGACGGAGCCGCTCATCCGCCGCTACCTGCGGCTGTTGTACGAGCGCTGCGACCTGGTGTTTGCTCCGAGCCGCCTGATGTGCCAGTACCTGCGCGAGCTCGGCGTGCAGCACGCGGTGCATCAGCCCCTCGGCGTCGATGCGGAAGTGTTCAACCCCATGCGGCGCAGCGCCGGGCTGCTGCGCGAGCGGCTCGGCCTGTCCGCGGCGACACGCCTGCTGGTGTACGCCGGGCGCTTTGCGCGCGAGAAGAATCTACCGGTGCTGTTGCAGGCGTTCGCGCGCCTCGGGGCGCCGTACCACCTGCTGCTCATCGGCGGCGACCGCACGGCGCGCCCCGCCGCCAACGTCACCATGCTGCCCTACCGCCGCGACAGCCTCGAGCTCGCGCAGTGGATCGCCTCGGCCGATGCCCTGGTGCACGCCGGCACCAAGGAGACCTTCGGCCTGGTCATACTCGAGGCCATGGCGTGCGGCCGGCCGGTGGTCGCCGCGCGCGCCGGCGCGTTCCCGGAATTCATCGACGAAAGCGTCGGCATGCTCGTCACGCCTGACTGCGGAGCGAGCATGGCAGAGGCGATCGCCGCGCTCTACGAGCGCGACCTCGACGCCGTCGGGGCGGCGGCCCGCGCCCGCGTGCTGCGACAGTTCACCTGGACCCGCGCGTTTCACGCGCAGACCGCCACCTATGCCTCCCTCATCGGGGCGCTGCGGGCACCCATTTCGGAGGCCGAAGTCCTCGAGGCCCGCTCACCCTCGACGTAATCCCCGCCAGCGCGCGCGAGGCGCGCCTCAGCCGCGCTCGTCGATGAGCGGCACCCCGGCAGTGAGCGCAAGCGCGTACAGACAGATCTGCCTATGCGCGCTCAGCGCTATGCGCGGTCAGCGCCGCAGCATCCGCAGCAGTGTCAGGCCAGCGCGGCTTGCAGCCAGGGTGAGCACCAGGCGCCAGAAAAGCCGTTTCCGCCACGGCACCCGGCGCGGCGGAATGGCGCGGTAGAAGTCCGCCGCGATCTCGCGGTGCAGGTGTACGGCACGCGCATCGATGAACCACTCGCCCGTCGCGCTGCTGATGCGGTAGCGGCCGGGGCTCTGGCGCTCCACCCGAGCATCCTGCAGCGAGTCGGGAAATTGCGCGGGGGCCGCGGCGCTGAAGGCGAGCGCGGTCTTCTCGCCCGGTGCCTCCGCGGTGTCACCGCTCAGCGTGAGTCCGGGAATGTCGGGCGCGCACCGACAGCTCACCGCCCCGCGAAAGGTGGCGAGCGGCTCAGGCATCGAACAGCGGCTCGACGCGCACCTCGGTGGTCACCGAGTTCGCGATGAAGCATTCCTCGTGCGCCCGATGGTGCAGCCGTGCGATGTCCTCGGGCGAGGGCAGCCGCTCCCCGGAGAAACTGACACGCGGGCGCAGCCGCACGGTGAGCATCGCCGTCCTGCCAGCGGCATTCTGGCCCATAATCCCGCGGGCATCGTCGGTGTACTCATCGACCCGCCAGCGCCCGCCGGCGGCCAGCGACAGGAACCACAACATGTGACAGCTCGAGAGTGCGGCGACGAAGGCTTCCTCGGGGTCGACCGCGGCCTCGACCGACAGCGGCACGCGCACCACCTGCGGCGAGGAGGAGGCCGCCACCTCGACGCCGCCATCGAAATGCCAGGAGTGGCCGCGACTGTAACGGTTGTCGGTGAAAGGCGCGTCGCCGCGCTCCCAGTGGATGCGGACCTGGTACTCGTGCATCGCCATGGCGTCAACCTCCGTGTGCCCGCCCGCGGGATTGTACGATAGCGCCCGTGCACCCGAGCGACCTGCAGCCGCGCCGCGACCTGACCCTCCAGCATGCCGCCTCGCTGGTGGTCGGGATCATCATCGGCACCGGCATCTTCCTCAAGTCCGCGAGCATGGCACAGGCGGTCGGCACGCCGGCACTGGTGCTGCTCGCGTGGGTGCTCGCCGGAGTGGTGGCCATGCTCGGCGCACTGTGCTTCGCCGAGCTCGGCGCGCTGCTGCCGCACGCCGGCGGGGAGTACGTGTACTTGCGGACCGCGTACGGCGAGATCCCCGGCTTTCTCTACGCCTGCAATGCCTTCGTGCTCGGCGGGGCGGCCGTGGCAGCCTACGGCGCAGCCGTGGCGATTTTCGTTGCCGACATCCACCCGCTCGGTCACGAGTGGCTGGCGCGCAGCGGGCGCGTGCTCGGCATCGAATACCGGCTCGTCTTCGGCGCGCGGCAACTGCTCGCGGTGGCCGTCATTGCAGTGTTCGCCGCGATCAACTGCGCCGGTGTCATGTTCGGCGGTCGCGTGCAGTCGCTGCTCACCGCGCTCAAGGTGGTGGCAGTGCTCGGCGTTGCCGCGGGGGTCTTCCTGTTCAGCGGCACGGGCGGCACCGAGAACCTGGCCGCGCCATCCGGCAGCGGCAGCGGCGGGGTCGCCGGGCTCGGTGCCGCGATGTTCGCGGCGCTGTGGGCCTACAGCGGCTGGCAGTACCTGCCGATGGCGGCCGGCGAGGTGCGCGAGCCGCAGCGGAATGTGCCGCGTGCTATCGTGGGTGGGACGCTGCTGGTGCTGGTGCTTTATCTCGCCATCAACACCGCCTACCTCTACGCGCTGCCCTTCTGGCAGGTGACCAGCGCCAACTCCACCGCCTACCCCGAAGCGCCGTCGGTGGCGGCCCGCGCGGTGCAGACCTTCCTCGGCGGGCGTGCCACCTCTGCGGCGGCACTCATTTTCCTCGTCTCGACCATCGGATCGCTGAACGGCGTCATCCTGAGCGCGGCGCGTGTGCCATACGCCGCGGCGCGCGACGGGCTGTTCTTTGCCGCGTTCGGCCGCTTGAGCCCGGTGAGCCGCGTGCCGGTGACCTCGCTCGTGCTGCTGTCGCTGTGGGGGGCGCTGCTCGCCGCCTCGGGCACCTTCGATCAGCTCACCAACATGGCGGTGATGTCGTACGCGCTGTTCTGGATCCCGGTGGTTTCCGCCGTCATCGTGCTGCGGCGGCGGCTGCCCGACGCGCCGCGCGCCTTTCGCGTTCCGGGCTATCCGCTCACTCCGCTGGTGTTCGTGGTGGTGATGGTGGGCATCGTGGTGAGCGCGTTCCGCTCGACGCCCCGCGAGTCGATCGCCGCGCTGTTCCTGATCCTCCTCGGCCTGCCCTTGTACCCGCTGTTTCGCCGGCGGCGCGCCCACTCGCTTGCGCCGCTCAGCTCGACTCGAGCTCCCAGAGTGTGAGCGGCGCGCCGCGGCGCAGCCAGAAACCGAGACCCACCTCGCGAAACTGCCGCACGAGCCGCACGCGGTACCAGCGCGCGCTGCGCAGGTGTACCGCGGCATCGGTGCGCTCGCGGTCGCAGTTCTGCTCGTAGTCACGGCGGGTGAGCGCGGTGAAGTACAGCACGCCCCGGCACAGGCGGCCGAAGTTCTCGAGCGCACGCTGCGCCGCGGCGGCGTCGAGGTACTGCAGCACGTCGTAGCAGATCACCAGGTCGAACGGCGCACGCGGACGGTAGTCCTCGACACGACCGCGGACCCAGCCGTAACGGCGGCACAGGTATTCGCTGCTCTCGAGCGCCACGTAGTGCGCGCGCGGCAGCAGCCGGCGCAGCGTCCCGCGCAGCAGCCCGGTGCCGCAGCCGGCGTCGAGAATGCGCCGCACCGGCAGCTGTAGGTGCGCGCTGCAGGCGGCGATGAGCCGCGCACGTGCGCGTATCTCGCTGCGGCTCGCGACCGCGGTGTGCGGATCGAAGTAGTAGCGTTGATAGTAGTCGCGGCCGAAACGGATGTGCATCAGTGCCTCGCGCCGTCACTCGCTCAGGATGCGCGCGCTCAGCGCCGCGAAATCGCAGCCCCGGGGGAGCGTGCCGAACGCCGCCGGCGCTCCGGCGACGAGGCGAGAGGCGAGGAACGCCTCGCAGGACGGCGGCGGCCCGTGCGCGAGCAGCAGTGCCGCCTGCGCGGCGAGTGCGATGCGCTGCGTCAGGTCACGGGCGCGCAGCTCCGCATCGCCCGGATCGGCGAGGTCGGCGAGCAACGCGGCCAGGTAGCGGTCATAGCGCGGATCGCGACCGCGCATCGGAGTGAGGAGCTCCACGAGTGCCGCGCGCGTGCGCGGCTCGCGCGCGAGCGCCCGCAGCACGTCGAGGCACATGATGTTACCGGAGCCCTCCCAGATGGAGTTGAGCGGCGACTCGCGCAGCCGCCGGGCGATCGGACCGTCCTCGACGTAGCCGTTGCCGCCGAGCACTTCCATCGCCTCGCTGCATACCGCCGGGGCGCGCTTGCACACCCAGTACTTGACGACCGGCGTGAGCACGCGCCGCAGCAGTGTCGCGCCCTCGTCGGTGAGCGCATCGAACGCGCGCGCCAGGCGCATCGTCAGCATCACCGCCGCCTCGCACTCGAGCGCCAGGTCCGCGAGTACGTTGCGCATCAGCGGCTGCTCGACGAGCAGCCGCCCGAAGGCGCGCCGCCCGCGCGCGTGATGGATGGCCTGCGACACGCACTGGCGCATGAGGCCTGCGGAACCGATGGCGTTATCGAGACGCGTGTACACGCCCATCTCGAGTATCGCGGGGATGCCACGCCCCTCCTCACCTACCAGCAGCCCGTAAGCAGCGTCGAACTCGACCTCGCTCGAGGCGTTGGAGCGGTTGCCGAGCTTGTCTTTCAGCCGGAGGAGATGCAGGGCGTTGATGCTGCCGTCGGGAAGGAAGCGCGGCACGAGGAAGCACGACAGCCCGCCGGGGGCCTGCGCCAGCACCAGGAAGGCGTCGCACATGGGCGCGGAGAAGAACCACTTGTGGCCGGTGAGGCGATATTCGCGTCCTGGTCCGGGCGCGCCCACGGGTTGGGCGCGCGTGGTGTTGGTGCGCACGTCCGAGCCGCCCTGACGCTCGGTCATGCCCATGCCCATGAGCACGCCGCGCTTGGCGGTGGCGGGCGCGAAGGCCGGGTCGTAGTCGCGCGACATGAGCAGTGCCAGCCACGGCGCGAAGTCCGCGCGCTGCGCTGCCAGTGCCGGCACGGCGCCGTAGCTCATGGTGGCCGGACACTGCGTGCCGTTCTCGATCTCCGCCCACAGCATGTAGCCGGCGGCGCGCGCCACGTGTGCACCGGCGTGCGGCTGCGCCCAGGGTCCCGTGTGCAGCCCCGCAGCGACCAGGCGGCGCATGAGCTCGTGCCAGGCCGGGTGGAACTCGACCTGGTCGCGACGCGCGCCGAAACGATCGAAGGCATGCAGGCGCGGCGGATTGCGGTTGGCGGCATCCCCGAGTGTGAACATCGTCACGCTGCCGAGCTCGGTGCCGAGCTTCTCGAGGGCGCCGTGCGCGGCGGCCGCGCCCTCGCGCGCCAGCGCGTCGCGCAACGCTGAATGCGTGCTGAACAGATTGTAATCAACGAGCTCGGCGGACTGATTTAACACTTCTGGCACTGCACGGCTCACGCGGACTCTCCCGTCTGTATGCTGAGCGGACGATCGTGCGTTTTACTGACTATATGTTCGCGCAAGCGCGCGAACCAACAGGAGGACGGATGAAACTCATCTCTGCGAAGGTCGCAGCCGCGAGCCTGCTCGTGAGCGCTGCGCTCTCGGGCTGCGTGGTCGCGCCGGCCCCGTATCGCGCCGAGGTCGTTGCCTATGCTCCGCCCCCGGTGCCGTTCGAGGCGGTGGTGGGCATCGCGCCGGCCCCCGGATACTTCTGGATCGGCGGCTCGTACTTCTGGGAAGGTGGCCGCTACGTCTGGCATCCGGGCTACTGGCAGGCGCCGCGCCCGGGCTATCACTGGGTGCCGCATGCCTGGGTGCACGCCAACAATGGCTGGCACATGCGCCAGGGCCACTGGGTCGCCGGCTGAGGAACGAGGCTGGTCACAGCAGAATGTCTTCTGGTGCTAGAGCCGCGAGACACCGCTCGTGCATGCGCGTGTAGGCGCTCTCGATGTCCCGCGTGAAACGCTCCACGTCGAAAAGCGGTGCCGTAGCGCGCTGATGGTTGAGTCGCTCCCGCAGCGTGCGCAGCTTCTCCGGAGCGTGGGCGAGCTCGATCGCAAGCAGCTCGTAGTGAGCCTGATCCGCGGCGATCAGCTCCATCAGATCGACCGTGTGAAGCAGGCTCGCCGCCACGCGCGATGCGAAGGAATGACCGGGCCGCGTGAGCACCGGCAAGCCGCTCCCCAGGGCATCGCTCGCCGTGGTATGGGCGTTATAAGGGAACGTATCGAGAAACAGGTCGGCCGCCTGGTAGCGCGTCAGATGCTCTGCCAGCAGCGGCACACGCTCGGCAAAAACCAGCCGCTCGGGACTCACGCCACTCGCCGCCGCGCACCTGCGCAGGTTGGCCGCCGCGATCTCGGTGTTCTTCATCAGCCACAGCACGCTGCCCGGGACCGCCGCGAGAATGCGCATCCACCCGGCAAACACCTCGGGTGTGATCTTGTAGGTGTTGTTGAAGGAGCAGAACACGAATCCCGCCTCGGGCAACCCGAGCGCGGCGCGTGGACGTGGCTTCTCTGACAGGGGAAGGTGCGTCTCAGTTGCCTGGTAGGAGTGCGGCAGATAGACGACCTGTTCGCTGTAGTGAGCGCGCGATTCAGACGGAACGAGCACGCGATCCGCGAGGATGTAGTCCATGTACGGGGCCGCCATCGTGCCCGGAAACCCGAGGTAATTGACCTGCACGGGAGCGGCGCGATGCGC
Source organism: Steroidobacteraceae bacterium (assembly GCA_035621995.1). Taxonomy (GTDB): domain Bacteria; phylum Pseudomonadota; class Gammaproteobacteria; order Steroidobacterales; family Steroidobacteraceae; genus 13-2-20CM-66-19. Next base: position 46,054 of record DASPWF010000035.1, read on the forward strand.
AAAGATGCCCGGACGGTGGTGCGCCGTGAATCCCGTCAGGTCGACCGCAATGTCGATCCCGAGCTCGCGCGAGAGTAGGGCGACGTCGCGATCGGTCTGGCGCCGCACATCGATGAAGCGATCGAAAGCGCGTCGCAGCCGCGCGCGCATGGCGTCCTCGCGCCCCGGCCCGAAGGCGAACGCGAGGACCTCAAAGCGCCCCCGGTCGTGCCGCTCGAAAAGCGCGGCCGTCAGCTGGGTAACGGGATGCTCCTGGTAGTCGGCGGAAAAGTACCCAATGCGGATCCTGCCGTCGCGGCTGTGCGGTGGCGGTGGCGGCAGGACGTCAGTCGGGGGACAAGTCTCGCGCACGAAGTCCGTGGCGACCCTGCGGTGCAGGGGAGGCGAGTCGATAAGCGGGAAGAGATTGAAGGGCTGAGCAGCCAACTCCCCGCGCTCGATACGCTCCACCAACTGCGCAGTGTGTGAGTGCCAGTCGCGCCAGTCGCATACGTGCCTGCGGGCGTGAAGCCACATGCCGTACATCAGCGGCAGGTCGGGGCGGGCCGCCAGCGCGCTGTCGTAGCTCGCCAGGGCGGACTCGTGCCGACCGTGCTGCCAGTGCAGCTCGCCGCGGTTGCGATGCGCCTCGGCGTAGTCCGGTCGCAGCTGCAGCGCACGCTGGTAGCTCACCTCGGCCTCGGAGGGGCGCTCGAGCTCAGCCAACACTCCGCCACGGGCGTGCCACGCCTCTGCATCACTCGGTTTGAGCCTCAGCGCCTCCTCGTAGCTGGACAGTGCCTCTTCCGGGCGCTTGAGCTGCTGAAGCGTGATGCCGCGATTCATGCGTGCCGCGGCGTACTCAGGGGCGAGCCCGATCGCCTGCTGGTGTGCGGCGAGCGCCTCCTCGGGTTGCCCGAGCTCGCCGAGCACCACACCGAGATTGGTGAGCGCCGGCGCATTGCCCGGCGATAGCTGCACCGCGCTCGCGAAGCTCGCGCGCGCCTCAGCGAAGCGCCGCAGCTCGCGCAGCACCTTGCCGCGATTGTTGTGCGCCTCCGCGAGGCGCGGCTTGAGACTCAGGGCGCGATCGTAGGCCGCGAGCGCTTCCGGGAACCGCCGCAACTCTCTGAGCGCGTTGCCGCGGTTGTAATGTGCCTCGGCGTACTCGGCGCGCAGCTGCACCGCACGCTCGAGAGAGGCGAGTGACTGCTCGTGCCTGCCGAGCTCGAGCAGAACGTTGCCGAGGTTGTTGTGCGTGCTGGGCTCATCCGGCTGCAAAGTGGCGGCACGCTCGAAGAAGCAGGCGGCTTCCTCATGACGGCGGCCTGCCGCGGTGATGATGCCGAGCAGATACAGGGCAGGAAAGTCATCCGGCTGCTGCCGGAGGATCTCCTGGCACACCTGCTCGGCGCCCGCGCGATCACCGCTGCCGAGGCGGGCCTGGGCCTCGGCAAAAGCTCCACCGGGCGTTTCTCTTCCGGCACGATTCATGCGGCGGGCAGTGGCGTTGCGTGCGGCGAGCCCCATCACCTCGAGGAGCGGCACCATGTGGAGCGGGGGTGAAAACGGCAGTCATCATAGCATCGCCATCGCGGCCGCCGGTGCGATCTGGCCCGCGAGCGTTTTAACGCAAGTGCAACACTTGCCGGCTGTCGTCCGGCCGCTGGCGCTGCATCAAAATGGACGGCGTCGCGCCGACGCTCTTCAACACCTACAACGGGCGCTGGACGTTCTTCGTCGAGCAGAGCTACCAGTGGCGTAACGAGCGCTCGGGCCAGGAGCTGCGCGGCGCGAAATTCGCGCTGATGTCGCGCATCGGCACCGCGCTCGGCGACCCCGGAATAATCCGCGATCTCGACCGGGGTTTTCGCCACGCCTGGGGCAGTGTGTTGACGAAGGGGCTCACGCCGGTGGTGCAGCGGCCGCGAGAGTCAGCAGCTGCAACGGTTGTAAGACAAATGTCTGAAGGACTTCGAGCCGGAGCTTGCGTGCAGTCGCCGACGGCTCAAGCCGCGTATGGACGCAGGGTGACGTCATCGGCGCCGATGCGCCCGTACCCCATGCGTTTCCCTAGGCAACACATTGATTGGCATGGAATTGTGTGGGCGCTGCTCCAGCCGGTGTGCTTCGACCCGTCAGGGAGGCGCGCCAGAGGGCGATCGCCGCCAGCACGGAAAAGACTCGCGCACGCCGTCCCGTCTTGCGCTGCGTGTCGATGATGCGGTGGACGAGCTCCCGTGACATCAAGCCATCGAGCGCGGCGGCGTTGTCATAGAGCAGCGCGAGTACGTCATCGCGGCGCAGGAGGCCGTCGTAGTCCACGTAGGGCACGACGCGCGGCGCGCCGTAGAGGTGGTTGATACCCGGCATCCAGTGCAGCGGCTTGGCGTGCAGCCGCAGCCCCGCACGCTCCCTCTCCTCGGGAAACGCCGTGAGGCGTGGATAGAGCCGCATAACCGTGTAGCGGTGCCAGCGGCTGTCGAGCCGCCAGCCGAGCGGCAGGCTCCAGCCGGCATCGATCCAGCGCTTGTTGAGGAACGGCGAGTAGATCGGAAAATACGTGCGAAACAGCTTGAGTCCCGCCGCCTGGAATCCTTTGCGGCGCTGCTCGAGTATGAAATCGTCACACTGCCAGACGAAGCTCATGCGCGGCATGACCGACATGATTTTGTCGATCTGCTGCTCGCTGCCGTAGTAGCTTACGAAATCCCGTGCGCAGTGCGCGAGTTCCGCAGGCTCGAGCGGCAGCCAGCGCTTGCGCGTCCAGTACCTGCGCAATAACGGCTCGGTCAGTGCCGGCGAGCCAATACGGCTCGTCGCATCGAGCGCGTGCGCCAACACACCGTAATCGAACCCGACGGCGCGCACGTGTTCGCCGTTGTTTCCGGTCAGCACCCGCTCGGTGGCGCCGTAACCCGCCTTCGAGGCCAGCACGAACGTGTGCCAGTGGTTGAGTGGCTTGACGCCGTTGGTGAGGCGCGCGACCTGGGTCGCTCCGTCGACGAAGTCGCCTGGCTGCGGGACGATGCGGTTGACGGTGAGGCCGAGTGCGCGGCCCATTGCAGTGACGATCTCGGCGTCCTTGGCGCCCGGCTGGCCCATCACCATGAGCTCCGGCTTCATGCCGAGATGGAGCAACCCCGCCAGGTTAACGCGACTGTCGAGTCCCGAGGAGGCAGCGAGCAGCACTCGCGAGCCAGCGCCAGCTCGCAGCCCCTCGAGCAGCAGCGCAATGAGCCGTTCCGCGACGTCGCGTCCCGAGCCTGCCGCCACCTCGCGGAATTCCTGCCAGGGATAGCTGCGTGAGACGAGCCGCGCGCCGTCCCAGTGCTGAATGGTACCCATGGGCACGGCGCGCACGCTGCGCAGCAGCGTCGCGTTACCGATGACGTGCTCGAGCGCGAGGAGGTCGGCGATGGACTCGAAGTTCCACTCGAGGTCGCACGCACCCTGCTCGACGAGGCTTTGGATCGTGTCGCCGTGAAAAAACCGGCCGTCCTGCTCGGTATAGAAGTAGTTGTTGAGCGAGTAGTGCGAATTGACGATGAAGACTTCAGCCGCTCGACGGTAGATGAGCAGAAAATTACCGTCGTTCCGCAGGATCGGGACGAGATCGTCAACGGTGCGTGCCGCCCGGAAAGCGGGTCGCAGCGCCTCGGTCGTCGTGCCGAGCTGACCGACGAGCGTAAGCGTGTCATCGATGCGCTCGCTCGGCTCACTCATGACTGCAATCAGGTCGCTGCTCAGCTCGGCGGAGCGGCAATGCTACCGCAGCGTTTCGCGGTCTGCGTCCGCCGGCGGTTCCTAGTTGTTCGCGCCTCGGTTACCATCGATACGCATGCATTCGCCTAAATGACCAGCACGGGAGCGAGCCTGTGAGGCGGCCAGCACTGATCCTGGCGGGTGCGACGCTTGCCACGGCGGCTTTAGTGGCGAGCACCCTGGTCGCGGCACAGCCGCCTGCCGCCGCGGAGACCGGTACAATGGCCAAGTTCACGCTCACCAGCACGGACCTCACGGACGGCGGCCGGATTGCCGACGCGCATGTCTTCAACCAGTTCGGCTGCACCGGCGGCAACGTGTCGCCGGCACTGTCGTGGAGTGGCGCGCCGGCAGGCACCCAGAGCTTCGCACTGCTGATGCACGATCCGGACGCGCCGACCGGCAGTGGCTGGTGGCACTGGGTGGTCTACAACATTCCAGCCAACACCACCTCGCTGCCCGCCGGCGCCGGCGACCCGAAGAAGAAACTGATGCCAGCCGGTGCCGTACAGGGTCGCACCGACTACGGGAGCATCGGCTACGGCGGGCCCTGTCCGCCGCCTGGCAACCCGCATCACTATCACGTCCACCTGTACGCTCTGAAGGTGCCGAAGCTCGATCTGCCGGCGGACGCCAGCGCTGCCATGGTCGGCTTCAACGTGCGCGCACAGGCCCTGGGTCACGCCGAAATCGTCGCCTTGTATGGCCGTTAGGCCAGGCCCCGAAACGCGGCGCGACGTTACGCGCGAGCGACGACCGGCGGTGTGGCCGTGGTTGCTCATGCCGCTCATCGTCCTGCTCGTGTTCTATGCGTTGTTCAGAGTGCATCAGAGCGTGCCCGCTGCGACGCTCGTACCCTCCGCGGCGGGCGCGGCCGGCACCGGGGAGCGCTGATCGTCCCACCTCTGGTGCGCGGCGGGCGGCGTCGCTAGCATAGCCGCCCTTTTATGCCGCGCCCGCCTCCGCAAACTGCCATCAACATCGGGCCCGCCGCACGCGAGGCGGTGCGCGAGCGCCGCCGCGCACGTACGCATGACGAAGCGCCCAGCGTCGGGTTCGTCAGCCTCGGGTGTCCCAAGGCGCTCGTCGACTCCGAGCGCATCCTCACGCAGCTGCGTGCCGAGGGGTATGAGATAGCACCGAGTTACGAGGCGGCCGACGTTGTGGTCGTCAACACCTGCGGGTTCATCGATGAGGCGGTCGATGAATCGCTCGAGGCCATCGGCGAGGCGCTCGAGCAGAACGGGCGCGTGATCGTCACGGGATGTCTCGGTGCCCGGCCGCAGCGCATCCTCGAGCGTCATCCGCGAGTGCTGAAAGTGACCGGCCCGCACGCTTACGAGGATGTGATGCGTGCGGTGCACGAGCACCTGCCGCCCCGCCACGACCCGTTCCTCGACCTGGTGCCGCCCCAGGGCGTGCGGCTGACGCCGCGCCACTATGCGTACCTGAAGATCGCCGAAGGCTGCAACAACCGGTGCAGCTTCTGCGTCATCCCCGCGATGCGGGGCCGCCTCGCGAGTCGGCGGATCGACGACGTGCTGCGGGAGGCAGACCGGCTGGCCGCCGCCGGCGTGAAGGAACTGCTGGTGATCTCACAGGACACCAGCGCGTACGGGGCCGACATGCGCTATGCACGCGGGGAATGGCGCGGCGTGAGTTACGAATCACGCTTCATCGATCTCGCGCGCGCGCTCGGGGAGCTGTCGGTATGGGTGCGGTTGCACTACGTGTACCCGTACCCGCACGTCGATGGCGTGATTGCGCTCATGGCCGGGGGACGGCTGCTGCCGTACCTCGACGTCCCCTTTCAGCACGGCAGCCCATCGGTACTGAGGCGCATGCGCCGGCCGGCCCACGCGGAGGACACGCTGGCGCGCATCCGCGCCTGGCGCCGCATCTGCCCCGAGCTCACGCTGCGCAGCACCTTCATCGTTGGCTTCCCCGGCGAGACCGAGGCCGAGTTTGCCGAGCTTCTTGCCTGGCTCGATGCGGCCGAGCTCGATCGCGTCGGCTGCTTCAAGTACTCACCGATCGAGGGCGCAGCCGCCAATGCGCTTCCCGATCATGTTCCGCCGCAGCTGCAGGAGGAGCGCTATGCCCGCTTCATGGAGCGCGCGGCGGCAATCAGCGCGCGGCGGCTGGCGGCGCGCGTGGGCAAGCGCGTGCGGGTGCTCGTCGACGAGGTCACCGGTAGCACCGCCACGGCGCGCAGCGCCGCCGAGGCGCCGCAGATCGATGGCGTCATCCGCATCGAGAACGTGGGCGAGCGGGTGCGGCCGCACGCTGGCGAGAAGAGCAGCGCACGGCTCACTGCCGGCGAGAAGAATCGCGCCTGGCTCACCGCCGGCGAGTGGGCCGAGGTCGAGATCGTCAGCGCGGACGACTACGATCTCACCGGCCGCCTCACCAACGCTCGATGAGGCGGCCGGCGCAAAGGAATGCCAACCCTCAGCTCGAGCTCATTCCCAGCGACTGCATGATCTGCGTGGCCTGATCCTTCACCGCCTGCGCCTTGCTCATTGCGGTCGTGAAATCGCCGGACGAGGCCGCGTTCGAGGCGTCACTCCACGCGGACTTCATCGAACTCAGCCCCGACTGCGCGGCCTGCAGGCTGTCCTTGGTGACTCCTTTCGGCAGATGGTGTGACTTCGAAAGGATGTCGACCCGGCTCTGGATCGCATCGACCATCTTCGGCACGTCCGCGCTCATCGGGCCCCAGGCGTCTTTTGCCTTGGCGAGCGCCGCCTCGGCCTCAGCCTGCTTCGCGGTCGCCGCGTCCTTGAGCGAGTTGATGGCGGTGGTCAATGCCGGGGCGGCCGCCAGTACGCCCTTGTAGTCACCTTGGGCAAAACTGTCCTTGAGGCTCTGCAGCTGTGCCTCGACGGCCCCGAGTTGCTCGGGAGCGTACTTTTGCGCCATGTCGCGAACCGAGGCGAGTGCCGACTCCGCGCCTACGACTGCCTGCTCGGCCGGTCCCTTCTGCCCGGCGCACCCGGCGATGAGCAACGCCGCCAGCATCGCCAGCAGCCAAACGGATAGTTTTTTCATTTCTTACCTCTCATACGGTTTTGACGAGTCACGGTCAGGGAATGCGCAGTTTCTGACCCGGGAAAATGCGGTTCGGATCCTTCAGCTGGTCGCGATTGGCCTCGAAGATCTTCGTGTACAGCGAGGCGTCGCCGTAGTACTTCTGGGCGATCTTCGACAGGGTGTCACCCGACTGCACGGTGTAGGTCTGCGTATAGGGATTGTCGGCCGTCGCGGGAGTCTTGTCGTCCGCCATGGTGTCCTCCGGATCGTCGTGCGTTTTCCGTATTTGATCCAGCGCGGCGGGCTAACCAGAGCCGCGGGACCCCGACCGCGTCGGCTCAAGCGAAACAAAAGAGTAACACGAGCGGCGTCGGCGAGGTAACACCCAACTTCTCTAACTGCTTGATCGCGCAGTTTGCTACGGCCAAGCCTCAGGGAGTGACGCATTGCCCGCGGACGGCATCGTCAACACTCGAATAGTCGAGCGCCGTCGCCGGCAGCAGAGGCAGGTTGGCCCTTACCAGGGCCTCACGTGCGCGTTCCTTGAGCCGTGCGAGCCGCAGCTGGACGCCTCGCCCGGCAAGCCAGTCGCCGAACTCACCGAGCGTCTCGAGGGCCGTGCTGTCGAGATCAGGGGTTTCCTCGAGACTGATGACGACCAGCTTGGTCGCCGGCGCTGCCAGGATCTGCTGGCGCACCTGCGCGAGTAGCGGCTCGGCGTTGGCAAAGAACAAGGGCTCCTCCGGCCGCAGGACCAGCATGCCGGGGACCGTCACTGCTCCCGGGAAGCGGTCGATCGCCACGTAGTCATGTGCTCCAACACGGCCGAGAACCGAGAGACGGGGACGAGCCAGCGATCGAAGCAGCATCGCGATGCTGAACGCAATCGAAGCCAGCAGTCCGTTCAGGATGCCGAGCACCATCACCGCGAGCACCGCGGCGAGCGCGATCGGCAGATCGCGCTTCCAGCGGACGTAGTTCCTGAACACCCCGAGGCGCACCGACCCGGAGACTGCGTGGATGACGATGGCGGCGAGGACCGGCTGGGGAATGAGCTCAACCCATCTGAGGAAGAGCCACACGAGCAGCAACACCACCACCGCGGCCGTGAGTCCCGCGAGGCGCGACTGTGCCCCCGCGGCCTCGTTGGCGGAAGTGCCCGAGTAGCCCGCCCCGACCGGATTACCGCGCAACAAGCCCGACAGCACGTTGGCCGCGCTGAGCGCCAGAAGGTTGCGATTCGGCTGCACCTCCTCGTCGTGCTTGAGAGCGTAGGTGCGGATCGAGGTGTAGGACTCGGCGTAGAGAATGAACATGAGCGCCAGCGAATACTCGACGAACGGCAGCCAGTGCGTGCCGGCGGGCAAGGCGAAGGCCGGCATCGCGAGTGCCAGTTGAATTGGGCCGGTCAAGGCCACGCCGCGCGCCGCGAGCACCGGGGCGGCGAGGATGCTGAGCACAATCACGACCAGCGGTCCCGGGACGCGCCGGATGCGCTCGAACGCGAACAATCCCGCGAGCGCTGCAAGGCCGCAGATGAGGCTCGGGAGCTGCCAGGCGCGGTAGTCGCCCAGCAACTCGCCGATGAGGGCGAAGAAGCCGGTGCTGTGCGGATGCAGAGCCACCATTGTGGGCCACTGCTTCACGGCGATGACGAGGGCCAGGCCGAACGTGTAGCCGCGCAGCACGGGGCGCGCGATCAGACTCGACATTCCGCCAAGCCGCAGCGCGCCGCAGAGGGCAAACGCCAGGCCCGCACCGATCACGAGGATCGACGCGAACATGGCACGCTGCGCGAGGTCCCCTCCTCCGAGCGCGAGCGTAGCCGAGGCCAGAACCGCGGCGGATGAAGACGTGGCGCTCACGATCGCGAAGCGGCTGCTGCCGATCAAGGCGTAGCAAAAGAGCCCCGCGAAGAGCCCGATCACGCCTGCCTGCGGCGGCAGTGCAGCAAGTCCAGAGTAGGCCACCGCCTCCGGCAGCAGGAGTCCTGCGATCGACAATCCGGCGAGGAGGTCGGGGACGGCGTTCCTTGTTGTCATCTAACCGTCATCGTACACGACGGCCCGTTGAGCAAACGCGTACAGGCGGGGTGCAGCCCCTTCCCGCGAGGCGCTGCGATCGGCCGATGGCGGCTGGCGCCTACTCGACGGTCACACTCTTGGCCAGATTGCGCGGCTGGTCGACGTCGGTGCCCTTGAGGATCGCCACGTGGTAGGCGAGCAATTGCAGCGGGATGCTGTAGATCACCGGCGCCTGCACGTAAGTCACGTGGCGCGGCATCTCGATGACCGTTACGCCATCACTCGACTGGATGCCGGATTCGGGGTCGGCGAACACGATCAGCTCGCCACCGCGCGCGCGCACCTCCATGAGGTTCGACTTCAGCTTCTCGAGCAGGTCATTGTTCGGTGCCACCGTCACCACCGGCATGTCCGCATCCACTAGCGCGAGCGGCCCGTGCTTGAGCTCACCCGCCGGGTAGCCTTCGGCGTGGAGGTAGGAGATTTCCTTGAGCTTCAGCGCCCCCTCGAGCGCAATCGGGTACAGCGCACCCCGTCCGAGGAACAGCGCGTGGTGTTTGTCCGCGAAGCGGGCCGCCAGGCGCTGCACCACCGCATCGAGCTCGAGGGTCTTCTCGGCCAGCGCCGGCAGCTCGATGAGGCGACTCACGAGACCGCGCTCGCGCTCGGCGTCCGCCCCATGGTGCTTGGCGAGTGCCACCACGAGCATGCCGAGCGCGGCGAGCTGCGTCGTGAACGCTTTGGTGGAAGCCACGCCGATCTCGGGACCGGCGCGCGTCAGCATGACGAGCTCGGACTCGCGCACCAGCGAGCTCTCCGGGACGTTGCAGATCGCGAGCGATGAGAGGTATCCGGACTGGCGCGCCAGGCGCAGCGCCGCCAGCGTGTCCGCGGTCTCCCCCGACTGCGAGATGGTCACGAACAGCGAGTTCGGAGGCACCAGGGGGCTGCGGTAGCGGTACTCGCTGGCGATGTCGACGGAGCACGGGAGCTTGCAGATCTGCTCGATGAAGTAGCGGGCGACACAGCCGGCGTGATAGCTCGTGCCGCAGGCGACGATGTGCACGTTGCGGGTACGGCGGAAGACCTCGGTGGCGAGCGGGCCGAACGCCGCTTCGAGCAGGCGGCCGTTCGCCACGCGCTCCTGGAGCGTGTCGGCGATGGCACGCGGCTGCTCGTGAATCTCCTTCAGCATGAAGTGCTGGTAGGGGCCGCGCTCGGCGGCGCTGGCCGACAGCTCGCTCTCGCGCACCGGCCGCTCCACCGAGTTGCCGTTGCGGTCGATGACGCGCACCGCATCGCGCCGCACTTCCGCGACGTCGCCTTCTTCGAGGAATATGAAACGTCGCGTCACCGGCAGCAGCGCTGCGACGTCCGAGGCCACGAAGTTCTCCTCGGTCCCGAGACCCACCACCACCGGGCACCCCTCGCGCGCCAGAATCAGCCGGTCCGGGTCGTGCTCGCTCACGACCAGCAGCGCGTAGGCCCCCTCGAGCTCGGCCACCGTGGCGCGCACCGCCTTGAACAGGTCCTTCAGCGTCTGCAGGTGGTAATGGATGCGGTGTGCGATGACCTCGGTGTCGGTCTCGGAGGCGAAGTGGTAACCGCGCCGCTCGAGATCGGCGTGCAGCTCCTCGTGATTCTCGATGATGCCGTTGTGCACGATGGCGAGGCCGTCGCGCGAGATGTGTGGGTGCGCGTTGCGCTCACTCGGTATCCCGTGGGTGGCCCAGCGGGTATGGGCGATGCCGATCTTGCCGCTGGTGGGGCTCTGCTCGAGCGCGTCGTCGAGCTGGCGCACCTTGCCAACGGTGCGCAGTCGCGTGAGGTGCTCCGAGCCGTTGAGCACCGCGATGCCCGCGGAGTCGTAGCCGCGGTATTCGAGCCGTCGCAGCCCCTCCATGAGGATCGGCACGACATTGCGCTCAGCCACCGCTCCGACGATTCCGCACATGATCCCTGGTCCCCTGCCTCGATTAAGCTCGAGCTGGTCCCGGCGATGAGCCGGGCCTGCTGCAAAAGATAAGTTTGCCTGAAATGACGCAAAAGGGCTGATTCCACCCGTCCAGCGTCCGTGATGGGGGTCGCACTTTTTATGTCGAATAAAAAGAATCGGCGCGGGCGGCCGCGCCGACGAGCCGGGGTACGGGGGTCCCCCACCCTGGGTCTCCGCGGGGGGGCGGATCGAGGGGTTTTCGCCGTGCAGTGTGCACGGGCTCTGTGACACTGGATTTGCCTTCCGATGACAGAGCACCGGCCTACAGCTCGGGGGAACAGCTGCAGGTGCGCTGCGGCGCAGCGCGCCGGCACGGCACGCGCTACAGCACGCCGCGCAAGGTGATGATGAGCAGCGCGGTGAGCGTCGAGTATTGCAGCAGGCGGCGGCCCGAGGTCTCGGTAGTGCTCACGATGATGATCTCGCACGCATACATCAGCACTGTAGCGAGCAGCACCGCCTCCACCACCTCCCGGGAGTTCGCCTCGATGCTGCCGTAGAGCGCGAGCGCGACCACGCCGCAGACGATCAGGTAATCGGTCGGCGTGGTGCCGAAGCGCTCGTGGGGGCTGAAGCGCACGTACACCACGATCGCGAGCGCCAGCACGACGAGCACCGCCATCGTCAGCCCCTGCATGGTCTGTGGGATCGTTTCCCGGTAGCTGACCAGCAGGTAGGCCGGGAATATCGCGGTCGCGTAGATCGCGAGGCGCAGCAGCACGGGTCTTACTGCACGAGGCCAGAGCAGTTGAAAGGCGGGCACCACCGCGAGCACCGCCGCGGCGGCGGCGAACTCCGAGGGCGTGCGCGCGACCGAGAACGCACTGAGCAGCATCACGATCGGCGTGGTGACGGTGATGACGAGCAGCGGGCCATTCACGATTGCCTTGCTGACGCGTAGTGCCGCGATGAGGCGTGTGAGCTTCGACTCCGTGCCACGGGCGCGCGGCACGCGCCAACCGCGGCGCTCGGCCGCCGTCAGAGCGCAGAACAGCGTCGCAATGCCCGCGAGGTAGATGACGGTCACCGCGGCATCCGACTCGTAGCGGGCCAGCACGGCACCCGCCACGAAAGCGGCCTGCACGGAGTAGATGATCACGACCGTCTCGTAATGGTCGAACCCCACCTGCAGCAGTCGGTGGTGAACGTGATTGCGCGTCGCCTTGAACCAGTTCATACCGCCGCGGATGCGCTGATAGAGCACCGAAAGAATGTCCGCGAGCGGCACGCCGAGAATGAGCAGCGGCAGCGCCGCGCTCACCGCCGTGTTGGCGCTCTGTGTCAGGTACACGACCAGAAAACCGAGCGTAAAGCCGAGCACCTGGCTGCCCGAGTCCCCCATGAACACGTACGCCGGGTGGCTGTTGTAGCGCAGGAACCCGAGGATCCCACCGATGGTGGCGAGCGATATGCCGAGGATCAGCGCGCTGTCGGACATGTAGCCGAGGATCGCGAGCGCGGCGAGACTGAGAATCGACTCCCCGCCCGCGAGGCCGTCGAGACCGTCGGAGTGGTTGATGGCGTTGATCACGCCGATGAGCGCGAACATGGTGAAGGGCTTGCCGAGCACTGCCGGGAGCGCGCCGTCGAGGAAGGGCACGTGCGAGACCCACAGGTCGCCGTAGAAGACCACCGTGGCCACGGCCACGAGCTGGCCGGCGAACTTCGTCCAGTGGCCGATGGTGCGGGCGTCGTCCCAGATGCCGAAGGCGAACAGCGTGAGACAGCCGATCAGGAATGACTGCACCAGCGGATCCAGCTTGAAGACCAGCAGCAGGGGCACGAGGCTGCCGACGGTAATTCCCCAGCCGCCCACCCGGGGGATCGGCACGGTGTGCACCTTGCGCGGATCGGGCATGTCGACCAGTCCCAGGCGCGGCGCGAGGCGGCGCACCAGCGGTATGACGAGCATGCTGACCGCCACCGCGAGCGTGAGCTGAAAGAGTGGATTCATCTCAGTTCGGCAGGTAACTCTCGAGCAGCGGCAGCGCGCTCGCCGAGAATTGCGCGAGCCGGATGTCGGCGGCCGTCGAGGGCTCGTTGGGCCCGAGCGGGGTGATGAGCCGCACCAGCGCGCCATCCGTGCGGTTGCGCAGCAGCGCGTCCTGCAGCAGGTACCACTTCACCAGGTACTCGCTGGTGATGTCGCGCCCGCGCTCCTGAAACCAGTAATACACCAGTTGCCGCTCGGAGCCCTGCTCAACGATCGCACGGTTGACGCGCAGCGGTGCGCCGTTGCTGCGCACGCCACCGACAACACGCTGATCGAACTCGAGAATGTGCCAACCTCCGCCCGGCAGGCACGAGCGCGGCGAATGCGCCGACTCACCGGTGCGCTGCGAGGCGTAGTAGGCGACATAGAGATTGACCGGCGCATGGACGGCAGCTGCGGGCTCGTCCGCCAGGCTCTCGTTGCGCGCTCGTACAAAATCGGCGAGCAGGTAGTCGTCCATCTTCAGCGTGTCGAGGTAGATCGTTTCGAGCCGTTCGCGCCGGCCCTGCCAGGGACCGACCTGCAGCGGGAACTCGCTGAACTCGGCCCGCACCGGCCGCGCCTCGACCCGCTGCGGCAGCGCGCGCGCCGGCAGCACGGCCGCGACCAGGATCAACAGGATGATAACCGCGGGCTTCCCCAACTCGCGGGTGGGTGTTGCCGCCACCGCGGGCAGCACGGGTGGCTCGAAGTCGAGCAGCCGCCGCAGCGGGCGGCGGTCCCCCGTCACGCGCAGCAATACCCAGGCCTCGGCCAGCAGCACCACCAGGCAGGCCATGAAGATGACCCAGCCTTCGAACTCGTGCAGGAACCCCTCGGCCTGCGCAATGCCGAAGCGATCCACCAGTATGCCGATCACGCCGACCCGCAGGCTGTTCATGAGAACGGTGATGGGAATCGTCGACAGGAACAGACACCAGCGCATCCACGTTTTCCCCTTGAAGAGGTAGGCGACGATGACGCCCAGCGTCATCAGCGGAAACAGGTAGCGCAGTCCGCTGCAGGCCTCGGCGACCTGCAGCTTGTAGGCACCGAGGTCGATGACGTTACCCTCGAGGAACACGCTGACACCGAAGGCGCGCATGATCGCCACACCGATCTGCGACGAGAGCAGCTGCAGCTGCAGGGAGAGATTGTTGTAGAAGAACCGCGGGATCGGGTTCATGAGGAAGAGCAGCGCGAGCGGCACGAGCGCCAGCTTGAACGCCTGCCAACCCATGATGCCGAGGACACAGCCGGCAATGACGATCACGAGCGCGTAGGCATCGAGCGTCGTGATGGAGGCGAGCGAGCCGAGGAAGTAGAGCGCGAGGCCGAGGCAGACGAGCGCGACGCCGGCCCAGGACGGGCGGAAGCTCACCTGAGCGAACTGGGCACGCCGCCGCCACAGCAGATAGGCGCTGATCAGCGGGATGAGGAAGCCGTGGCTGTACTCCTCGAGCTGCCATTGCTCGTAGAGAAACCTGAAGGTTCCCTGGAACACCAGCACGAGCGTCGTGGCCGCAATGGCGAGCAGCGCCAGCTGCGGAGAGTTCGGCGCCATCGGGGCGGCTCTCACGTCTGCCATGCGAACGACTGCAACTCGTCGAAGGCGCGTTGCAGCACCTGCTCGCGCTCCCAGTTCGCCTGCGCATAGGCGCGGCCCGCTGCGCCGAGCTGACGCCGCAGCGGCTCATCATCGAGCAGCCTGCGGATCGCTGCGGCGAAGCCGGCCGTATCACCCGGCGACACCACGATCCCGCCTTGGCGCGCAATGCGTGCGACATCGGATCCGCTCCCGGCCGTCGCGACGACCGGCCGCCCGCTCGCCATGATCGCCGTGAGCTTCGAGGGCATCACCAGGTCCTCGGCAGCGGCCCGCTGCGGCAGCAGGTGCACGTCCGCCAGGTTCAAGAGCTCGTTGAGTCGCGCGAGCGGCTGCAGCGGGATGAAGCGCACGTTGGCAAGACCGGCGGCGGCGACTTCGAGACGCGCTCGTGCCACGCCGTCCCCGCAGAGGAGAAACAGAGCGCCGCGGTCATCGAAGCGGCGCGCCACATCGACCACGGCATCGAGCCCCTGCTTCTCACCCATGTTGCCCGAATAGAGGAGCACCCGCGTGCCGGCAGCGATGCCGAGCTCCGCGCGCAGCGCGCCGGCGTCCTCCAACGGTCGGATCAGCGACATATCGACCCAGTTCGGAAACAGAAAGACACGCCGCCGATCGACGCCTTTCTCCAGCACCCTCGCGCGCATGCGCTCCGAGATGTTGGAAACGCGGTCGAAGCCGCGCAGCAGCGCGCGCTCGGCGGCCAGAACGACGCGCCGCAGCGCGCCCCTGCGCAACAGGCCAAGGTCGAATGCCGCGTCCACTTCGAAGTCCTGCACGTGCAGCCAGGCCTGCGCGCCACAGAGCTTCGCCGCCAGCCAGGCTCCCGGAGCGACACCGAGCGGCGGCTCGACGACGCAGACGACGTGCGGCCGCCAGCTCACGGCTTGCCACAGAAGCAGCGGCAGGCTGGTGACGGCAAACGACATGAGATGCAGCACCCGCGTGAGGCCACGCGGCCGGCGCGGTATCCACAGTGGACACCGATACACATCAACTCCGGCGCTGCGCTCCTTGCGGTAGCTGCGCGCTGAATAACCGGGCGACACTCGCCACGCGGGATAGTAGGGCGGAGCGGTGATGACGCGAATTTCGAGTTGTTTCCTGCTCGCCAGCCATTCGGTCATCTCACTGACATATTTGCCTATCCCCGTGAGATCTGGTGCATAATTCAACGCAACGACGAGCAATCGCCTCGAATCGGTCTTCTTCATTCACAGACCCCTGCCGGAGCCGCGTGCTCGTTCCCGGTGCGGGGATACTAAGAGGCGAATGTGACAGTCAAATATCTGCACGTCATACACTCGCTCAACCCCGCGCAAGGCGGTCCAGCAGAGGGTGTGAGGCAGCTGGCGGCGGCCGCGATCCGTCTCGATCACAGCGTGGAGATCGTGACGCTCGATCCGCCTGACAATCCCTGGAGCCGGGACTGCGGCTGTGCCGTTCACTGCCTCGGACCGGGGCGGTTGAAGTACGGCTACGCACCCGCATTCATTCCGTGGTTGCGGCGTAACTTCATGCGCTTCGACGCCGTGGTCGTCAACGGCATCTGGCAGTACCACGGCTATGCGACCTGGCGCACGCTGCGCGGCAGCGGCGTTCCCTACTACGTCTTCACGCACGGAATGCTCGATCCGTGGTTCAAGTCGCAATATCCGCTGAAGCACATCAAGAAGCTGTTGTATTGGCCGTGGGCGGAGTACCAGGTACTGCGCGACGCACGCGCGGTGCTGTTCACCTCCGAGGAAGAGCGCCTGCTCGCGCGGCAGAGCTTCCGCCTGTATCGCGCCAGGGAAATCGTCGTCAATTACGGCTCTCCAGGACTGCCGGGCGATCCGGCCGCGCAACGCGAGACGTTCCTCGGCCGATTCCCTCAGCTGCGGGGCAAGCGTATCTTTCTTTTTCTCGGCCGCCTGCACCCCAAGAAGGGTTGCGACCTGCTCATCGAGGCGTTTGCACCGATGCTGCGCGTCGATCCGGCACTGCACCTGGTCATCGCCGGACCTGATCAGAGCGGCATGCAGGGGCAGCTCGCGCGACTCGCGCAACATCTCGGCGTTGCGCAGTCGATCAGCTGGCCCGGTATGGTGCGCGATGACCTCAAGGCGGGCGCCTTTCACGCCGCCGAAGCCTTCGTGCTTCCCTCCCACCAGGAGAACTTCGGTATCGCGGTCGCGGAAGCGCTCTCCTGTGGGCTGCCGGTGCTGATCTCCAACAAGGTGAACATCTGGCGGGAGATCGTTACCGACCAGGCGGGGCTGGTCGCGCACGACACCCTGCAGGGAACCCGGCAGCTGCTGCAGCGCTGGCTCGCACTGAGCCAGCCTGAGCGACAGGCGATGGCGCGCAACGCCGGGCGCTGCTTCCGCCAGCGCTTCCACATCGACACCGCGGCCATCAACATCCTGCTGCTGTTTGCGCAGTACAGCGGCAAGCTCGAGCAGGTGTTCGCCGCATGAGCGACGCGTTCGCCGATCCCTACCTGCTGCCGCAGACCTCGGTGCGCAACCGCGCTGCGCGTGCGCTGTGGCACCTGGTGTATGCGCTGCTGTTTCGCCCGTCGCCGCGACCGCTGCATCGCTGGCGGGCGTTCCTGCTGCGCTGCTTCGGCGCGAGCCTCGCGCCCAACTGCCACATCTACGCAAAGTGCACGATCTGGGCACCGTGGAATCTGCGTTGCGACGAGGGCGCGTGTATCGCCGACGGCGCGGTCATCTACAACGCCGCCCCCGTGCACCTCGGCTCCCACGCCATCGTCTCGCAGGACGCCTATCTGTGCGCCGCCACGCACGACATCGACGATCCGGCTTTTCCGATGATCACGGCGCCGATCTACGTTGGCCCCTACGCCTGGGTGTGCGCGCGCGCCGCAGTCCTCGCGGGCGTGCATGTGCACGAGGGTGCGGTGCTCGGTCTGGGCGCCGTCGCGAGCAAGGACCTCGAGGCCTGGCAGGTCTACGGCGGCATTCCGGCGCGGCGCATCCGCCAGCGCGCACCTGACAGGCGCCGCGGAATGCCCGCTGCAACACCATCATAGGTAATTCGGCCAGTCGGTCTCATGAACGACGTCATCATGGTCACCGGCGGCGCGGGCTTCCTCGGCTCGCACCTGTGCGATCGACTGATCGAACAGGGTAGCGACGTGCTGTGCGTCGATAACTTCTTCACCGGCACCAAGCAGAACATCCGTCATCTGCTGCCCTCGGATCACTTCGAGCTGCTGCGTCACGACGTGACTTTTCCGCTGTACGTCGAGGTGAAGCAGATCTACAACCTCGCCTGTCCCGCCTCCCCGATCCACTACCAGCACGATCCGGTCCAGACCACCAAGACCAGCGTGCACGGCGCCATCAATATGCTCGGCCTCGCCAAGCGGCTGCGCGCGCGGATACTGCAGGCCTCGACCAGCGAGGTGTACGGCGATCCGAGCGTCCATCCGCAACCGGAGGAGTACTGGGGCAACGTCAATCCGATCGGCGTGCGCTCCTGCTACGACGAAGGCAAGCGCTGTGCCGAGACGCTGTTCTTCGATTATCACCGCCAGCACCGCCTGCAGATCAAGGTGCTGCGCATCTTCAACACCTACGGGCCACGCATGCATCCCAACGACGGGCGTGTGGTATCCAACTTCATCGTGCAGGCGCTACGCGGGCAGGACATCACGGTATTCGGCGACGGGCAGCAGACGCGCAGCTTCTGCTACGTCGATGACCTGGTGCGCGCCTTCACCCTCATGATGGAATCGCCGCCCGAGGTGACCGGACCCCTGAATGTCGGCAACCCGGTCGAGTTCACCATGCTCGAGCTCGCGGAGAAAGTGCTGAAGAAGGTCGGCGGGAGGTCGCACATCTGCTTCAAGCCGCTGCCGGCCGATGACCCGCGACAGCGCCAGCCGGACATCGCCAAGGCCCGGTCCATTCTCGGCTGGTCACCCACCGTTACGCTCGAGGACGGTCTCGGGCCCACGGTAGATTACTTTCGCAGCCTGCTCGCGCTGTGATGGCGGCGCCTCCCATGCCGGACTCCGTCGCCGCCGTCGTCCTCACCTTCAACTCCGCCGCCGTTATCGAGCGTACCGTGCGCGCGGCGCAGCGCGTCACCCCCAGGGTCATCTGTGTCGACTCCGGCTCGACCGACGCGACGGCGGACATCCTGCGTGGGCTCGGCTGCGAGGTGCACGATCGCGCCTTCAAGCACTACGCCGACCAGCGCAACTGGGCGATCCAGACGCTCGGCAACGCTTATGCCTGGCAGCTGCACCTCGATGCGGACGAGGTCCTCGATGACATTGCCATCGCCGAGTTGCGCCGCGCGCTGCACGACCCCGGTGTCCACGCCGGCTTCATGCTGAGGCGGCTCACCTATTTCATGGGTAAGCCGCTGCGCTTCGCGGGCGAGAACTCCTGGCACCTGCGCCTGTTCAGGTCGGGGCGGGGCGCCTGCGAGGATCGACTCTACGATCAGCACTTCGTCTGCAACGGACCGGTCGCGCGTCTGCCGGGCGTGATGCACGACTTGAACGTCGGCAGCGTCGGCGAATGGACCGCGCGCCACAATCGCTGGAGCGAGCTGGAGGTGCAGGAGCTGCTGCGACCGCACGCCACCGCCGCGGCGTTGCCGGCGCAACTGTCGGCGGATCCGCGCCAGCGTCGCCGCCTGTACAAGGGAATCTATTACCGCCTGCCGCCCGGCTGGCGCGCCCTCGGCTACTTCCTCTATCGCTATCTCGTGCAGCTCGGCTTCCTCGACGGCCGCGCAGGTTTCTACTACGACTTCCTGCAGGCTCTGTGGTTTCGCATGCTGGTCGATGCCAAGCTCGCCGAGGCGCGAGCCGCCCGAACAAACGATGCGACGTCATCATTTTGCAATGAATGAGTCAGTATCGTCGGCTGCATAGAGCGACCCGGGCTGACCTGATCGCGCAAGCGATTGGCGACCAACGATGGTCGTGTGACCGAATACCCCATGAGAGAAAAAAGTGCCCTGATCTGCGGCGTCTCCGGGCAGGACGGCGCGTACCTGGCTCAGCTTCTGCTCAACAAGGGCTATCGGGTCGCGGGAACCTCGCGCGACGCGCAGGTGACGAGTTTCAACAATCTCGTCAGGCTCGGCATCAGGGATCGGCTGCAGCTGCTGTCCATGGCGGGCACCGATTTTCGCAGCGTGCTCAACGTGGTGGCGAAAGTTCAGCCAGAGGAGATCTACAACCTGGCCGGCCAGAGCTCGGTGGGCCTGTCCTTCGAGCAACCGATGGAGACGCTCGAGAGCATCGCGCTCGGTACCCTGAATCTGCTCGAGGCGATGCGCCTCATCGGGCTGCCGATGCGGCTCTACAACGCGAGCTCGAGTGAGTGCTTCGGCGCCACCGGCGAGTGCGCGGCGGACGAGACCACCCCGTTTCACCCGCGCAGCCCGTACGCGGTGGCGAAGTCGGCGGGTTTCTGGGCGGTCGCCAATTACCGCGAGGCCTACGGACTCTATGCATGCTCGGGGTTGCTGTTCAATCACGAGTCGCCGCTGCGCCCCGAGCGCTTCGTGACACAGAAGATCGTCAGCGCCGCGTGCCGCATAGCCAGCGGCGATCGCCGTACGCTGCCCCTCGGCAACCTCGACATCCGCCGCGACTGGGGCTGGGCGGCCGAATTCGTCGACGCCATGCACCGCATGCTGCAGCTCGATGCGCCCGAGGACTTCGTCATCGCGACCGGAATCACCTACTCGCTGCAGCAGTTCGCCGAGACGGCGTTCGCCGCCGTGGGGCTCGACTGGCGCGAGTGGGTGGTTACCGACCCGGTGCTCTACCGTCCGAGCGATCTGGTGGCGAACCGCGGAAACCCGGCGAAGGCCGAGCGGCTGCTTGGCTGGAAGGCACGGGTCACCATGCCCGGCGTCGTCGCCGAGATGGTGCGCGCCGGCATGAACGGCGCGTCGGCGCATTGAAATGCGCATCGCGTTCCTCAGCAGCTGCCTCGAGCCGGGCAAGGACGGCGTCGGCGACTACACGCGCGATCTCGCCGCGGCATGTCACATCCAGGGATCGGACGCGCGGCTGGTCGCACTCAACGACCGTTACGTGGACTCTCCGCTCGAGGGGATGCAGGCGGCACGCGGCGCGGCCCTCGAGACGCTGCGCTTGCCGGCCTCGGCCCCATGGCACGACAGGGTGCTGGCGGCGGGTCGCTTCCTGAAGCGGGCGCCGTCGGATTGGACCAGCCTTCAGTTCGTGTGCTACGGCTTCCATCCGAAGGGCATCACGTTCGGCCTCGGCCGGCATCTCGCGCCCTTGATCGGCGAAAGCCGCCTGCACGTCATGCTGCACGAGCTCTGGATCGGGGCGCGGCGCGGTGCGAGTCTTCGGCAGCGGGCGGTCGGTGCGCTGCAACGTCGGGCCGTTGGCTCGCTGATCGGGCGGCTGAAGCCGGCAGCCGTTCACACGAGCAACCCGGGCTATGCGCAGCTGCTCGCCGAGGCCGGCATTGATGCCCGGCTGCTGCCCCTTTGCGGCAGCATTCCCATCGTCCCGCTGGATGCCGGCTGGCTCGAGCGTGAACTGCTCGAGCTCGGTGCAACGCAGCCGCCGGGTGCGCCGGGTGGCGAGCCATGGCGATTCGGATTCTTTGGCGTGCTGCCCGAACCGTGGGCCCCGGAACCGCTATTCACCTATATCGCGCAGGCCGCCGAGCGGGCGGGCCGTGCGGTGCAGGTGCTCTCCATCGGTCGGATCGGAACGGGCGAGCCGCTCTGGCGCGACATGCAGGCGCGCTACGGACATCGCTTCTCGTTCGCACGGCTGGACGAGCGCAGTCCTGCGGAAGTTTCCATGTTCCTGCAGACCATCGATTTTGGCATCGCCACCAGCCCGTGGCAGTTGATCGGCAAGAGCGCGAGCACCGCCGCCATGCTGGATCACGGCCTGCCGGTCATCGTGCCGCGCGACGATGTGGATATCGGCGCCGCCCGCCTGCTCGAAGGTCACGATCCGCTGCTCGAGCGCATGACGGCGGCGCTGCCGGAGTGGCTTCTGCGGGTACGCCGCAGGGAAGCGCGCGAGAGCTTGAGTGCATTGTCCGCGCGATTCACGGCGGACATTCGTGGTGTCGACGTGAGCCCGCGTCGCGAGCCCCGTAGCCGCGCACTCGGGCAGCACGGCGCGTAACCATCCTTTCACGTGGCGGGCGCAGAGTCGGGTCGATGAATGCCCAGCGTATCGCCTCTGCGCTCATCAGGCGCGCGGTAGTCCCGCTCACACCGGCACGCCGTCGACTGCAGCTGCTCGCGTGGACCAATCGCAGCCTCGAAGGCGGAGAGCCGGAACTCGCGAAGCTCGATCGCCTCGTGCCGCCTGGCTGCCGGACCGCCGTCGATGCAGGCGCCAACACCGGGCTCTACACGCTGCGGCTCGCCAGGCTGTGCCGCACCGTTTACGCCTTCGAGATCAACCCCGGTGTTACCGGGCATCTGCAACGCGCCAGGCTACCGAACGTCCATCTGATGCACGTGGGCCTCTCCAGCGCCGCAGGCCCGGCGGTGCTCTATATTCCGCTGCTGCACGGCAAGATGCCCCTCGAAGGCTGGGGCAGCCTCACGCCTGGCAACTGCCCCGACACGGACGTGCACCGCCAGATCACGGGCCAGGTTCGAACGCTCGACAGTTACCGCCTCGTCGACGTCGACTTCATGAAGATCGATGTCGAGGGGCACGAGATCGAGCTGCTGAAAGGCGCGCGCGAAACGCTCACCCGCTATCGCCCGAGAGTTCTCGCCGAGGCGAAAAATCTGCAGCCGGTTGCGGACCTCCTGGCGCCGCTGGGATACCGGCCGCGGCGCGCCGCTGAATTCGGCGTGGCAGGATCGCCCCCGTGGATGCACGTGTTCGAGACCGCCGTCAGCCTCGCCGCCACGAGGCGAAGCTGAAATTGAGTGCGTAGGTGAGCCAGAACGCGAGGTTCGAGAGCACGCCGAGCCAGAGGACGCCGCTCACGCTGCTCATGGGCAGCGTCATGATGAGCCCCGCCTGGATCGAAAGTGCCAGAGGTACCGCCAACCAGGGAGAAGTGATGACGCCGCGCGCCGCCGCCAGCGCATAGGCGCATCCGCCCAATGTCCCGAGGGCGCCCGCGACGGCGCTGAGCACCACCTGGTGGGTGAGGCCGAGGTAGTCCCGGCCGAGCAGCATCAGCACCGCACCCGGAAACGCCGCCACCAGCGCCGTAATCGTGCCGAGCAGTGCGAGCAGCGCAAGCTGCACACGCCAGTAGACGCCGAGCGCGCTGCTGCCGTGGACAAAGTGCGCGCGTGCAAACCGTGGCACGACCATCACGGTGAAGGCGGCAGTGACGACGTTGTAGAGCATCGCGAGCCTGCCCAGCGCCCCCACCTGCGCCACGGCCGTGGTGTTGCCGAAGAGCGCGATCAGCCAGACCGTTATCTGCCCGGCGAGCGCGTAGTAGATCGCGCCGGGCGCCGCGCGCGCGACCAGTCGCGCCATTTCCCGGCTGGCGCGGGGATCGGGGGACGCATCGAGGTCGGCGAGGCTGCCGGCGAGACGGCGTACCCGCCAGGTTGCCCAGGTCTGCGCGAGGCCCGCGCTGAGGCTCGCTAACCAGGCGAAGGAAAAAAGCGGAACCAGCGCCACGGCGCTGAGGAAGCGCAGTGCCGCGCCCCATAACTGAATCCGCTGCAGCGCCGCGAGGCGCTGATGCAGCCGCGGGACCACCTCGAGAAGGTGGCCGGTGATGGAGCTGAGCAGCATCGGCAGAATGGAGACGGTGACGAGCAATGCCTCGCCCAGAGTCGCTCCCTGTTGCCGCAGCTGCAGAAGCACGGCGGGCATCGCGACGATCACCGCCAGGAGCGTAAAGCGGCGGCGCAGGCGCATCCCGCCCGCCACCACCGCGCCGAGTGCCGTGGACTTCTGCCATACCCGGCCGCCGAGCGCGAGTACGCTTTGCGTCACCCCGCAATCGGTGAGGACCGTTAGCGTGCCGAGCGCCGCATTGGCGATCGTGTAATACGCATACTGGCGCACGGAAAGGAGCCGAACGACCGCGAGGCCGGTGGCTACGGCGAGCAGCTGGATGGCGGACTGTGCACCCGCGGTGAAGAGCAGCGTGTGCAAACCGCTCCACCAGGAACGCTGCGGCGCAGAGACGCGCGCTGGGACCTCGGCGATGGCTGCAGAGGTGTTGCCGGGCAGCATTCAAGCTACAACCGTCAGCCCAACGGAGCGCATTTCCACAATGAGTGCGAGCACCTACGAAAGTCGTCGCCAGCGCCAGGCTGCAGACCAACTCCCATTCTGGGCTGCACATCATGACGAACGTGTGGCAGTCATGATTCTGTAGCGATCCGATGTTAAAAAAAACGCCCGTCCCGCGCTGGAGAAGAATTGAGATGGCTGGCAGTCGGCGCAAGTTTCTGCAGCTGGCGGGATCGGCAACGAGTGCGGCCCTGCTCAGCGCCTGCAGCGCCGGACAGGCGGCCCCCGACACTTCCGCACAGGGCGCCGAGAACAGCAGCGCCGCGACGCCTGACCCAGCGCCCGCCCCGAAGACTTCGCCTTCCAGCGCGCCGCCGGAGTCCGCGGGTGCCAGTGCGGCCATGGCGAGCCTCAAGTCCTACCTTCAGCCGCACGCTTCGGGTACGTTTTCGCTGCCGCCGACGGCGCTCTCGTTTCCAACGATCTCCTGGGCGGGCCCCCTGGCGACCTTCTCGGCGGCTACCTCGCTTGCAGGCGGGGTCGTCATTCCCGTGACCAATTCGCTCATCAGCCGCCCGATACCCCAGTTCTGGACGGCGACGCTGCCCGGTGACCCGGTGCTGAATGGCCTGCCATGTCTCAACGTGGCGCGCCCCTACACCTGCAACGGCGTGGCGAAAACCGTAGCCTCGCCGCGCATACTGCGCTTCCAGACCGACGCCCAGGTAATCGAGCTGAGCGGCGTGGTCCCGGACTATGGCCAGACCGTACAGACACTCATCGTGGACGGCCAGCTGGTGCCCCCAAAAGTGCTTTCCAGCGGGCGTGGGCTCGGCGGCTGGAATGCCGGCACGATCAGGATTGCGTTCGAGAGCGCGGCGGTCAGAGACATCTGGATCGAAACCTACATGTACGTCGCCTATCTCAAGATCGGCGCGTCGGACACCCTCGCTGCCGTGAACGACACGTCGGACCCGCAGATCACGGTCGTCGGGGATTCCTATCTGCAGAGCGGCTCGGGCACCTTCGGTAACGGGTCTGCCATCGCGCTCGAAGCCGCCGCGCGGCTCGGCATACGCAAGGTCGCCACGGATTCGGTGGGCGGGACGGGTTACTGGAACACCGGTGGCGAGGTGGGGAACCTCAACGACCGCCTCCCGGGACACTCCAGGGACGGGTCGACGATCTATCTCATCACAGCGGGGCTCAACGATTACGGCAATCTGCAAGCCAACGGCACCGTGTCGTGGCCGAGCGCCTCGACATTCCAGTCCGCCGTCCTCGGCTATCTCCAGGGGCTGCGCACCGCCAACCCGAACGCGCTGATCGTCGTCACGGCGCCATTCTGTCCAGACGCGCCGATGTCCGACTCGAGTTACGTGGCGAACTCCGGCACCAATTCGAGCGGCATGGGCGATTTTCTCTACATGGCGGGCATCCACAAGGAGTCGCTGCAGCAGATCGCCGCGCCGTGGGTATACGTGGACGTATTGATGGGTGGCGGGTGGCTGAATTCCTCCGGGGCCAGCGGCGACATCCGCAACCTGCAGTGGTTTACCGGCGGCACACCCGGCGCCGGCACTACGACGACCTACAAACCGGGCAACACCCTCGGTGGCGGTGGCGGAGGTTTCGGCGGTATCGCTTCGGTGCCGGTGGCCTACGGCGGCCTCTACAGCCAGGCACCCGATGTGACGGCGAGCGGGGGCTCGGGCTCGGGACTCCTGCTCGTGTCGCAAATCAACAGCAGCGGCGCCGTCACCGGCATTACGGTCCTGCAGCCCGGTCAGGGCTACAGCAGTGGCTCGGGTTTGCCGAGCATCACGCTCGATCCCACCTACCAGACGAGTGCGGCCACCCTCGGCACGCCGACGCTCATGACTGGAATCAACCCGACGGGTGCCTATCCGCTGCCGTCCTGGGAGCCGGAGGGTGTCACCGATCTCAATAACATCTATCGCATGCTGATGCCCGACAAGACGCACCCTTCACCGGTCGGCGTGGAATACCTCGCGCAGCGCCTCGCCCTGAACATTTTCCAGGCCGTGCTGGCGCTTTGATCGAACGCCGCCCGGCAGCTGAAATCCCCGCGCGGACACCACAGACGAGGACGGCATGGTCTCGGTAGCAGACAACAAGGCGCTGTGGGACGGAGGCTATCGCTGGAGCGAAGCCGGCGACGAGTGGTCAGCGCCCTGGGGAGGCGTCGCCATGCAATGGCATGGCACGGTGATGCCCCGCATACAGCGCTTTCTTCCGAGCGGCACGATCCTGGAGATCGCCTGCGGTCACGGCCGCTGGACGCAGTTCCTGAAACAGCACTGCGACAGCCTCGTCGGCGTCGATCTCTCCAACGAGTGCATCGAGGCGTGCAAGCGCAGATTCGCGGCCAACTCCAGGCTGTCTTTCCTCGCGAACGACGGCAGGTCGCTCGACGTCGTCGCAGATCAGTCCGTAGATCTCATCTTCAGCTTCGACTCGCTCGTGCACGCCGACAGCGCGACGCTGGCGGCCTATCTGAGCCAGTTCACGCGGGTCCTGAGAAAGGACGGCGCCGCCTTCATCCATCATTCGAATAACGGTGAATGCGCAGCCTATCATCCGCGGCGCATTCCCAAGCTGCGTTATCTGCTGCGCAGGCTGCGCATCCTTGAATTCCAGCACCTGCGCGACCTTTCGGTGTCGGCGACGGCGGTCGAGGCGATGGCCCGCCAGCATGGCCTCGCCTGCGTCAGTCAGGAGATCCATACCTGGCTGACGCGCCGTACGTTCATCGATTGCTTCTCGATCATCGTCCGCGGTGACTCGCCGCAAGCGCGACAGAATGTCGTGGTTCGCAACCGCGGGTTCTTCAGGGAGGCCCGCGGCTGGTCAGATCTGTCCGGCCTTTATACGGGTTCCCTCCGGAGCTGACGGCCGGCACCAGGCGCGCAGGTACAGACCGTCCGCGCATACCGGTTTCCCGAGCGGCCGCAACCCCGTCGCTTCCAGGCGGGCGAACATGGTCTCCTGTTCGCCGGCCGCCGCAGCGTGCACCTCCATCATGACGAGCCGCGCGCTCACCAGCACGTCGGCGTTGTCACGAACGAAGGGGTATTCGCTCCCTTCTATGTCGACCTTGAGAACATCGATCGTCGATGTGCCGATACTGTCCTTCAGGTCGATGAACGGCACTTCGTGGCGCTGCGCGCCGGCGAGCGGTATCAGGCTCGACGCCAGGTAGTTCTTCGGCTGCACCCACAGCGTACTGCTGCCCGATTTCTGTCCCAACAATCCCCCGAGCACGCGGCTGCGACCGGCGAGACCGGCAGCCTCGAGATTGCGGCGCAGGATCGGCAGCAACGCCGGGTTGGGCTCGACGAGCACGTAGTGAGCATCCGACCTGCCGAATTTTACGCGCGCACAGGTGTCAGCGAGTACGCTGAAGTGTCCGCAATTGGCGCCGCAGTCAACCACGAGCTGCGGCGGATGCTCCATCCAGGCAAACAGCTGCCAGTAGAAGGGATGGCAGAACACGTCCTGAAAGCTCGCCACGTCGTGCTTGCTCGACAGCGAGAGCTCGACCCGATGCGGAAGTCGCAGGTCGCAGGTGATCCAACGACACAGCCGTCGATAGAGGAAGTAGTTGATGTTCACGCTGGATGGGTAACTGAGCCCTGCCTGCAAGACAGGGTCACGGACGGCTGAGCAGGGCGCCCGCTGCGCCCGGCCCGCCCGCTACGCCCGGGCCGCCTGCTACGCCCGGGCCCCCTGCAATGGTGATGCAGGCTGCCGCGGCAAATTTGTCCGTATGACTGATACTGAGGATGAACTGAAAACCGTACTGCGACAGCACGCCGTCCGTCAGCCCGAGGAACGGCTTGCCGGCCGTGTCATGCGTGACGACGAGCGTATTCATCCGCGCGCCGAGCAATGCCGGGTGGGATTTCTTGGCGGCTTCCTTGGCGCAGAATATTCCACACAAATGCACGCGTGGATCGGCCCTGAGCACGGCAGTGGCGATCTCGGTCGGCACAAAGTGGTCGCGATAGAAGTCATGCGAGCGAAAGTCGCTCGTGAGCGGCATTGATCCGACGTCCTGAATGTCGAGTCCGAGTCCGACGCCAGCCCATGGCATGGCTGCGACACCGCCCGCCGGCAGGCTCGCGACCCCAGCGGCGCCGCTGGGCTCAGCCGTCGTGCTGACAACCGGCGGCATCGAGCCGTTGGCGAGCAGGTTCACCAAATCGGCGACGCACGTATGTCCGTCAAATGCTGGGAGCGCCTTGCCGCCTGCGGCTTCGAGGTTGCTGCGCAGCAGGCTGAGGCCGAGGGATGAGCTCAGGCCCAGACTCGAAAGTGACGCCTGATCGAGGATATCGGTCGGCCGCCTTCTGGCGATCCTGGCCAGCACACCGACAACCGCCGCGCGCTCCATCTGCTACGGCTCCGCCGCGCTCAGGTCCAACGGTCGTAGCAACGGTGGCACACGCGGCCCAGGCTCCCGTCTGCCCGGTAATAGGCCAGCATGTACCCGTCGCGCTCGAACCCGGAGTAATAGGCGCGCCCGTCGATGCCGCATCGGTCACAGGCGGCTGACGACGGCGTGGTGTCTTCGCGCGCGTCCGCGGGCTCGCTCCGCTGCCCGCCGGCCGCAGCGAGGGGCGATGACGCATAGCTCAGCAGCCGCGCGCGCAGCTCGGTGAGGAACGCGGCCACGTCGCGACCTCCCGAAACGCGATGGTCGAAGGTCATGTTGATCGTCATCGGGTGTCCCGCGCGCGTCTTGTCACCGCCGAGGCCGATGATCGCCGATTGCGCGCCGTTGATGAGGGGGTGGAAGTGCAGGATGTCGAGGCCGGACAGGTCGGTAATCGT
Organism: Steroidobacteraceae bacterium; assembly: GCA_035621995.1. Lineage (GTDB taxonomy): Bacteria > Pseudomonadota > Gammaproteobacteria > Steroidobacterales > Steroidobacteraceae > 13-2-20CM-66-19. The sequence goes on from DASPWF010000035.1 coordinate 74,488, forward strand.
CAGCGTCGAGCCGGTCAGCTCGTCGGGCCGCAGCCGGTTCTCGAGATAACGCATGCCGATGTCGAGCGTCCGCGAAAAAAAATCGGCCGGGGAGAGCTCTGCGGCGTTACCGATCGTGACGACTTTGAGTCCCTTTCCCAGATCGATCGCGAGGCCGAGGTCGATGCGGTCGTAATAGCGAATCTCGCCCTCCCGATAACAGGCCGTGAACTGCGGCCAGGCCCTGAGGAGGCGCGAGAGCTCGTAAAGTGCGAGCGGCAACACGTTGCCATCGAAAAGCCGCTCCTGTTGCAGTCGCGCACGGATCGGAGCGGAATCGAATCCTACCGACAGCATGCTGTTGATGTTGCCGCTCTCGCCGAGCGACAGGGCCTGGATCTCGGCGTGCTTGGCAAGCGACGGTCTTTCGGACCGTGAGGCCGGGAGCGGCCGAGTTCCGCCCGCGGGGACCGGGAGCGCCGTCGCGCCGCCTTCATCGCGCTCCGACGGTTGGCCATCGGGCCCGAGCAGCTTATCGACGCTCCGGGCGGTGACGAGGCCGGCCCCCCGAAAGCTCTCCGGCGACAGACCGTGCCTCCGCAAAAGCTGCATGGCTGCCCTGGAAAAACGCGTCGCAGGGTGGCGGGCGGCAGCTCTGGCAGCGGTCACCGGTGCGCCGAGCCCGGGCCCTGCGGCCATCGCGTCGGCTCCAGGCACCGCGTCGGCTCCAGGCACCGCGTCGGCTCCAGGCACCGCGTCGGCTCCGGCCATCGCGCCGGCTGCCGTGACGCTGTGCGCTCGCTCAGGCACCACGCGGCTGCCGACGCGTGCGCCATTGAGCTCCTCGCGCGATGCCGCGATCCTGAAGATGGGCGCTCCGACGCGAACCAGGGTCCGCGCCGGCAGCAGACACTCGACGTAACCTGCGCTGTCAGCCGTGACCGTGACGGTGGCCTTGGAGGTCTCGAGCTCGGCGACTTCCTGTCCGGCCTCGACATACGCGCCGTTCTCGACGTGCCAGGTGACGACCTCGACATTGTCGTCGTTGCTGTTGATCTGCGGAGCAAGGACCGTGGTGACCATCGCTGAACTACGGTGATCGTGCGTGACACATGGCGAGGCAGGCGCCCACGATCCGCTCGAGACCCGGCAACACTTCCTGCTCCAGCGGACCGCTTGCAGGAACGCAATGCTGCGGAGGAAAGAGTCGCTGCACGGCGATCGTGGACGGCGGCTTCAACTCGGCGAGCTGCGCGATGACCTCCGCACCGAACCCCGCAAACCCCTGGCCCTCCTCCACGACCAGCAGCCGCTTCGCGGCCCGCAGCGGCTCGAGCAGGGGAGCGATGGTGAAGGGATAAACGCGCGTCACGATCAGCAGCTGCGCCACGACATCGTGCTCTTCGAAGAGCGCTTCGCACGCCTGCAGCAACAGCTCGCTCGTGCCGCCGTAGCCGAGCAGCGTGACATCGATCGCATCGGCGTCCGGCCTGATCCAGAGTGCGGGAAACTCCTCGTTCGACTCCAGCACCTGAAAGCCCGCCGGAGGCTCCTCGAGCAGGTAGCTGCCGTACAGCCGCTTGTTCTCGACGACCAGAGTCGGCCCGGAGGCGGACGAGAGCAACGGCCGGTAAAGCGACGTCGGATCCATCAGGTGGTTGACGGCGAGCACGCGCAGCCCGGGCACGCCAAAGAAGTGACGGTCCAGTGTTTGACTGTGGGTCGGGCCGTAGCCGCGGCCGCCGCCCATGGGCGTGCGCACCACGAGATTGGTCGTCACTTGTTGGTTGTACATCTGCCGGAACTTGGCCGCGTGGTTGACGATCTGATCGAACGCCAGCCCGACGAAGTCACCGAACATGATCTCGACGATCGGGTAATAGCCCAGCAGCCCGAGGCCAGTCCCAACGCCGACGATGCACGCCTCGGAGATCGGGGTGTTTCTCACGCGGCCCGGATAGAGGTCCGAGAGATCCTTGGTCACCTTGAAGGCTCCCCCGTAGGGTGACAGCACGTCCTCTCCCAGGACGAGCGCCCGCTTTTGCTCGGCGAGCAACCGTCGCAGCGTCTCGTTGAGCGCCGTGCCCATTCGCTTCCTCGCCGGGAGGCGGGCCGATGACCAACCCGGCGGTGACCCCGACAAATCCGGCGTCTGAGGCAGGACCGCGGTCGCCGACGCCTCGGCGGCCTCGACCGCCTCGAGGACGCTCGCGCGCAGCTCATTGACCCACCGCTGATCAACCTCGGCCACGGTGGCGAGGAAGCGGTTGAGCGGGTCGCGTCTCTCGAAGGGCTCGATGACCTCCCGGGCCCGGGTGTCGTCGCCCTTGGAGTGCGCCTTCAATCGGTAGGTCTCGATGTACAGAAAACGGGGCCGGGAGTCAGCGCGCATCTGCTCGATCAACGCGCCGGCGAGTGCGTACAGGTTCTCCCAGTTCCAGGTATCCGCCTTGACGGTCTCGATGCCGAAGGCAGCAGGGCGGCTGCAGATGTCGCCTGCCAGCGTCTCGTGCTGCGCGGTCGACTGGGCGTACTTGTTGTCCTCGAGGACGAACAGCAGTGGCAGATCCCACTTCGCGGCGAGGTTGAAGGTCTCGTACACCACGCCCTCGCCGAGCGTGCCGTCGCCCAGGTACACCACGGAAATATCGCCGCGGCCTCCGAGTCGATGGCCGAGCGCGAGCCCGGCTGCCACCGGCGCGATGCCGCCCTGGATGCCGTTGGAGAAAAATCCGTCCTTGCACAAGTGCTGACTGCCGCCGAGGCCCCCGCACACGCCGCTTCTGCGACCCATGAGCTCGGCAATCAGCCCGCGTACATCGCCGGTGCGCCACAGGAAATGTCCGTGGCAGCGGTGATTCGAAAATACGGTGTCGGTGGGACGCAGAAACTCACTGATGACACCCGACATCTCCTGGCCGATGCACGTGTGCACCGTCCCGTGGAGTTTCCCGGCCGCAAAGAGCTCGAGCAGCTTCTCATCGACGAATCGCGCAACGAGCGCCTTCTGCAGAATGCGCCGTCGCACCGTGCTGTCGACACTGAACCGCGAGCTCATGTCATCGATACCCTATGGCGGCGACGGCAGCACAGAGCGGGCAACCTGGGCTGTTTTGATCGGAGGCCGCGGGGTCGTTCGTTCGCCGCGCTCAGGTCGCACGCGAGCACGATTTTCTCACGCGATTGATGACAGCTACGTGGCAGCCGCGGCCGGTGCGGCAGGCGTGGCTCTCGTGTCCAGGACTGCCTCCGCGGCGCGGCGGGCATAAGCCTCCCACGTGTGTCGCAACGCCTGCTCGCGTGCATTCCTGCCCAGCTGCTCCCCGAGCTCGCGGTCGCGATAGAGCTGCTCGAGCCGCTGCGCAATGGCCTCGGGATCGCGAATGGGCACGAAGAACCCGTCGATGCCGTCGCGCATCACGTCGCCCGGTCCATGGGTGGTGGTGATGACGGGTACTGCGCACGCCATCGCCTCGAGTACCACCAGGGGCATGCCTTCAACGAGGGTCGGCAGCACGAAGACGTCCGCCGCCTGAAACAGCGCGGGAAGATCGTTCTGCGGCAGGTGCGGCGTATGACGGAAGAGGTGCATGTAGCGGCGGTAGACCTCGTGTCCGGGAACGTAGCTCCCGACGACATGCAGCTCGGAGTCCGGCCGTCGAAACAGCTCGTAACCCCGCAGCAGATAGCTCATGCCCTTGCGCTGGCCGATCTGGCCGACGAACAGAATGCGAAAGGTGCCGTCGCTGCGGCGGGCGCGGCGTGGCACGAAGCGCTCCGTATCGACGCCGTACGGCGTGAGCTCGATCTTGCGCGCGTCGTGACCCATGGCAATGAACGATTGACGCACGAAGGACGAGCCCACGAGGATGGTGTCGGCCAACGCACACTCTGCTTCGAGGCGCTCGGAGTACTCGCTCGGGAGCTTATCGAGACGCGGCAGCGCCGCAGCAAACTCCGGTTGCAGTGCCGCTTCCTCCTCGTAGAGTCGGGCCTGAAACTCCTTGTGTGCGATGGGGTAGCTCAGCACCGCCCGACCGCCCGCACGGCGCACCGTCTCGAACGCGTAGCGCCCGGTTCCGTAGCTCGCGACCACGACGTCCGCGCCGGCGGCGCAATGGCCGGCGGCTCTTGCGACTGCGCGTTCGGCGGCGAAGAGCAGCGAGTTCGAGACATTGCGGCGCCACTCCTCATTCATCAACGGCAGTCTTCCTACTGCCGCCGCCAGCAGGTCCTGCGTGACGCCGGCGCCGATCACTTTGCGCAGCGGCAAACCGGCGGGCGGAGCGCGGCGGCCGAGCGTGCGGTTGTACAGACGCCCGAGCCCCGGTGCACGCTCGATGAGCCGCTCCCACCAGCGGTGCTTGTTGACGTACGGCCGCACGTAGCGGGCGAGCACGCCGCGGCGCTCGAGCTCGACGCCGAGCCGGCTGATCTCCGGCGCGCTCAGGTTGGCCATCAGCACGGTGGTCCCAGTCGCCCCGGTGCTCACGGTTGAATCGGCGCTTCCAGTTCCTGCAAGCGCGCAGCACCTTCGATGTGCCAACGATGGACGCCGCCATGCACGCCCTCATCGTTGTGCCACAGATAAAGCTGCCCGTTTTGCGTGACGAGCTGTGGACTGAACGCGTTGCCGGCGGCGCCGGGCTGCGCCACGACCTTGTTGTCGGCCGGATAAACCGGTACCCCGAACTGGCCGACGAACAGGCCGTCGTCGAGAAAATGTATCCACTGATCGGCCTGTCCGCCGTTCCAGGCTTCGCCGTGGTACCCATAGACGATGTGTCGCCCGGCAACCGTCACGACGTTGCCGAGGTATTGCACACCGCGCCCCAGCTCGTAGGTGCCGTTCAGCGAGGTGATGGCGCCCTTGGAGTCGAGCGTCCAGCTGCCCGACGGGCTCGCGCGCCAGACCCATGCATTGCCTCCGATACGGACGCCGCCGAGGTGCAGACCTGCGCTGCGCCCCGGGTTGAAAAACACCACGAGCCCGCTGGCCGTGAGCGGAAAGGTTGGCTCATTCACCCCGGAGCCCTGCGGGACGTCGTGGTAGTACGGGTCCTCCGGTTTTACGGCGGCAACACCGGCGAGCCGCTCAGGCGGGCTCCACTGGGGATTGTCAGCGGCGTCGAAGCCCGTAAGCTTGCGCGCGAACACTTCGACCGCCGGCAGCCGCTGCTGTGAGCCGCGCAGCGATCCATCGGGGTAGAGCTTGACGCCGAAGTCGAGCCTGCCGCCGGTGGGACGCAAGCCGCGGGGGGTGAGCTCGACGATCTCCGTGAACTTCTCGCCGTTGCGGGGCACGACGCCATAGGTGTGGCCGTTGTTGAGCGTCACGACCTGCCGCAAGCCCTCCATGTCCGTGAAGTACGAACGGTCGAGTCCCGCCTTCCAGTTGCGCACCAACCGCCACGAGTCATGCAGCGGTCGGGAGTAGTCGACCGAGAACTCGAGAAAGCGGTTGAACACCCGGCTCGGCTGAGCTGGATCTACCGCCACGTGGTACGTGATGGGCATGTACATGATCTGTCCCAGGTACCGGCGCTCGGCGGAAAGGTGCAGATTGCGGGCATTACCGGGATCGCCGAACCAGAACGATCCGTCGGATTGGAACGCGACGTACGTAACGTCGGCCGAAAGCCAGAGCCGATCGTTGGCAACGTCCGGGTTGCCATCGCGATAGCCGCCGGAGCGTCCGTAGCTCCAGCGGGCCTCGCCGCGATCGTCGAAGGCCCGGAGCTGCTCCGTCCCCGCATCGGCCACGACGACCGTTCCGTCAACCGGCGAGACCGCAAGCGCTACCGGTTTGACGAGCGTTCCAGAGCCGCGCAGGACCTCGGCCCACTGCCCACCCTGCAGGCGATAACGCACCAGCGCCGGCGCGCCGCGCTCCTCGCTCAGCACCCAGAGCGAATCATCGGGCGCGACGGCGACGCCGGCCGGTCGCTCGACGGCGATCTTCGCCAACAGCCGCCCGTCGCGCTTGTCGAGCACGCACACCTCGTTGAGGCGCGAGTGAGCGACGAACAACGCAGCGCCCTGCTGCTGCACGGCCAGGCCGCTCGGTGCGTCGCGGAACGCGCCGTCAACATCCGTATTCTCATCCCGATAGTCGATCACGCTGCTCCAGCGGTTGGCCCACGGCCACGCCGGGTTCGGGAACACCACACGGCCGTGGGCGAAGGGATACTCGGCGCCATCGCTGACTTTGAGCGCAATGACGAATGTCGCCGGGTCACGCAGCGGCGAATCGCGCTGCGCGACCAGGCCCACGTTGGCGAAGTAGGCGAGCGTGCCGTCGGTCGCGGCGTACTTGAATACGCGACGGTAGTCGTCGCGGGCGAGCGCCGTCTTGCTCTGCGGGTCGAGCGTGCTGAAGCGGTGAATGGCATTCTGCTGCTCGTTGTAGCCAACCACGTAAAACGCATCCCCGTGGCTGTCGATGGCCATACCGTTGATCGGGTTAGCGGCACGGTGCACGTGAGGCCCGGTGAAGTCGCGCGAGGTGTTGCCGATGACGCCATCCCATACGTACTGGATGTCGTGGGCCAGCACCCGCACCTGGTAGCTCCCGGCCGGCGCCGCCTGCCGTCCGTCGTCGTCGCGACCGTCCCACTCGATGGCGAGCGGTCCGGCCGGGTGTGACTGGCCGCTCCAGAGCGTACGAACCAGGCGTCCGCCGGGGCCGAAAATTCCGGCGCTGGTGTCGCATTGGCAGGGAAGCGTCAGCGTGGCGTTGCCAGCAGCCGCGGGGCCCATCAGACTGAGCGTCAGGGCTGGCAGAGCGAGCCACGCGAACCTCCCCTTCGCGGCGTCCCTCACGTTACAAATCCCTTGGAGCGCGTGAAGTACTTGAGCTGCGGATCGAGCTGGGCTACGGCCTTGGCAGGCACGCCGGCGTAGACGCGGTAGGGCTCATCGTAGGCGCTGTGGAGCAGCGAGTTGGCCGCGACGATCGAGTGATCGGGAATGACGGCGCCGCCGAGTACCGTGCAGGCCGTGCCGACGAAGGCGTAACTGCCGATCGTGATCGGCTTGGCGTCCTGACGGCACTCTGCAAGGTCGATGCTGTGCGTCAGAAGCTGCGAGCGATAGCCGGCCACGGTCGCGTAAGCGCCGACGCTCACCCGTTCGGTGCAGTCGACGATGTGCCGGTTGGTGATAGCGGCATGCTCGGCGAGAGTCAGCGCGGGGCTGCGCGCACGGCTGTGCGCGAAGTGCGGCGAACCATCGAGGGGATAGGCGGATATCCAGTTGAGCCGTCCGATGGAGGCGCACTCTGCGAGCTCGAGGAGCTCGAGGCCCTTGCAGACCGTGAGGTGTCCGATCCGCGACTGACTGTGCATGATCAGTCGCCTGGGGAACACCCACGCCAGGCCGATGTGGCTGGTCGGGTGCAGCTCGTATCGATAGATGAGCTGCAGCAGCAGCCGCTTCAGCGGCCACGGCAGCACGACGATGAAGGCGCGCAACAGTGCGCTCATGCCGCCGCCACCTGCCGGTAAAGGCTGACGAAGCGCTCGATCATGGCCTCCCGTCCATAACGGCGTGCGTTCTCGAGGCCACGGGCGCTGAGGTCTTCCCTGACATCTCTGCTGCGAGCCAACCTGACAATCGCCGCCCCGAGGCCGGCGAAATCATCAGGGTCGCAGGTGATTGCCGCGCCGCCTGCAACATCGGACAGCGGCTCGCGGTCGCTCGAGATGACCGGGCAGCCGCAAGCCTGGGCCTCGATGATCGGCCAGCCGAAACCCTCGAAGCGCGACGGGAAGTGCAGCGCCAGTGCGCAGTTGTAAAGCGCCTCGAGAACTTCGTTGGATGGCTTGACGACTTCGATGACCCGATCGGCGAGCTGCAACTCGCGCACCAGTTCACGCAGCTCGGCACTCAATGGCTGGCCCGCAAAGACGATCCGGCCATTCCACGAATCGCGGATGGCCGCCACCGAGTGGAGCACCGCCTCACGGTTCTTGCGGCGCAGGTTCGAGCCAACGTTGAGCACGAACGGGTATGTGGGATAGAGGCCACGAACCACCGCCAGGCGCCGTAGTGCCGTCTGTGGTTCGATCCTCCCGTATGGGTAGTTCAACGCATTCGGCGCGAGCACGATCTGACCGCGGTATCCGTTCAGCAGCCGGCAGGCGTCCCGCTGCGTGGCGCGCGACACGCAAGCCAGCGCTTGTGCCCGCGCCAGGCCGCGCAGGATGCTCCTCTGCAGCTGTCTCCCGGTGAAGCTCGCCGGGCAATCCGTGTCCTCACCGAGAGCCCCGCGCACCGCCAGGAGGTCGTGGCAGGTAACGATGTGCGGGGCCCTGGCCGACAACGGCACATAGACCGAGTTCGCGTGGTCGCAGATGTGCACGATGTCGGCGTCGGCTGCGGTGCGCTTGAGTCCCGGTACGCTCAACAGGTGTTTGTCCAGATAACCAACCCATTTCCATACGCCGCGCGCTCCGCGGCCAGGGCGATTGAGGACGGGCGCGGGAAGTGCGAGTGCCACCTCGTGCCCGGCGGCGGTGAGGCCGTGGTGCATGAGCTGCGCATAGCGAGTCATGCTCTCTTGCGCATCGGGTGCGTAGTTGCCGACGAGCAGTATCTTCATGCCCGATGTCCTGCAATCCAGCCCTTCAGCATCGATTAGAAATGTTGCAGCACCAAGACAGGCATTGACCCTCCCGGGGTCGCAGTCCATCATCGGCACCTCGTCCGGCCAGGAAAATACCAATGTTGCTCGCCGAAGACGGGCCACGAGCGACACCGCACGCCGCGCCGGCCGATGCCAGGGAGCGCGCTCGACGACAGGTCGTCGCTCTCGTCACGGTCTTCTATCTGCTGCTGATCTTCGAGGGTGCACTGCGCAAGTGGTTACTGACCTCTTACGGTCAGCCGCTCTTCTTCATCCGCGATCCGGTGGTGCTCGCGATCTACTGGCTGGCCCTTCGCCACGGCTTTTTCCCGCGAACCCGGGTGCTGCTTTGGGTGGGCCTCGCGTTCGGCTTCGTCGGGCTGCTGACGATTGCGGTGCAGGCACTCGGCGTGGCCGCGACCATCGACAAGTGGCCGCTGCTCGCTGCGTACGGATGGCGTAACTACTTCCTGTACATCCCGCTGCCGTTCGTGATCGCCGAGACGCTCAGGCAAGCCGACCTGCAGCGCATCGCGAGGATCACCTTCCTGCTCGCGCTGCCCATCGCCGTGCTGGTGGTGCTCCAGTTCCGGGCGCCCCTGGATGCTCCGATCAACGTAGGCTTCGCCGCGAGCAGCGCGCAGCAGTTCCACGGTCTCGCCGTCGACATGAATCACACTCGGCCGATGGGCACCTTTACCTCCGACGTGGGGCAGAAGGAGTTCATCGTCACCGGCATGGCAATGCTGCTGGCGCTGTGGATCGCCGCCCCGGCGCACCGCTACCTCAAGCTCTGGCAGATGGCGGTGGTCACCTGCGCGCTGCTCACGTGCCTCGCCCTGAGCGGCAGTCGCGGCGCGATGCTCGCCTGCGGTGTGGTCGCTGCCGCCGCCGTCGGCTCGGCGGCCGTCGTCAGGCAAGGCGGCGTCCCGGCGAGAGCGCTGGTGGTGCCGGTCGTCCTCATTCTGCTGGCGGTGGTGCTCTATCCCATCGTTTTCCCCGAGGGCTACAGCACTTTCATGAACCGCTGGGCGCAGGCGCACGAGGCCGAGGCGCAAGTCTTTGGCGGTGGGGTGTTCGGGCGCGCGTTTTACAGCCTGTACGACTTCCTCGGCTTTCTCAGCGACGCGCCGCTCACGGGCTACGGCCTGGGGCTCGCCGGAAACGCGAGCCTCACGCTTGGAGTCACGATCCCGGGATTCAGTGGCTGGGCGGAGTCTGACTGGGCGCGCCACGTCGTCGATCTCGGTCCGGTCCTCGGCATCGCCTTCATCGTGTACCGCATTGCGCTCGTCGTTTGGCTCGGGCGCGTCTGCATCGTCGGGGCCCGCAGCAGCGGCAATCAGCTGCCACTGCTGCTGTTTGCCAGCTGCGCTGTGGAGCTGCTGTACGGGGAGATCACCGGCCACGGCACCGTGAACGGCTATACCTGGCTCTTCACCGGGCTCGCCGCGGTATCCGCAACGGCACACGCACACGCACGTGCCAGCGCGACGGCTGCGGCTGCTGAGCCGTCCGCCGCAGCGCTGCCGTTTCCGAATCTCCTGCGCTGAAGGTCAGCTCTGCGCCGTCAGCAGCTGCAGCCATTGCGGCAGCAGCGCCTCGCTCGCGAAATGTGCGCGGTAAAAGGCCTGCTGTCTTGCAGCATCGACGCGCGAGGTGCGAATGCGCGCGCTCATCGCGAGGCAGGCGTCGACCACCCCTTCATAGTCATCGAGCGACACGATCACGCAGGATTCCGCATCGTGCACCAGCTCCGGGATGCCGCCCTGCGCGGTGGCGATCCACGGCTTGCCGGCACCCATGACCTCGATGAGTGAGACCGGCACGCCCTCGGGATGTGTGGAAAAGAGGCAGTAGCAATGGAGTGCCTGGATCGCGCTGCGCAAGCCGTCATCGCCGCAAAAGGGCCCGAGGTAGCGCACGTTGCTGCGACCGGCGAAGTCACTCGCGCGGTAGGCAGCCTCCGCACCCCAGATCCTCCAGGTGATGCCGCCGAGGCGCGGATCGTCGCTGAGGCGCAAAATCCAGTCGATGCCCTTCTCGCGGATCAGCCGTCCGAAGTAGCCGAACACGATCCGCCCGTCGGGCGGCGGCGTTGCGACAGTGAGCGGCAGTTGGCGGGAGAAGCAATACATCACGTCGACGTCGCTGCGGCCGATGGCCTGCTGCATGCGCCCGCGAATGTAGTCGGCGCAGACGATGAGCGCGTCGGCGCGGCGCATCGCCTCCCGGTAGGCCACCGGCCAGGTGGCCACGTCGAGTGAATCGCAGGCCGTGTGGTGATGGTGCACCAGCCGCAATCTGCCCCGGAACCAGGCGTGCACCAGCGCGGGATTGCGACCCTGGCCGTTGGTGTAGACAACGTCGAATCTGCGCGGCAGCAACCACAACAGCGCGCACAGCGTCCACAGCGATTTCGCGAGCGGCGAACGCGAGCTCCAGCGCCGCTCGTTGACCACCAGCTCGACGCCGGCGCGCTCGAGGCGCCGTGTACTGTCGGCGTTGAGCGCGAAGCGGCTGCTCATCAGAGTCAGGCGGTGCCCGAGGCGCGCCAGCTGCAGGCACAACTCCACCACGTGGCTCTCGATGCCGCCGATGGACTCCATCTGCGCCGAGTAGACCAGCAAGCGCTTCACGGATCGGTCAACGTTCGTCAGTAATAGCTGTCAACCCGCTCACGCGTGCCGTTGAGCACCGTACCCACGATCGGCAGGTCACGCAGCAGCTCCAGGGTACGCACCAGATCCTGGCGCTGCGTGCGGCCTTCGCCCACCACGATGAGCGCCGCCTCGACGTGACGGGAAAATGCCAGGGCGTCGTCCGACTTGAGGACCGGCGGCAGATCGAAGATCAGACAACGCTCCTTGTCGCGCTGGCGTATCTCCCTGATCAGTTCCTGTGCGCGCAGTCCCGCGAGCAGCTCCGAGGAATCGGCACAGCGCTCGCGCGCGGGCAGCACGACGAGGCGCTCGTAGCCGCCGAGGCGCACCAACGCATCGCCGAGAGGCCGCTCCTGCCGCAGGTAGTCGTCGACGCCGGCGGTCGGTTCGAACCCAAGGCGGCGGTGGATGCTGGGCTTGCGCAGATCGAGGTCCACCACCAGCGACGAACGGTCGGGATCGGCGGCCACGGCGATGGCGAGATTGATCGCGGTGAGGGTCTTGCCGGTACCCGGCTCGGTACCGACGATGGCGAGCGAGTTGGCCTTGATCTTGTCGAGCCGGCGCAGCACTTGCGTGCGCAGCATCTTGTAAGCAGCGCCGTGCCGGCCGGCCGCCCCCGGCGGCAGGATGCGCTCGCGCTCGAGCGCAAACGGGTCGATCTCCACGAGTCGGCTGTCCGACTGCAGAGTCTCGCCACCCCTCGGCTTGGCGACATGCACGACGAGCGCCGTCGAATGCGCCTTGTCGCGCTTGAAGAGCATGTCCGCGCTCAACTCTCCAACCCCAGGCGGCGCAACGTGATCATCCATAACACGTCCAGCGGGCGATACAGGAGGTGAATCAGCAGCACGGCGACCACCATGCCGCCGACCGCACCCAAAAACGCAGTGGTGCGCCAGCGGCGGCGCGCCAGGTAATCATCGCGCGTCAGCATCAAAGGAATCATGGCGAGCGGCGGCGTCGCGAGCAGCAGCTGCAGGTCATGGCGGCCGCGAACGCTGCCATCGAGCGCCTCGAGCACTACCACCGTTGCCGCACCAATGCCGAGCGAGGCCGCCAGACCCAGGATGAGGATCAGCCGCCGGTTCGGGCTGGTCGGCTCCTCCGGTGGGAAGGGCGGCTCGATGAGCGTGAAGCGCTCGCCTTTGCGCTCGGTCTCCAGATTCTCCGCCGTCTGCGCTTCCATCTGTTTAAGCCGCTCGTTGCGATACTCCAGCTGAGCCGAGTCGAGGTCACGCAGCATGGCGGTGTAATCGCGCTCGACCTGCGGGGTGTGGGCGATGTGCTTCTCGAGGTCGGCGAGCGTCGACTGCAGCTCGTCGCGCTTCCTGCGCAGCGCACGCATCTGGTTCACCGAGGCCTGGCGCTGCGCCTCGATCTCGATGTAGGGCGGGTTGTCGGCACCGGTGCCCACGGGCCTGTCGGCCGTCTCGGGGCTGGCAACACCGCTCGACCGTGCCGGTTCGCCCGCCGGCGGCTCCAGGCGGCTCTGCAGTGAGGCAACCAGCCGCTCGAGGCGCACGACGTCCGGATGGTCCGGCGAGTAGCGCTTACGGGCACTGGCGAGCTCCGTCTCGGCCTCCTCCAGCTGGCGGCGATCGTCATTGGCCTCGCCGCCCTTGCCGCCATCCGCATCCGCCGCCGCGCCGGCCTCCAGTCCCTCCATCTCGCGCTTGAGCCGCAGCACGTCCGGGTGATTGGGGGAGTACAGAGCCAACGCCCGCGCGTACTCGGTACGCACGTACTTCAGTCGATCCGCGGGCGACTGTACGCGCTCACCGGTCGAGGCGTAGACCTGCGCCGTCGGGTTGATCTGCGCCAGCTGCGCGTCGAGGTAGGTGACCTGCTGATCGAGGGAGCGCAGCTGCGAGTCGGTGTCGCGCATCTCGTCCTGAACGTGAGTCATCTTCTGCAGGTTGAGCTGCGTCAGCTCGGGTAGCTCATCGGCGTGCTGTTCCTTGAAGTCCGCGATTTTCGCCTGCAACTCCTTGATGTATTTGTCGAGCCGCGCGCTCTCGCCGGTGAGGAAGATCGCGGCATCGCGCGAGCTCTGCTCGCGCGACTCGATGTTCTGCTGGAGATACAACGACACCAGCTCGTTGGCGACCTTGGAAGCAAGCTCGGCCGAGGGGCTGCTGTAGCTTATCGAAAAGGCGATGGTTGCCTTGGTGGGGCGGCCATCCCGCGGATCGATGACGTCAGCGCTGATCATCTGCAGCGTGGTGTCCGCGCGCATCTCCTTGATCACCTCTTCGCGTGGGCGTCGCTTGCGGAGCTTCGCGTACAGGCCGTAGCGTTGAATGATGCCCATGAGGTTGTCGGTCGTCATCACGCGCTGGGTGATGACCTGCACGCGCTGGGAGGCGTAGCTCGAGACCGTGGAGCGCACCAGCTCGCTCGGCACCTCCTGCTGCTCGATGAGGATGACGCCGGTGGCACTGTAGCGCGCCGGCCAGAAGATCGCGGCCAGCACGGCGAGCAGCAGCACCAGCGCGATTGCCAGCAGCAGCGCGCGTTGACGGCGGCGAACGACCAGCCAGGGGCCCGGGGAGCCGACAGCTTCGGCGGCGACTGTCATAGACGTCCGCTGTTCCAGGCGATGTTGACGCGCGCCTGGTTGCCGTTGGCCCAATCCGGCGAGGGGTAGACACGTGAGCGCCCCTGCGTATACCCCGCCGACACGCTCCAGTGCGCGGCGAACTGATACCGCCAGTCGGCGCTCACCTGTCCCCAGGTGGCGCCGCTGTAGACCTCGAGCTCGCCCACCGACACCGAGTCGGTGCGAATCCCGTTGGCCGCCAGGCTCAGCTTGCTGTTCTCGGAGGTGCCGACGGTCATGACAAACGACGCGACCGTCTGCGGCGCGAGCAGTCCGATACCGATCGGCAGCACCGCGCGCTTGATCGAGATGTCCCACTGCACCCGTTCGCCCTGGCGGTTGGCACCGAGCTCGTAGCGCGTGGTGGTCTGCGAGCCGGCGCTGCCGGAGCTGCTGCCGTAATCGGTGCGCGTGCCGCCGACGGACGCGCGCCACGAGTACTGCTCGCTGAAGTTGCGTTGCAACTGCGCGAACACCGAGTAGTCGTTCTGGCGCGTGCCGGATTGCGGATTGAGCCGGTCCGCCTCGAGGAACAGCGAGCCCACCACGCGCTCGCTGAAATTCCACATCGGCCCGAATTGCACCGAGCCGTAGTCGTAGTTGACGAGGCCGAAGGCCTCCGCGTCGTTGTAGCGCGTGATCTGCCCGCTGCCCTGCAGCAGCCAGGAGAGCCGCTCGGTGGCAAAATACTGGTAGCCGAGCGACAGGTTGCCCTGGTTGTGCCGCCGATTGACGTAGGTCACCCCGGTCGTGCCGAGCTCGCTGGTCACGGTGCTGTCGCTCAATCCCGAGAGATCGGCCGTCCACTGCCCGCGCTCGAGCTTCTCGGTATAAGCCAGATCGAGGCCGCCCGTGTCGACGTCGAGATCGGTTTCATGCGCGTAGCGCAGCACGGAAAATCGCGGCGTCACGGTGAACTGGCCGCGCTCGGTCTGGGCGCTCGTGCTGCCGTCGAGCGTCACCTGGGCGGACTCATCGGCAGTGTTGTCACCGGCCACCATGCGCGGGTTGGTGACGTAGGCAGCGGTCGCCTGAGCGTCGAGCGTGTTGCTCCAGTCGGCCGCCGTTGCCGATCTGCCTCCCGCCATGACGATGGTCGTTAGCATGATGAGTTCAGCGACACCGGTGCGGCGGGTCACGGTACGACTACCGTGTCACCGCTTTGCAGAAGAATGTTCTGCGAGAGATCTTTGCCCTTGCGCACATCGTCGTAGCGGAAGCGGAAGACCTGCTGCTGGCTGCCGGCGCGCCGCAGGATGCGGATGCCGTTCACGTCGGCGTAGGGCGTGACTCCGCCCGCCAGGCTCAGAGCCTGCATCACGTCAATCGGCCGGATGAGCGCGAAGTCTCCGGGGCGGTTCACCTTACCCATGACGAAGATGCGGCTCCCGTCCGCCTTCCTGACGACCACAGTGACGACCGGGTCGGGTATGTATTTGGCGAAGCGAGTCTGGAGCGTCTTGCGAATCTCCTCGACGGTATGGCCAGCCGCCTGAACTTCACCGGCCAGAGGAAAGGACAGCGCGCCGTCGGGGCGTACCAACACCTCGCCCGTGAGGTCGGGCTCCTTCCACACCGACACCTGCAACGTGTCGCCGGCCTGCACGAGGTAGGAATCGTCAACGACGTGCGCGACAGTCGCATCGTCGGCGGAGCACACGCGGGCAAAGAGCAGGCTCAGTAGCAGTAGCGCAGTTCTCGAGGCTGCCATTGCGGGTCGTTCTCTCGGTCGTCCGTGCAATCAGCGACGTCGGCGACGCAGACCAGGCCCGGTGCTGGTCGCGCGATCGGCCTCCGGTTCCACGTCGACTAGGCGGCGGAGTGCTGCGCGTGCTTGGCGGCTAGCCAACCCCCAGCGCACCGCGTCGCGAGCAGGCGAGAAGCGTATGCACGACACATGACACTGTCGTGGCGAGCCCACCTGCGCGCGCGCTTTGGTTTTACAATGTCATGCTATCTGTCATACATGACGATTTCATTTCGCGTGCGAGTGCTGCGGCGACGCGCGAGGGGGCGTCGCGAGCCTTCAGCCAGTACGTCCCTTGATCTGCGCGAGTGCGAGCCGAGCCTCCTCGGTGCCGGTGAAAGAGGCACCGCCCGCGAGCGCCGCCTCGAGACTGGCACGCGCCTTATCAGCCTGGCCTGCCTTCAGTTGTGCCATGCCGAGGTGGTAGAGGATCACTCGCGAGTCCGGCGCCTCTGCCGACGCCCGCTGCAGCGCGGAGAGTGCCTCGAGAACCTCGCCGCGCTTGAGCATCACCCAACCGTGCGTATCGAGCAGCGCGCCCACCTCCGAGTTGGCGAACCCGGCCGTGAGGTCACGCGCGCGATCGAGGCTTGCCTGATCCTTGCGATACGTGACCAGGAGCATCGCCAGATTGTTCGCGGCGACCTCCAGGTGCGGGCTGCGCTCGTGCAGCACCTCGTATTGCCGGATGGCGTCCTCGAACCGGCCCTTGCGCACGTAGAGCTCTGCGAGGGCGACCACCAGCGCCGGCTCCTCCGTCGCCTTTACGCCCGCCTCGTAGGCGGCGAGCCCGCCCGGCTCATCCTGCAAGCCAAACTTCGCCATCGCCAGGTTGCGGTACGGCAGCCACCACTTGGGCGAGAGCCGGACTGCCTCCTCGAGCACCGTCACGGCTTGCGGGTAGTTCCGGTCTGCCAGGTAGAGCTCCCCGAGCAGGTTGCGCGCCGCTGCTCCGTCGGGTCCGGGTGGGACGGCGTTGCGCACGAGCGCGATGGCCTGCGCGTGCTGCCCGCGCTGGAACTGCAGCCGCGCCAGCGCCGTCAGCGCGTCGGTAGCTGATGGCTGCACCTGCAGGGCGTGCGCGAACTCGCGCTGCGCGTCATCGGGTCGCTTCTGCTCGAGCGCGACGAGCCCCGCGAGGTACGACCCGATGGGCAGGTCCGGCCGCAGGGTCTTGAGATCCTCGGCT
The DNA here is from genome assembly GCA_035621995.1 of Steroidobacteraceae bacterium. Taxonomy (GTDB): domain Bacteria; phylum Pseudomonadota; class Gammaproteobacteria; order Steroidobacterales; family Steroidobacteraceae; genus 13-2-20CM-66-19. The sequence goes on from DASPWF010000035.1 coordinate 91,294, forward strand.
GCAGTGCGTGCGGCGGGCAGGTCCGGCACGGCCAGGTACGCGGCGACGAGCGCTGCACGCGCCGCAGTGCCCGAGGCGTCGGGTGCGGCTGTGACGGTTTCCTCGAGCAGCGTTGCCGCCTGTGGTGCGCGCTGCGTTCGCGTCAGCAGCTCGCCCAGGTCGACGCGCACGGCGACATCGTGCGGTGCCGCGGTGAGCGCGCTGCGCAGCGCCTCCTCGGCAAGCACCGGCTGGTGATTTGCAAGATAGGCGCGCGTCAGGGCGCGCAGGACCGGCAGCGTCTGTGGCTGATCCCGCAATACGGTGCGCAGGTCAGCGATCGCGGCTACAGCATCACCCTGCCTGAGCTCGATGTTGCCGCGCAGCGTGAGCGCATCGCTGTCGCGGGGGTTGTACTTCAGCGCCTGCTCGAGCAAAGGCAGGGCCTCGCTGTAGCGTCCCTGGGTGGCATCGATCGCAGCAATACGATCCCGGGCGGCGACCCCCTTCGCGCCATTCGGATCCGCATCGACGATCGTGCGGTACGTGGCCAACGCTTGCGGCGTCGCACCGTGGCGCTGCTGCAGCGCGCCGAGCGCCAGGCGCAGGTCGAGATTGCGTGGCTCGTGGGCAATGAGGTCGCGCAGCGCCCTCTCGCCCTGCTCCCGGGAGCGATAGGTGATCAGGAAATCGACGTAGAGGCGTTTGGCCTCTTCGCTTTCTGGCAACGCCGCCAGCGCAGCCCGCAACGCCTGCTCGGCGTCGTCGTACCGTTTCTGCCCCATATAAAAGGAGGCGAGCTGCAGCCGCAATGGCAGCTCGCGGGGACTGAGCTGTACCGCCTCGAGCAGCTGCTCTTCGGCCGGTTTCGTGTCACCGTCCGCCAGGTAGAGTCTCGCCAGCCCCTGACGGAGATCGATCGACCTTGGTGATCTCTCGAGCGTCGACTTGAGCAGCTCGATGGCGCGACCCATCTGGCCGGAGATCCGGTAAAGGTCAGCGAGCAGCAGCACGGCGTCCTCGTTGGCGGGCGCGAGCTTCACGGCGCGCTCGGCATCGGCGAGAGCCCCCGCGTTGTCCTGGCTCCGCGAGCGGACCGCGGCGCGCACCGTGAGCAGCTCAGGGTCGTCCGGATGCTCCTTGAGCCCCGGCCCGATCAGGTAGAGCGCCTTGTCGTTGATCCCGGCCAGCACATACAGCCGCGCGAGTCGGGCACGCGCCTGCGGGTGATTCGGATCGACGTCCATCGCTCCCTGGTACATCGCCACGGCGGTGCGTACATCGCCCAGGCGCTCTGCGACGCGGCCGCTCAGGTAGCGGGCTTCGGCATCGTTCGGTGCGATCTGCAGGGCGTTTGCGAACTCGATGCGCGCCTTGTCCAGCCGCCCCGCGGCGAGGTACTGCTGGCCGCGTGCGATGTGACTCGCCCTGCGGGCGTCCGCGCCACCGCATCCGGATACCAGGGCGAGAGACGCCGTGAGGAGCGTCACAGCCAGCAGCCCGGCCAGCCTGGGGATCGCGATCATTGTGCAAACGGGCGGTCAGGTCATCCGATCGTCAGACAACCGTCTTACAAGGATGGGCCTCGTGGACTGCGTCACCCGCCACGCTGGCTCTAGGTCGTGGCCAGGGCCGGCTGCGCCTGCGCGACGCTCACGGCATCCTCGTGTCTCTCGCCCTTGCGCTTCTCGAGCGGCCAGGTCAGCGCGAGCACTGCCAGCAACCCGATGAGGAGCAACCCACCGCTCGTCGGCAGCGGGACGACGCCCGCCGGCTGAAAGTCGATCGTGACCGAATAGAGCCCGACGTTGAGGCTCCCCGCGGCCGTACCCGTGAGGTTCGCGAAGTAAGTTCCCGGTCCGACCTGAACCGAATCGCTGTTCGAGCTCTGGGGCACCGACATCGACGCAAGCACCTGGCTCGAGGTGCTCAGCATGAAGTTGAGCGAGGACAGCGCCTCCGGCCAGGGGATATTGCTCAGCTGAATATTGAGCGTCCCCTGGGTCGGAACGGTGAACGAATCGACGGTCGACTCGGTGCCGCTGATCATCGTGGTCTGCGCCAGCACTACGGTGTCCGCTCGTGCATTGGGCGTCGCGAGCACGCACAGGACCGCCAATGTCGCGCCGACGCCGGTCCGGACAATCGTGCGGTAGAACAGCGACACGTTCATGGGTCATCCCTCCGCGACCTTCGGGTGGTCGGTTCCTGTAGCGAGGTGCAGCCGCTCCCGGCGCTCGTCGAAATCCGAGGCGGATTCACAGCCGTAGAGGTACTTCGAGTAGAGATAGCGGCGCAGCGAGTCGGCGAGCTCGGCCGGGTTCTGGCCGCGGCGCTCGGTGCGATCGAGCGCTCGCAGCTTCAAGGCGGCGTAGGGCTCCTGTGAGCCGGTAAGCGCAAGCAGGGCGATGTCATCCCGGTCGACGCGGGCATCCGGGTCGATGCCGTCGTTGATGATGGTCTCGAGTCGGGCCGCGTCGAGGTCAAAGAAGCGCAGCAGCTCTGCGCCCCACTCGACGAACACCGGCACCAGGTTGCGTCCGTGCACCTCCGGGTCGTAGAGCGGCCCGAGTCTCGCCAGGGTGCTCTTCACCGCGAATCGAATGACGTCCGAGTCCCTCACTCCGAGGCGGTCCGCGAGTCGCTTCACCTTGCGGACATCGGCAACGTTCATACGAATAGAGACGGCCTGCTTGCGACCTTCAACCACTTTTGTTGCTCCCTGTCGGCGCACCGTCGCGCTTGATTACATAAGACAGTAGGCCGCATGTGTTGCAGTCACTTGTCGATTCGATGACGTTCACACCGCTTTTGTACCCTTGAATGGCGACGTGACGTGCGCAGGCAACGGCGCACAGTGAGACGCAGTGAGGACATGCGCGCGGCACAAAGGAGGCGGCAGCGACAAACCGCGCGATGCCGCGCTCTCGGCGCTCCTCAGGAAGCTTGTGGAAGGGCTACGGTCCGGCCGCGATGCGGCGCGGTGCAGTCGGCTGAATCAGGTGCCGCGCCAGGAATCCTGCGTCAGCCACCCCACGCAGACGCCAAGTGACGCGGCGGTGGCGGCACCCGCGATGACAGCCTGATGATGCGTTGGTTTCACGAGCGTGAGACTTGCGGCCGGCGCGGGTGGGCCGGACGCTCCTTCAGGGCTGCTGCTTGACCGCCTCCGTGATCTTCTGCGCGTCGAGCTTTTGCTGATACTCCTGCATGAGGTTCTCGATGCCCACCTCCTTGATGCCGGTGGGCTCCTTCTGCGCGAGCGCCGCCCACACGCCCTTCTTCTGGTAGCGCGTGATGAGCTCCTGCGAGTACTGGTAGAGCTTCAGATTCTTGGCTTCACAGCTCGCGGTGCTCGCCTTGCTGGACTCGAGCTGCTCCTGCGTGTGCTTGAGCTCCTTGGCCGCGTCCTGTGTCTGCGCAGTGAGTGCCGCGATCTGCCGGTTGGCATCCGCGAGCTTGCGGTTGAGTTCGGCCTGGGTGCCGGCCGCATTCTCGAGCTGCAGGCGCAGTGCACCCTGGGCGGACTTCGACTCCTTGCGCACGGTATCGAGCTGCGCCGCGGCGGCCTTGAGCTTGTCGTCCGCCTGCTGCTCGACGTGCTGTTTCTGCGCGGTGAGCTCCGCGTTCTCAGCCTGGCTCTCGCGCAGCGCCTCCTGCGTGCGCTTCAGCATCTCACGCTCGCGCGAGGCCCTGACGTCGGTGTCGGCGGCGAACGCGAGCCCCTGAGCCACTAAGAGGAGCACGCCGATCGCCGCTGCTCCGCGCGAAGACTTACCCATACCCATACCCATACCCTCAGAATGCGGCGGTCGCATCGACCTGCAACAGGTTGATTGCGAGCGGCAGGCCATCGATCTCCTTGGAGCTGTAGAAGCGGGCGCGGATGGTGGTGTTGGCCTCGAAGGCGAATTCCCCGCCGAGGATGAAGCCCTGCGCGTTGACGCCGCCGAGGTTGAAGTCGGAGTCCGTGAACGCGTCGATCACCGAGTCGCGCTGCGCGTAGCGATAGCCGACGAAGCCCTGCCAGTTGAAGCGGCGGGCGAAATTGGGGTCGCCGACTCTGAGCTCGAACTGCGCGCCCGTGGTGCGTTCCGACAGGGTGAGCCCGGTGCGCTGGTAGATGTCCTCCTGGTTGAAGCCGAGGTTCTTCACGTAGTCGAGGCCCATCATCACATGGGTACGCCCGCCGAAGCCGAGATCGAGTGCCGCCGAGAGATTGAGCTCGTGAAACTTGGAAACCAGGCCGATCAGATAGTTCGTGGTTCCGTTGAGCGTGTTGGCCAGCCCGTCGATGTCGAACACCGAGTTGCCGTTCTGGCGATAAGGTGCGGCCGTATTGCTGTAGATCGTCGTGTAGGGCGTGGGATTCAGGATGCCTTCGACGGCGCGATAGTCGTAGAACGCCACGCCAACGATGAGCGAGGAGGCCTGGGGCAGCTGCCAGTTGAGTCCGGTCTGGTAACCGTACAGCCACTTGCTCGGCGCCGCATTGGTAGGCGATGGCTCGATGTCCTGGATGGGGAAGAGCCCGGCGGTGGCGAAGAGTCGGAGATTGTCGTTTATATGGGGAACGAAGCTGGCGACGATCCCCTCGAGACTCAGGTCGTTCGACCACACGAGCGTCGTGCTCTTGAAGAAGGGGTTGCCGAGACGGCCACCCGTCACGGAAAACCACGACAGCGGATGGTAAGCGAGATAGGCGAGATCGAGTCCCACGGTCTCGCGCGAGGCGTAGTTGCCGAGCGTCTGGCTCTCGGTGGCGCCGTTGGTACCGAGGCCCACACCACCGGTGGCGAGACGCACGCCTGCGGTGACCGTGTTGCCGATGACCGCGTCCATGCCGAAACGCGCGCGGATGCGCAGTAAATTCTCCGGCTCGGAAGTGTTGGTCAGCGTGTAGGCGCCGTTCTGCGGCAGCGCGAGCTGCTCGGGTGTCGCGTTCGGCACGCCGTTCGTCGGGAAGCGCTCCCCCTGGTAGCGCACACGCACGTCGCCGTACCAGGTGATGCGGTGCAGCCAGTCGGGCAGCGCCCCCGGCTCGCCCCAGCGCTCGCGCTTGGCCTGTGCGACGACGTCCTGCTTGACCTCCTCGGTGATCTCCTGCTTGACCGATTCCGGCACGTAGGGCACCCGCACCGCCCCCGGTGCGGCGGTGCCACCGGCGGCGGCACCGGTTGCCCCCGCGGCCGCCGCCCCCGCCGCTGCGCCGGCCGCCGCCCCGGCAGCGGCACCCGCAGCGCCCTTCGCCGCACCCGGTGCGGCGGTGCCGGCGGATGAGGGACTCTGGGCGGTCTGCTCCGTCTGACGAATCAGCTCATCCGCCTTCTCACGCGTCAGAACCCCTTCCTCTACGAGTTGATTGAGCAGCGCGATCGTAGTGTCACGCAGCCTGCGCAGCTGCTCCGCCTGGTCCTGTGCGAGGGCCGGGCCGGCAGCCGTGAGGCATAGCAGCAGCGCTGCGAGCCCTCGACCCCATGGATTCTTCATACACAGTCCTACCCTTCACTGCGGTGTTCGCTCGTGCGGTCAGTGCCCGGGGGCGGTGCCCTTCTCGGAGCAGCTCGAGCGCGGCTCGAGCTGCCATGGCATCAGTGCACGCTGATCTCCAGACCGACGGGCATCGGCATGTCCGGCGGAGGTCTCTCGGGGAGACGTCCCAGGTCGGCGAGCGCGGCGCGCAGCTCGCGCTCCGTGTCGGGGGCGGCTCCGTTGATCTCGAAGCGCTCGACCGCCCCGTCGCTGCCGAGCCACAGGAGCATCCGCGCACCCGCGACCTTCGCCCGGCGCTTGGTGAGTGCATCCTGGATGAGCTGCGCCACGCGGCCGACGTAGGGGGAGAAGCGCCCGTTACCGATGTCGCCGCCGATGTAATCGTTCTTGACTTCGCCGGAGGCGAAGGGGCTCGGGCCCTCGCCCGCCTGCCCTTCCATCTTCAGCTGCTGCGGCTCGGGCGGGGTCTCCTGCTTGGGCTTGTCGATCTGCTGCTTGATTTCGTTCTTCGGCTCGACCCGCGGCCTATCGGGCGGCGGCGGGGGCGGCGGTGGTGGTGGCGTATCCGGCAGCAACGCGATCTTGGCCACCTGGTGCATCGCTCCGCTCGGCGCGTGACTCAGGTTAAAGCCCGCCCAGGCCACGAGGCCGACGAAGGCGAACATCCCGAGACCGATGGCGACGCGGCGCGACCAGGTCTGCGCACTGGAAGAGCGTGGTGCGGTGTCGACGAGGCTGCTCATGGGCCTGTCCGGGCTTCCATCAGGTGCCGATCCGATTCGTCACGAGCCCCATGTTGACCTTGAGGCGATTACACAGGTCGATGACGGCAATGACCTTGTCGTACTGCGCGGCCGGATCGCCTTTGATGGCCACCGACATTTTCGGATCACGGGCCTGCGCCGCGGTGAGCTGCGCCTCGAGCTCGGCACCGCTGACGCCGACCCCGTTGATCAGCACGGCACCGGTCGACGTCACCTGAATCACCTTCAACTCATGTTGCTCGGTCACGGGCTTGTTCGAGGGCTTGGGCATCGAAACGTTCAGCCCCTGTATGGTGGCGGTCGTCATCAGGATGAAGACCACGAGCAGCACGTACGCGAGGTCGAGCATCGGCGTGACGTTGATCGTGTCGTAGGGCTTGGCGTCGTTGTGAACCTGCATACAGAGTCATCCAGTTGGTGCGGTGCGGTTTATTTCCCCGCGCGATCAGGGTGCCGCGCGCTTGGTCACGAGACCGATCTCCGTAATGTCCAGGCTCTTCACCAGCTCGAGTACATCCATCACCTTCTGGTATTGCGCCGCGGCGTCGCCCTTCAGCACCACTGGCAGATTCGGATTCGCGGCCTTGTACTGCGCCAGGCTCGTGCGCAGCTGCTCCAGAGAGACCGGATAGGCATCCAGATAGAGCGCCCCGTCGCTGGTGATGGTGATGGCACGCGTCTGCGGCTTGCCGAGATTGTCGGCTGCCTGCGTTACCGGCGCATGTACGCGCACCCCCTGCACTGCCGCTGTCGTCAGGATGATGAACGTCACGAGCAGCACGTAGGCGAGATCGAGCATCGGCGTGATGTTGATGTCGTCGTAAAGATCGTTGCCTTCCTTCGTTTCTGCAGCCATGAATGCTCCTGATTACGCGCCGCGAGGCGCTAGCGATGGCCGTAGGACTCTGCTATGCGGGTCACGAACTCGTCGATGAAGATCTGCATGTCGGAACTGATGGTCTTGATGCGCGAGGCCAGGTAGTTGTAGCCAAACAGCGACGGTATCGCGACGCTGAGGCCTGCGACGGTGGCGAGCAGCGCTGCGGCGATGCCGGGCGCAATCGCGTTGACATTGACGTCGCCGGCGGCGGCGATCGAGGCAAACGTGATCATGACGCCGATGACGGTCCCGAGGAGACCGAGGAAGGGGCCGCCCGAGATCGCAATCGTGAGCAGCACCATCTGCGCGTTGAGCCGGTATCCCTCGCGCACCGAGTCCGCATCGACTGCCGCCTTCACGGCGTCGAGCGAGGCTCCCGAGAGCGCACGGCCGTCACGCCCGATGTCGCGCTTGGTGAGCTCGATGAGGCCGGCCCGGAAGAGCCGGTAGAGAGAAGAGTCCTTGAACTGGGCGGTGCCCTCGCCGGGCAGAATCTTGAAGACGTCGCGCTCCTGGCGGAAGTGCGAGAGGAAACGACGGTTGGCACTCTCGGTACGGCTCACGTAGAGCGCCTTGCTCACCATGACCGCGATCGCGATCATGAACATCACCCCGAGGATGCCGATGACCACCCAGGCATCGGGCGTCAGACTCTTGAAGAGAATGCCGAAGTAGCCCCCGCCGCCGGTGGACTCCTGACCCGCGTTATCGGACGTCTCAGTCTTGGTCGCGACCAGCTTCGCATCGGCGCTTTGCGCAGCGTACGCGACCTTGATCCACTCGGACCCTCGAGCCGTGCTCGCGATCTCGAGCTCATCGAGCAGGCCCTGGTAGCCCTCGCCGGCCTGGATATCGCCCTCGATCGCCGGGGAACCCGCCCCGAGATCGGCCTGTCCGGTCTGCGCCGAATTTACGTAGAGCGTCGCTTTGCCTGACGCAATGACGAGGGCGATCTGCGACCAGCTGCCCGGGGCGATCTGCCCACCGGCGACATTGACCGACCCGATCTGGGCGCTGAGCGCGCCTCCGGCGAGCGCGACCTTGAGCGGTCCCTGAGAATAGAGCGTGCCGGAGGCGGCATCGGGCCTGATCCACAAGGCGATGCTGAGTGGTGCGTTGGCGGCGAATTTCACCTTGTCGCTGGCCGGCCAGACGATCGCCGTGCCCTTGAGGCGGGCACTCGGACCGATCAGGCCGTTGACCTCGATCGGCACGGCCGAAGAGGCCCGCAGGGTGCCGCTCTGGTCAGTGGCAATGCCGTCTCTTTCTGCGAAATGAAAGACGGCGAGGGTGGCGGCGTCGAACACCGCCGCGTCGGGCGGCTGGGCCGGCGCCTGGTCGTTGCCGGCGTAGACGTAGAAGACATTCTTGTCGGTACCCGGTGCAATAGCGGGCACCTGAACCCAGAGAACCCCGAGTTCATTGACGCTATCGAAGCGCTCGATCCAGAACCTCAACGGTGTCTTGTCGTCGCCCGCCACCACGCGCAGGTCCGACCCATCGGGCTTCGCGGTGAGGAAATCGAAGTTGCCGGAGTGCAATCGCACTGGCACCGTGATGCCGGTCACCGCCTGCTGGGTCGGGACTCCCGCAGCGCCGGTATTCAGCGTGATCGCGGTGCGCTGCGTCCAGTCCTTGCTCCACCACGCCTGCGCAAGACCGGGCAGCGCGACGAGCAGCAGAGCAGCGATCCTGAGGATTTTCATGGCAGCGAGCTCTCTGCGGCAGGTGCGCGGCGGTCAGTAGCTGTAGACGAACCGGAAGCAGCCCCGGTACCGTCCGGCCTCGGTGACCGCGCCGTCGATCAGGATGCGGGCGCCATCCAGGCCGACAAACAGCCCGCCAACCTTGTAGCGAAGGCCGACGCCCACACTCGCCAGGTTGTACGCGGACGTCTGACCGGGAAGCGGCTCGAGAATTCTGACGCGGCCGCCATCGACGAACAGCGACGCGTAGGACTGCTGGACGCGCGGCATGCGCCCCGCCAGCAGCTGTGGCGTGCGCAGCTCGACCGAGCCGTTGATGCCGTCATCCCCGAGCCGCTCGGCCTCGGTGTAGCCACGGACGCTGTCGGCTCCGCCAATGGGGAACTGCTCATTGTTGATCAGCGGTCCGCTCGCGAGCTGCCCGTCGATGCGCCCCACTACGCTCCAGGAACTCGGCAGGAGCTGCTCGCGGATGAGACTCGGGTGCAGAATGATGTAGTTCGGCCCCGCACCCGCGCGTCGCTGGGCAAACTCCTGCCAGTCACCGCCGAGTGCGCTGACGAGAAAGCTCAGGTTCAAATCGAGACTGGTGCTGCTGCGTGCATACGTGGTTGCGGGGTGTCCCTGCGCCGGAGGCGTCCCGAGCCAGGTGGCGCTGTAGTCGAGCGTGAACGGTGCGTAGCTGACGGGCGACTGGATCTCGCTGCCCGAGCCTTGCGGCGTGACGTTCTGCCCGAAGTCCTTGTAGTCGACGCCGATCGTGAAGCTGTGAAAAAAGCTCCGACTACTGGTCGGCAACGGGTCGATCCAGTGCACGCCGTAGATGTCGCCCTTGCCGATGACATCGAGCGCGCCGACCGCGGCGACGTTGCTGTCCGAGTGGATATAGTAGAGCGCCCAGACCGGGCCGGAGCGGGTTGGAATGACGTAGGAGGCCGAGAAGATCTCGGAGTTCGGCGGGTCCGCGGCGGCGATCTGGTACTGGATACTCAGGCTCTGGTCACTCTGGAACAGGTTGTCGTAGTGCAGCTCACCGATCTCGCGCACGTGCGCGGTATTGGCGCTGTAGCGGTTGTTCACTTCCAAGAGAAAATGCAGCGGCAGCCGGTCTTCGACTTGCAGGTCGACATCAACCTGCCCCGGGGTCTCGGACGCGCGCAGCACCGGCGTGACGCGCAAGTCCGGCGAGCGGTTGACTTCGCCGAGCTCCTGTTGCACGACCTCGAAGTTCGGCACGGTCCCGGGGTTGAGCTGCGTCATCGTCTCGCGGATGATGAGGAGCGAGTGATAGCGCGACCCGATGATTCTCATTTTGCCGACCGGCGCCTCGATGACGCGCAGCCGCACGACGCCTTCGGCGACGCGCTGCTGTGGAATGTCGACCAGCACGGTCTTGTAGCCGCGGTCGTGGTAGACGCGCTCGAGCTGCGTTCGAGCCGCCTCGACGTCCTTGAGGCTCTTGCCGTAGCCGAGGTAGGGCATGACCGCGCGCTCGACGTCGACGGTTGACAACAATGTATTGCCCTCGACCTGGTACTCGAGGACGGCGAACGTCTGGACGGGGGCCGCCTTTGCCGCGGGAGGCGGCTGCGGGACGGCCGTGGGCGCCGGCTGCGGCGCGGTTGTGGCCGCCGGCAGCGGCGGGGGTGTGGCCGCCGGCAGCGGCGGGGGTGCGGGAGCGGGCGTCGCCACCTCGGGAGGAGCCGGCTGTGCCACGGCGGTGGGAGCTGCGTGCGTCACGGCCCCGGGTGCTGGCTGCGTCGCCGTCACGGGCGGCGACGGCTGAGCGGAGAATTCAGCCGAGCGGGCAGCGAAGGAATGTTGCAGCACCCAGATCCCCAGTATGGCCGAGAGCACTCGCGGCACGGTTTGCAAGGACCACCTGCGACACTTCGCGGGACATGCCCGGGACATCGATTCCCCACATCAAGTCCCTGGCAGCACGCGGGCTGGCTGGACAGACCGACCCAAGTTCTCTAGTTCTGCGGGCTCAGGGTCGGAGCCCGAAAGAGCGGACGCAGTACCGCGTCGGTGACGTCGGCACGTTCTGCACATCCGCGCACGCCCACGGGCGCTGCATCGCGCGTAAGTCAACGCATCGTATGCTCGCGGATTTAAATGTCGTTTTTGTGACGCGGCGCGGCCCGCACCGCGGGATTCATAATCCTGCAATCTCTCCCGGCCGAGAATTCACCTTTTCTGAGCTGCGCCCGTGCCCGAGAACCGCTTGCCTGCCGGTGGATTCTGATGAGCTGGGTGAAGCGGGTGCCGCCAGGCGATCCGGACTACTGCTGCAACTGCCCACCGTGCCCGTTCTGCTTCGTGTGGGCCGACGAAGGCGACGAGGATCGGCCGAGTAAGAGAAATCAGCCGAGGAAAGCGAGGCGCGAGCCGTCCAGGAGGCGGCGTTTTGTGCTGCCCCTCCTGGCAGCTGTCGCTTTCGTAGTGACAGTGGGCATCACGATGCGGCACGGCGACGTGTTGAGTGCGGTGACCGAGCTCGTCTTCGCACCGGCCGGGCCTGCAGTCCCAGGCCACGCTCCCGCCGCCCCGCAGCCGACCGTTCCGGCCTCAGCGGGCGAGGCGCTGGCGCGATCCTCCGCGGCTCCTGCGGCTCCTGCGGCTCCTGCGAAGTCACTGTCGCCTGTGTCGCCAGCGAGCGAGCCGAACCAACCCGAGGTTCCGGTCACCCTGGTTACCAACAAGCGGGTGGACGGCTCGGGACGCGTTGTCTTGCGCAACCTGTCCGATCAACCGCTACTGGTGACGATCAACGTTTCCAACGCATCCGTACCGAACAAGTACATGACCCAGGTGTCTGTGTCGGCTGCAGACGTGGCCAAGCTCGACGGGGTCCCGACCGCCCCGGGCGACCAAATCACGTTGGCCAGTGCGGGGTACCGGGACCAGGTCATCCTTGTCCCCTGAGGTCGTGCAGCTGCGCCCGATCCTTGCGGGAAGCGGCGGCCATCTTTCAGCTTTCGCGGGCCCAGTACCGGGCAATGCCGTGGATTTCATATTCCTGCAATCTCTTCGGGTCGAAAATTCTCCCCGTCCGAGCTGCGCCCTGTGCCCGAGGAACGTCTCGATGAGCAGATTCGCCATGAGTCGCATCTTTCCTGTCGCCGCAGCACTGCTCGGCAAACTGATCATCCGGAGTCGGCCGCGGCCAGGGGGTTGATCTTGCGCAGCTGCCGCGGGCTACCTGCCGGTGGACTTTAGATGAGCTGGGTAAAGCGGGTGCCGCTCGGTGACCCGGACTATTTCTGCGACCGCCCGCCGTGCCCGTTCTGCTTCGTTTGGGCCGTCGAAGGCAGTAACGATCGGCGCGAAAAAAAAAGCCACCCACAACCGCGGAAGCGGCATGTGCCGTACGTCCTGGCAGGCATCGCTCTCGTAGTGACCATAGGCATCACGATACGACACGAGGACCTGCTGACCTGGGCGAACGCGGACGTCTCGACGCAGGCTTCGCCACCAACCCGCGATCCGACACCCTCCGCCCCGCAGCCTATCGGTTCACACTCAGGAAGCGAGACAGCGGCATCCTCCGCGGCTCTGGCCGCGCGCAGCAAGCCGATACCGACTACGACGCCGGTGAGCGATCCACCTCAAACGGAACTGCCGGTCAGCCTGATAGCCAAAACGCTGCCGGACGGGGCGCAGCGCTTTGTCTTGCGTAATCGGTCCACCGAGCCGCTGCTGGTGACGATCATCGTTTCCAACACATCCGAGCAGAACAAGTACGTCACGCAGGTGTCTATCGCGGCTGCTGACATGACCACGCTCGATGGGCTAACGACCGTCCCGGGCGACCGGATCATCCTGGCCAGCGCCGGGTACCGGGATCAGGTCACCCAAGTCGAATGAGGTAGTGCAGATGCTCTCGAGCTCACCGGTGCGCGAAGCGGCGGACACTTTTCAACGTGCGCTGGCACTGCATCGAAGCGGCCGGCTCGAGCAGGCTCGCGCCATGTATCGACAGGTTCTGCTGACACAGCCCGACGATCCCGACGCATTGCATCAGCTCGGCGTGATCGCCGTTCAGAGCGGCGATCCGCAAGGCGGGATCGAGCTGATCAGGCAGTCGCTACAGATCAAGCCCGATCAGGCTGAATTCCATTCATCGCTCGGCAATGCCTTGCGGGAATTGAAAAAGCCCGAGGAGGCGCTCGAGAGCTACGAGCGCGCGCTCGAGCTCGATCCGCGGCACGCCGCAGCGCTCAACAATCGCGGCAGCGCGCTGCTCGACCTCGGGCGTCCCGCTGAAGCGCTCGAGAGCTACGAGCGCTCCCTCGCGCTCAGGCCAAACCACGCCGGCACGCTGTTCAATCACGGCAACGTACTGCTGCAGCTCGGACGACCTGCGGATGCCGTGCGCAGTTACGAGCAGGCCGTGCGGCTGCGCCCCGACTTCGAGCCGGCGCTGCGCGCGCACAGCACGACGCTCTGCGGCATGCGGCGGCTTACCGACGGGCTGGCGAGCCTCGAGCGTTATCTGCTTCTCTACCCACAGAACGCCGATGCCCACAACGACCGCGGGGTAGTGCTGTCCGACCTGCAACGCGTGCAGGAAGCGATCCAAAGCTTCGATAGGGCGATCGAGTTGAATCCCGCGCTGGCATCAGCGCAGTTTCTTCGCGCCGCCGCGCTGTCCATGCAGGGCTGGTTCGCCGAGGCGATTGACTCTTATGACCGCGCACTGCGGATCGAGCCGAACTGCCCCTTTGCACTGGGTGCGCGGGCTCATGTCAGATTGATGCAGTGCGAGTGGGATGACTGGCAGCAGCAGACCAAGCAGTTGCAGAGCGCGGTGGCGGAGGGCAAAGCAGTGATCCTACCGCTCGCGCTGTGCGCGTTCGCCGACTCCGCGACGCTGCAGCTGCAATGCGCCAGGACGTTCGCCGACAGGTGCTTTCCCGCTGCGCTCTACCCGCTCTGGACGGGAGAACGCTACGCGCACGATCGCATCCGGGTGGCGTACCTTTCCGCGGATTTTCGCACTCATCCGGTGTCTTACCTGCTCGCCGGCGTCCTGGAACGCCATGACCGAAAGCGGTTCGAGATCACGGCACTGTCGTTGCGCCCACCTGAGGCCAGCCCGACCGGCAGACGGGTGCAAGCCGCGGTTGACCGCTTCGTCGACGTGAGCCTGCAGGCCGACGCCGATGTGGCGCAGCTGATACGGGAGCAGCAGATCGACATCCTGGTGGATCTGCAGGGATACACGCTCGGCACCCGGGCTGCCATTCTGGCCCACCGTGCGGCGCCGATGCAGGTGAACTTTCTAGGCTTCCCGGCGACGATGGGTGCGAGCTATATCGATTACATCGTCGCCGACGACGTGGTCATACCGGCGGGCGCGGAAAGCGACTACACAGAGCAGGTCGTCCGCCTGCCGCACTGCTACCTTCCCTGCGACGATCGGCAGCCGATCAGCGAGCGCCTGCCGACGCGCGAGGCAGTCGGTCTGCCGCGTGAAGGGTTCGTCTTCTGTGCGTTCAACAACCACTACAAGATCAACCCGGTGTTATTCGATGTCTGGATGAGCCTGTTACGTCGCACGCCGGGAAGCGTGCTGTGGCTGCGATCGGCCGGCCCCATCCCCACGGCCAACCTGAGGCGCGAAGCGACCGCCCGCGGCGTGGCGCCCGAGCGTCTGGTGTTTGCCGCGGAGCTTCCGCTGCTCGCGGACCACCTCGCACGCCTGCGCCTGGCCGACCTGTTCCTCGACACGCTGCCCTACAACGCGCATGCCACCGCAGCGCACGCCCTGTGGGCAGGCGTGCCGGTATTGACCTGCCGTGGCGGGGCGTTCGCGGCGCGGGTCGGGGCGAGCCTGCTCCGCTCCGTGGATTTGCCCGAGCTCATAGCCGATGACTTGCAGCAGTATGAGTCGCTGGCGACACAGCTCGCCGGCTCGCCTAGGGCATCGGCCGAGATACGCTCACGCCTCGCGCGTAATCGCCGCACCTGTCCGCTGTTCGACACCGAGCGCTTCTGCAGGGCGCTCGAGTCCGCCTATGTGACGATGTGGGAGCGGGCCCGGGCGGGCGAAGCACCGAGCGGCTTCGCCGTAGTGCCGCCGCCATGAAGCCGGAAAGCTTCGTCTCGGACCGCGGCGGGGGGCGCATCGGCCGAAACGCACACTGTCCCTGTGGCAGTGGCAGGAAGTACAAGCACTGTTGCGGCGTGACCCGCGGTGCCGGCAACGGTGCAAGCGCCGCGGAGTGCTACGAACAGGGAAATCAACAGTTGAGCCGCGGCCATGTCGATGAGGCCATGGAGTGCTTCCGGCGGGCGATCGCATTACAGCCTGCCTTCTATCAGGCGCACAGCAATCTGGGCATAGCGCTGGAGGAGCGGGGGATGCTGGCGGAAGCGCTCGACAGCTACTGGGCAGCCGTGCGCCACAGCGGCTGGCGACCCGAGGCGGCGGGCACCTACGTCAACTACCTGGTCTGTCTCTGCCGTCATCAGCGCCAACTGTTCGAGATGCTGCGCTCGGATGCGCATGCGCCGCAGCAGGTGCTGGCCCGACACCTCGCGTGTGGCAGCCAGCTCGACGCGCACAGCAGGGCCGCGCGACGCGCACATGCGAATCCGCCTGATCCCGAGCGGCGTCTGCGGGTGGGTTACGTCTCCCCGGACTTTCGCCTGCACTCGGTGGCTTACTTCATCGAGCCGGTCATCGCCCGGCACGACCGCAACGCCGTGGAAATCTTCTGCTACTACAACGGCCCGTTCAGCGATGCAGTGACAAGCCGCATTCAGGGGCTCGCCGATCACTGGCTCTCGTGCACGAAGTTGTCCGACGACAATCTCGCCGCGCACATCCGCGCCGACGGCATCGACATTCTCGTGGATCTCGCCGGCCACACGCAGGGCAACCGGATTCTCACCTTCGCGCAAAAACCGGCGCCGATTCAGATCGCCTACCTCGGGTATCCGCACCCCACCGGACTTGCGTCGATCGACTACCTGCTGACCGATGCGCTCGCCGACCCGCGCGGAGTCACGCATGCGCGCCGTGGCGAGCGGGTGTTGGATCTCGAGCCGTCGATGCTCGTCTACCGGCCGGCCTTTGGCAGCGGCGGTCTAGTTGCGGACACCGAGCCGCCGCTGGCGCCCGCGCCACTGGAGCGCAATGGCTACATCACCTTTGGTTGTTTCAACGATCGCTCCAAGATCAGTGATTCGGTGATCGGCATATGGGCGCGCGTGCTGGCGGAGGTCCCCGGCTCGCGGCTGCTGCTGAAGGCGCACGGCCTGGACGAGGTCGCCAATCGCGACGCGCTGCTCGCGCGCTTTGCGCAACGGGGCGTCAGCACGGAGCGACTGGCGCTCGAGGGCCGCATCGAGCATCTCTCCGGCCACCTTGCCCGTTACAGCGAAGTCGATGTCGGCCTCGACACGGCTCCGTACAACGGCGTGACAACGTCGTTCGAGGCCATGTGGATGGGAGTGCCCTTCGTGACGCTCGCGGGCGGTACGCTCGCCTCGCGGATGGGCGTCAGCATCGCCACCAACGTCGGCCATCCAGAGTGGATCGCACACACTCCGCAGGAGTACGTGGACAAGGCGGTGGCCCTTGCACGCGATCCGAACGAGCTCAACCGATTGCGTCAGCGCCTGCGGGGCGAGCTCGAGGCTTCCGCGCTCATGGACGCCGACCGCTTCACGCGCAATCTCGAAGCGGCCTACCGCAATGTCTGGCGCAGGTGGTGTGGCGGGAAAGGGCGCGCCTGACGCTCCGAGCCATTCGCCCGATCGCTCTTCCCCGTCAATGCTGCTCGCACTCCGCGCCGAGGCAGAACATCTTCACCACGATGAAGGTCGGAACCAGGCTCTCGGTGAGCTGCTGGTAGTTGTTCGCGGCGGCGAGGTTCTGGCTTAGCTGATCCACCGCGGTGTTGCTCGCACCGCCGAGCGCGTTGGCGCCGGACAGCGCGCCTGAGAGCGCACCCGCTTCGGACACCGGTACCCCGGTCGCCGTGCCAGCGACCGTGATGTTGCTGGCGCCGATCACCTGCACGGCAGCGATATTGAGATTGCCAGCCACACGAATTCCGGCATCACCCGCATTGACGGCACCCTTGGGCGCAATGAGGTTCACCAGGCCGGGCTTGATGTTGGGCGACGTCAGCAGCTGGCCGATGCCACTGCCCGACACGGAACTGCTCGGATTCACGAATAGGTTCCCGTTGGCGTCGGTTTGAATGACGGGCGGCGGTGCGCCCGAGGCGCTCTTGGCCCCCTTGCCCGCGTCGATGTTGCCGTTCGAAGCCCAGAGGATGATGTCTCCGCCCTCGAGCGTCAGTATTCGCGACTGATTCACCGTGAAGTTCTGGTCGGCAAAACCTTCGACAGCACCCTCGCCGAGCACCAGGACGCCGAGATTCACAGCTGGAGGTATCGTGACGAGACCGCCCTCCGCTGAGCTTGCCTTGACCAGATACAGCGATGCCGGCGGGTTCGGCACGCCGACGTTGACCGAACCGCCGGGCACCAGCAGGTCGATGTCGCCGCCCTGCTCGGTCTTCAGCTGGCTGAAGAACATGTCGAGGTCGCCGCTGTAGGTGATTGCGTTCCCGCCCGCGTCCTCGGTGGGGAACAGGGTGTCGATTGCGGTATAGCCGCGGTCATAGCTCGCGCCCTGCAGCGTGTGCGCAAGACCCGTCGCGCTGAGCTCATCGCTCAGCACCTGCGCAAGCAGCGGCAGCTGCTGCGGGCGGGTCAAAGCCTCGAAGGCGGCGAGCGCCGCCGCGTAACCGATGTTCGCGTCGGCTACCGGATAGAGCTGCTCCATATAGCTCTGCAGCGTCGCCGCGTAGGCGCTGGGAGCACCCGAGGAACCGGGCGCCAGATACGCATCGATAAACGACTGGTAGGCGGGCTGCCTCAGTCCCCCGGCCGTCGATCCAAAGCCGGCGCCAACCAGGATGGACGCACCGGTGGACGGCAGCCTCACGTCCGAGAGGCTGCCCGTGGTGAGCAGGCCATTGCCATCGCCCAGATCGATCGTTCCTCCGGCCAGCACTTCGAGGTAGCCAGGACCGGCGAGCTGGATGCCACTGCCGTTCGGGATCAGCGCGTTCGTGACCGGGGTAGTGGGCGTCGAAAAGACGATGTCGCCACCGGCAGCAATCTGGGTGACGTCCGAGGGATTGAGGTTCTTACCGTCATAGCTGACATCGGTGATGTCGCCACCGGCGATCACGTCCGCCGCCTTGGGGAAGGTCAGTGTGCCGGGCTCGATGCTGCCGGTGGCCGCGACCAGCGCAATGGGCTGCGGATCGCTCTGATGCAGGGGGACGAGCGGCAGCGGCACCGCGCTGATGCCGGTGAAGCTGATCACGCCTTGCGGTGTCAGGGCAGTCGGCACCTGAGTCGGATCGGCTTCCGACATGCTGATGCCCATCGGCTGGCTGTTGTTGTTGATCGAGCCGGCGGCCAGCATGGTGAGATTTCCGGTCGCAGCCGGGAAAAGCGCGATGCTCACGCCGCTCGTGGCCCCTTGCGACGAGGCCGCATTGCCCAAATCGATGTCACCCGACAAGGAGGCGACGTTCAGGGTCGGAGGATAAATCGACAGGTAATTGGCGGGCGGGGAAGCGGCCTCGTAAACCACGGCGAGATTGGACAGCGCGGCTATCGGTAAGCTGGTAATGGGATCATTATTGAGCACAACGTTGCCGCCTGCGCTCACGAGATTGAGGGTGCCCGGGTTGTCAACGGGGGCGTAGGCAAAAAACGCGACGTCCCCGTTGACCACCGCCTGCTGATTGGCGAGCGTCAGGGGCAGCGTCGTGCTGTTGGTCACGGCAGCCAGCGTAATGCCGCCGCGGGCACTGACGTCGAATACGCCGTTGCCGACCACCAGTGTGGGGTAGAGCTGGAAGCTCGGCGGCGGCAGCGCCGGCGATACCATTCCCGGGAACGCCTGTCCAAAGGTCGAGTCGGTGCTCGATCGCAGCGCGCCCCCCGCGCTGATCGCGGCATTGCCCCAGTCG
Organism: Steroidobacteraceae bacterium; assembly: GCA_035621995.1. GTDB lineage: Bacteria > Pseudomonadota > Gammaproteobacteria > Steroidobacterales > Steroidobacteraceae > 13-2-20CM-66-19. Next base: position 110,129 of record DASPWF010000035.1, read on the forward strand.
TCCTCATAGACGCCGCTGATGATGTCACCGCCCGCCTGAACGCGCAGGCTGCCGCCCCCGGTGAGCAGCAGATCCGCAAGCACCGGAGTGTCGCCTTCGGCCACGGCTAACCGCCCCGTCGTCGGAATCACGGCCGACGTGTTGACGATATCGCGACCGGCGCTGAGCGACAGGCCCCCGCCGCCGAGCGCGCCTATCCCTTGCTGGAACAGGTTGAACATGACCCACCAGGTCGTGTTTCTGTGGGGATTCCCCGTGGTTGAGGTGGGTGATCCCCGGCGCCACAGCCAGTCGGTCACCAGCTGAGCACTCAAGGCGCTGCGAATATCGTCCGCAGCCGTGACGCTGATGTCGCCGCCGCCCGTCGGATAGGCTGCGGCCTGACCGCCGAGGTCGCCGGGCTTCACGGGCGCGAACAGGCTCGGGTCCAGTGCGGGGGCGGGCACACCGGCGGTGTACAGCGCCGAGGTCTGCGGATCGCTCTCAGAGACCTGCAGATTGCCGTTGGCATCGTAGCCATTGAAGGCGTAACCGAGGAGCACGTCTCCCCCCGCGGCGATCTCGATGTTGCCCGTGCCGGTGCGAATCAGGTTCCCGGGTGTCAGGATGAGGTTGCCGGAATTGGGCGGCGCACCGAGGCTCGACGCCGGTGCGGGCTGCTTTACCACGGCCAGTGGGTCGGCGGCGGTGAGATCCGCACCGGCCGTCAACGTGTAGGATCCCGAGGCGGCGCCGGCGGTCGGCTCGCCGAAGGTCCACATCGGCACCGCCTGGCCGTTATTAGTGAAGCCATCGGTCAGCGATGCATTGAAGATGAGATTGCCTGCCGCGCGCAGCGTGACGTTGAAGGGGGCGGGCGTCGCCAGCCCCGCATTCCAGCTCGCCAGGTCCCAGGTGCTGCCGAGTGTGAGGTCGCCGTTGCTGCCGCCGCTCGCGGGGCTGTCGACCTCGATGCCGGGCCGCACCTGCACGTTGGGTAACCCCAGCGCCGCCGTGATCGCCGCCGCATGCGTCATGAAGCTCGCGGCGTCCGTGAACAGGAGGCCGTTGAGATCGGCGACGTCGCAGGAACCGCCGCTGCCGCAGCCCGAGTCGGTGCTGCCGAGTTGCGTCGCCGCATAGGCCCGATAGCCCTCGACGATGACGGGATTGCCGGACACCACGTCGACAGACGCAGCGTTCTGCACCGTCACCTGGACATTCGTATCGTCGGGCGTGCGCGGGGCCCGCAGCGTGAGGGTGCCATCGGCGCCCGCACCGGGAGTGCCCTGCATGCTGATCGTGGTCGGACTCTGGGCCGTGCCTCCGAAGATCTGGATCTGACCGCTCGACACGCCGAGCGTCACGTCCCCGCCGCGTGCGGCGAGGCTCGTGCCATTCGGGCCCACCGGCCCCGGGGAACCGGCATTCGCCAGCAGCTGCGCCCCCGCCTCGAGTGTCAGGTTTTGGCCGGCCCAAAGTGCGATCGAGCCGCCGTCGGTGTCGAGGGTGGTCCCACCGCTCGTGTTGATGACGGCGGTTCCGGCGACGTCGATCGACCCCTGGTCCGCGGACAGCTCGAAGCTCGCGGCCCGAACGTTGCCCGATATCGTGACCGCCGGATCGCTGCGGGTGCGTATATCGATCGCTCCCTGGAAGCCGCTCGCGGTAAGCGCGCTCTCGAGCGCTGCAAAACCCGAGCCGGAGAGGCCCGAGCCCACATCGAGAGTGAAGCTCCCTTGCTGCCCACCGGCGGGGGCGCCGCCCTTCAGTGTGCTGCCGGTGTAGGTGAAGGTTCCCTGAGGCGCCGACACGGTGAGTGATCCGGCGTCGCCGCCGAGATTGCCGTCGACCGACGACGCGCCCGACACGTCGACCGTGGCACCGGAGGCAATGGCCACATTGCCGCTGGTCGCGATCAGGCTGACCGGACCGCCCGCGGCGACGACGTCGGTCACGGTATAGCCCTTGTCGATGCCGGCGGCGCTGGTGAGCGAACCGCCGCCGAGTGCCACGTTGCCATTCAGGGCCTGCAACGAGATGCTGCCTGCTGGGAAGTCGATCGAGCCGTCCTGCGCGATATCGCTGCCCTGGATAACGAGTTGCGCACCGACCCCTGCTGGCGTCAGGGATACATTGGGGTTCGCAGTCGAGCGCGTCACCGTCACCGAGCCGGTGGTCGAGATGCTCTGCTGCGACCCGTTGGCGCCAACGAGTGCCGCGCTCTCGAGTGTCAACGGCACTGCTGCAGAAGACATGACGGTGAGCGACCCCGTGCCACTGCCGTAGATGTCGCCGTCAGCCTGCAGGTTGAGCGCACTGAAACCAGTGATGCTCTTGCTGCCGGGGCCGAGGGTGATTTCCCCGGAGCCCTTTGCCGCACTGGCGATCAGCTCGAGTGCGCCTGAGCCATCCGGTGGCGTGGCGAAACTCGCTGCCGCGCCGCTCGAGTTATCGAGGGTTATCGCTCCCGCCTGCAGTACCTTGTCGCCGGCCCCATATCCGCCGAGGCCTGACGCATCGAGGGTGATGCTCGTCAGGCTCGGGGTAACCGAGCCGGGCGTGCCGATCTGCACGGCCCCATAGAAATCGATCGTTGAGCTGCTGCCGAGCGTGAGGGCGCTCAGGCCTTTGAGCGTCCCAAGAATCTCCGGCGTGAGGGTCAGGCCCGGCGTGTTCGCGGGCGCCGCTCCCACGCTGATCAGGCTCGAGTAGAGACTCACCGCCGGAGCCTGAATCTGCGCGTTGCTCGCGAGCGTCGTGCCGTTCGTGCCGTAGAGAAGGACGCTCCCGGTGCCCTCGACGTCTGCCCCGGCGCCGACGGAGACGACGCCCGTGGGATTGGCCGGCAGAGTCGTCGGATCGACGACGAGCGCCGCGGCAACCCCGCTCGAGACGCGCAGCAGCGCACCCCCGCCCGGCAGCAGCAGCGTACTGGGGCTCGCGGTGGTTCCGCTCGTGCTGCGGGCAAGGACCTGCGCGCTCGCGTCGAGCGTCACGCTGTCCTGTGCGGCGATGATGACCTGTCCGGCCGTGAGCGGCGTGGTGTTCTTGAGCTCCACGGACAGCGTGGCCGACGTCAACTGCTCACCGCCTGCCGTCTCACTGCTGGAGGCGCCGAGGATCAGCGTTCCGGCATCGAGCGCATTGAGCTGCTGAACGCTGAGCTCAACCGTGCCATTCGCAGCCGGTGCCGCCGTGCTCGCGGATTCGACGATCAGGTTTTGCCCCTGGATCGCCACATCGCCTCCCTGCCCCGCCTGGGAGGTCGACTTGCCGGCGCTGGCGGAGGCGAAGGTTCCCGCGCTCAGGTCCACCGCGCCATTCAGGGCGAGGCTCCGGGTCGCCGCTAGCTCGAGCTGCCCGGCGTCCGCCGGAACTTGTGGTGGGGCGGTGTTGCTCGTGAGTGCCGCATTGGTGAAGAAAGTGTTGGCGTAGCTGTCCGTGTACTGCGACTGCGTGCGGACCACGGAGTCGGAGGCGACCAGCACGGAGCTTGTCTGACTGTCCATGACGTTCGTGCCGGCCACGCCGAAGCGGGCCGCCACGAGGTAGGTTCCGTCGGGCTGCAGCACGGGCGTGCCGGGAATGATGTTGCTGTCCTGCTGTACGACCTGTACCGCAAATGCGCCGGGCAGCAGAGCGTACCGGGCGGGGAGCAGCGCGTAGGTCCCGGCCGGCAATCCCCCCACCGCGGGGAGTGTGATGGTCTGACCGGTTGTCGCCGGTGAGTTCTGCCAGTACTGCGGGTCGAACGGCGCAAACGCAGAGCCGAGCCCGGGAATCACGGCGTAGGTGTATATCGTCTTACCGGGCGGATGATTCGCCGCAGGCAGGTTGTTCGGATCGAGCACATCGACCGAGCCGCCCTGTCCCGCGACGAACTCGTACGCGTAGAGATCCCCGCCACCGGCGAGATTCACGGTCGCACCGCTCTGCACATCGACGTCCGTGCCATTCAGGCTGACCTGCTTGGCCGGCGGTTGCGACAGCACGTTGGTGACGTTCGCGCCGGGGCTGTAAGTCCACTGCACGCCGTTCGACGTCGCGCCGTAGGGAATGACCCGCCCGTCCGAAGACACGGAGGTGATGCTGCCGGCCTCGAGCGTCACACTGCCCGCCACCTGTACGTTGCCCTGACTGTCGAGGATCGGTACGCCGTTGAGCGCGATCTGGCCGAACGGCGCGCGCAGCACGCCCGCCTGCGTGATGTCGGTGGCATTCACGCTCAGGCTGCCGCCGGCGGACAGGGGCACCGCCGGCGTGGCGGAGTGTGGCGTCAGGATCGCCACGGTGGTGGCCGTCGGCGAAGTGGCCGACGGGAGATCGTTGACGGCGAACCCCGCGGCGGTCGTGGGATAGAGCTGCGCGCCGCGCAACGTGAGGCCGGCGACCGTGTTGAGCGCGCCCTCGAAGCTCGGATCGTTCGGAACATTCACCGCAGGGGGCGCGTTGATCGTGTTCTGTGAGCCTACGAAGCGGATGTCGCCGCTGCTGCTGAAGGTCTCGGTGGCAAATCCACTGAAGGCGCTGATGCCGCGGATGTCGATCAGCTGGGCGTTCACCGACAGCGAGCCCGAACCTGACACGGGATTCAGCACTGCCGGGGCGTTCGGACTGGCGAAGCCGCCGGTGTCGAAATAGTCGGGATTGTTGAAGTAGTTGCCGACCGCGACGTAGGCCGCGCTCAGGCTCGTCCGAGTGCCGGAACCGGCCGTGAACAACGGCGCATCGAGGGTGAGACTGGCGGGCGCGTGCAGTGCGACAGTGCCGTCGAAGTTGATGACGTCCGCGCTGCGGATCGTCAGATTATCGAAGCCCCCGGACTCGAGTGTCCCCACATATATGGATGCCGTCCCGCTTGGCAGCGGCGAGGACGGCGGTGCAACCGGTGAAGACTCCAGCGTGATGACACGCAAGGTGGTCGGATAACCTCCTCCTTCTTGAGCCGTCCCGTTGGGACCGGCGTTGGTGTAGGGCGGGTTGCCAAGTCCCAGGGTGAGCGATCCGCCACCCGCCCCGGCGACGGGGGCGCCATCGAGGGTAGCGGCACCGCCCACGAGGGCCCCCTGCAGCACGATTCCCTCGCGCCCCGCGATATTGATCGAGCCGGCGTTGGCCGCGACAGTGGTCGCGGTCACGCTGTTTGCTCCGACGAGATCCAGCACGCCGGCCACGCCACTCACGTCAATCCGGGAACCAGGGTCGGTGACGACGAAGCCTTTGTTGGCGACGAGCGATATCGTGCCGCCGGCAAGAACCGAACCTTCCGGCAGTCCGAGCGGGTCGAGGGTGTCGATCTTCGCGTAGCCCCGTGCCGCGAGCAGTGCCGCCGGACCGATCTCGATATCCTGGTCGGGAAGGAAGCCCGGGTCCGACCCGGACTGCGGGCTGCCGTTGGTCAGCTGCAGCGAAATGCTGCCGGCCGGGGCGACGATGGAGCCGAACACGCGCACGTCGCCGTTGTAGCCGTTGGCGGCGAGCGTCACCGCCGCCCCCGGATCAGTGAGGATGGAGGCATCACGCTCGAGCGTGACGTCCCCGATCTCTCCCCCCTTGATATCGCTGGTATTGGTCGTGAAACTGACGCTGGCGGGCTGGCGCTGCGGCTCGGGTAGGGTCTGAAGCGCACTGAAGCTCGCGAGATCCGCTCCCGTGGGCTCGAACCGCCAGTTTCCGCTCAACACCAGGTTCTGCTGCAGCGGCGTGATGCTAACGGGCTCGCGGTCGGCCAGGTCCTGCAGGTTGCCGATGATCACGTCGTTCTCGCCGGCGATCTGGTAGCTGGCGAATCCCCCCTGCGTGAAGAACTGTGGCGCGAGCAGCAGCTCGCCGGCCGTGCCTGCAGCAGTCGAGCCGACGGTCACGGAGCCCGATTGCAGTGCAAGCGTGCCGCCCCCGCCGGCATGCAGGCTGGCACCGAGCAGTCGCGCGCCGCTACCGATGTCGATGAGCCCCGTGTAAGGGTCGGTGACCGGATCGTTGGCGTCGAGAGTGAAGCTCGCGGTGAGCGAGATCTTGCCTGCGCTTCCGGCGGAAAGCTGATTGCTCTGATTCAACCAGCCACCGCCGGACACGTTGATCACACTGCCGGCTCCGAGCATGACGTTGCCCGAGGCGTTCGCCGCGACGCTGCCCCCGTTGATGACCGTCGGTGCCGTGCCAGGCTGCGGGGTGACGAGCGGCGAGTCGTTGATCCAGTTGCCGCTGACGTCGATGACGGCGCCGGGGCCCAGCGTGATGTTGTGTGGCGCGAACGCTCCGGCATTCACGGTCTGCAGGACGACGCTCGCAGCCGGCGCCTGGACGGCGCCCGCAATGTCGATCGATTGCGTCGACTTGACGCTGAAGCTGCCGTCGGGGGCGAGCGCCAGCGTCGTGCCGCCCGGCAGTGACACCGGACCATTGCTGTAGACGCCGAGCGAGTTGAACCCGCTTTGCTCGAGCTGCGTCGGTGACAGCAGACTCGTGCCCGGCAGTATGACCGGAGCAATCGTGCCGTCAGCCAGGATCAGATCGCCGCCGAGCTCATCCTCCAGGTTGTCGACGAAAGTGACGCCGCCACTGATACCGAAATCCGGCTGATTCGAGGTGTTGCCACAGATGCCGCAGCCGAGCACGAAGGTCCCGCCCTGGGCGAGCGTCCCGGGGCTTCGCTGCAAGAGGCCAGCGACCGTCTCCGCGAGTAGCGTGCCCCGCAGGTACGTCTGCGGCGCCTCGACGATAATGGTGCCGGCGTTCGCGCCCTGGATGTAGCCCGGGTAGTAGCTCTCGGCCGTGACGCTGGTCCTGGTGCCCCACGTCGGGTCGATATAGGAGTAGACGTTGGCGAGGCCCACATACGGAATGTTCACCGGCGCCTTGCTGATGTCATAGACGACACCGTTTTCGCCGATCAGCTTGGTGGTGCTCGGTCCAAAGGCGCCCTGGTAGGCCACGCTGCCGCCGGACACGTTGAGCGTCGAGCCCGCGCGCGTGACCACCTGCCCGGTCGCCTGCAAGACGATGCTGCCCGCGTTGGTCGAGATCTGCTCGATGCCCTTGCCGATGTTGGCCGCATAGGGGGCGACGTTGAAGATTGTCGACCCGAGATTCGCGTCAACTGTTACGGTCGTTCCATGCAGAAAGCCGCTCCGCAGCAGCGGATCGTCCTGCAGGTCGTTGGTCTCGAGAGTCACCTGCAGCACGTTCTGCGTCGCCGGGACCGCGACCTGCTGAAGGCCGGAGACATCGATGGTGCTGCCCTTGTCGAGGTAAATGCTGCCGGTATTGTCCGAGGTCACCGTATTAGGGCTGGTGATCAGCGCTGCAGGATCTGCGGCGGCGCGGACGTTGACGATGCCGCTCGGCGCACGTACGGTGGCGTTGCCTTCGAGCGTCACGTTGAGACCGGTGAGCTCGATCTCGGACGGAATGAACTGCGCCTGCTGCTGGGCAGTCACGGTCGTCGTGTCCGTCGCGTCGGGCAGGACCTCGGTCTCGCTTCCCGGAGCGAGCACGAGCGTGCCGCCATTGTTCGGCAGCAGTCCGCCGAAGGCGGTCGGATTACCGTTCCGATCGAGCGGTAACTCGTCGAAGAAGTCACCCGATCCCGAGGTATCGCCCGCGACCAGGTAGATCGACCCGTTGGCGGTCACGGACGTCGTCGCCGAGAGCAGTCCCCGCTGGTTGACCATGAGCCCCGCGAGGGTGATGTTGCCACGTGGGGCACTGATCTGACCGGTGTTGGTCACGGTTCCCGTGGTACCGCCGCCGTCCACCGCGATGAGCAGACCGCGCATCGCCGGATTGTTGCTGGCGGCGAGATAGACGGCGTTGCTCGCGCCTCCGAGGATCGTCTGCCCATCGGGCGTGCTGATCGATCCCGCATTGGTGACGGCCGAGCCGAGCAGCATGATCCTGCCGCCGTCGGAAGTGGTCAGCGTCGCGCCGGCATCGACGTCCACCGCCCCGGCTGTGCCGGTCGCTGGCGCCTGAAACACCGGTGGTGGCGCCGAGCCGGTATTGCCGTTCTCCGAGAGAATCCCGTTCTCGAACAACACCGGATCGCGCAGCGGCAACGTCGAGGCCACGAGGCCGCCGACGTCGACCTGCGCGCCCTTATCGAAGACGATGCCGTTCTGATTGATGAGGTAAATCTGGCCGTTGGCCGTGAGCTGACCGGAGATGACGCTCGGATCGGCGCTCCAGATCTGATTCAGTGCGGCGGCCGTCGCGCTCGGCTGGATGAAGTCGACCTTGTAGCCGCTCGCAATGTTGAAACTGGCCCAGTTGAGGATCACCTTGCCGGTCGATTGCGTGACATCCATCGTAGTCCCGGTGGCGACCGCGGATACCATCCCGCTCTGCAGGAACGACTGCGCCGCGCTGCCGCAGTTGCCGGCGAGGCAGGGCGTCGGCAGCGGCGGGTGCGGGGGACCCGCGCCCGCGTCGACACAAAGTGCAGCGAAGCCCATGAGTCCAGCGGCGCTGCTGCAGCGCCGCGAGTCTGTGACCTTCGCTCCTCGAGTCGCGTTCTGCGACGGGTATTTCTTGGACATCGGATCGCGCATTGCCCGGCGTTTGACTGATGACCCCCTCACCCTTAGTAGCAGGAGGGGGTTACAGGAATTTTATGCCGCCCTGGGCCGACAATTTCGAGGAGAAGGCTCAACCCGCCCGCGTAAGCATCAGAGGCGCACGTAAAAAAAGCAGGCCCTGTGTTTGCCACAGGGCCTGCGCAGACGCGAACTGTACTTGTTCTTCTCGCGGTCAGAGAGGATCGCTACCGGTAACGGTCGACAGCGGGCCAGCGATAGTCGAGGCATCGAACTTCGGCAGCAGCGGGGCCGGAGAGACCTTGTTGCGGGTCGGCAAGGTCCCACCCTTCGTGGCGGCGGAGAGCTTATCCGCATCCTGCAGTGTGCCGTTCACGGCGGCTGGGAAGCTCTTGCTCGAATTCGCTCCGACGAATCCTGCAGCCTGCATCGTAGCCTCAACCTGCGCGGCCACGAGGTCACCTGGAGTTGAGCCGCCGATGACCCCCGAGCGAGTATTGAACGAGTTCTGGTAAAAGAAGTCGTACGCGCCGGTCACGACATTGATGTAGCTGGTCGCCACGGTGCCATTGATGTTGTCGCTCGCACCCTGCGTATCGACGGCTACGCCGTTGATTTTCGTGAAATCGTAACAGTTGCTCCCACAGGTACCCTGGTGCAGGGCGGGCGGATTCTCGAGGCCGAGCACCGCAACCGCCTGCAGCCCGTCGTTGAAAGCGTTGATCAGGTCATTGATGACGTTCGTGGTGCTGCTCTCATTCACGTCCTGATAGGTCTGGCTGTCGGCCAAGCTGGTGCCGGTGTACCCCTTGGTCGCGCTGTGCGGCAACTGCGCAGATGAGCCGGAGCCCGGATACCCGAGGAAATACTGATTCCCCGAAGCCTTTGTGCCGGACCCCGGGCCACGGTCGAGGAAGATGATCCCGCCCGCGGCCATCTGCGAGCCGTTGTCGTCGTAGAGCTGAGACCAGTCGCTGATCGTCCCTCTGATGATACCGGCCATCTCTGCTCTGCTGAAATTGGTCTTCGGGTGGCTCGTCGAGGTGTACACGTTGTGTGTCACGGCGATCCCGAAGAGGTTGTCGTAGATACCATCGGCGGCGCCCACCGTCGGTGCCGGCCCACCGTTGCAGTTTGCGTTGGTGACGTTGGTTGCACAGGTTCCGCTTGGGGCGGTTCCGGGATTGTTAATGCCCTGGAACAGGGGGACTTCCACGTCCGAAACGCCCCAGTCAGGCTGCTGATTGTTGGTGAGCTGGCCGCTGTCGCTGTAGAAGTACTTCGGCGCGCCCGCGTTCGTGCAGCTTTGTGAAGTCGTCAACGTCGAGAGGATCGCAGAAGTCTGCGGGTAAGCGAGTGTGGCACCCGCCGCGGTCTGCGGATTGACGCCGTTCACGAAGCTGCCGCCATTGAATTTGTACAGGAGCAGGATGTTGGTGCCGGCGGTGATCGTACCAATAGCGGCAGTCGTGGCGCCGAACCACACGCGGTAGGAGCCGCTGTCGGTACAGGCCGAGGTGCTGTCGGAATAGCTGTCCGGGCTGCTCAGAATCGTGTTCGCCGCCACCGAGAACGCATTCGCCTGCGCCGAGCCGCCAGCCGCATAAAGCACAAATGCCGGAGTCGACGTGGGCGGCAGCGCAACTGCCGCGCCCGATCCGAGTGCCGCGGCGACCGCGGCCGCTATCAAGCTCTTTCCTTTAAGGTTCATGAGAATCTCCAAATGGTGATCTGGTGTCGGGCGACCGCGCCTCCTGGCGAGGTCGCCCGACTCAGTGGCCAAATACCGATCAAGTCAGGTACCGATCAGACCGCAGCGGCGCCCGGCTCCGTACCCGCCGACTTGCCGCGGCGCCCGAGCAGACCCGTGAGGCCGAGACCCGACAGAAGGAGCATCAATGGCGCGGGCAGCGGAACAGTGGAGCTCGAAACCGTGTAGCTCAGGATGCCGGCGGCGGTCAGATCCCACGTGCCGGCGAAGGTCGACAACGTAGCCAGTTTGCTGCCGCTGTTCAATTTGCTGCTGGTCTGCTCGTAATACGCCATCGCGGTCCCGACCGCTGCGTTGTCGCCGTTCGCGTTCGACGTCAGATTGGTGGCGAAAATGCCCTCATAGCCGCTTTGCCCCCAATAGTCCGCGGTCGGGAGGTTGGCCGAGTTGGTGGTGCTGCTCGTAACGCCGTTCGCGGCCGTGGCGAACTGCGACACCACCGTCTGCGCAGTCGAAATGTTGGCGCCCACTTGGGCACTCTGAGTTCCCAGGGCCGACGTGTAGAAAATCGTTCCGGTGGTCCCGCTGTTCGTCAGCGTGGCCGACACCACGGAGTAATCGAGAACGTCGCTCGCGCCCTCGGCCGCCTTGAACGCAATGTAGTTCGGGTCCGAGGCCAGGTTGAAGGGCGTGAGCGAGCTCGAGCCGTTGAAGGATGCCTGGGCGATCCCGGTATCGAACAGGAACGAGGTGCTATTGGTCGTGTCGACGATGTTGAGGAAGACATCGCCGGTACTCGTACCGTCGAGGTTCGTGTTCGCCATCGCAGTACCAGCGAGCGCAAGCGCCGCGACACCCGCCAGTACCTTGAAGCTGGAATTCGAGGACATTAGGTTTGCTCCCATAAACCGTTATTACGTGGTCTCTTTTGCCGTGCCGCCCGCGCCGAGCTTCGTCCAGCAAGCTGCGAGCACTCGGAACCGGCACGGGGGAGAATCGTGGCGCGCAATGATGTCAGCGAAGTTTCTGGACTGTGAAGAAGAAACCAGTCTGCGCGCCGCAATTTGCGACGCACAACGTGGCATCGCCGTCGGGCAATCGATGTGTATGACATTCCGCATACGTTTGACAGGCGCGGCGTGGCAATGTGGCGCGGCCGCAGCGCGCTGCGCGGCTAGCGGAGCGGCTCGACCGTAAGGTGCCGCGGTGTCTCGCCGCGCTCGGCGCGCTGCCACATGAGGGTGTAGGCCGCCTCGAGATGGCGGCAATAACGTGTCGTATCAAATAGCGGGAGCGTGCTGCGATGGCGCTCGAGGCGCCCGCGCAGCTCCGCGAGCCGCAGCGGCGTCGCGGCGAGCTCGAGCGCCTTCGCCTCGTACGCCTCGAGGCTCGAGCTGATGAGCTCCGGAAGCCCCGCCGCCGTGAGCAGACTCGAGGCGACGCGCCCGGCAAAGGTAGCGCCCTGACAGGTGAGAACGGGTAATCCGGCCCAGAGCGCATCGCTCGCCGTGGCGTGCGCGTTGAACGGCGTCGTGTCGAGGAAGAGATCCGCGAGACGATGACGCGCGAGGTGATCGGCGGCCGCCGGCACACGCGGGGCGAACACCAGACGCTCGGGCGCAATGCCGACGTACGCGGCGGCCGCGCGCAGATTGCCGCTCACGGCGCTCGAGCCTTCTGCGAGCCAGAGCACACTCCCCGGGGTCGCCGCCAGCAAGCGCATCCAGATCGCGAAACATCCGGGGTTGATCTTGTAGTGCGTGTTGAAGCAGCAGAAGACAAAGCCGCCATCCGGCAGACCCCAATGAGCACGCGTCGGAGTTTCGGCGGCGATCGTGCGCGTGTCGTCGCTCGGCAGGTAGCTCCCGGGAAGGTATGCCACCTTCTCGGTGTAGGCGCCCAGGTCCGCCTCCGGGATGACGATGCGATCGGCAATGATGTAGTCGATGCAAGGCAACGCCATCGTCGCCGTGTAGCCGAGGTAGTTGACCTGCACGGGCGCCGGACGGTGCGCGAATATGGCCGTACGTGCGTTGCCGCTGAAGCCCATGAGGTCCACCGCGATATCGATCTCGAGCTCGCGCAAGAGCGTTGCGACTTCGCGGTCGCCGCGCCCGGTGACGTCGATGAAGCGGTCGAAGGCCTGCTCGAGCCGTGCCACGAAGGAGCTTCGCGGCGGCTCGCGCAGCGAGATGGCGAGCGTCTCGAAACGCTCGCGGTCGTGCTGCTCGATCACGCCCGCAAGGAGTCGCGACACCGGATGCTCGCGGAAATCCGCCGACACGTACGCCACACGGATCCTGCGGTGCCGGTAGCGCGCGCCGGTCCAGAGCGGCGTGCGCGGCGTGGCGTGTTTGTCCGCGACGAACAGCCGCGTGCACGCAAGCTGCTCGGCCGCGGTGCCTGCCACCGGGATGAAGGGCCCCGGGAGGCAGACGCGCGTGCCCGCAGCGACCTCTTGCACCACGCGCGCCACGCTTGCCTCCCAGTCCGTCCAGTCACAACTCTGCAAGCGCGTCTGCAGCAGATTGCCCCGCGCGTATGCATAACCCGGGGCGAGCTCCAGCACGCGCGCAAATCCCGCCGCAGCCGCTTCAGGCCGCTCGAGCTCGCGCAGTATCACGGCGTGCAGGTAGTGGATGTCGGGGGAGCCGGGTTGCAACCGCGCCGCGCGCTCGATGTCGGCGAGCGCCTCGGCGCTGCGTCGCAGGCCGCGCAGCGCCCTGGCACGACCGACGAGCGCCTCGGGAAACTCCGGCTCGAGGCGCAGCGACTCCTCGTAGTCGGGAAGGGCTCGATCGAACTCCTCGAGAGCGAGGCGCGCGGTGGCACGGTGGTACCAGGCCCCGGACGCGCGCGGCTGGAGCGCCACCGCGCGATCGAGGCTCGCGAGCGCTTCGGAGGGACGCTGCAGCTCGAGAAGCGCGGCGCCGCGCTCGAGCAGTGTGTCACCGTCGTTGGGTTGCGCTGTGAGCATCCGGTCGTAGATGGCAACCGCCTCGGGGTAACGCTGCAGCACCCGCAGCGCCCGCGCGCAGTTGCCGAGCGCGAGTGCGAAGTCCGGTCGGGCGCTGAGCGCTCTCCGGTAGCACTCGAGTGCCGCCTCGGCTCTGCCCAGCTTGAGAAGGGCATTGCCGCGGTTGTTGTGCGCATCGGCATGTTCGGGCTCGAGGGCGACGGCGCGATCAAAGCTCGCGAGCGCTTCCTCCGTGCGATCGAGTGCGGTGAGCGCATTACCCAGATTGTAGAAAGCACCGGCGAAATCGGGCGCGAGCTGGAGCGCCCGCTGGTAGTAGCCGAGGGCGGCATCGGCATGGCCGATCTCCTGCAGTGCATTGCCGAGGTTGCAGCAGACGAAAGGCTGATCGGGCTCGGCCGCGAGCGAGCGGTGCAGAAACGCGATGCCGGCGTCGGTGTCGTTCTGCTGTAGCGCAATCACGCCGAGCAGGTGCAATGCCTGCGCGTCACGCGGCTGCACCCGTATCAGCTCGCGGCAGAGCGCAGCGGCCTGCTCGGTGCTTCCGCGTCGCAGCAGGTCCACGGCCCTGCCAAGAGTGGCTGCGGAATTCACGTCAGGTAACCGAGCTCGCGCTGCAAGGGTCCGAAAGCGGCATCGAAGCGCTCGCGCTGCTGCGCGGAGAGCATGCGCGCGCCCTCACCGCTGCGGCCCGCGCGCATGAAGCGAACGCCCGCTTCGATCCCGGGGCGAAGATACGGCTTGAAGAAGATCCCGACCCGCTGCTCACGGATGTCGGCTTCCTCGATCTCCCGCAGCCGCGCGAACGAGGCGGCGGCCACGGCGCGCTCGATCTGTTCGGGACTTCTCACGAGGCCGAGAAACTCGCACAGCGATCGGCCGAGCTTCGGCGCATCCGCCAGCAGGTCCTCGTAGCGCACGCGCATGAGCGGGAAGTCACGCTCGCCGCTCACCCAGCTGCGCACGTTTTCTTCCCAGCTGCCCATGCCGAGCTCGAGCCAGCGCGGGTCGCCACGCGATGCGATGTAGCTTTCGAGGTAACGCTCGAGCGCCGAGGCGTCGTCAGTCGCAGCGGCGCCCCTGCGCCTGGCGTAATGGAAGTTCGACAGCATGACGTCCGCCGGGTGGCGCACGACGTAGATCGCCGCCGCGGTCCGCGCCGCGAGCGGCAGGCGTGGGGAGTAAGGGAAATGAGTCTTCATCAGCACGCGCTTACTTTGGATCTCGCACGTGCCGCTGAGCTCGTGAACGTCGGGCGCGAGCCGCGCGAGCTCCGCCGCAGAATCCACCGGTCCGAAGACCAGATTGCAGGCGAGGAAGCGCAGCCAGGTGTTGCCGCTCTTCGGATAGGATGCGATCCAGACGACGCTCTTTTGGGAGGAGGAAGCGCTCACGACGGCGCAGGGAAGACAGGCGGCCGGGCGAACTTCACGGTGGCTGTGGGCTCACGGCGCGAGCGCCGCTCGGCGGCTCATCTCAGCCCTTCTTGAGCCCGGCGAGGACGATGCGCGCCTCGTCGGCTCCGGAGAACGTCGCCGAGCCCGAGAGCGCCGTCTCCAGGTCGCTGCGGGCGCGGTCCGTCCGGCCAGCGTGCAGCTCGGCCATTCCCAGGTGATAGCGGATCTCGCGCGAGTTCGGTGAGCGCTCGGCGGCACGCTCGAGCACCGGCAGAGCATCGGCGTACTCGGCGCGCTTGAAGTGCACCCAGCCGTTGGTGTCGAGGAGTGACCCGTCATTGGAGGAGGCGAACGCGGCCGTCAGGTCGCGCGCGCGATCGAGGCTCGTCCGATCGCTGCGGTAGGTCACGAGCAGGATCGCCAGGTTGTTCGCCACCGTCTGCGACTGCGGGTTCTGGCGATTCCAGGCCTCGTAGGCCGCGATCGCATCATCGATGCGCCCCTCCTTCTGGTAGAGACTCGCGAGCTCGGTGATGAGCAGCACCTCCGTGGGCGCGGCCTTGATGCCCGCCCCGTATGCGGCGATGGCTCCAGGCACATCGTTCGCGGCCAGCTTCGCCTGGGCGAGGCCACGGTAGGGCGCCCACCACCGTGGCGCGAGCGTCGTCGCCTGGGTGAACGTAGCTATCGCGAGCGACGGATTCCTCTGCGCGACATAGAGCTCCCCGAGCAGCACGCGCGGTGGCACGGCCTTCGGATCGCGCTCGATCTCGCCCTTCACGAGGGCGATCGCTTCCGCGCCTCGCCCACGGGCGAGCTCGAGCCGCGCGAGCGCCGACAGCGCATCGAACGCCCCCGGCTGAAGCGACAGCGCATGCTCGAACTCCTTCTGCGCGTCATCGAGGCGGTTCTGTCCTTCGGCTGCGAGACCGGCCAGGTAGTAGCCGATCGGGACGTCGGGCCTCAGCGTCTTCAGGCCCTGCGCGGCCGTCACGGCAGAGGCAAAGTCGCGTTTGCGGAGGTAAGCACGGGTGAGCGCCTCGCGCGCGGCGACGTCGGCCGGCGCTGAGCGCACGGTCTCCTCGAGCAAGGCAACCGCGGCATCGGGGCCGTCAGTGCTCGCCAGGAGCTCCGCGAGCTCGATCCGCAGCGAAGTGTCGGCCGGCGCCGTGCCCACGGCGCTGCGCAACGCCTCGACCGCAAGCGCCAGCTCGCCGTTCGCCACGTGAGCTTCGGCGAGCAGCCGATAAGCCTGCGTCGCCTTGGGCTGATCGCGCAGCACCGCACGGAAGTCGCTGATCGCGACTCCCGGATCGCGGCTCGCGAGGGCGATCTGTCCGTGGATCAGCAGCGCGTCGTTGTCGCGCGGGTTTCGCTCGAGCACGTCGGCGACGAGCTTGCGCGCATCGTCAGCGCGTCCCTGAGAGAGCGCGACGGCTGCGAGGCGATCCCGGGCAGTGAGACCCTGCGGGCCCGTCCCCGAGCGGCGTATAACCTCGTTGTACAGCGCAATGGCCTCGTCGTTGCGATTCGAACGCTGCAGCAGCGCAGCGAGTCCGAGGCGCAGATTGTCGTTATCCGGGTTTTGTGCAATCAGGTCGCGGAGCACCCGCTCGCCCTGCTGCGAGGTGCGCTGCGAGACCAGGAAGTCCACCAGTGCGAGCTTCACCTCATCGTCTTTGGGCAGCGTCTTGACCGCCTCCTCGAGCGTGCGTTGGGCTTGGTCCTGGCGATGCGTCTGCGAGTAGAAGCTCGCGAGCTGATAGCGATACTGGGCATTGGTCGGCCGCAACCGCACGAGCTCGCGCAGCTGCGCTTCCGCCCTGTCTGCGTCATTGGCGGCCAGATAAAGCCTGGCGAGCACTTCCCTGAGGTCGGTCGAGGCGGGTAACTGCTGCACGGCGTTGCCGACCAGTGCGATGGCCGCCGGCAGATCGCCGTCCTGCTCGTAGAGTCCGGCGCGCAGCGCCACGGCGTCCGCGTTCGCCGGCGCAACTCGCAGCGCACGCTCGGCGTCCGCGCGCGCACCGGCCTTGTCTTTGAGCTGCAGTTTAGCCGCGGCGCTCAAGGCGAGCAGCACCGCATCGTCGGGATGCGAGGCCAGCGCCGGCCTGATCACCTCGAGTCCGCGGGCGGGCACCCCGCCGAAGACAAAAAGCCGCGCGAGGTTGGTGCGCGCCTCCACATTGTCGGGGGTCGAGTCGACCACCGACTGATAAAGACCCACGGCGGCGCCCGGCTGGCCCAGCCGTTCGGCGGTCTTGGCGGTCATCAGCCGCGCGGTCACGTCCTTCGGCGCGATCTGCAGCGCGTTGCGAAACTCCACGTTGGCTTTCGAGTAATTGCCTTGTGCGTAATAGGCCTGACCGCGCTCCATGTGTGCGACGAGCCGCGATTGCGCTCCGCCGCAGCCGACTGTAAGGAGGCAGACGACGGCCACAGCGAGCGATCCGAATCGGAACATACGCGTTGCCTCAGTCCCTGGAGTTCCCGAGCAATGCGGGCATTGCACTCTAGGAAGTGCGTGTGACGGACCCATGACAGCGTCCCGCCTCAGCGGCCGCTCGCAAGAGGCGTGTGCGACGGCCCCTGAAAAGAAGGCCCGCGGAGAGCGCGAGCAGCAGCGCCGGACTCAACTCTCCGCCCCCTCCGCCGCCCGAGGAGCCGCCGGTGACCGAGACCTGCAGCGACTTCGCGGTGCTTCCCCCCGCGCCACTGCAGCTCAGCGTGAAGGTCGTGGTGCTGGTGAGCGCGGGGCTCGTCATCGAGCCGCTGGTCGGTTGCTTACCGCTCCAGCCGCCCGATGCACTACAGGCAGTGGCATTCTGGCTGGTCCACACCAGATTCACGGTTCCGCCCGAAGCGACCGAGTTGGCATCGCTGGTGAACGTCACGAGCGGGGCCGCCGGTGCCGAAGCGATGCCGAGCGCGTAGGTGCCGGCCTGATCGCTGCCGCCAGGCTGCGCGAGGAAGTTGAGGAAGTAGTTGCCGGGCGTCGCCACGAAGGAGAACTTCCCGCCGGCGAAGATCGATCCGAACTGGTTGGCGCCGCGGGTCACGACGACGGCAAGATTCGCGAGCGGCGCCGGGAATCCCACATCGCTCACGCTGACTGCGTAGGTGCCCCCCGTACCGATGTTGATTTCCTGAACGGAGAAAAGCTCGCCGACCCCCTGAGTCGTGGCAAAGACGGGATTGGTCGTGCCGCTCGGCTCGAGATCGATCCCGAAGAGGCTTCCCGACGATGCGGCGGGCTGCGCGAACACCAGGAGCGTAAGAGGCCCGGCAGAGGCGATCACGCTTTGTGCCCCGGCGCCCTGCTGGGCATTGCCGAGCGTCGCGCCGTTCTGCGTCGCCACGGCGCTCAGGGACACGAATGGCGCCGGCAGTGCGAAATCCGCGAGGTTCAGGGTATAGCCGCCGGCGGTCGGCACCTCGGTGTCGAAGCTGAAGGCCTGCACCGCGCCTCCGGGGGTGCTGACCGCGCGGGCGACGCTGAGCGCCGCCGCGCCACCGCCCGTGGGCTGCACAGCCAGCGTATAGCTGCCCGTCCCCGACGGCCCGGGTACACCGAGTGCAAACACCTCGTAAGTATTTGCGGTAGCCGTGAACGGCGTGCTGCCGGCGGAGTTCAGTTGCGCGGCGGCCTGCCCGTTGACCGCAATGACCGCCCCGAGCTGCGCGAGGCTGCTCGGGACCTTGAGGTCCGCGAGCGTCAGTGTGTAGTTCCCCGCGCCGAGCGAGGGGCTGGCAACGAGTGAGACGGCGCCAACCGCAACGGTACGCGTAAAGAGGGACGTGCCTCCGCCCGAAGGGCTGACGTTCACGCCGTAGAGCCCGGCGGGTGGCGAACCACTCGACTGACCGACGGCGAAGATGTCATACACGCCGGTCGGCAGGTTGACGCTCTGAGTGCCGGTCGCGGGCAGCGTCGTGACGAGCATTCCGCCTTGCACCGTGATCGCCAGCGTCAGCGTGGAGAGGCTCGCGGGAAACTGCAGGTCAGACAACGTGACCTGATAGCTGCCCCCCGTCTGCACCTCGAAGCTGCCCGTGAGGACGCCTTCGTTGCTCGGAACGGCGGTCTGCGGCAGAGCGAGCGTGCCGGAAAAGCTCGCCACCTGGTTGTTGCTCGAATCGGTGACGGTGATGCCGAAGGGACCGGACCCCGGAACGGTGCCGGGGAGGCCCACGACGTGGATCACGTAAGCGCCGGGCGTGGCGTTGAAGCTCGCGCTTCCGGGTCCTGAGAGAGGGGTCCCGACGATGGCGCTGCCGCTCGTGATCGCCAGCTTCACCGATGCGAGCGGCGCCGGCGTCGGCAGCTGCGCGCCGAGATCCGTCAGCGTGATCTCATACGTGCCTGAGTTGGCGATGTTGAGCGTATCTTCGACGGGTACCGCGCGATCCGGGGCCGCGACCGTATGAACGGCCTGGAACGGCGGGGACGGTGCCTGTGCGCGAGACTCCGAGCACAGGAGCGCCCAGCACGTCGCGAGCAAGACAGCGCCCGCCTTCCATGACTTCAACAGCATCGGACCGTATCCCCGGTTGTTCTGCGTCTGAAAACACGGCTCGCGCAATGTAGGTCGGCTGCGTGACGAGTGGATGACAGGGCAACCGCGTGCGCGTCGCGTATCGGCGACCGCGGCCGGCGCGCGCCCGCTCTGCGCCAAACGGATGCGCGGCGCGCAGCGCAACGGCCGGCTACGTAAAGACGCGCCGTTTCAGTCGCTTGGGCTCGATAGCAACCCAAACACCTTGGACGTAGCGGGCGTCGCCGTGCTCGTGCGTCCGAGTGTCTGCGGCCGTGTTGAGTTGCTAGGCCGCACTCGTGACAGGGAGACTCCCCACAACGTTCTCCAGGTACCACGCGTAGGTTCTTGTGATGCCGGTCTCGAGATCGATCCGCGGGCGCCAGCCGAGCGCGGCGAGTCGCGACACGTCCAGGATCTTGCGCGGTGTACCGTCCGGCCGCGCGGCGTCGAACTCGAAACTCCCTTCGAAGCCGATGACGCGCGCGAGCAGCGTCGCGAGGTCGCGGATGGTGAGGTCCTCGCCCCAGCCCACGTTGAGCGGCAGCGGCTCGTCGTAGTGCTGCATGACGTAGAGGCAGCAGTCGGCGAGGTCGTCCACGTGCAGGAACTCGCGGCGCGGCGTGCCGCTGCCCCAGATCGTGACCTGGTTCGCGCCCTTGGCGCGTGCCTGATCGATCTTGCGCAGCAACGCGGGCAGAACGTGCGAAGTCTCCAGGTCGAAGTTGTCGCCCGGGCCGTAGAGATTCGTCGGCAGCAGCGTGATGGCGTTGAAGCCATACTGTCGGCGGTAGGCCTGGCACATCTTCAGGCCCGCGAGCTTGGCGATGGCGTATCCCTCGTTGGTCGGCTCGAGCGCGCCGGTCAGCAGGTATTCCTCGCGCAGTGGCTGCGGTGCGAGCTTTGGATAGATGCAGCTCGAGCCGAGGAAGAGCAGCTTCCTCACCCCGTGACGCCAGGCGCAGTCGATGACGTTCACCGCTATCTGCAGGTTGTCACGCAGGAAATCGGCGGGCTGAGTGTCGTTGGCACGGATGCCCCCGACCCGGCCGGCGGCGTGGAAAACGTACTCCGGATGCTCGGCGGCAAAGAAAGCATCCACCGCGGCAGCATCGCGCAGGTCGAGCTCGCCACGGGTGCGCAGCAGGAGGTTGTCCCGGCCGGCCGCCCGGCAGGCGCGCGTGATTGCAGAGCCGACGAGCCCGCGGTGGCCGGTGACGAAGATGCGGCTGCTGCTGTCGACGGGGGCTGCGGCCATGTGCGAAGGGGCGCGCGGCGCCATCATTCCCGGACCAGTGCCGGGCGGTAGCCGGCGCGCTCGACCAGAGCGTCGCGCCGCGCGAGCGCGCGGTCGGCGTCGACCATCTCGCGCACCAGCTCCTCGAAGCTCACCGTGGGTGACCAGCCGAGCTCGCGTCGGGCACGCGAGGCGTCCCCGAGGAGCGAGGCGACCTCGGTCGGGCGGAAATAGCGTGGATCGATGCGCATCACGGTGCGCCCGCTCTTGCGGTCGATCCCGGTCTCTTCCGCGTCGCGCCCGCGCCACTCGATGCGCATCCCGAGCAGCGCGCCGGCCTGCTCGGCGAAATCACGGACCGAATGCTGCACGCCGGTCGCGATCACGAAATCGCGGGGCTCGTCACACTGCAGCATCCGCCACTGCGCCTCGACGTAGTCGCGCGCGTGCCCCCAGTCGCGCCGGGCATCGAGGTTGCCGAGGTACACGCACGACTGCAGGCCCTCCGCCACGCGCGTGAGGCCGCGGGTGATCTTGCGCGATACGAAAGTCTCCCCGCGCAGCGGCGACTCGTGATTGAAGAGGATGCCGCTGCACGCGTAGAGGCCGTAGGCCTCGCGATAGTTGACCGTGATCCAGTGGGCGTACAGCTTGGCGACACCGTAGGGCGAGCGCGGGTAGAACGGCGTCGTCTCGCTCTGTGGCGACTCGCGTACCAGGCCGAACATCTCCGAGGTCGAGGCCTGGTAGAAGCGGGTGCTCTTCTCGAGGCGCAGGATGCGCATCGCCTCGAGGATACGCAGGGTCCCGAGGCCATCGGCGTTAGCCGTGTATTCGGGAGTCTCGAACGACACCTGCACGTGGCTCTGTGCCGCCAAGTTGTAGATCTCGTCCGGCTGCACCTGCTGGATGATGCGCAGCACATTGGTGGCATCGGTGAGATCGCCGTAGTGCAGGTGCAGGCACGGGTTCGCGGCATGTGGATCCTGGTAGAGATGATCGATGCGCTCGGTGTTGAAAAGCGACGCCCGCCGCTTGATGCCGTGCACCTCGTAGCCCTTCGCCAGCAGCAGCTCGGCGAGGTAGGCGCCGTCCTGCCCGGTAATGCCCGTGACCAGGGCACGACGTCTCATACCATCCTCCAGGTGCGCGGCGATCCATGCCTGTGCTCGAGGCAGAACTGCGCCAGGCGTCGTACCGCGATGCGGTACTCCTGGTCGGCACAGACGAATTCCAGCCAAAACTCCCGTTGTGCCATCGTGGTGGTGGCCTGACGGCTGACGACGAACATGCGCAGCGCCGACTCGCGCAGCGTGCCCTGCTCGCGAACGCTCGCCTGCAGCGCGCTCAGCTCCTCCCGAGAGCGGCGCGACAGCGACCTGAAAGGCCTCTCTGGCGAACTCAGCTCTGGCACGTACGCAGGGATTCGATTTCGGCGCTGGCGCGGTCGAGCTCGGCGATCACTTCGCAGTAGCGTTGCCAGGCCACGCGCAACTCTTCGCTCTCGCGCGGCGTCAGCCGCTCGAGGCTGCGCTGCGCCGTTTCGTGCTCCGACTGAACACGTCGGTGCCGACTTTCCAGCCGATCGAGCCGATCCCAAAAGCCCGGGTCGAGCCATTCGGCCCGCTGACGTTCCGACGCAGTCATGCCCTGACCCTCAGCCGCGTTCTTCTCGGAGCGAGCACAACAGTAGTCCCCGAGTGCTACAGTCACGTTTCACGTGTGCAGCAAATTTTTTGCGGCGCTCGAACTTCAGGGCTTGGAGGGTCGGCGCCAACCTTCGACGGTGACCTGGCGCGCGCGCGCAACGGTGAGCTTGCCCGCCGGCACCGAGTGCGTCACGGTGGAGCCGGCGGCGATGGTGGCGCCGGCGCCGACGACGATGGGCGCAACCAACACGCTGTTGGAGCCGGTATGCACGTCGTCGCCGATGGTGGTGCGGTTCTTGCGCGCGCCGTCGTAGTTCGCCACGATCGTACCGGCGCCGATGTTGGCGCGGCTGCCCACCTCGGCATCGCCGACGTAGGCGAGGTGATTCGCCTTGGAGCTGTCGCCGAGCTGCGAGTTCTTCACTTCCACGAAGTTGCCGATGTGCACGGCAGCGGCGAGCGTCGTCGCCGGACGCAGCCGCGCGAACGGACCGATGCTGCAGCCGGGGCCGATGATGGCGCCATCGATCACGCAGTGCGCGAATACCTCGGTGTCGGCGCCGATCTCGCTGTCGCGGATCACGCAGCCGGGGCCGATGCGCACGCGGTCACCGAGCACGACCTTGCCTTCGAATACCGCATTGACGTCGATGACGACGTCGCTCCCGTGCGTGAGGAGGCCGCGGACGTCGAGACGCGCGGGATCGGCGAGCGTGACACCCGCGAGCAACAACTCGTGCGCACGGCGCGCGCGGCACACCCCCTCGAGGAGCGCGAGCTGCGCCTTGTCGTTCACGCCGAGCACCTCGTGCGCATCGTGCGCCATGAGCGCCCTCACCGGCGCCTTCTCTGTCACTGCGAGCGCGATGACGTCGGTCAGGTAGCGCTCGCCCTGGGCGTTGTCCGTCTTCAACCGCCCGAGCCACTCGCGCAGCTGTTGCGCGGGGCAGACGAGCACGCCGGTATTGCATTCCTGGATCGCAAGCTGCGCGCGGCTCGCATCCTTCTGCTCGACGATCTTCTGCACCAGCCCGCGGCCATTGCGGATGATCCGACCGTAACCCTTAGGATCCGCGAGGCGCACCGTGAGAAGACTCAGGTGCTGCGCCGCGGCGGGCTCGAGAAGCTTGAGGAGCGTCGCGCGGCTGATGAGCGGCACGTCCCCGTAGAGCACGAGCACCCGGTGGTCATCGGGGATGTGCGGCATCGCCTGCTGCACCGCGTGGCCGGTCCCCAGCCGCTCGGCCTGCAGCGTCCAGGAGACCGCCTCGCGCTCGAGCGCCGCACGCACACGTTCGCCGCCGTGCCCGTAAACCACGTGGATGGCGCTCGGCGCGAGCGTGCGGGCCGTGTCGATCACGTGCTTGAGCAGCGGCCGACCAGCCAGCGGCTGCAGCACCTTCGGCAGAGCGGATTTCATCCGCTTGCCCTCGCCGGCGGCCAGAATGACGACGGACAGCGGCGGTGTGAGTCGAGCCGTGACGCGACGCGCCTTCGGTGGCACGGCGCGCGGCGCGGCGCGGCGGGCGCGGCGCGGCGCCGGTGCGGGCAGTGCGCGCCCGGGAGCCGCCTGCGGCTTACGCCTGCGCAGAGGAGTCCGCCGTGAGTTGCGCTTGCGCATGAGGGTGGATTTTACTCACCGCTGCACGGTGTAAGCATGGGCGTTGGAGTCGGGGCTGCGGGCGGGGAGCTCGGCGAGCTTCTTCTGCATGAGCGGGCCGACGTACAGCTGCGGGTTCGAATGGGTCTGGTGCTCGGCGTCCTCGCGGCGCGCAATGAGCCCGGCGGCCTTGTTGAAGGCCGCCTCGAGCGAGGCGCTGCCGGGGAGGGAGTCCTTGAGGAAGGCTTCGCCGAACCAGGTGAGCTCGCGGTCATCGTCGCAGCCGAAGGAGCTGTGATCGGCGTCCGCCGCGGTGACGATCACCGAGCTGTCGCTCTTCAGGTCGTCGACGAAGACACCGGCATAGCACGCCGAGATCACCACGACACGCCAGCGGATCCCCGAGGCGTCGAGCGCCTCGCGCAGATCCGAGGGCGCGATCTGCGCGAGCGGCAGCGAGCCGTTCTCGACCTCGAGTCCATCCTCCGAGCCGTGCGAAGTGAGAAACAGCACCAGCACGTCGGTCTCCGTGTTCATGCGCGAGGCCAGCACCTTGAGGGCCTGCGCGAGCCCCGAGAGGCTGGCGAGCGGGTAGGACTCGCGGTCCTCGACGTCGTTGATCAGGAGCACCGTTCGGTCGAGCGAGCCGAAACGGGCACCGAAGACCTCGCTGGCGAACTGCGCTTCGCGGCGGAAGACGCCCTGTGCGCCATCGCCGGCAAAGCCGACGAAGTACACCCCCGGCTTGCCGGGCTGCGCGGCCTTCACCCGCGACACCGCCGCCGCGATGCGTGCCGGCTGCTCGTAGAGCAGCGCCTCGGTCTGGCCGTTGTCGTCGCCGCTTTGCGCCTCCTCCGGCTCCTCGGCGACCCACAGTCGCGTGTCGAGGTTGAGCAATCCGAGCACCCAGGGGGACGCCAGGACCAGCGCGAGTGCCGTCACGAGCGTGGCGCGGCGCAAAACGCCATAGGCCGCGCCCAGCACGCGCACCGCGAGGCACGCGAGGTAGACGAGCGCCACGAGCGTCGCGGCCAGCGGCCGTGCGGCTACCGCCGGCACATCGAGCGCGAGCCAGAAAAGGATCATCACGAACGGCGCGACCGCGAGGGCCGGGACCAGCAGCGCGCGCGTGTTGGCACCCCGGCTCTGGACGCGTGCCACCGCGGCGCAGGCGGCGAGCGCGAGCAGCAGGTAGCAGGCCCAGCCGAAGAGGCCATCGAGCGCGAGCGGCGCGTGCCGCTCGGCATGCAGGAAGTCGAACAGCGCCCACACGGCGAGATTGACCGCGAGGAGCGCGGCGAGCTGGTCGAAGCTGACGACGAACCGTGGCGGCCAGCGCCGGCGCAGCACGAGCAGCGCCAGGCCGCCGCTCAGGTTACGCGCGAGGCCCGCAAGGACACCGGGCGGGGCCGGCGTGGTGGCTGCCGCGGCGACTTCCGGACGATCCGCTGAGGGGTCCAGCGACTCAGCCTCGCAGCTTGCGCAGGCGGTTGAGGACTTTGAGCTGGGCGATCGCCCGTGCCAGCTCCGCCTGCGCCTCGGCCAGTGTGATGTGACCGGCCCGATCCTTGAGGGCATCTTCTGCGCGTTGCTTGGCGGCGAGTGCCGCCGCCTCGTCGATATCCTTGGCACGCAGCGCCGTGTCCGCCAGTACCGTGACGCGGTTCGGCTGCACTTCCAGCGCTCCGCCGCCGACGAAAAAGTGCTGCTCCTCGCCCTCGGGCGGTTGCACGCGCACCTCTCCCGGCTTGAGCAGCGTCAGGAGCGGCGCGTGGCGCGGGGCGATGCCGATGTCGCCTTCAGAGGCGGAGGCGAACACCATGCGCGCCGGGCCGGAGAAAAGCTCGCCTTCGGCGCTCACGATATCGACATGAATGGTCGGTGCGTCCGCCATGGCTACTGCAACGTCTTCGCCTTGGCGACGGCTTCCTCGATCGTGCCGACCATGTAGAAGGCCTGTTCGGGGAGCGAGTCGAACTCACCGCTAATGATGCCCTTGAAGCCGCGAATGGTGTCCTTGAGCGGCACGATCTTGCCGTCCTGCCCGGTGAACACCTTGGCGACGTTGAACGGTTGCGAGAGGAAGCGCTGCACCTTGCGCGCGCGGTACACGGTGAGCTTGTCCTCCTCCGACAGCTCGTCCATGCCTAAGATCGCGATGATGTCCTGCAGCTCCTTGTAACGCTGCAGCACCGCCTGCACGCCGCGCGCGGTGTTGTAGTGCTCCTCGCCCACCACCAGCGGATCGAGCTGACGGCTGGTGGAATCGAGCGGATCCACCGCGGGGTAGATGCCGAGCGAGGCGATCTGCCGCGACAGCACCACGGTGGCGTCGAGATGCGCGAACGTAGTCGCGGGCGAGGGGTCGGTGAGGTCATCGGCGGGCACGTAGACCGCCTGGATGGATGTGATGGAGCCCTTCTTGGTGGAGGTGATGCGCTCCTGCAGCACGCCCATCTCCTCGGCGAGCGTCGGCTGGTAGCCGACCGCGGACGGCATGCGCCCGAGCAGCGCCGACACCTCGACGCCGGCGAGCGTGTAGCGGTAGATGTTGTCGATGAAGAACAGCACGTCGCGACCTTTGCCGCCTGAGTCCGGACGAACCTCGTCGCGGAAATACTCGGCCATGGTGAGCCCGGTGAGCGCCACGCGCAGGCGGTTGCCCGGCGGCTCGTTCATCTGCCCGTAGACCATTGCCACCTTGGAGTTCGAGAGGTTGTCCTTGTCGATGACGCTCGACTCGATCATCTCGTGGTAGAAGTCGTTGCCCTCGCGGGTGCGCTCGCCGACACCGGCGAACACCGAGAGCCCGCTGTACTGCTTGGCGATGTTGTTGATGAGCTCGAGCATGTTGACGGTCTTGCCGACGCCCGCGCCGCCGAACAGTCCCACCTTGCCGCCCTTGGCAAAGGGCACCAGCAGGTCGATGACCTTGATGCCGGTGACCAGTAGGTCCTGTCCGCCCGCCTGCTCGGCGAACGACGGCGGCGGCCGGTGGATCGGCAGATATTCCGTGGCTTTCACCGGTCCCTGGTTGTCCTGCGGGTGCCCGAGCACGTCCATGATACGCCCGAGCGTGCCCTCACCCACCGGCACCTCGATCGGTGAGCCGGTCGCCTGTACTGCAAGCCCGCGCCGCAAGCCTTCCGAGGAACCCATGGCGATGGTGCGCACCACGCCGTCGCCGAGCTGCTGCTGCACTTCGAGCGTGAGATCCGCGTCCTTGAGCTTGAGCGCCTCGTAGACCCTGGGGATCGATTCACGCGGGAACTCGACGTCGATGACGGCGCCGATGATCTGCGTGATGTGTCCCTCGCCGGAAATAGCCATGGTGTCGTTCCTCTGCCTCAAACCGCGGCGGCGCCGCCCACGATCTCGGAAAGCTCCTTGGTGATCGCGGCCTGGCGGGCCTTGTTGTAGATCAGTTGCAATTCGTTGATCAGCTTGCCGGCGTTGTCGGTGGCCGCCTTCATGGCGACCATGCGGGCCGCCATCTCGGAGGCGACGTTCTCCACCGCGCCCTGATACACCTGCGACTCGATGTAGCGCATCAGCAGCCCGTCGAGGATGCCGGCGGCATCCGGCTCGTAGATGTAATCCCAGTGCTCCTGCAACCCTTCGATGTCGAGCGCCTCGATCGGCAGCAGCTGCGTGACCTGCGGCCGTTGCGTCATGGTGTTGACGAACTGCGCATTCACCAGGAAGAGTCGATCGAGCTGCCCCTCGCGATAGGCATCCAGCATCACCTTGACGGTGCCGATGAGGTCCTTGACGTGCGGCTTGTCGCCGAGGCCGGAGACGTTCGAGAGGATCGGCAGCGACAGCCGGCGGAAGAAGTTGAGCGCCTTGGTGCCGATCAGGCACAGGCTCACCTTGGCGCCCTTCCCCTCCCACTCGCGTATGAGCGTAAGGGTCTGGCGAAAGACGTTGGCGTTGAGGGCGCCGGCGAGACCGCGGTCGCTCGAGATCACGATCAGGCCCACCGCCTTCGGCTCGCGCGTCACCAGGAACGGGTGGCGGTAGTCCGGATTGGCCTCGGTCAGGTGACCGATGACGTTGCGCATCTTCTGCGCGTAGGGACGCGCCAGGCGCATGCGCTCCTGCGCACGGCGCATCTTGCTGGTCGCTACCATCTGCATGGCCTTGGTGATCTTCTGCGTGCTCTTCACACTCGCGATCTTGGCGCGGATTTCCTTGGTGCCCGGCATCTGCTCAATCTCCCGGCACTGCGCTTCCACGGAGTCCCAACCGGGGCCCCCGGGAAATCGTGCGTCTTGTCAGTCGGTGCACGTTATGAAGCATGGCAAGCACGATTTCCTGGGGTGGTTAATAGGTACCGGTGGAGACGAAATCCTCGATGCACTTCTTGAGCGCCGCCTCGTTATCCTTGGAGAGCTTCGGCGTCTTGTTGATGTCATCGAGCATGGACTTGTAGTTGGTGTGCGCGAACGCCTGGAGCGCCGCCTCGAACGCCACGACCTTCTTCAGCTCCACCTTGTCCATGTAGCCGTTGTTGACCGCGTAGATCGACAGCGCCATCTCCGCGACCGACATCGGTGAGTACTGCTTCTGCTTCATGACCTCGGTGACGCGCTGGCCGCGCTCGAGCTGCTTGCGGGTCGCCTCGTCGAGATCGGAGGCGAACTGCGAGAACGCCGCGAGCTCGCGGTACTGCGCGAGCGCCAGACGTATGCCGCCACCGAGCTTCTTGATGATGTCGGTCTGCGCGGCGCCGCCGACGCGCGACACCGAGATGCCCGCGTTCATGGCCGGACGGATACCGGCGTTGAACAGGTCGGTTTCGAGGAAGATCTGGCCGTCGGTGATCGAGATGACGTTGGTCGGCACGAACGCCGTCACGTCGCCCGCCTGGGTCTCGATGATGGGCAGCCCGGTGAGCGAGCCGGTGCGCCCCTTGACCGCGCCCTTGCTCACCTTCTCCACGTACTCCTCGTTGACGCGCGCCGAACGCTCCAGCAGCCGCGAGTGCAGGTAGAACACATCGCCGGGGAAAGCCTCGCGCCCCGGCGGACGGCGCAGCAGCAGCGAGATCTGCCGGTAGGCGACCGCCTGCTTCGAGAGATCGTCATAGATAATGAGTGCGTCCTCGCCGTTGTCCATGAAGTACTCTCCCATGGTCACGCCCGCGTACGCGGCGATGTACTGCATGGCCGCGGGCTGGGAGGCCGAGGCCGCCACCACCACGGTGTGTGCGAGGGCGCCGTGCTCCTCAAGCTTGCGCACCACGTTGGCGATGGTCGACTGCTTCTGGCCGATCGCGACGTAGATGCATTTGATGCCGGAGGTTCTCTGGTTGATGATGGTGTCGACCGCGAGCGCGGTCTTGCCGGTCTGGCGATCGCCGATGATCAGCTCGCGCTGCCCGCGGCCAATCGGCACCATCGAGTCGATGGCCTTGTACCCGGTCTGCACCGGCTGGCTCACGGACTTGCGGTAGATGACGCCCGGCGCCACGCGCTCGATCGGCGAAGTACGTGTCGCCTTGAGCGGTCCCTTGCCGTCAATGGGCGCGCCGAGTGCGTCCACCACGCGCCCGAGCAGCTCGGGCCCCACGGGCACTTCCAGGATGCGGTTGGTGGTCTTGACGGTGTCGCCTTCCTTCAGGTGCTTGTACTCGCCGAGCACCACCGCGCCGACCGAGTCCTGCTCGAGGTTGAGCGCGAGGCCAAAGGTGTTGCCCGGAAACTCGAGCATCTCGCCGTAGCGGGCGTCCGCGAGCCCGTGGATGCGGGTGATGCCGTCGGTCACCGAGACGATCGAGCCGACGTTGCGTGCCTCGGTGACCGACTGGAAGTTCTCGATGCGCTGCTTTATGAGGTCGCTGATCTCGGTTGCCTTGATGGCCATGTACGTTCTCTCTTGCGCTATTTCGTTACGCAGTCAGTTCGTAGGCGATGCGATCGAGGCGCGTGCGCAGCGAGCCGTCGATCACCAGGTCACCGGCGCGCAGCAGCGCGCCGCCGATGAGCGACGGGTCGACGGCGCAGTGCAGGCGCACCTTGCGCTGGAGCCGCCGCTCGAGCGCCGCGGCGAGCTTCGCGCGCTGGGCGTCGTCGAGCGCCGCTGCGGAGGTCACGGTGACGTCGGCCACACCCTCGGCGTCGTCCTTGAGGTTAGCAAAGAGCGCCGAGATTTCCGGCAGATACTCCAGGCGGTGATTGGCGGCCAGCGTGCGGACGAAGTTCGCACCCTCCTCTCCGAGCCCGGGCCCCGCGATGCCGATCACGAGCTGCGCGAGCTCCTCGGCGGTCACGCGCGGGTTGCCGAGCAGAGCCTGGACGCGCGTGTCCTGTACCACCAGCGCGGCGATCCGCAGCGCCTCCGACCACGGAGCGAGGCCCGAACGGCTGCGCGCCTCCTCGAAGGCGGCACGCGCATAGGGTCGGGCGATGGTGAGGCGGTCGGCCATGCGCGTCGCGTCAGATCTGCGTCGCCAGCTTGTCAAGGAGGTCGGCGTGGGTGCGTGCGTCGATCTCGCGTCCGAGGAGCTTGGAGGCTGCGCCGACCGCGATGCCGGCCACCTCGCGGCGCAGGCTCTCCTTGGCGCGCGTGGTGTCGAGCTCGATCTGCTGCTGGGCCGCAGAGACGATGCGCGCCCCTTCGGCGCTCGCCGTGCCCTTGGCCTCCTCCACCAGCTCGTTGGCGCGGTGCTGGGCGTGATCGATGATCTGATTGGCGCGCTCGCGCGCCTCGCGCACGATGGCGTCCGCCTTGCCGCGCGCCTCGGCCAGCTCCTTCTCGCCCTCCTCGGCGGCCGCCAGACCCGCGGCGATCTTGCGCTGCCGCTCGTCCATCATGTTCAGGAGGGGCGGCCAGATCCACTTCATCGTGATGTAGATGAGCGTAGCGAACACGATCATCTGCACGACGAGCGTGAGATTGATGTTCACGGTGCGTATCTCCCGTCGGCGGAAGTCCGGCCGCTAGTGCGCCGCCTGTACCGCACCCAGGAACGGGTTCGCGAACGTGAAGAACAGCGCGAAGCCGATGCCGATCATCGCCACGGCATCGAGCAGCCCCGCAACCAGGAACATCTGCACGCGCAGCACCGGCAGCAGCTCCGGCTGGCGCGCCGAGCCTTCGATGAAGCGGCCACCGAGAATGCCGAAGCCGATCGCGGTGCCGAGCGCGCCCATGCCAAAGATGATGCCGACCGCCAGCACGGTCATGGCCTGGATGTGTGCAACGTTTTCCATTCAACCTCTCCTCGAGAACAAAAGCGTATAACCCTCGCCGCTCAGTGATGCTCGCTCGCCATCGACAGGTAGACGATCGTCAACACCATGAATATGAAAGCCTGCAGCGTAATGATAAGCAGGTGGAAAGCGGCCCATACGAGAGCCAGAAGAAACTGCATCGCCAGGAAGAACCAGCCGCTGAAGTGCGACAGCGCCGAGATTCCCGACAGTGTCAGCACCGCGAGCAGCAGGAACACCATTTCGCCCGCGTAAAGGTTGCCGTAAAGACGCAGCGACAGCGACAGCGGACGCGCGAGGAAGGTCACCGACTCGAGTATGAAGTTGACGATCGACAGCGGGATCTGCAGCAACACGTTCTTGACTCTGAAGGGCTGCAGCGTCAGCTCGCCGAGGAAACCCAGTACGCCCTTCATCTTCAGGTTGTAGAAGATGATGAGAATGAACACCGTGAGTGACATGGCAAAAGTCGCATTGAGATCGGTGCTGGGCACGACCTTGAGGTGCTCGAGACCCGCCCCGCGCGCCACCAGCGGCAGCAGGTCGACCGGTATCAGATCCATGAAGTTGAAGAGGAAGATCCAGCAGAAGATCGTGAGGGCGAGCGGTGCGATCAGACGGCTGGCGCCGTGGAAGGTATCGCGCACCTGATGATCGACGAACTCGACGATCGTCTCGATGAAGTTCTGCATCCGTCCCGGAACGCCCGCCGTGGCTCTGCGGGCCACCAGACCGAAGAGCGCCAGGAAGACCACCGCGAGCAGCACCGAGAAGAAGACGGTGTCGTAGTTGATGACGGAGAAGTCGAAAATGCCGTGGGGCGCTCCGCTCGACAGGTTTTTCTGGTGGTGCAGGATGTAATCGGTCGCGCCACCGCCCGTTTCCGCCGCCGACATCAGCACCGTCTTCACCGGTCCACCCACCATGCTTCAGGCGCCGCGCCGCGCCCCGCTCACGGCGGACAGCGCAGTCACCAGCGCGATCCAGTACACCAGCAAGGTCGCAGCGAACGCCGCGAACATCGCGAGCGGCGCCACCGTCATCACCTTCAGCACCACCACGAACAGCACCACCACGACGGTGAGCTTGAGCGCCTCGCCGACGTAAAAGGCGCTGACGGCGCGCTGCGCGCCGCCCTGCGCCGCGCCGGCGCCGAATACCAGCCCCGCCATCGCCAGGCTCCCGGCGGTGGCGATTCCTCCACCGATGAGCGCCGAGAGCGCCGCGACCCGACCGGCCACGGCCCACCCGCACAGCGCCGCGATTCCGCTCACGACCGCCTGGCCCAGCACGACGCCGAAGGCCAGCCGCCGCGCGTGGGGCAGATCGATCGCCGACACCTTATATAAGTCCCGTTCGAGGGGCTCAAAAGAGCCGCTTGCCTTGCGTCTTGAGCGGACGCAAGTGGCTTAACATTACTTCGACCGTTCAGTCACTTACGCGACGAAGGCGAAAAAGCCGCGGGATTATAGAGAGCGCTCGGGCAGGAGTCCACAGCCCGGTCGGGCCTGACGGCAGACGGCGCTCAGGGAATCACGCCATGCTGGCGCAGCACGGTGAGCTTGTCGGCGCAATTCTTGGGGGTGAGATAGTGCTTCACGACGGCGCGCTCGGTCGGCTCCGGCAGCCTCTGAAACTCACCGTGCGGAAGCAGCGCGACGCGCAGCGGAGCGGCACGCACGGTGGCGCGAATGGGTGCGGTCCAGCACTGCATCGGGCGATCCTGAAACGGCAACTGGTAATCGCCGCGACCGGCGTGCTGCCACAGGGCACCGGCCGCGGCCAGCAGCCGATTGACGCAGATCTGATCGTCGCCGATCGTCCGTACGTTGCTCTCGAGGGCCTTGAAGAAGGCCTGAACGACCGGAGTGGGTCGCGCCCAGAACCACCCGCAGCACACGACGAAACCCCACTGGTCATGGACGTCCGGGGGCCAGATCGTGCCCTGGCTGAAGACCAGATCCTCGCGCAGGTCGCGGGCGGAGCCCTCCTGCAACGGGTTGCGCAGCCAGATCGCGTCGGCATCGGAGTGAATGAATTCCTCGCCCGCGGCGAGCAGCGTCCTGAACACGGCGATGCGCTGCACCCACAGCGCGCGCAGATCGCCCTGCCACTCGAGGGGGCTTACATCGACGTTGCGCTCGCGACACCATTCGAGGGTGGCGCAGTCCAGGGCGTAAACGCGGATGCGGCGCAGGTCGAGGCGCTGCAGCTTCTCGAGCCAGATGGCGAGCAACGGCAGGTAGCGCGAATCGGCAAAGGTGACGATCAGCGGCTCAGAAGGCATAGTCGAAGAGCTCTGCGTCGCGCGCGTATACGTCGGCGACCATCGCGCGCGTCTCATCGCTGTAGTACTCGCGATAAGGTCGATGGTGCGATCTCATTCTGCGGGGCAGTGGCAGGTCGATGTTGAGACGGGCACAGACACGGCGCCAGTCCTGCTCGAGGTTCTCGTAACGGGCGATGAAGTCGACCATCGGCTGCAGCTTCTCGTCGCAGACGTACTGAAACTGCGGCTGCAGATGGTGGGATAGGGGCGGCGGACTCGCGGCACGCCGCGCCGCGAGGCATACCTCGTGGAGCTGCCTGACGAGCTCATCGAAGGGCGCCGGCTCGAGCTCCTCGCCCCGGGCCCATTTCTGACCGGTCCACGCACAGGTGGACACCAGTCGCTCCCAGGGATTGCGCACGATGGTGAACTTGAAGTATTCGCGAAAGGTCGCCTCGTCGCGCAGCATCGCCCGGATGCGGGCGGCCGTCAGGTGCTGCAGCTCACCGCCATAGAGCCGTTGCTCGTCGCGCACCTGGTTGAAGTAGGGCTTGATGCCGATGTCGTGCTTGTCGCCGTGCATGCCGAGCACAGCCTCGACTGAAGTGCCGGCTGTCTTGGGGATGTGCACGAAAATGGTCCGCAGCGGATGCGAGATAGGCACGCGTTGTTCGAAGCGCCGCGCTTGGACCGCGGGTCGGTCGATGGACAATTATGGAAGCGCGGATGTTGCACATCCGTGACAGTCCGCAGCCAACGGCTGCGGGTCACTGGATGTGCGCGAGGATCCCGTCGAGCTCGTCCAGGCTGTTGTAGCTCACGACGAGCTTGCCGCGCCCGCCACTGCCCGGCTGGATCGCCACGCGGGCACCGAGCTTCTCCGCGAGCTCCTGCTCGAGGCGCGCGACATTCGGGTCGCGCGCTGCGAGACGCTCGCCCGCGTGCGCGTCCGTCGGAGCCTGCAGGCGCCGTACCAGTGCCTCGGTTTCACGTACCGACAGGCCTTTCCTGGCGACGAGCAGCGCCACCTCGGTCTGTTGGCGTCGCAGCGTCAGGGCCAGCAGCGCGCGGGCATGGCCCATCTCGAGTGAGCGCTTCTCGAGCAGCTCGCACACCTCGGGCGAGAGCTCCAGCAGTCGCAGCAGGTTGCTCACGCCGGCCCGCGAGCGGCCGACCGCCTCGGCCGCCTGCTGGTGCGTCAGGCCGAACTCATTGACGAGCCGCTCGAGCGCGCGGGCTTCCTCGAGCGGATTGAGGTTTTCGCGCTGGATGTTCTCGATGAGCGCGACCGCGATCGCGGCCTCGTCGGGGATGTGGCGGATGACCGCCGGGATCTCGGTGAGCCCCGCCATCTGTGCCGCGCGCCAGCGCCGCTCGCCGGCGATGATCTCGTAGCGCGGCGCTGCGGTGCTGCCGGGCGGCTCGAGCGGGCGCACCACGATCGGCTGCACCACACCCTGCACCTTGATCGAGTCTGCGAGCTCGCTGAGCGTCTCGGCGCGCATGTCGACGCGCGGCTGGTAGCGACCACGCTGCAGGACGTCGAGCGGCAGCTTCGTGAGCTCCTCGCCCAGCGGGGCGGGCGGTGGCGTGGGGGTGCTCGCGGCGCGCGCGCCGAGCAGGTCCGCAAGTCCCCGGCCGAGCGTTGGTTTCCGGTGCATCATCGGACGATATCCTCGCCGATCGCGCTCGCGGTCACGCCGTCGCCGGAACCGTTGACCGCGCTTGCCGCGAGTGCCGCACTGCTGTGACCGGTAGCGCTGGCTGCCGTGGCCGCCGGCTCGGTGGATGACGGCCCTGCGGTCGGGGGCTCGGCCTCGGCCGCCGCGGGCTCGCTGCGCGCGACCCCGCCCGCCTCCTCCTCGCGCCGGATCATTTCCCCGGCGAGTGCGAGGTAGGCGAGCGCCCCGCGCGACTCCTTGTCGTGAAACAGCGCCGGCTTGCCGAAGGACGGTGCCTCGGCGAGCCGGATGTTGCGCGGAATGACGGTGCGGAACACCCGGTCACCGAAGTGCGTGATGAGCTGCGCGCTCACCTCGTTGGCGAGATTGTTGCGCGGGTCGAACATGGTGCGCAGCACCCCTTCGATGGTCAGCTGCGGGTTGACCGCGTCGCGGATCTGCTCGACGGTCGAGAGGAGCGAGGAGAGCCCCTCGAGCGCGTAGTACTCGCACTGCATGGGGATCAGCACGCTGTCGGCGGCGACCAGCGCGTTCACGGTCAGCATGTTGAGCGCCGGCGGGCAGTCGATGAGGATGACGTCGAAGTCATCGCGCCTCGCTTGCAATGCGTTTCGCAGCTTGGTCTCGCGCCCGATCGGCAGCGTCAGCAACCGCACCTCAGCGGCGGTGAGATCCTGGTTCGCCGGCAGCAGCGTGTAGCCCGCGCCGTGCTCGATGCGCACCAGCGCGTCGGCGAGCTGACACTCCCCGAGCAGCACGCTGCAGGTGCTGCGCTGAAGCTGCGACTTGTCGACGCCGCTGCCCATGGTGGTATTGCCCTGCGGGTCCATGTCG
Organism: Steroidobacteraceae bacterium; assembly: GCA_035621995.1. GTDB lineage: Bacteria > Pseudomonadota > Gammaproteobacteria > Steroidobacterales > Steroidobacteraceae > 13-2-20CM-66-19. The sequence goes on from DASPWF010000035.1 coordinate 145,753, forward strand.
ATGAGCAGCACGCGGCGGCGGGTAGCGGCGAGGGAGGCCGCGAGATTGACCGCCGTGGTGGTCTTGCCGACGCCGCCCTTCTGCATCGCGATGGCAATGACGCGTTTCATGGCGACAGTGTACTCGACTGCCGCATCGGGGCACTTCAGGCTTTTTGGCGGGGGTCCTTGCGAGCCTCAGGCCACGAGTTTGTGCGGCCGGCGTCCGAGGCGCTCGCGCGCCATCTGGTCGGCGACCGCGTTCGTGGTGCGGCTCTCGCGGCGGGCGCGCTCGAAGATCTCGGTGAGACGCGAGGGGATCGCCTGAATGTCGGCGATCACGTGTGCCTCGCTGGCCCCGCCCTGGTACTCGCGCGCGACGCTGATGATGCCGCCGGCATTGATGATGTAGTCGGGCGCGTAGAGGATGCCGGCCGTCTGCAGGGCGACGCCGTCCTGGCCCTGCGCGAGCTGATTGTTCGCCGCGCCCGCGACGATGCGCGCGCGCAGTCGCGGGATCGAATGGCTGTTGAGCACTCCGCCGAGCGCGCACGGGGCGAGCACGTCCACATCGAGCTCGAGCACGTCATCGACCGGGACGGCACGCGCCTTGAACTCCTCGCACACCCGCTGCACCGCCGCCGGGCGCACGTCCGCGACCGACAGCACCGCCCCCTCGGCCGCAAGCATGCCGCACAGGTGATACCCCACCCCGCCGACGCCCTGCACCGCCACGGTGACGCCGGCGAGCTCCGTGCGTCCCAGGCGAAACTTCACCGCCGCCTTGATGCCGAGGAGTACGCCGAGCGCGGTCTTCGGCCCCGGATCCCCGCCCGCCGCGCCGGGTGCGGCGCCGAGCCCGGCCACGTAGCGCGTGACGCGGGCGACGTGCGCCATATCGGACGTGGTCGTGCCGACGTCCTCGGCAGTGACGTAGCGCCCGCCGAGCGAATCGACGAGTCGGCCAAAGGCTTCAAGGAGCTGCGGCGTCTTTGCCTTGCGCGACTCGCCGATGATGACCGCCTTGCCGCCGCCGAGCGGCACGCCCGCCATCGCGTTCTTGTAGCTCATCCCACGCGAGAGCCGCAGCACGTCGGCGACGGCTTCGGCCGTCGTCGCGTACGGCCACATGCGGCAGCCGCCCGCGGCGGGACCCAGCACCGTGGAGTGCACGGCGATGATCGCGCGCAGGCCGCTCGCCGCGTCGTGGCCGAAGACGACGAGCTCGTGGGCATCGAACTCGCGCATGTCGAAGATTTCCATGACCGCGCCTCCCGAACGGCGCTCTCTCACCTCCCACAAGGCTACGCGCCGGGCTGTGCACAACTCGTTACAAAACTTGCTTGATCAGCCACGAAGATGAAATATACGCACCATGTATCTGGTTTTTGTGGAATGATCAATGCATCCCGAGCTGGACCGGAATGATGTCAGGATTCTCGACCTGCTGCAGGAACGCGGGGATCTCTCCGCCGCGCAAGTGGCCGAGCGGCTCGGCATGACGACGTCCACCTGCTGGCGCCGTATCACCCGTCTCGAGGAGCTCGGCGTCATCCGCAAGCGCGTCGCGCTGCTCGAGCGCGAGAAGCTCGGGCTCTCCGTCATGGTGTTCTCGCACGTGAAGCTCGCCGGTCACGGCCGCGATGCGCTGCTGCGCTTCGAGCAGGCGGTGCGCGCGCATCCGGAGATCCTCGAGTGCTACACGCTGATGGGCGAGACCGACTTTCTGTTGCGTATCGTGTGCCGCGATATCAAGGCGTACGAGGCCTTCTTTCTCGATCACCTGTCGCGCTTTCCCGGCGTGCAGTCGGTCAACTCCTCGATCGCGCTCGCGGTCATCAAAGAGACGAGCGCGCTGCCTCTGCTGCCTTGACCGCAAGGGGCGGCGCGGACGGCCTGGGCGTCACGTCGGTCCCCTCGGGAGCGGGGTCGAGTCCGGCGCAGGTCACGATCTGCTGCGTGTTGATGAACGGACCCTTCTGCGCGCTCGGCACCGGCGCGCGCCGCGCCTTGCGCCACAGGTCGTAGACGGTCAGCGTGCCGGTGAGCGTCGCGAGCGTGCCGAAGTAGGCGTGCGGGCCGAGTGCATGGATGAGCCCCCCGGTGAGCACCGGCCCGAAGGCCGCTGCCGTGCCGTTGATGAGGAGCAGCCGGCTGCTCGCCGCCACCATCTGCGCGGGCTCGAGATGGTCGTTGACGTGCGAGACCGAGAGTGAATAGAGCGTAAGTGCGGCGCCGCTGAAGAGTGCGGTGCACAGCAGAAACACGGTCCGCGGCAGCGGCCCGAAGAGCACGATGCAGCCGGCCACCACGGTAGCGATCGCACATACCGTGGCGATGACGGTGCGCCGGTCCATGCGGTCGGAGAGTCTGCCGACCGGGTATTGAGTGAGCACGGCGGCGAGGATGCTGACCGCCATGAACTCGGCCACACCACGGGTGTCGGCGCCGCTCAGGCGCGCGTATACCGGGCCCATGGAGAAGATGATGGAGGAGACCATTCCCGACACGGCGACTGCCACGATTCCGAGTGGGGAGTTGCGGTAGAGGTCGCGATAGCGCACGCGCTGCGGCACGGGGGGCTCGGGGATGTGCTGCGCCGAGGCGACGATCGGCACCATAGCGAGCGATATCAGCGCCGACACCAACATGAAGGGCGACGACGACTGCGGACTCGAGAGCACCAGCAGGAACTGCGCGGCGCCGAGACCCACGTACAGCACCAGCATGTAGACGGCGAGGAGGCCCCCGCGGGTGCTGCGACTCGCCCGGTGGTTGAGCCAGCTCTCCGCCACGACATAGATGCCGGCGAAGCACACTCCGGAGACGAAGCGCATCAGCGCCCAGGGCAACGGATGCACCCAACTGGCATGCACGAGCACCGCCACCGAGGCGAGCGCGGCGAGCGTTGCGAAAACGCGCACCGGTCCGACGCGCCTCAGCAACTGTGGTGCGACCCGCGTACCGATCAGGTAACCGACGTAGTAACAGGACATGACGATGCCGGTGACCGGCGTCGGGAATTGCTCGAGGGTCGCGCGCAGCCCGAGGAGTGTGCTCTGCAGCCCCGCGCCGAGCATGAGGATGCCCATGCCGAGCAGCAGCGGCCAGGTTGCGAGGATCGGATTCACGGTCGGAGAATGGCGCCGGCGGTGACGTGGCGAAAGCCGGCCTGCATCATATACGGTATGTGCGTCGGAAGCTGTTGGCGGCGGCTCCCGGCCTGCTCACGCGCGTTGCAGGACGATGACACAGCGCGCCGCGTCGAGCCCCGGCACGGTGAGCTCGCGCGACGCCACCACGCGCCACGGCGCCCGGAGCGCTGCCAGCTCGCGCGCCGGCCATTTGCCCTTCATCGCGACGATACGGGTGTCATCACCGCACAGCGTCGCCACCTGCGCGAGCATCCGCGGGAGCGGTGCGAAGGCGCGCGACACCACGGTGTCGAACGGCACCGGGGGTTCGAGCGACTCGACCCGTGCGTGCACCGCGGTCACGTTGGTGAGTCCGAGCCGCTCCACCGCATGCTCCACGAAGCGGATCTTCTTCGCCGTCGCGTCGATCAGGGTGAAGTGCCGCTGCGGATTGCAGAGCGCGAGCGGCAGGCCCGGAAAGCCGGCACCGGTGCCGGCGTCGGCGATGCGCGTGCCGTCGAGGTCCGGGTGGATCGCGAGGCTGTCGAGCAGATGGTGCGTGACCATGGCGGCGGGCGAGGCGATCGCCGTCAGGTTGTAGCTTCGGTTCCAGCGCGCGAGCTCCGCGATGAGTGCGAGCAGTCGTGCGGCAGCCTCCGGTGTGAGGGCCACTTTGAGCCCTGCAGCGTCCTGCACCAGGCGTTCGACCGGACTCAACAGCGGCGCTCCCTTGCGCGTTGGCAGGCGCAATTGATCATACTTCGCCTACCGTGAGACTGCTGCTGGTAGAAGACGACCGCATGATCGGCGAGGCGATCCGCGCGGGACTCAAGCGCGAGGGCTTCACCGTCGACTGGGTGCACGATACGCCGGCCGCCGCGCAAGTGCTGCGCAGCGAGCCCTACGAGCTCATGCTGCTCGACCTGGGACTCCCCGGAGGCGACGGACTGAAGCTGCTGAAGACGCTGCGCGGCCGCGGCGAGATGCTGCCGGTGCTCATCATCACGGCGCGCGATGCCGTGTCCGATCGCGTGGCGGGGCTCGATGCCGGGGGCGATGACTACCTCACCAAGCCGTTCGACCTCGACGAGCTCGCGGCGCGTATCCGCGCGCTGCTGCGTCGCCGCGCCGGGCGTTCCTCACCCGCGTTCGAGCACCTCGGCGTGGTGCTCGAGCCGGCGACACACCGCGTCACGCAGGGCGGCGAGGAAGTCGCGTTGTCACCGCGTGAGTTTGCGTTGCTGCAGCTGCTGCTCGAGCGCCCGGGAGCCATCCTCTCGCGGGCGCAGATCGAGGAGCGCCTCTACGGCTTCGGCGAGGAGGTCGAGAGCAACGCGGTGGAGGTGCACATCCATGGCCTGCGCCGCAAGCTCGGGGCGCAGTTCATACTCACCGTGCGCGGCGTTGGCTATCGCGTGAGGCCGGCGCAGTGAGCTCGCTGCGGGCGCGGCTGCTCGCCTGGCTCCTCGCGGGTGTCGTGGGCGTGGGCGCGGTGGGCGGCTGGATCGTCTACCGCAACGCGCTCGCCGAGGCCGATGCGTTCTTCGACTCTCACCTGCGCGAGACGGCGCTCATCCTGCGCGACGAGCCGGTGCGGTATCTGCTCGCACCGCCGTTCGAGCCAGCCGATGTGTCGTACGACTTCGTCGTGCAGGTGTGGTCGCTCGATGGCGTGCGCGTCTACCTGTCGCGGCCGCACGCGGTGTTGCCGCAGATCACCACGCTCGGCTTCTCGACCGTTGCGACCAGTGAGGGTCGCTGGCGGGTGTTCGGCGTGCAGGCGGTGACGCGCGTCATCCAGGTGGCGCAGCCGATGAGTGTCCGCGAGCGGCGCGCCGCAGAGCTGGCGCTGCAGACGCTCAAGCCCTTCGCGCTGCTGCTGCCGGTGCTGGCGCTCGTCATCTGGTTCGCGGTCGGTCACGCGCTCGAGCCGCTGCAGCGGCTTACCGCGCTCGTCAAGGCGCGCCGCGTCGACGCGCTCGACCCGCTGCCCGACCCCGGGCTTCCCGACGAGGTGCAGCCGCTGGTCGCCGCGCTCAACGATCTGCTCGTACGGCTGCGCGCGGCGCTCGCGCGCGAGCGCGCTTTCATGGCGGATGCCGCCCACGAGCTGCGCACCCCGCTCACCGCGCTGCACCTGCAGATGGGGATGCTGGCGCGCGCGAGCAGCGAGAGCGAGCGCAGCGCGGCGATGAGCACGCTGTCGGCGGGGGTGCAGCGCGCCATCCGCCTGGTCGAGCAGATGCTGGCACTCGCGCGGCAGGAGCCGCGTGCCCCGATGCCGCGCTCGCCAGTGCGGCTCGATGAGCTCGCGCGCGAGATCGTCGCCGAGCTCGTGCCGCTCGCGGATGCCCGCCAGATCGATCTCGGGGTGGCGGCGGCGCAGCCGGCGACCGTGCTCGGCGATGCGGATGCACTGCGGACGCTGCTGCGCAACCTCGTCGACAACGCGGTGCGCTACACGCCCTCCGGCGGCCGCGTCGACGTTGCGGTCGAGGCGGGGGCCGCGGGCACAGCGACCGGGACGCGCCTCACGGTGAGCGACGACGGTCCGGGAATTGCCCGCGAGGAACGCGCGCGGGTTCTCGACCGTTTCTATCGCCGCCCGGGCACCGAGCCCCCGGGGAGCGGGCTCGGGCTCGCGATTGTGAAGGCAATCGCCGAATCCCACGGCGCCAGACTCACCCTCGCCGACGGGCCGGCGGGCCGGGGCCTCGCGGTGACCGTGTCGTTTCCGCCGCAGGCCAGGTAGGCAGGGCGGGCGGCTGGCATCACGCAACGCCGTCGGCTGCTGCCGGCGCGTGATCTCGTGGTGCGCCGGTCAGTGCGCCAGCTTGGCCAGGAAGCTCGCGGCGGTCAGCAGGTAGACATCCCGGTTCGCCTTCTTCTCGAACCCGTGTCCCTCGTCCCTGGCGAGCAGGTACCACACCTCGCCGCCATTCGAGCGCACGCTCCACACGAGTTGTTCGGACTCGGAGACCGGCACGCGCGGGTCGTTCTGCCCCGCCACGACGAGCAGCGGCTTACGGATACGGGCGGCGTTCGAGAGCGGCGAGATGCGCTCGAGAAATACGCGCATCCGCGGATCGCGCTCGTCGCCGTACTCCTCGCGGCGCCAGTCGCGGCGGTAGCCGGCGGTGTTGCGCAGGAAGGTGACGAAGTTGCTTATGCCGACCACGTCGATCCCGCCGCGCAGCCGCTCGCCGTAGGTGATGAGCGAGGCGAGCGCCAGGTAGCCGCCGTAGGAGCCACCCATGACGACCACGCGGTCGCGGTCGAAGCCGGGCTGCACGCCGATCCACACGAGGAGCGAGCCGATATCGCGCACCGCATCCTCGCGCAGCACCCCGTTGTCGAGGGCAAGGAAGGTCTTGCCGTAACCGGACGAGCCGCGCACGTTGGGTGCGACCACGGCGTAGCCGAGCTCGTTGACGAGAAACTGCACAAACGGGTCCCACTCCGGGCGGTACTGCGACTCGGGCCCTCCGTGGATGTCGATGAGCACGGGTGCCGGGTCGCTCGCGTGCGAGGGACGGTAGACGTAGGCCGACAGCAGTCGCTGGTGCCCGCCGAGGCGGTCCCAGGTCGGAAAGCGCGCGAGCTCGGGCACGGCCAGCGTGGCGAGATCGAGCGGACCGGCTTCACTGCGGGTCCAGCGCGTGACCGTGCTGCCGTCGATGTCGTAGACGAACACATCCCGCGGAGCGCTCGCGCCGTCGACCGACATGGCAAGCCGGCGCCCGGTACGATCGAAGCGCGGGTTACCGATGCGCCCTTCCGGCAATCCAACGGGCGCGAGCACCAGGTGGTTCAGATTGTCGAGGATCGAGAGGCGGCTGCGGCCGTCTTCGTTGACGGTGTAGGCGATGTAGCGACCGTCGGCGCTGACATCGAAGTCTTCGACGTCCCAGCTGATGTCGGGCGTGATGCGGCGGCTCTCGTGAGTGATGGGGTCTTTGAACTTGAGCTGCGCAAACTCCCCGTCCTCGTCGGTCACCACGTAGACGCCGTGCCCCGTCGGGGCAAACCGCGCGGTGGTGATACCGGCCTTGTGCGGCTTTTCCTCGAGCGGTGTGAGTACACCACTCGCGACGTCCGCAAGGTACAGATAGCTCTCGCTGCTCGAGAGATAGCGCCAGACGAGGAGCTTCGAGTCGTCCGCCGACCAGTCGAGCGGGTACCAGGTGTCCTGGCGGCCGCCGACCACGAGCTGCGCAGGGGCCGCGGTGCTCACGTCCGCCACGTACACGTCGTAACTGAGTCCGTCGCGGTCATTGCCGTAGAAAGCGACCCGCTTGCCGTCGTGCGCCCACACCGGGCTGCCGTGAATGAAGTTGCCGCTGGTGAGCGCCCGCGCCGGACCCGTGCCCGACTGGTAATAGACCTGGGCGTTCTCATCGCCCGCCTGATCCTTGAGGAACACGAACCCGCTGCCGCTGCGCGCCGCGCGCGCCCAGGCGATCGGGTCGGGGTAGAACGTGAGCTGCTCGCGCATGGCGAGCGGTGCGGCCACGCGGTGCACCTGCACGGTGTCGCCGAAGCGCGTCTCGATCAGCATGCTGCCATCGGCCATCCAGTCGAGGAACGTGGCGCCGCGCGACTGCTGATAGCGCTCCAGGCGCGCCAGGAGGGCCGGATCGGGCGGTGGAATGCCGTCGAACACGAGATCGCCGTGAATGCGATGTTGGGGAGCGGGCGGGACCGGCTGCGGAGCCTGGCCGAATGCGGCGAGAGCGGTAACGGACAGTCCCGCGCAGGCGGCGAGTGTCCGGAGGAGGCGCTGATCGATCATGCGTCGCAGGTAGCGTACAGGGTACGATGTGTATGCGCGACCCCTCGCTGACTCACCTTCGAGGCCAACGTTCCCTTGCAGCCGACCCTGTACCGTCATCCACACGGCATCACCGCCGTCGACGCCGAGTACCTCTATCCGGGACACGCCGCCGCGCATGTGATCGAGGACTCAGGGCGTGCAGCGTTCGTCGACGTAGGCACCAACGCCTCAGTGCCGTACCTGCTGGCGGCGCTCGAGGAGCTCGGGATCGCTCGCAATGCGATCGATTACCTGCTGCTGACCCACGTGCATCTCGATCACGCCGGCGGCGCCGGGGCGCTCATGCGTGCGCTACCCAACGCCCAGGCCCTGCTGCATCCGCGCGGCGCGCCGCACATGATCGACCCGGCGCGGCTCATCGAGGGCTCGAAGGCCGTGTACGGCGAGGAGCGCTTCCGCCAGCAGTACGGCGAGCTCGTGCCGATTCCGGCGTCGCGGGTGCACGTGGTGCGCGACGGCGAGCGCGTGACCCTTGGCGCGCGCACCCTCGAGCTCATCCACACCGAAGGTCACGCCCGGCACCACTACGTGGTGGTCGATTCCGCACACCAGAGCATCTTCACCGGCGACACCTTTGGCATCTCCTACCGCGCGCTCGACACGGAGAACGGGGCGTTCATCACTCCCTCGACGGTGCCCACGCAGTTCGATCCGGAGCAGCACCTCGCCTCCATCGACCGTATGCTCGAGTTTCGTCCGCAGGCCATGTACCTGATGCACTTCAGCCGCGTCACCGACGTACCGCGCCTCGCGAGGCTCCTCAAGGAGCAGATCACCGCGCTCGCGCGCATCGCGCGTGCGCACGCGGGGGACACGCAGCCGGCCGCGGGAATCCGCGCCGACATGCTGGCACTGTGGCTCACGCTGGCCCGGGCTCACGGCATTCGGCTCGCCGATGCGGACATCGAGCACGCACTCGCCGGCGACCTCGAGCTCAACACCCAGGGGCTGATGGCGTGGCTGGCACGCACCCGCGGGAGGGGGAATTCATGAATCGCTTTCGCGCCTACCGCATCCATTCCGAAGGCGGCAAGGTCGCCGCGCGTTTCGAGCAGCTCACGCTCGAGGATCTCGCGCCGGGCGAGGTGGTGATCCGTGTCAGCCACTCAGGAATCAACTACAAGGACGCGCTCGCGGCCACCGGCGCCGGGAGGATCCTGCGCCGCTATCCGCTGGTCGGCGGCATCGACCTCGCGGGCGTCGTCGAGTCCTCGGGCGATGCGCGCTTCCGCACCGGGGATGCGGTGCTCGTCACCGGCTGCGGGCTGTCCGAGACCCACGACGGCGGCTACGCGCAGTTCGCGCGCGTCCCCGGAGACTGGGTGATTCCGATCCCGCAGGGGCTGGACGCCGCCACCGCCATGGCGATCGGCACCGCGGGCTTTACCGCCGCGCTCGCCATCCACCGCATGGAGCAGAACGGCCAGCAGCCCACCGGCGGCCCGATCGCCGTCACCGGCGCCTCGGGTGGCGTCGGCAGCATTGCGATCGACATGCTGAGCGCGCGCGGCTACCGCGTGGTGGCGGTAAGCGGCAAGCGCGATGCCAGCGCGTACCTCGAGGAGCTCGGGGCGAGCGAGGTGCTGATGCGCGCCGAGCTCGACTTCGGCTCCCGGCCGCTCGAGACCGCCCGCTTCGCCGGGGCCATCGACAACCTCGGCGGCGAGACGCTCGCCTGGCTCACGCGCGTCGTGGACTTCTGGGGCAACATCGCGAGCATCGGGCTCGCCGCGGGGCCCGAGCTCAAGACGACGGTCATGCCATTCATCCTGCGCGGGGTCGCACTGCTCGGCATCAATTCCTCGGCTACGCGGCGCGAGTGGCGCCTCGCCGTGTGGCAGCGCATCGCGTCTGACCTGCGGCCGAAGCACCTGGCGCGCATCGTGACGCGCACCATCGACTTCGACGAGCTGCCCGGCGCGTTCCCTGCCTACCTCGAAGGCCGCGTCACCGGACGCACGGTGGTGCGCATCCGTTGACGTCTGTGCGCACGGGGCCCGCGGCGCGCGTATAGAATGTTCGTTCGCGTTCGAGGTCTCTCATGGCCGTAACCTCACTCACCGCCGGCGCGCGTCTGCGGGCCGCGCTCGAGGCCGAGCGCCCGCTGCAGGTCGTCGGAACGATCAACGCCTTTGCGGCGCTGCTCGCCGAGCGCGCGGGCTTTCGCGCCATTTATCTCTCGGGCGCCGGGGTGGCAAATGCCTCCTTCGGGCTGCCGGACCTCGGCATCACCTCGCTCAACGACGTGTGCGAGGACGTGCGCCGCATCAGCGGCGCGTGCGCGCTGCCGCTGCTGGTGGATGCCGACACCGGCTTCGGCAGTGCGTTCAACATCGCGCGCACCACGCGCGAGCTGATCCGCGCCGGCGCCGCCGGCATGCATCTGGAGGACCAGGTGAGCGCCAAGCGCTGCGGACACCGCCCCGGCAAGGCGCTGGTGGGCGCCGCAGAGATGGTCGACCGCATCAAGGCGGCGGTCGATGCGCGCAGCGATCCGGCCTTCCTCATCATGGCGCGCACCGATGCGCATGCGGTCGAGGGGCTGCCGAGCGCGCTCGAGCGCGCGGTGGCGTACGTGGCCGCAGGTGCCGACATGATCTTCGCCGAAGCTCTGCAGACCCTCGAGGAGTACCGCCAGTTCGTGGCCGCCGCGCGCGTACCGGTGCTCGCCAACATCACCGAGTTCGGCCAGACGCCGCTCTTCACCCTGACGGAGCTCGCTGCGGTTGGCGTGCGGCTCGTACTCTACCCGCTGTCGGCGTTCCGCGCCGCGGCCAAGGCGCAGGCCGTCGTCTACGACGCCATCCGCAGGGAGGGGACGCAGAAGAGCGTCGTGCCTTACATGCAGACGCGGGCCGAGCTCTACGAGGTGCTCGGCTATCACGACTACGAGAAGAAGCTCGACGAGCTGTTCGGGAATGGGAAGTCATGAACGAGACGAGCGCCTTCAAACCGAAGAAATCGGTGGCCCTCTCGGGGGTGATGGCCGGCAACACTGCGCTGTGCAGCGTGGGACGCACCGGCAACGACCTGCACTACCGCGGCTACGACATCCTCGAGATCGCAACGGTGAGCGAGTTCGAGGAGATCGCCTATCTCCTCGTCCACGAGAAGCTGCCGAACCGCGCGGAGCTCGAGGCCTACAAGGCCAAGCTGCGCTCGCTGCGCGGGCTGCCGGCGACGCTGCGCGCCATCCTCGAGCTGTTGCCCGCCTCGAGCCACCCGATGGACGTGCTGCGCACCGCCGCCTCGGCGCTCGGTTGCACGCTGCCGGAAAAGGACGGCCACCCCGCAGCCGGCGCCCGCGACATCGCCGATCAGCTCATCGCCTCCTTCGGCTCGATGCTCCTCTACTGGTACCACTTCAGCCGTTCGGGCGAGCGCATCCAGGTGGAGACCGCGGACGACTCGGTGGGCGGCCATTTCCTGCACCTGCTGCACCGCCGGCCGCCGCGTGCCTCCTGGGTACGCGCCATGCACACCTCGCTCATCCTCTACGCCGAGCACGAGTTCAACGCCTCGACCTTCACGGCGCGCGTCATCGCCGGGACCGGCGCCGACATGTACTCGTGCATCACCGGCGCCATCGGCGCGCTGCGCGGGCCGAAGCACGGCGGCGCCAACGAGGCGGCCTGCGAGATTCAGCGGCGCTATGACACGGTGCAGGCGGCCGACGCCGACATCCGCGCGCGCGTTGCCAACCACGAGGTGGTCACCGGTTTCGGCCACCCGGTCTACACGCTCGCCGATCCGCGCAACCAGGTGATCAAGGAGGTGGCACGGAGCCTGGCGCAGGAAGCGGGCGACATGCGGATGTTCGACGTCGCGCAGCGCATCGAGTCGGTGCTGCACGAGACCAAGAACATGTTCGCCAACCTCGACTGGTTCTCGGCCGTCGCCTATCACATGATGGGTGTGCCGACACAGATGTTCACGCCGCTGTTCGTCATCGCCCGCACCAGCGGTTGGGCGGCGCACGTGATCGAGCAGCGCCTCGACGGCAAGATCATCCGCCCGACGGCCAATTACGTCGGTCCCGAGAAGGCGCGCTTCGTCCCACTCGCCGAGCGCGTCTGACGGTCCGCCATGTCCGCACACGACGTCAAATCCGCCGAGCGCCCCCAGCCCGACGCAGCGCTGGTCGCCATTGCCGCCTACGCACGCGATTTCCGCGTTCGCAGCGAGAGCGCCTACGAGACCGCGCGCTACTGCCTCATGGACACGCTCGCCTGCGGCTTCCAGGCGCTCAAGTACCCCGCCTGCCGCAAGCTCCTGGGTCCGGTGGTCCCGGGCGCGGTCATGACGGGCGGGGCACGGGTGCCCGGCACCTCCTTCGAGCTCGACCCGGTACAGGCGGCCTTCAACATCGGCGCGATGATTCGCTGGCTCGACTTCAATGACACCTGGCTCGCGGCAGAGTGGGGTCACCCCTCCGACAACCTCGGCGGCATCCTCGCGGTGGCCGACTACCTTGCGCGGCTCGCGGTCATGTCGGGCCGCGCGCCGCTCACGGTGCGCGAGCTGCTCGGCGCGATGATCAAGGCACACGAGATCCAGGGAGTGCTGGCGCTCGAGAACAGCTTCAACCGCGTCGGGCTCGATCACGTGCTGCTGGTGCGAGTCGCGACGACTGCCGTCGTGGCCGCCATGCTCGGCGGCAGCGAGAGTCAGGTGGTGAATGCCGTCTCCAACGCCTGGATCGACGGCGGGGCGCTGCGCACTTACCGTCACGCACCCAACACCGGCTCGCGCAAGAGCTGGGCGGCGGGCGATGCGACCAGCCGCGGCGTGCGCCTCGCCCTGATCGCGCTCACCGGCGAGATGGGCTACCCGTCGGCGCTTTCGGCGAAGACCTGGGGTTTCTGCGACGTGCTGTTGCGCGGCAAGCCGCTGTCGCTGCCGCAGCCCTTCGGCAGCTACGTGATGGAGAACGTGCTCTTCAAGATCTCCTATCCGGCGGAGTTTCACGCGCAGACGGCGGTCGAGGCGGCGATGACGCTGCACCCGAAGGTGCGCGAGCGCATCGCGGACATCGAGCGCGTCGTCATCGAGACGCAGGAGCCGGGTGTGCGCATCATCGACAAGGTGGGGCCGCTTGCGAACCCCGCCGACCGCGATCACTGCCTGCAGTACATGGTGGCGATCCCGCTGCTCTTCGGGCGGCTCACCGCCGCCGACTACGAGGATGCGGTCGCCGCGGATCCGCGCGTCGACGCGTTGCGCGACAAGATGCAGGTGCGCGAGAACCCCACCTTCACGCGCGAATACTACGACCCCGGTAAGCGCTACATCGGCAACGCCGTGCAGGTCTTTTTCCGCAACGGTGAAGCGACCGAGCGTGTGCAGGTCGATTTTCCGATCGGCCACCGCAAACGCCGCGCGGAAGGCATGCCCGTGCTGGTGAAGAAGTTCGAGACATCGGTGGAGGCGCACTTCGGCGCGAAGCAGGCGGAGCGCATCAAGGCACTGTTCGCCAAAGCGCGGCAGCTCGATGCGCTGCCGGTGAACGAGCTGATGGCGGCGCTCGTGACGAACGGTTCGGCCGCGTGAGAGGTGAGCCGGGCGGCGCGCGGCCGCGCCGCCCGGCGCAGACACTTGAGGACTAGCCGACCCTGACCGGCACGAACAGCCGCTGGTCGCCGCGCTGGATGAGGAGCGCGATGTGGCCCTTGGACTTCTCCACCGCGCCACGCAGTTCCTCGGCACTCGTCACCGGCGCACCGTTGGCGGCGAGTACCACGTCACCGTGCTGAATCCCGGCCTCGGCCGCAGGTCCGCTCGCGCGCTCGACGAATAGTCCGCCGCCATTGGTGTTGGCCTGGCTCTGCTCCTGCGGGGTGAGCGGCCGCACCGAGAGTCCGAGCTTGCCGCCCTCCGGGTGAGCGCTCTCCTTGGCGGCGGTGCGCTTGTCCTCCAGCGCGCCGAGCTTCACGCTGATCACGCGCGTCTCGTGGTTGCGCCAGATCTCGAGATCGACGCTGGTGCCCGGGGCGATGCTGGCGATCTGTACCGGCAGCTCGGTCGAATCCTTGAGGGGCTGGCCGTTGAGCTTGAGGATCACGTCGCCGGGCTCGACGCCGGCGTGCTCCGCAGGTCCGCCCTTCTCGACGCTCGACACGAGCGCGCCTTCGGGCTGCGGCAGGCCGAAGGAGTCGGCCAGGCCCTGCGTCACGTTCTGGATCACCACCCCGAGCTTGCCGCGGGTCACGTGCCCGGTGGTCTCGAGCTGCTGCCCGACCTGCATGGCGACGTCGATCGGAATCGAGAACGACACCCCCATGTAGCCACCGCTGCGGCTGTAGATCTGCGAGTTGATGCCGACCACCTCGCCGCGCATGTTGAAGAGGGGCCCGCCGGAGTTACCGGGGTTGATCGGCACGTCGGTCTGGATGAAGGGCACGTAGCCGGAATCGAGGGTCCGGCCCTTGGCACTGACGATGCCCGCGGTCGCGCTGTTCTCGAAGCCGAACGGCGCACCGATGGCGAGCACCCACTCACCGACCTTGAGCTGCCGCGAGTCGCCGATCTTCACCGTCGGCAGGTCGTGGGCGCTGATCTTGATGATGGCGATATCCGACTTGGTGTCGACGCCGATCACCTTGGCGGTGTATTCGCGCCGGTCGGTCATGCGTACCGTGACCTCGCTCGCGCCGTTGACGACGTGCGCGTTGGTCATGATGTAACCGTCGGGGCGGATGATGAATCCGGAGCCCTCGCCGTGCATCGGCTGCGGCTGCGGCGCCTGGAAGGGCATGCCGCGGAAGAAGGGCGCGAACGGGCTGTTCGGTCCGAAGGGATTCTGGTTGCCGTTGTCATCCCCGCTGTCATCGCCGCTGTCGTCGCCCTGGTTGTAGCTCGCCGACAGCTTGGTGGTCACCGCGATGTTGACGACCGCAGGGCCGTACCGCTGCACCATGGTGCTGAAGTCGGGCAGCGCCGCCGCGGGATTGCCCGCCGCGGGTACCGAAGTGACCGGGGCCGGGGCGCTCGCCGCGGCCGGGGGTGCGGCCGCGCGCGCAGCGTCCGCCAGGTAAAGCGCGCCGAGCGGCGCGGCGATGGCGCTGGCGCCAACGATGGCCGCAAACAGCGGCTTTCTGATGAGACTCGGCAGGTTCATGGGTTTATGGCTCCGTCAAAATGAACGCTGGCAACTGCCGGCTACGATAGGAAAGCCGCCTTATGGCAGCCTTAAGGCTACTGCACGAGCGCTGCGGGCGCGTTTCCGTCGCGCCGAAGCGGGGTTACTCCGCCGTGAAGCGCGTATAGGGGCGCGACTCGGTGTGGAGCGAGGGGGTGAGCGAGCTGAAATAGCGGGCGATGGCGCCCGTATCCGCATCGGTGAGGCTCGCGGCGAAACCCTTCATGATGGGGTTCTTGCGTCCGCCCTTCTGGTACTCCTCGATGGCGCGCACCAGGTAGTCCTCGTGCTGACCGGCGAGTGAGGGATAAATGGGCGCGATCGCCACCCCATCCTGTCCATGGCAGGTGGTGCAGAGCTGCGCCGCCTTCGGCACCGCGCCCTCGGGCTTGCCGCGCGACTTGAGGGGTGTGCCGGCAAAGAACGCGGCAATGTCGACGATGTCCTGGTCGGAGAGCGTCGAGGCCTGATCGTGCATCGTCAGGTGTGAGCGGTCGCCGTCACGGTAACCGTGCAGCGCCGCGGCGAGATACGCCGGGTTCTGCCCCTCGAGCTTCGGCACGCTGTACATGGGATAGGCATTCTTGTAGCCGTCGATGCCGTGGCAGCCGAGGCAGGTGTAGGAAATGGCCTTGCCGCGGGCCGGATCGGCGCTGAGCACCGGCTGCTGCGCGGGCGCTGCGGGTGTTGCCGGAGCGGGGGAGGCGGATGAGGGTGTCGCCGGCTGCTGCGCCCCGGGCGCCGCGGTGAAGGCACACCAGGCGATCCCCGCCAGGGTAACTGCCCGGACTGCATACCCCCGGCCGCGGCCCATCGCGCATGCTCCTCGCCTGAAAAAACGGCCCCGAATCTTACGGACTCGCGGGGTTAATTGCCACACAGCTGCGTGACGCTCGCCGCCGTCGGGGCCGGCGATGTTAGCGTCGGTGGCGCCGACCGCCCCGACCGCAGAGCGGCTCGTGGCCGAGCACGGCCTGTTGGTATATTGGCTGACGCCCGACCGGGACGCTCGGGCGCCGTCGCGCTTCTACCGGAACCATGATCGCCCTCATCCAGCGCGTGACCGAGGCGCAGGTGCGCGTCGGCGGCGAGCTCATCGCCGCCATCAGCCGCGGCGTGCTCGCGCTCATCGCCGTGCGGCGCGGGGATGACGCCGCCGCCGTCGGGCGGCTGCTCGAGCGCGTGCTCGCCTACCGGGTGTTCCCCGACGAGGACGGACGCATGAACCGCTCGCTGCGTGAGGTGGGTGGGGGACTGCTGCTCGTGCCGCAGTTCACGCTTGCCGCAGATACCAAGAAAGGCACCCGTGCCGGATTCAGCACGGCCGCGCCGCCCGAGGAGGCCAGGGCGCGTTTCGCCGAGCTCGTCGAGCGTGCTCGGGCGACCTATGCCCCTGTTTCCGCAGGCGTATTTGGCGCGGACATGCAGGTGTCGCTGATCAATGACGGACCGGTTACGTTCTGGCTGGAGACCTGAGCGGCCCCGATCGTGACGCGCGTCCCGGTCCGCGCGCGAACTAATGGGGCTCGTACGGCTCATTTGACCTATGATTTGATTCCTTTCCGCCGCGCGGGCGGAAGTCGTGGAGTGGAGCAAGTATGGGCTTAGGAATGCGCGAGCTGGTGATCATCCTGCTCGTGGTGCTCGTTGTGTTCGGCGCCAAGAAGCTGCGCACGGTCGGCTCGGATCTCGGGCACGCGGTGCGCGGCTTCAAGAAGGCGATGAGCGAGGGCGAGGAAGAGCAGAGCGCTCCGCCGAAGCAGATCCGCTCCGAAGATGCGGATGCGGAATTCGCCGAGGCGGCGAAGAAGAGCGACGCCAAGACCGAACGGAGCGGCTGATCTGTTCGAAGGGCGATTCTCGGAAGTCCTGATCATCTTCGTCCTGGCACTCATCGTGCTGGGTCCGGAGAAGCTCCCCCGTCTCGTATCCGAAGTGGGCCGCTGGGTCGGTCGCGCGCGCGTCATGGCGCGCCAGTTCCGCGAGCAGCTCGAGGAGGAGGTGCAGCTCGAGCAGGCGCGCAAGGCGCAGCGCCCTGCGCCGCCGCCACCCCCATCGCCCCCACCGCCACCGCCCGCCGCCGAAGCCAGCCCGTCCGCCGCCTCCGGGGCGATCCCCGCTGCCGAGCCGCCGTCTGCCTCGCCGAGCTTCGTGCACGCCTCTCCCACCGACACCGGCGCCACCGGCGCCGATCCCGCGGCGCACCCGGCAGGCTCTGCGCCGAGCGCCGATGAGCGAGGAACCTGAGAAGCTCGCCGAAGGCAGCCTGATCTCGCATCTGCTCGAGCTGCGGGACCGGCTGCTGCGTGCGCTGGTTGCGGTGGGACTCGCCTTCCTGCCGTGCGTGTACTACGCGAACGACCTCTTCACCTTCGTGTCGCAGCCGCTGCTCGCGAAGCTCCCGCAGGGCAGCAACCTCATCGCCACGGGGGTGATGTCACCCTTCACCACGCCCTTCAAGCTGTCGTTTTTCGCCGCGCTCATGGTGGCGATGCCGTACGTCATCTACCAGCTGTGGGCATTCGTCGCGCCGGGCTTGTACCGCAACGAGCGGCGCTTCGCGGTGCCGCTGCTCTTCTCCTCGATCCTCCTCTTCTACGTCGGCATCGGCTTCGCCTACTACTTCGTCTTCCCGGTGATGTTCGAGTTCTTCGCCCGCACCACGCCGAAAGGCGTGGCGATGATGACCGACATCAACAACTACCTCGATTTCGTGCTCACCATGTTCTTCTGTTTCGGGCTCGCCTTCGAGGTGCCGGTCGCGGTGGTGCTGCTGGTGCTGATGGGCATCGTGCCGATCGAGAAGCTGAAGCGAAACCGCGGTTACGTGCTGATCGGCATTTTCATACTCGCCGCGCTCCTCACGCCGCCGGACGCCATCTCGCAGTGCTCG
The DNA here is from genome assembly GCA_035621995.1 of Steroidobacteraceae bacterium. Taxonomy (GTDB): domain Bacteria; phylum Pseudomonadota; class Gammaproteobacteria; order Steroidobacterales; family Steroidobacteraceae; genus 13-2-20CM-66-19. Next base: position 163,730 of record DASPWF010000035.1, read on the forward strand.
CTGGCGATTCCGATGTACCTCCTCTACGAGGGCGGCATCCTCATGGCACGCGTCATGTCGCGCCACCGCAGCGCCGAGGCGCCCGCGAAGCTCGGCGACGGCTGACGCCCTCACGCGCACCTCTCGGTCCCTTGCGCGCGTTGCGTGCCACGGCGCCGTTGGTTCAGACTCGCCCGATCGTCCGCTGCGCCCCGGCGCGGCTGAAGGCCCAACAATGAACCAGGCCGCCGCGCCCCTTGCCGCCGGTACTCGCTCCTCGCGCACCATCTTCGGTCAGCCACGTGGACTGGCGACGCTCTTCCTCACCGAGATGTGGGAGCGCTTCACCTATTACGGGATGCGCGGCGTGCTCATCCTCTTCATGGTCGCAGCGGTCTCCAGGGGCGGCCTCGGCCTCGACGACCGCACCGCGAGCGCCGTCTACGGCATGTACATCGGGGGCACATACCTCTTCGGCCTCCTCGGCGGCTGGATCGCCGACCGGCTGATCGGCGCACAGCGCGCCGTGGCGAGCGGCGGACTGCTGATCATCGCCGGCAACCTGCTGCTGACGCTGCCGAACGCCGAGGTCTTCTATCTGGGGCTGCTCGTCATCACGATCGGCGTCGGGCTGCTGAAACCCAACGCGAGCGTCATGGTCGCCGCGCTCTATCCCGAGGGCGGCTCACGCCGCGACGCCGGGTTCTCGATCTTCTACATGGGCATCAATCTCGGTGCACTGATCGGCCCGCTGCTCGTCGGCTGGTTCGCCGACCGCCTCGGCTGGCGCTGGGGGTTCACGCTGCCGGCGATCGGCATGGCGATCGGTCTCACACAGTTCCTGTGGACACGCCATTACCTGGGGAGCGCGGGTGTCGCTGCCGAGCGCTCGCCGCGCAGCTGGCGCGTGGTGCTCGGCATCGCCGCCGCGCTCGCGCTCGCTGCGCTGCTTGCGATGACGGGCGTGTTGCGCATCGACCCGGTGGTGATGGCCGAAGCGGCATCGTGGGCCATGGTGGTGCTCGGCGTGCTGTATTTCGCGTATCTGCTGTTCTTCGCCGGCCTCGACACCACCGAACGCAACCGGGTGCTGGTGATGATCGCGCTGGTCGCAGCCTCCGTGACCTTCTGGGCGGGCTACGAGCAGACCGGCGCCTCGATGAACCTGTTCGCCGACCGCTACACCGACCGGCACATCCTCGGCTGGGACATGCCGACGGCCTGGCTGCAGTCGGTGAACCCGCTCTTTATCATCGCCTTTGCGCCGGTGTTTGCAGCGCTGTGGATCGCACTCGGCAAGCGCGGCCGCGACCTGAACGCCGCCGCGAAGTTCGGCGCCGGGCTGATCCTCCTCGGGCTCGGCTTCCTCGTGATGTACGTCGGCTCGCTGCGCGTGCTCGGCGGCGAGAAGGTGCTCTCGAGCTGGCTGATCCTCGCGTACCTGCTGCACACCTTCGGCGAGCTGAGCCTTTCCCCGGTAGGGTTGTCCTACATGAGCAAGCTCGCGCCGCCGCGCTTCACCGGCCAGGTGATGGGCATCTGGTTCCTGTCGCTGGCACTCGGCAGCAATCTCGCCGGCCAGCTCTCCGGGGAGTATGACGCGAGTCACCTCGAGTCGCTCCCCGCGCTGTTCCTCAGGATCTTCTGGTACGGGATGATCGGCGGCGCGGTGATGCTGCTACTGACGCCGCTCCTCAGACGCATGATGGCGGGTGTGAGGTAGCCCGTGCGCACCGTGAGCTGCGCGGCCGCCGTTGGCGCGGTGTGGCTGTTGGTCAGCTGCACGGGCAGCTCGGCGCCGCCTGCCGGGTCGGCCCGCGGGCCGGCGGCGGTGAGCGAGAGCGCCGATGAGTTCGTCGCGCGCGTCAACCGTGACCTCGGCGCGCTCGCGCGCGAGGCGCAGGCGGCGGGCTTCACCCAGGACACCTTCATCACCGCCGATACGCAGCTCCTCAACGCCAGGGCCAACGAGCGCTACCTCGCCTATCTCAGCAAGGCGGTCGCCGACGCCAGCCGCTACGACGGACGGCAGCTCTCGCCCTCGACTGCGCGGGCGCTCATGAGGCTGCGACTCAACGTCGCCGCCCCCGCTCCCGACGACCCGGCGAAACGCGCACGCCTCACGCAGCTCGAAGCATCACTCGAGGCGAAGTACGGGGAGGGCAAGTACTGCCCGAGCGGCCCCGGCTCCTGCAAGAACATCGACCAGCTCGCGCAGATCCTCGCGAGCAGCCGCAACTACGACGAGCTCACCGATGCGTGGAAGGGCTGGCACGACATCGGCGCCGGGATGCGCGAGGAGTACACGCAGTTCGTCGCGCTCGCCAACGAAGGCGCCCGCTCGCTCGGCTTCCGCGATCTCGGCGTCATGTGGCGCGCCGGCTACGACATGCCGCCCGAGCAGTTCGACGCGCTCTCGGAGCGGCTGTGGCAGCAGGTCAAGCCGCTCTACGACGCGCTGCACTGCTACGCACGCGCGCGGCTGGCGAAACGCTATGGCGAGGACAAGGTGCCGGCGGGCAAGCCGATCCCCGCGCAGCTGCTCGGCAACATGTGGGCACAGCAGTGGAGCAAGATCTATCCGGACATCCTCGAGCCATACCCCGGCGCGGGCCTCGCAACCGCCGATGCGGGTCTCAAGGCACAGAGATGGGACGCCGGGCGCATGACGCGCTCAGCCGAAAGCTTCTACACCTCGCTCGGTTTTCCGCAGCTGCCGCAGACTTTCTGGCAGCGCTCGATGCTGACTCGCCCGCGGGATCGCGAGGTGGTCTGTCACGCGAGCGCCTGGGACATGGCGAATGCCGGCGATGTGCGCATCAAGGCATGTCTCACGCCGACCGAGGAGGATCTGCACACCATCTACCACGAGCTCGGCCACGTCTACTACTTCATCAGCTACGCACGGCAGCCGTACCTCTTCCGTGACGGCGCCAACGACGGCTTCCACGAGGCGATCGGCGATACCGTGAATCTCTCCGTCACGCCGGCCTACCTGGCGCGTATCGGGCTCATCCACGCGGTCACGCCGAGCCACGAGGCGCTGATCGACGAGCAGATGAAGATCGCGCTGGAGAAGGTCGCGTTCCTGCCCTTCGGGCGCCTCATCGATCAGTGGCGCTGGAAAGTGTTCGCCGGCGAGACCACGCCGCAGAACTACAACAGCGCCTGGTGGGAGCTGCGGCGCCGCTACCAGGGCATCGCCCCGCCGCTGCCGCGGAGCGAGGCGGACTTCGACCCCGGCGCCAAGTACCACATTCCTTCCAACACGCCCTACACCCGCTATTTCCTCTCGTACATCCTGCAGTTCCAGTTCCATCGCGCGCTGTGCGCCGCCGCCGGCCACCAGGGACCGCTCTACGAGTGCTCCAACTACGGCAGCGAGGCTGCGGGCCGCAAGTTCGCCGACATGCTCAGCCTCGGCGCCTCGGCGCCCTGGCAGGATGCCCTGGAGAAGCTCACCGGCACGCGCGAGATCGACGCGAGTGCCATCACCGAGTACTTTCAGCCGCTCACCGCGTGGCTCGCCACGCAGAATCAGGGCCGGCAGTGCGGCTGGTAAAGTAAGCGCGGCGCGCGGTGCGCGAGTGTGCTACTGCGGCGTCATCGGCTCGGCCGCCGGCGTCAGCGTCATGCTGGTCACGAAGTACTCGGTGTCGCCGAAGCAGGAGGTTGGGATCCACTTGCGCTGCTCGTAATGCATCGACATGCGCTTGCCGATGTTGGCGGTGAGCTGCTTGGCGACGTCGTCGTCGCGCACCGTGAAGTCGAACTTCTCCGCTACGGTCCCCGGCAGCGTCACCAGCGCCATCTGCCCCTCCCACGTCTTGCAGATCCACCCTTTGCGGGAGAACTTCTGCAGGAAGCCGGCACGCTCGCCGTCGGCGTACGCCCAGTGCAGGGTGAACCAAGTGAAGCCGGCGAGGACGACGATGATCGCGATGAGAAAGCCCACGAAGAACTTGAGCATGTTATTAGTTCCTGTCCGGCAGTGTGCGAGGGCTCGCGCCCGAGCGCGAAGCATACCGCGCGGCGCCGCCCGCGACCGCTTTGCGCACCAGGCCTGGTCGGCACACCCGCCCCGGCAGACTCCCGCCGCACAGCGGGGCTAAGATGCCACCACATGGACCCCCCTCCGCTTGCCGGCCGCACGATCGCCGTGCCCGAGACACGCGAGCTCGAGGTGTTTGCGGCGCTCCTCGAGCGGCGCGGCGCTACCGTGCTGCGCTGCCCGCTCATCGCGATCCTCGATGCGCCCGATCCCGCGCCGGTGCTCGCCTTCGCGCGAGCCTTCGCGCGCGGCGCGTGCGATGACCTGATCCTCACCACGGGCGAGGGTCTGCGGCGGCTCCTCGGCTGCATCGAGCGCCACGAGCCGGCCCTCGAGGGTGCCTTCCTCGAGTCGCTTGCCCGCGTGCGCAAGATCACCCGCGGGCCAAAGCCCGCGCGAGCGCTGCGCGAGCTCGGCCTCAAGCCCGACCTCGCGGTGGCGCCGCCGACCACCGCCGGGATCATGGCGAGCCTCGCGGGCGAGCCGCTCGCCGGGCGACGCGTCGGCGTGCAGCTTTACGGCACCGAACCCAACCAGCCCCTGATCGAGTTTCTCGAGCGCGCCGGCGCCAGCGTGAGCACGGTGGCGCCTTACGTCTACGCCGATGCAGCCGACGCTGCCGCGGTGCACCGCCTGCTCGCACGGCTCGCGGCGGGCGAGGTGGATGCCATCGCCTTCACGAGCACGCCGCAGGTCGAGCGGCTGTTCGCGGTTGCGCCCTCGGGAGAGGTGTGCGCCGCACTCGCGCGCACGCTCGTTGCGGCGGTAGGACCGGTGGTCGCCACGGCACTCGCGCGCCACGGCGTCGAGCCACGTCTCATGCCGGAAGAGGCCTTCTTTCTCAAGCCGCTGACGGCGGCACTCGAGGAGGCCCTGCGCGCGCGCGGCTGAGCGCCACGCACACCCCGATCCTGACAATCTTGTGGCGATGGCGTGGCCAGGTCTGCGACCATGGGCGCAGCGCGGGGGTCACTGGCGCGGTCTGGAGAACAACGACATGAGCACCGAGTCACGGGCGGTGGAGAAGATCGCTGCGGGTGAATCGCGCGCGGAGCTGACGGTCCGGGGACTCGTCCTCGGCGTGCTGATCACGCTGGTGTTCACCGCGGCCAACGTCTACTTCGGACTGCGGGCGGGGCTCACGTTCGCCACCTCGATACCGGCCGCCGTGATCTCGATGGCGGTGCTGCGCGCCGTACGCGATGCGACCATCCAGGAGAACAACATCGTGCAGACGGTCGCCTCCGCGGCCGGCACGCTCTCCTCCGTCATTTTCGTGCTGCCGGGCCTGGTGATGATCGGCTGGTGGACCGGCTTTCCGTACTGGGCCTCGTGCGCGGTGTGCGTTTTCGGCGGGACACTCGGCGTCATGTACTCGATTCCGCTGCGCCGCGCGCTGCTCGCGCAGCAGGATCTGCCCTTCCCCGAGGGTGTCGCTTGCGCCGAGGTGCTCAAGGTCGGCAGCGGGGAGCAGGGCGCCGGCGTCGAGGAGAGCCGTGCCGGTCTCTCGGCGCTGCTGTGGGGATCGCTGGTCTCAGGCGCGTTCTCCGTGATCACGGCGACGCGAATCTTCGCCAGCGACGTCGTCCGCACCTTCCGTGTCGGCGAACGCAGCGTTTCGGGCTACGACTTCTTCCTGTCGTTCGCGCTGTTTGGTGTCGGACACCTGGTGGGGCTTTGGGTCGGCGTCGCGATGCTGGTGGGCGCCCTGATCGGCTGGGGGTGGGCCGTGCCGCACTACTCGGCGCTCTCCCCCGACGCCGCCCACCTCGCCGACTCGGCGCTCGGTGCGCTCGCGCACGATACCTGGAATCACAAGGTGCGCTTCCTCGGGGCGGGCACGATCGGTGTCGCCGCGATATGGACGCTCGCCAAGCTCGTCAAGCCCGTGGCCGCGGGGCTGCGCTCGGCACTGGTCGCCTCGCGCACGCGCGCGGCCGGTAACGCGGCGCTGCTGCCGCGGACCGAGCAGGACATCCCGATCGGCCTGGTGGGGGTGGCCTCGGTCCTGTGTGTGCTGCCGGTGGCCGTGCTGCTCGCACAGTTCGTGAGCGGCGCCGGGCTCGGCGATCACCTGCCGTTCCTCGTCGTGAGCGGGGCGCTCTACGTCGCGGTCATGAGCTTTCTCGTGTCTGGAATCTGCGGCTACATGGCGGGGCTCATCGGTGCGTCCAACAGTCCGCTCTCCGGCATCGGCATCCTGGCCATCATTGGCTTCGCGCTGATTCTGGTATTCGGCCTGCCGTCGAGCCTGTTTGCCGGCGCCGGCAAGTCGCTCGTCGCGTACGCACTCTTCGTCACCGCCGTGGTCTTTGCGGCCGCGGCGATCGCCAACAACAACCTGCAGGACCTCAAGACGGGACAGCTGGTGGACGCGACGCCGTGGAAGCAGCAGGTGGCGCTGGTGGTCGGCGTCGTCGCCGGCGCCGTGATCATCCCGCCCATTCTCGACCTGCTCAACCGCGGATACGGTTTCGCCGGCGCACCGGGCGTGCACCACGAGCATCCGCTGCCCGCGCCGCAGGCGGGGTTGATATCGGCCCTGGCTCAGGGCGTCATCCAGAACAACGTCGACTGGAGCCTGATCGAGACCGGCGGCCTGATCGGCGTCGTGGTGATCGCAGCCGATGCCCTCGTGAGGCGGTGGAAGCCCGGGGCGCACCTCTCACCGCTCGCGGTCGGGCTCGGCATCTACCTGCCGACGCAGAGCACGCTCATGGTGGTGGTCGGCGCCGTCGCCGGCTGGCTCTACGACCGGCACGCCGAGACGCGCGCGCGGCCGGAAGCCACGAAGCAGCTCGGCGTGCTGCTCGCCTCGGGCATGATTGTCGGTGAAGGCCTCATCGGCGTACTGGTGGCCGGCCTGGTAGCCTTCTCCGGGCAGGATTTTCCCCTCTCCCTCGTTGGCGACTCGTTCGCCGAGGGCCCCGCGGTCTGGCTCGGCGCCATCGCCTTCGCAGTGGTGATCTACGCGCTCTACCGTCGCGTGGCGCGCTTTTCGCCGCCGCGCCGCGCGAGCACCGCGCAGCGCTGAAACTGGATCCGCGGCGGTCTGACGGGGTCTGACTATGCGCGAGCGGCGAGTGCGGGGAAGGCCTGGGAGCCGTTTCGACGCGCGAGCGAGGTTAAGAGCGCGAGACCACCGAGCAGCAGCAGGAGCGTGGAGGGCAGCGGTACGGTTGTCGCCGACTGGAATTCCCAGAAACCGCCATCGGTGACGGCGGGGATCACGGGGTTACCGGTCGTCGCGTTGAAGGTGTTATCGCCGTTGCCGATGCCGTTCGCGTAGGTCACACCCGGGGTACCGGCGGCATTCGCGATCATGAAGTGCGAACCCTGTGGCGTCGTTCCGGACATCGTGAAGGCGCTGACCAGGTAGTACCCCGAAGTAGGCGCACCGGACGGAGTATCCACGCTGCTCGTGACCCAATTGGCGCTGGTGACGCCCTCGGTCGTCACATTCGACAGGTTGACGGTCAAGCCGTCTGCGGCGGTGTACGACAGGCCGCTGATCTCTCCAGTCGTCGCGGTGCCGCCGGTGTAATACGGACCGTAGTTCGGTCCCGCCGGATTCCCCGCGGTGGTGAGCGTCCACGACGGCAGCGTCAACGTCAGGGTGCCGTGCGCGGTGGTCGTCGCCGCCGAGGTGGGATTCTCGCTGGTCGGTACCCAATCAAAAGTAACCAGGATCGAAGCGTGCGCCGCCATGGGCAGGGCGATGGCCAGCGCGAGCAGACCCAAAACGCGAGGGGAGCGTCGCGGTGCCCGTCGGGACCTCATGACGAACGCTTCCATTTGCCGCTCTCCCCTCACAGCCAGGGTGTGGCAAAGATGCTAGCAAAGCCGCGGCCGTGGCTTGTGACGCCACCGTGAATGTTTTGTAAATACGAAACCACTTTGGCAACGCAGCATCGTCGCTCGAGTCGGCCATCCGAGCCGGGCCCAGTCATCCGAGTCTGTAATCCGACTAGGTTCCCGGCGCGGACGGGGACTTCAGCGCTCGACCGTACGCGGTGTGAAGGGTGAGCGCCGGGCGACCCGCGCGCGTGATCACCACGTCCTCGGCAGGCTCGATCTGGCGAAAATATGGCGCCGCGAGTGACAGCCAGTCCTTGCGGTCCGCGTCCGCGACGATCAGCGCATCGCGCCCGATGAATTCGCGCAGCGGCCGCAGCAGCGCGAACTCGCGCGGGTCGTGTGACAGGCACAGCACCGGAATGCGCCCACCGAGCGCGTAGTCGCTCTTGCCTGCATCGATCCAGCTCACTGTCGCAAGCACGAGCCCGCGCCGCTCGAGCTGCCAGCGCGCTGCCGCGTCGTCGAGCGCGCGCCAGTCGAGCAGGTCGAGCGTCGGATCGTGCGCGGCGAGCGCCGGCACGAGCCGCCCGATGACGCCGGTGGTCGTCTGCAGGGCAATCAGCGATGCGAGGCCCACGAGGAGCAGCGCGGTCGCGATCGTGATCCCGCGCAGCAACCGTGGTGCCCGCGCCTCGATTTGAGTGAGCAACGGCCCCGCGAGGGGGAAGGTGAAGAGCCAGCCGATCGCCGGCCAGTGCGGCAGCACCGTGGCCCAGAAGCCGACGAGCGTGAAGACGACGATCGCCGGAGCGGCGAGCATGGCGAAGAGCCACCCGACCGCGTCGCCCGGACCGCGGCGCAGTGCGCGCAGGAGCGCAAAGAGGAGGACCGCGGACACCCAGGGGAGGACATAGAGTAGCTGCCCGGCGAATCCGAGCGCCCCACGCGCTGCGCTGAGGCGCGCGGGCAGGGCACGGCTACCCTGGAACGCGAAAGACGCCCAGCCATGCGCGTGGTTCCAGGCGATGACCGGACTGAAGAGCGCGACGGCGATGAGTGCAGCGACCCAGGTGGCCGGCTCTGTGAGCCATCGCCGCCGGCTGGCCGGCAGATACGCGGCGAAGCCGAGCAGCGCAAACACCGCGGTGTACTTCGAGAGGAGCGCGAGCCCGCCCGCGGCCCCCGCGCCGAGCATCGACGCGCGCCCCGTTGCGTCGGGCGTCGGCGCGCGCATCGCGCGCGCGAAGCACCAGACTGCGAGCAGCGTGGCCAGCACCAGCGGCCCATCGGGCAGCACGCCACCTGCGGTGTTGAGTGTGAACACCGGGGCGAGATTGAAGGCCACGGCCGCCCAAAGAGCCGCGCGCGCGCCGTAGGCCTGCGCGGTAAGGCGATAGAGGATGGCGCTCGAGGCGGCGAACATGAGGATGTCGGGCACGCGCGTGATGAGCGGCCGCTCACTGCCGACGAGATGCGCCCAGCCGGCCACCAGCCATACGTGCAGCGGCGGATGGTCGTAGTAGCTCCACGCCAGGCGCCGCGCTATCGCCACCGTGTACGACTCGTCCACCGACAGCCCCACCGCGCCGGCGAACGCCACTCGCAGCAGGGCACTCACGAGGATGAGCCGCATGAGCGCGCGAGTCGCGTCGGGCGGCATCGCGCGGTGCGGCTCAGCCGCGGTACAGATCGGTGCTCAGGTAGCGCAGCCCCGAGTCGACCGCGATCGTCGCCACCGTTGCGGTGGGTCCGAGCTCGGCTGCAACGCGCAGCGCCGCGACCACGTTGGCGCCGGTCGAGGTGCCCGCGAAGATCGCCTCCTCGCGCGCGAGGCGGCGCGCCATCGCCTTCGCGTCTGCGGTCGAGACGGTGAGGATCCGGTCGACTTCCGCACGGTGAAAGAGCGGTGGCACGAAGCCGATGCCGATACCGTCGATGTTGTGCGCACCGGTCGGGCCGCCCGAGAGCACCGGCGACTCGGCAGGCTCGACGGCCACGACGCGCACGCGTGGGTCGTGCCGACGCAGGGCGTGGGCGGTACCGTGCAGCGAATGCGCGGTGCCGACCGCCTGCACGAACGCCTGGACTGATGCGCCGCTCTGCTGCCACAGCTCCTCGCCGAGCGGGTGATAGCCCGCCTCACCGTCGCGGTTGTTGAGCTGATCGCAGTACCAGTGCCCGGGCGCGCGGCTGAGCTCGGCGGCGGTCGAGATCAGCGCCTGGATGAGCTGCGCCGTGATCTGCCCGCGCTCGCTCGGGACATCGGTGATCGCCGCACCGTAGGCACGCATGGCGCGGCGCTTGTCCTCGCTGAAGGCGTCGGAGAAGACGAAATGCGCCTTGAGGCCGAGCGCTGCGCACACGAGCGCGAGCGAGATGCCGGTGGTGCCGGCGGTGTACTCGACCACGGTGTCGCCCGGGGACAGCCGGCCGTCGGCCGTGGCGCGCTCGATCATGGCGCGCGCCACGCGATCCTTCATGCTGCCGGTCGGGTTGGCCGACTCGAGCTTCACCACCACGCGCGCGCCGGCCGGCGGGGCGAGCCGCCTGAGCGTCACCAGCGGCGTGTTCCCGATCGCCTCGAGGATTCCCGCTGCGGCGACGCCGGCCATGAAGCGTGCGCTCAGCGGCGCGCGTAGCGCTCGAAGCCGCGGCGCCCGATGAACCAGGAGGCCACCCAGCTCACGAGCCACACGATGATCGCGGTGAGCAGCGCCCCGCGGAAACCGCCGACGTGAAAGCCGGGCACGATCCAGGCGACGAGCGCCACCATGGCGGCGTTCAGCACCAGCAGGAAGAGCCCGAGCGTGAGGATGGTGATGGGCAGCGTCAGGATGAAGGCGATCGGACGCACGATGGCGTTCACCACGCCGAGCAGGATCGCGGCGAGGATCAGCGACCCGGTTGTGTCGATGTGTACGTCCGAGACCCAAACGCTCGCCAGCCACAGTCCGATGGCGCTGATTACCGCGCGCAGCAGGAATCCAGTCATGAGGGCGCTCCCGTTTTGCCTTGTTTTTCCACGAACACTTTGAGGCGCGTCATGGCTTGCTGCCAGCTGGTGCGCAGCCGCCAGTACTGCTTGTCCCACTCGGGGGTCGCCGGCACGCCCGAGCCGAGCAGCCGCACGATGGTGCCGCCGGGCACCGGGTCGAGAATGAAATCGTCGACCATCACCGTGTCGGCTCGGGGCAGCTCGCGGCACGGCAGGTACATGAGGCGCAGCCTTCGTGCCGGCTCGAACACGTCGATGTGCGCCTCGAACTCGGTGACGCGGTCGACGCTCGCGCGAAACAGCCCCCCCTGCCGGGCACGGATGTCCGCCCCCGGCGAGCACCATCGGGTCAGATGCTCCACCTCCGTGAGCGCCCGCCACACCCGGTCCGCGTCGGCCAGGATGTCAACGCGGTGCGCATAGCCCCGCTCCCTGTCACCCATGAGGCCATTGTGCCATTCTGGCCGCAAAAGCCGGAGGCCTCATGGCGTACGTTCACGTAGTGATGATGCTGGCGCTGGTCGAGTTCATCATTTTTGGCTGGGCCGTGGGACGGGCCCGTGGCCGCTACAACGTGCCCGCCCCCGCGACCACCGGCCACGAAGTGTTCGAGCGCTACTACCGCGTGCAGATGAACACGCTCGAGCAGCTCATCATCTTCCTGCCGGCCATGCAGCTCTTCGGGCGCTACGTCAACGCCTACGTCGCGGCCGCGCTCGGCGTGCTCTTCATCATCGGACGGGCGGTGTACTTCCGCGGCTACGTGCAGGCGCCCGAGCGGCGTCACCTCGGCTTCGGCCTCAGTGCCGTCCCGAACGTGGTGCTGCTGATCGGCGCCCTCGCCGGTCCGATCCGGGCGATCTTCGCGAGCGGCTGAAAGTGCGCGGGCGCGATACGCGTGGCTGCACTCAGGCCGACGGTGCCGGGCGTCTCAGGGCGGCGATGAGCGGCACCAGCGAGACGGCGATGATGGCGAGCGTCACGAGGCCAAAGTGCTCCTTGACCTGCGGGATGTTGCCGAAGAGGTAGCCGCCCCACACGAAGGTCAGCACCCAGGCGAAGCCGCCGAGCAGGTTAAAGGCGAGAAAGCGTGTGTAGGGCATGTGGCCGATACCGGCCACGAACGGCGCGCAGGTGCGGATGACCGGGATGAAGCGCGACAGCACGATCGCCATGGCGCCATGGCGCAGGAAGAACTCCTCGGTGCGCCTCAGATACTCGACCTTGAGCCAGCGGTAGCGGCCACTGAAGGCGGAGCGGCCGATGAGCCGCCCGATGCTGTAGTTCACCGTGTTGCCGAGGAACGCCGCAGTGCCAAGCAGCACGCTGGCGAGCGGTGCACGCAGCGTTCCGCTGGTGTCGACGGCCGCGAGCGCTCCGACCGCGAACAGGAGCGAGTCACCGGGCAGGAATGGCGTCACCACGAGCCCCGTCTCCGCGAAGATCACGGCGAACAGAATCGGGTAGATCCACAGCTCGTAGCGGGTCAGCAGCTCCACCAGGTGGCGGTCGAGATGCAGCACGAGGTCGAGGAGCCAGCCGAGCATGGCGCGAGAGGATATCGACAAACGCGCAGCCGCGTGCGCGCCCCGGGCGCGACCGGACGGTGCGGCAACGGTGCGCTCAGGGTACGAGGGCGCGGGTTACGAGCGCCCGCGACGCGCGCTCTTCGCGCGCGCGATGCTTCAGCGTGTCGAGGGCAAGTCGCACGTCCGCGTCGCGCGCGGCGAGCGAGGCCGACCCGTGTGCCGGGATGAGCTCCGCGGGCGGCTCCCCGGGGCCGTCCTCGAGGATGTCCGGGACGATGCCCTTGCCGTGAATCGAGGCACCCGAGGGGGTGAAGTACCGCGAGGTCGTGAGCTTGACCGCGCCCCCATGGGAGAGCGGCATGACGGTCTGCACGGAGCCTTTACCGTAAGTGCGCCGCCCGACGAGGAGCGCCCGGCCGTGGTCCTTGAGCGCCCCGGCGACGATCTCGGAAGCGGACGCGGTTCCGCCATTCACCAGCACGACGAGTGGCGCGCCGTCGATCAAGTCTCCGGGGGTGGCCTCCATGCGAAAGCGCGCCTCGGGCGTTCGGCCATCGGCGGTCACGATGACGCCGGAGTTGAGGAAGTCGTCGGCCACGGCCACGCCTGCCTCGAGCACACCGCCCGGATTGTTTCTCAGGTCGAGCACCAGCCCCTTTATTCCACCCGCATTGTCGCGTTTCAGGCGTGAAATGGCATGGCTGACGTCCTGCGCGGTCGTCTCGCTGAAGCTCGTGATCCGCAGGTATCCGTAACCGGGCTCGAGGCCCAGCTGCGCCACGCTGTGCACCTCGACCTGCGTACGACGCAGAGCGTACTCGAGAACCCCTGCGGTGCCTTCGCGCCGGACGCTCAGGGTGACCAGGCTTCCCGACGCCCCGCGCATGCGGGCGATGGCGCCGGCGAGGTCGGCGCCGATGTCCGAGCCGTCGATTCGCACGATCTCATCACCCGCCCGCAGTCCCGCCCGCTGTGCCGGCGAGCCCTCAATCGGGCGCAGGATCTTCACTACACCGTCTTCGGCCACCACCTCGATGCCGACGCCCGGGTAGGACCCCATCGTCGAGAGGCGGATCTCATCGAACTCCTCGCTATCGAGGTAGGCGGAGTGGGGGTCGAGCGCAGCGACCATGCCGCGGACGGCCTTCTCCATGAGGGCGTGGTCGTCGACCTCGTCGACGTAGTCGCGCTTGATGTGCTCGTAGACCTCCGCGAACAGGCTCGCCTCCTCCCAGGGGAGCCCGGCGTGCCCTGCGGCGCTCGCGGCCTGGTGACGGGCGGCGCTCTCGGCGGCGCGCTCGGCCAGCACGCCACGCGTCAGGGCCCCGCAGAACCCGAGAATGACGCCGGCGATGAGCGCGATCAGCGTGCGCGAGCGCATAGACATGACGAAGACTCCCTGTTCAGGCGTCACGGATACTACGGGCGGGGGAGCGAAGCGTTGACCCCCGATTCCGGCGCATCCGCGCAGATTCCAGCCGCGCCATCAGCGGGTCACTCCCCCATACCACGTCATTTCGTCCGCATCGCCCGCCGTTGCACCTTGCTCGGGCGCAGCAGCAGCGTCCGCCCCCTCGGCCGGTCGCTCGCTCGGCAGTGGCAGCTCGGTCAAGAGGTCGCTGAGCGGAATCGGCTTGCCGATGGCAAATCCCTGTCCGTAGTCGACGCCGAGCTCGGCGATACGCACGCTGATTGCCTCGGTCTCAATGTACTCCGCCACGGTCGTGATCGACATGCTGCGCGCGAGCTCGGCGATGGCCCGCACCATGGAAGCCGCGCGCTCGTCCTTGAGCACGTCCCGCACGAAGCTGCCGTCGATCTTGAGCATGGTCACCGGCAGCTGCCGCAGGCACGAGAGCGAGGAGAGGCCGGTGCCGAAGTCATCGAGCGCCACGCCGCAGCCGAGCCGTCGCAGGCGCTGCATGAGGGCCTCGGCGCGCGGCAGGTTCGCCACGGTGGCGTTCTCAGTGAGCTCGAAGACGAACAGCTCCGGGTCGAGGCCGCTCGAGGCGACGCTCTCGATCAGCGTGTCGGCAAAGGTGTCGTCGTTGAGAGACTGGCCGGAGAAATTGATGGCGAAGCCGAGCGCCTTGCCCTCGAGAATGCCGGCGCGCGGCTTGAGCGACTCGATGACGTGATTGATGACCCAGCGATCGATCACCGGCATGAGTTGAAAGCGCATGGCCGCGGACATGAAGGTGTCGGCGCCCATGGTGCGGCCGACGTCGTCGGTCATGCGCAGCAGCAGCTCGTAGTGCGGCCGGGCGCTCTCAGCGGTGGCGAACGGCAGGATGAGCTGCGCGGCGAGGTGCAGCCGCCCCGACTCGATCGCCTGGCGCAGCTGCCCGGCGATGCCGACGTCCGCGTGGCGGCGCATGATGCTGACATCGCTCGCGTGATAGACCTCGACGCGGTTGCGGCCGCGGTCCTTGGCCGCCTTGCAGGCGGTCTCGGCGGCGGCGAGCACGTGCGCAAGCTCGGCGTTCGCGGAGTCGAGCGGCGCGACGCCGATGCTGATCGATACCGGGAAACGCGACTCGGCCTGCACCAGGTTGAGCTTGCCCGAGCCCTCGCGCAGCGATTCGGCAAAGCGCTCGGCGTCGTTGATGCGTGCCGGCAGCATCACGGCGAAACGATCGCCGGAGATGCGTGCCCCGAAGGCGCCGGGCGGCAGGCGCTGGCGGATCAGCTCGCCGAGCTGTGAGAGCAGTGCATCGCCGACGTGCATCCCCGACTTGTCGTTGATCGCGTGCAGCTGGTCGACGTCGATGTAGAGCGCGCTCCAGGGCTGTGCCGCCTTGAGGTCCGCCACCAGCGCGCGCACGCGCCGCTCGAGCGCCGGGCGCGAGTAGAGGCCGCTCAGCGCGTCGTAGTTGCTTTCGATGACGCCGAGCGCCTTGCGCGCGAGGATCTGGGCGATGTGCGCATCGCGCTCGGTGAAGGCCTCCGCGGTCGCATCGCGCAACAGCGCCAGCACGCCGATCGAGCGGCCGGCCCGCGAGCGCAGCGAGCAGCACAGCACGCGATGCGGGAAAGCCTCGGGCGCCGTGGCCGACTGGGTCTCGTTCAGCACCAGCGGCTCGCGCTGCGACTGGGCGAGCGACAACAGCCGCCGGTGCGTACGCATCAGGAACTGGGTGTCGGGTGGCACGGTACCGGCGGCGCGCAGCAACATCACGCTCTTCTCGGGCACCAGCAGCGTGCCGGTGTCGGCCCGCAGGTGCTCGATGGTCTGCTGCAGGAGCTGCGGCAGCTCGTTGGCGCCGTCGCTCGCGCCACTGTGCTCGGTGGCGCCCTGCGCCAGGAGGAGGTTCAGGTCCTTGTCGAGTCCGCCGAGCGTCTCGGTGAGCTCGTCGATGGTGGCTTGCGCGATCAGGTCGCGGCGCAGGCACTCGACCGCGGGCGCGAGCAGCGAGTACGCGAAGGAGAAGTCGTGATTGCGCTTGTCCTGGCCGTCGCTCGAGCGGCAGGCGATGGCGAGCAGCGCGAGGAGTTGCTGCGCCTCATCGCGCAGCGCGCACAGGTAGACCGGCTGGTTGCCCGCGAGCAGCCGCGTCTGACCGGCGCTGTCGGGGTTGGCGCGCGCGGAGAGTAGCGCATCGTCCACGATGTTCATCAGGTCCGGGCCCGTCATGGGGTCGGTCGACCACATGAGGTCGCCCGAAGGACCGAACATGGAGATGCAGGCGGTGCGCGGCAGCAGCGAGCGGATTAGCCGTACATAGGGGTCGAAGCGGCCGCCGGGCTGCCCAGGTACGTACTCGCTCTCTGCAGGCACACTCATGAGTTCCCGGCTTGAAGGTACGGGCCTGACATCTGTTAACTGCCAGCGCACACCATTGCGCTTCTCGGCGCCGCGGTCCTTGCTCAAGTTGGCAAACCGGCGCACCGGCGAGGGCCCCAGTGGGCAAAACATTGACCGCAATCACATCCGCCGTCAGGGGTCCGAGGCCCTGAACCACGGGCGCGGGTCGACGGGCTTGCCGCCCTTGCGGATCTCGAAGTACAGCTCCGGCCTCGGGCTGCCGCCGCTGTCGCCGGCCGCGGCGATGGTGTCCCCGGCATCGACGTGCTCACCGACGCCCTTCAGCAGCCGGTCGTTGTGTCCGTAGAGACTCAGGTACCCGTCGCCGTGGTCCACGATGGCGAGGAGCCCGAGGCCCGGGAGCCAGTCCGCGTAGATGACACGCCCCTGGCACACCGCCTTGACCGGCGCTCCGCGCTCGGTCGCGACCAGTACCCCATCCCAGCGTACCCCGCCGGCGCGGGCATCGCCGAAGCGTGCCACCAAGTGCCCGCTCACCGGCCAGGCAAGCTTGCCGCGCAGGCGGGTGAAGGCATCGTTTCCCTCGACCGGGTAGCGCTCCATGGCGGCACGCAGCTCGCGCACCAGCCGCTCGAGCCCGGCCTGCTGCATTCGCAGCCGCTCGAGGCTCTGCGCGCGGCTGTGAGTCTGCGTCTCGAGGTTCGCGAGCACGAGGGTGCGTTTGTCGTGCGCCTGCTCGAGCTCGGTGAGCTGAGCGCGTTGCTGCTTCTCGAGCTCCGCGAGCCGCGCGTCCTCGGCCTCGAGCTCGCTGTCGAGCTCGGCGAGCCGCGCGACATCGTCCTCGATGAGGCGGATCTGCCCGGCGCGCGCGCGGCCGAAGTAGCTGTAGTAAACGAACATGCGCCCCGCGAGCGCCGGGTCCTTCTGATTCAGAAGGAGCTTGAGCGGCTCCTGTTGCCCGATGAGGTAGGCGGCGCGCATCTGACCGGCGAGCGCCGCGCGATTGTCGTCGAGGTCCTTCGCGCGCGCACGCTTCTCGGCAGCGAGCGCCGCGCGCCGCGCCGCGTCCTCGGCGCGCTCGCGACGCACCTCGAGCAGCGCCTCGCGCGCCTTGCCGAGCGAGAGCTCGGCGCTCTTGAGCTCGCGCGTGAGCCGGTCGTGCTCCACCTGCTCGGCGCTGACCTCGCGCGTGATCCGCTCGATCTCGGACTTGACCGACTCGAGCTGCTCCTCCGCCTTGCGCGCATCCGTTTCGGGGTGCGCTGGCGCAGCCGCGAGCGGCCCGATGGCCCCGGCCAACAGCACGGCGGCTACCGCCAGCGCCAGCCGCGGCAGCGGCGGGCGGCACCTCACCCGGCCGGGGCCCCGCCCGTCCCAAGTGCCGCAAAGCTGCGGGGCGCTATAATGCGCGCCCTTTTTCGCCCCCGGCGTGCCCGCCTCGACCATGGAACGCTTCCTCGAGTTCGTCAGCCACCACCCGGTGCTCGCGACGGCCACGGGCCTGCTGTGCGCCATCATCGTTGTATACGAGATGCGGTCGCGCTCGGAAAGCCTCGCGTCAATCTCGCCCCAGGAGCTGATCCGCCTCATGAACCAGGGCGCGCTGCTGCTCGACCTGAGGCCCGCGGAGCAATATCAGGCCGGCCACGTCGCCGGCGCCCGCCAGATGAGCGGCGATCAGATCCTCAAAGCAGCCGAGACACTGAAGAAGCATAAGGAAAAGCACGTCGTGGTGTACGACGACAGCGGCTCGCTCGGGGCGGCGGCGGTGCGTCAGCTCGCGGCGCAGGGCTTCACCAAGGTCTTCACGCTGCGCGGCGGACTCGCCGCCTGGCGCGCGGACAACCTCCCCCTGTCGCGTGCCTGAGGTGCCGCACGCCGCATGAGTGCGCCGAAGGTCGTCATGTATGCCACCGACTGGTGTCCCTATTGCGCGCGGGCGCGTAGCCTGCTTGCCAGCAAGGGCATCGCCGTCGAGGAGATCGATATCGAGGCCGTTGAGGGTGCGCGCAACGAGATGGAAGCGCGCAGCGGATGCAGCAGCGTGCCGCAGATCTTCATCGGTGAGCAGCACGTCGGCGGCTGCGACGAGCTGCACGCGCTCGAGCTGGCCGGCCGCCTCGACCCCCTGTTGAAACAGTGACCGGAGCTTTCAGACCATGGTTAACGAAACCACCGAAGCCCTGACCCCCACGGGTGACACAGGTGCGGTGCTGGCGCTGCAGAACGTGTATCTCAAGGACTGCTCGTACGAGTCGCCCAACGGACCGCGGGTGGATGGCAACTGGAATCCGCAGATCAACCTCGACCTGCAGACCGGTTCAACGCCGCTCGGACCCGACATGCGCGAGGTGGTGCTCACGGTGACCGTGTCCGCCAAGCTCGGCGAGGTCACCATCTTCCTCGTCGAGGTGAAGCAGGCGGGGCTCTTCGTCATGCGCAACTTCGGCGAGGCGGACCTCAAGCGCGCCATCAGCACGGTGTGTCCGGGGGTGCTCTTCCCCTATGCGCGCTGCGCGATCTCACAGCTCGTGTCGCAGGGCGGTTTCCCCCAGTTCCTGCTGCCGCCGGTGAATTTCGAGGCGCTGTACGCCGCCAACCAGGCGCAGCCCGCGGTCACCAACTGACCGGCGGCGGCGCCGTAGCACGAGCGTGGCCTCGGAGCTGACCGACGCAGCGGCCAAAGCGGGTGCACCGGTCGCGGTGCTCGGCGCCGGCTCGTGGGGCACGGCGCTCGCGATCCATTTCGCGCGCACCGGCCGGGCCGTGCGGCTCTGGGGCCGCGACCGCGTGCTGCTCGATGCGCTGGCGGCGCGGCGGGAGAACGAGCGCTATCTCGCCGGCGTGCCCTTCCCGCACTCTCTGCTCGTCGAGCCGGAGCTCCCCGCCGCGCTCGCCGGTGCCCGCGACGTGCTGGTGGTCGTGCCCAGCCAGGCGCTGCGCGCGCTGCTCACCATACTCGCGCCGTTGCTCTCACCCTCCATGCACGTGGCCTGGGCGACCAAGGGCTTCGAACAGGACAGCCTCAAGCTGCCGCACCAGGTCGCGCGTGAGGTGCTCGGCGTCAAGCGCCGCATCGCCGTGCTCTCCGGCCCCACCTTCGCCCGTGAGGTCGGAGCAGGGCTGCCAACCGCCATGACGGTCGCCTCCCCCGATGGTCACTATGCGCACTCGCTCGCGCGCGAGCTCTCGTCGGACAACTTTCGCGCCTACAGCTCCACTGACATCATGGGTGTGGAGATCGGCGGGGCGGTGAAGAATGCCCTGGCGGTCGGCGCGGGGCTGTCGGATGGGCTCGGCTTCGGCGCCAACACACGCGTGGCACTCATCACGCGCGGGCTGAAGGAGATGACGCGACTCGGTGTGGCGCTCGGCGCCCGCGCCGACACATTCATGGGACTTGCGGGCCTCGGTGACCTGGTGCTCACCTGCACCGACGATCAGTCGCGCAACCGCCGCTTCGGGCTGCTGCTCGCCGCCGGCCGCAGGCCGCAGGCCGCGCTGGCCGAGATCGGGCAGTCGGTGGAGGGTTACGCCGCGGCACGCGCCATCCGCTCGGCTGCCGCGCGGGCGGAGGTGGAGATGCCGCTCTGCGCGATGGTCTACCGGGTGCTCTACGAAGGCCTGGCGGCGAAAGAGGCGGTGCGCACCCTGATGAGCCGCCCGCTGAAAGCCGAAGCCGAATAGGCGCAAGACCCGCAGTGGTCGCAGTGCTCGCGTGCGGCGTGCTGAGGGCGCGGCGAGGAAAGTCCTACGAGGGCGGTTTTCCGGCCAGCCATTTCTCGGCGGCGGCCACGGTCGAGAAGACTCTAGCGGGGAAACCGCGATTGACGGCGACGTTCTCCGCAAACTTCATGGTGTCGCCGACGGCGTGAACGTCGACATAGGCGAGCGACTTCAGCGTTCCGATGTAGCGCATGCTCATGGCGGCCGAGAGGCAGAACACGTCGATCGTGCCGAGCCGCGGTCCCTGGAGCCGCTCTTCCACGAGTGCGCGCGGAAAGTTGCGCTCCGTGCATTTGCGAATGACGTCCTCCATGTAGTGCGCCACCGTGTCCCGGGAGTTCTCGCCGGTCACGATGAAGTGCAGATACGTCGGCTTCTCGATAATCGTCAGCTCGTAGGGCACCAGCCGGCCTCCCATGGGTCGTGCAGAACTTAAGTGGCGCATGCATCCGGGTATTGCGTCCGGCGCAGGGGGCGGGCTGCCGCACCTGCGAAGCGTAGGGACAGTAGACCGCCGGGAACCGTGTCGGTTCGTACCACTGGTCACGGCCACTGCGCCGTCCGTCGCTCACGAGCGGGTGGCGGCCGATGCTGCACTGCGGGGCGGGCCGCGGGCGGCGGCCCGCCGGCGCGGGTGGCGCTCCCAGGGCTCCACCACTCCGCGGACGATGCGAAAGAGCGGGTGAGGCTCGATCGCGCGCTCCCCTCGCCAGCGCCGGTACAAGCGCGGGCTGCGGAGCGAGAGCTTGCGCAAGAGGTGGCGCCACTCGTGCGCGAGCTGTCCGCGGGTCGCCTGCAGCACGATGCGCGTGCGCCGCGGCGCAGGCCCGAATCTGCGGCGGTCGAACGCGTAGCCACGCCGCGCCGCCTCCTGCGCAACCACCGCCAGGTAGGCGTTGATGGCGGCGCGCGGCGTGCGCTGCGCGCGGAATCGCTCGAGCTGCGGATGATGCCGATAGCCGCGCGTCTCGCCCCTGAGCACGGCGCGGGCGAGCAGGCCTTCGCGCCAGAGCGCGACGAGCCCCCGCGCATCGAGGTACTTCGGGTGCAGTGTCCACAGGCGCATCGGCTGCCTAACGGGCGAGGCGCTGCTCGACCACCGTGGCAAGGGTGCGGGGCGCGGCAAGGCAGTAGCTCAGCTGCAGGATGTTCTCGACCTCGCACCAGTCGATGCGGCCTTTGTCGAGACGCAGACCGAACCAGCCGCGCGCGCCGATGTAGGCCGGCAGGTAGAAACGTTCGGGCTCGGAGCTCGCGCGGTCGACGTTCTCGCCGAGCTCCGAGCGGCAGCAGACCGAGACGATGCCGTCGCCATGATGATCGTTGAGGAAGTAGGCAAACACCTTGCCGCGGACGCGGAAATCCGCGTGGTCACCGCGCACTGCGCGAGTCACCTCGGGAAGCGCCGCGCACAGCGCAGTGACTCGCTTGAGCCGGAAGTCCTCGCGCGCACCCATGGAGTGTGCCTTCACTACCTGGCGTACTTGTCCGCTCCCACGAAGTGCAGCGACACGTAGGGCTGATCGCCCACCACCCAGCTGTCATGGGGCAGCGGCGGAATGTAGAAGAGCTCGCCGGCACGCAGCTCGACGACCGTGCCGTCGTCGAACGCCGCCGTGGCGACGCCCGAGAGAACCAGCCCGACGTGCTCCACCGAGCAGCGCGAGAGCCCAAGCGCGCGACCGACGTGCTCCGACCAGCGCCAGCCGGGCTGATAGGTCGCGCGGCCGATGCTGAGGCCGCCGATGCGCACGAGCTCGAACGTGCCGCGCTCGAGTACGCGCGTCTCGTCGGGTTTCTCAAAGCGCCTGAGGATCAGCCCCGTCGCAACCATTGCTGCCTCGCCCTCACCGCCAGTGCGCTAGCGCGCGGCCGCCGCGCTGCCATCCACATCGATGACCACCTTGCCGTGCGCGTGTCCCTGCTCGAGGTAGCGAATCGCATCCGGGACCTGGCTCAGCGGGTAGCGTCGGTCGATGACCGCCGTGAGCTTCCCTGACTCCACGAGTCCGGCGAGCACGGTGAGGTCGTCCTTCTTCATTTGCGCGAGCAACGCCACGAACTCCTGACTCACGAAGTGCGAGAGCATCCACGCGTTCGCCCAGGCGCCGAGCGGTCCGATCCAGTTTCCGCCGTTCGCTGCGCCGACGACCACGAGCACGCCCCGCGGGGTGAGCGCGCGGCGATACGCGAGGAACGAGTGGCTACCAACCGTATCGACGATCAGGTCATAGCGCTGGCCGCTGCGGGTGAAGTCGTCCTTGGTGTAGTCGATGACGTGATCGGCGCCGAGCGAGCGCACCATATCGACGCTGCGGGTGCTGCACACGCCGGTCACCTCGGCGCCGTAGGACTTGGCGATCTGTACGGCGAACGTGCCCACACCGCCCGAGGCGCCGTTGATCAGCACTTTCTGACCACTGTGCACCCGTCCCTTGTCACGCAACGCCTGCAGCGCTGTGATCGCTGCGATGGGAAGCGCAGCGGCCTGCTCGAAGCTCGCGTTGGCGGGTTTCGGCGCGACGGCGCGTTGCTCGCGCACGGTCAGGTACTCGGCGAAGGCACCGTCGTGTCCGCCGAATACCGCGTCGCCGGGCTTGAAGCGTGTGACGCTCGCGCCGACCGCCTCGACCGTGCCGGCGAAATCGACGCCGAGCCGCGGATCTTGCGGACGGCCGAAGCCGGACTCCATGCGCACGATGTACGGCTTGCCTCTCATGAAATGCCAGTCGAGCGGGTTGACCGATGCCGCATGAACCCGGACCAGCAACTCGTCGGGCTTCGGCGTCGGCTTCTCGATGCTCTCGAGCCTCAGGACGTCCGGTGACCCGTAGCAGCGGTGGACGACGGCCTTCATGGAGCTCGTGTCGGCGGGCAACACCGGAGCGGGGCCGCAGGCCGCATCGTGGCTGGCGAGATAGGCGAACCACAACAGCGCGGCGACGCTGAGCAGCGCGATTGCGCCCAGGATCCGGGAACCTATTGACATCGCGCTGCCTCGGCATCGGGCTGCATACCCGCAAGGACCGCATCACGCGCGCCCGCGCCCGCGCCACACGCCGTCAGCGCAGCCAGCGCGGCACGCGCTTGCGGTACGACTGCCACTGTGGCCCGAATTGGCGCGCGGCCCGCGGTTCCTCGTAGAGAAGCACACGCAGGTGGAATGCAACCAGCGCGAGCAGCGTGTAGATGACGAGGGCGCGCGATACCCACAGCGTGCACCAGCCGGCGAGTATGGTGACGACGCCAATGTACATCGGATTGCGGGAGAAGCGGTACGGCCCGCTCGTCACGAGGTGTTGGGGCGCATCCCAGGGTGCCAGCGTGCCGCGCCCCGCCACATAAAACTCGCGCACCGACCACAGCAGCAGCAGCGAGCCGAGGCCGAGCGGGAGGCCGGCGAGCGCTGCGCAGCGCACCGGGTGGTCGCCGGTCGACATCGCAATCCACACCGGGGCGGCGAAGGCCACGATGCCCGGCAATGCGATGAACGCGCCGATGGCGCGTAAGAGTCGCATCACGGGAGCCTGCGCAGCTCACCTACCGTGGCCACTTTGGGCGAAGACGGCAGCGATCCGCCGCTCGTTGCGCTGCCGTCGGACGGTGATGGCCGGCGCGCTCCGACCGCGCGAACCGTCCACCCGGCGAGCTTCATGGAGTCGGGGAACGAAAGCGTCGACTCCACGCCCGACACCGTGCCGGAGAAGACCCGCGTCGTCTGGCGCCCCTGGGCCGACCAGGTGAACGAGAGGTGGTAGCTTACCGGCGCGTCCGCAGCCGGCACGCTCACCGTCCCATCAACCGTCCACGGCGCACCGTACTCCGCCGATGCGGTCTCGGTTGCGATGCGTATCGGGTTGTTCTTTTCCGTGACACGTACCTGTTGCGGCGCGCCCGGCGCCGGTGGACCCTTGGGGAGCGCCGCGGTGAGCAGCACGATGACCAGCTGCGAGTTCAAAGCGGCGACGTCCATCGCATGGATTTCATTTCCCGACGTGGGAGAAAACCCCTGGGTCAGCATCCAGCGCCCGGCGATGAGGAGAATCGTCCCGCGGGTATGCGCGGCGTCGTGGAGAGTGACGGTGATGCGTGCGTCGCCGTTGCTCGCGATCTCGAAGCGTGTGCTTACCGGTGCCCCGTGTCCGGACGCTGTCTCGATCACGCTGATGTCGTTGGCGGTCCAGGCCGCGCGCGGCTCATCCGCGCGGCCAGCCACCGGCGCAATCAGAAGGGCCGCAGCCAGGGCCAGAATCGGGGAGCGCCGGGCGCGGCCGACGCTCACCCGCCGGTGGGTCTCCTCACTGCGGCGGGCGAGCCCCACGGCGGCCGGCAGCCTGTGCCTCAGGCGTTGCCCTCATCCGTAAGCGAGATCTCGAGACCGCCCACGAGCCCTGCCGCGACGTTGTACACCCAGCAGCCGAGAGGAACGAATATCAATCCTGCGAGTGCATAGAGAAATGGCAGCACCAGCAGGGAGACCATGCCGAGATGGGGCCTGGCTCCCGACGGCAGCAGCCCGCTGAAGACGGCGATGAGAATGACGAAGAACAGGCTGATACCGAAGTAGATCACGGCAAAGAGCTTGCCAGCCTGCCATGGTGCGATTCGCGCGATGCGCTTTGACATGTTGCTCCCCTTTATCTGGCGTGAAGCCTGCGGATGTTGGTTGTTGGCCCGCCGGGCACGCGGCGGCGCGAGCGATGGTCGGATTGCAGGTGAGTATTTGTCAAATCCGACAAGGGCCCGGCCGCGCGCTCAGCTGTTGATCGCGGTAAGGCGCCTGATGAAGACATGGGTCGCGCGCTCGCCGGCGGTGTACCTCGCCACCTCGTAGCCGAGGGTCCGCAGGTCGATGTCATCGAGGAGTGGCTCGCCACGACCGAGCAGGACGGGCCGCACGGCAAGGCCGAGCTCATCGATCAACCCGGCACGCAGGTACTGCCGGATCGTAGCGACGCCTCCGCCGAGGCGCACGTCGCGGCCGCCGGCCGCCGCGCGCGCCTGCTCGAGCGCGGCGTGAATCCCCCCCGTGACGAAGCGGAACTCGGTACCTCCCGCCATGGCAAGCGGCGCGCGCGGGTGATGCGTGAGCACGAACACCGGCGTGTGATAGGGGGGCTCCTCGCCCCACCAGCCTCTCCAGCTCTCGTCGGGCCAGGGCCCGCGCACCGGGCCGAACATGTTGCGTCCGATGATCCAGGCCCCGATCCCGGCAAACCCTTGCGCGGCGACGCCGTCGTCGGTGCCGGTCTCGCCGCCCTCATGACCGTGCATCCGCCCCCAGGCGCGCGTTTGAAAGAACCACTCCATCAACTCGGTACCGCGCACGCCGAGCGGGTTCTGCAGATCCTGGTCCCGGCCCGCCCCGAAGCCATCGACGGAGATCGCGAAGCATCTGACGCAGAGTTTGGACACGAGGTTTCCAGCTCGCGGCAGCCGCGCTGCCGTCAGGGTGGACCTTGGAGGTCATCGATAACGGCATCCGCTTCGATCTCCACCAGCCAGTCCGGGTCGATGAGGCCCGCGACCTGCACGACGGTGCACACGGGACGAATCTCGCGGAAGTACTCGCCGTGCACGCCGCCGACCGCCTGCCAGTCTTCGATGCGCGTAAGCAGAACCCGGGTGCGCACCACGTGCCGCATCGAGGCCCCGACACCTTGGAGCGCCGCCGCAATGATCTCGAGACAGCGCCGCGCCTGTGCCGCAGCGTCCCCGCGACCCATGGTGCGCCCGTCGGGTCCGAGCGGCGCCGTGCCGGCGACGCTCACGAGCGCGCCGGTCCGTACCGCGCGCGAAAATCCCACGCTCGCTTCGAAAGGACTGCCACTCGAGACGAGGTTACGCACGGCCGCCCCGCGCATGAGGCGTGAGCGCTGTCACTGGAAATGCAGTACCAAAGGCGGAGCGCAGGTGAACACCATGCTGCTGGTGTGCTCGCCTTTCGCACCCACGCCGGGCTTGTCGTCGAAGCTCTCGATCACCGCCTTCTGGTCAGACTTGTCGCAATACTCGTTCGCCTGGTCGATCGCTTCCTCGTGACTGCCGGTGTAACCGCCGGAGGACGCGGTGCCCGTGACCACGTGCCGGCCGTTGCCGGCGTCCCGCACGTCCAAGTGCGTGCAGCCGGTGAGGAGAAGCGCAGCGGCGAGGGTCCTGGCGCGCATCGTTGTTCTTCCTTCCTTTGGCGTGATGCGTCGAGTATAGGATCTCGTGCCGGCGAGCGCAGCGTTGGCGCTTGAGCTCGATCATGGCCGCGCCGCGTAGGCGTTCGCGCGCGACGGCGCGAATCCCCGCGCGCGACTAACCGGGAAAGGGCAGGAAGCGGTCAGCCACCTCGACGCAGGCTTTGGGGGCGATGTTGCAATTGGTCTTGCGCAACGCCTCCAGGTCGCCGACCGACACCCGCGGGTTCGCCACGTAGTGCAGCAGGCCCAGGGTCTGCTTGAAGCGAACGGTCGAGGCCTCGGACCCCGACTCGAAACGCGGACTCACGACGAACTCGAGGGTCTGCGCGTCGCTGCCAGCGGGTATCACCCGCAGGCCTTGCCCGGTTTCGTAGTAGATCGTCGCCTGCCAGTTTCGCGAGTGCGGCTGGACGCTGAGCGGCTTGGTGGCGGTATAGAGAAAGAAATGCTCCGAGCTTCCGTCCACGCGAGTCGAGATCGCCACGAGCACCCTGCGATCGTCGATGGTCTCGATGAAGACTCGCCCGGCGAGGGTGAGACGCTCCATATCCACGGAGTCCATGCCCGGAACGGCAGGCTGGTCGGCGAAACCAGTCGCCCAGAAGAGGAAAAGCCAGCAGATGCAGCCGTAGTGCCGACGATGCACGATGCCTCCGACGAGCGCACCGACGCGCTCCAAGCCTCTGCACGCGCAACTTCACTGTAGTCTCTCATAGCCGGATCGGCCGCAGCCGTGCCGCACTCGGCAATTCTCCAGGCCGTTCGCTCTACGTCGGTGCTTGGGTCGGCGTGCCCGGTCCCGCACCTGGCTTCTGCGCAGGCCACTCGGAAAACGCGAGGTAGTAGATGAAGGCCAGATTGACCAGCGGGACGAGGATCAGAAGGCTCAGCCAGGGCGAAAACCCCACTCGCGCGCACAGCCGCCAGAAGGGGATGACGGCGACCACCGCGATGATGAGCCATGAAGGACCCAACCCGTGATGAAACATGACTGCTCTCCGTTGGAATGGAGTGGACCGATGCCGCACCCGCGGGCGCTGTTTCTCTCCCGGCCCGGGGTTGCTGCCGCTATAAATGTTCCTTCCGTGTTTGGCCGTCAAGCCCGCCCGTGCCGACGGCAGATCTCGAGTGTCAGAACTGAAGCGGGCCTGCATCCATGTCGCGCGGGCGTAACGCGTCCCGACAAACGTCAGACCGCATGTGAGGTATGTGCCGGCGCAAGGCAAGCCTCATGCCAGACTCCCGGAACCTTCTCCAGCGTGTAGAGGGCATCCCCATGATAGAAGCTGACCCCGGCGATCCGGGCAATCGTCCCGCCGTGTGTAAGTTGCTCCTCCTCGAGTGGATGGTGCAGCTGCCAGGTGCGGCGAAATTCCTCGAGCCTCTCTCGTCGCACCACGCGCACCTCGGCACCAACAGGGAACAGGGCTAGATGACGTGCCACGGGGCGCTACACTCATCACAAACGACGGTCAATGGCACGACGCCTCGAACATGTGATGCCCCGGGATATCTGCCGACGGGATATCTGCCGACAGGATTGTCAGGCATCCCCGCAGATCTTGTCACCGACTCGAATGCAGCCACCCGCCACAATCCGCGCCCGGAGGCCACCTTTGGCGACAAAAAACGTGCGCACGGCGCGATGGGTGCGCCTGGCGAAGAGCCGGCAAGGCTCGCAGAGCTCGAGTCCTTCCAGCACCGCCTCGCCCACCCGGAAACGCTTCCCGCACAGCTCGTTCAGTGAGACCCCGGCGGTGACGATATTGCGTCGCGGCATATCCGGCGTGAACGTGATGCCGAGCGCCTGCGCAAAGGCATCAATGTGCTCGGACTCGATCAGGGTGAGCTGAGCACCGGGGAACTGACGGATCGCCGCGTCCGCATAGCGATCGCCGCGCAGGCCTTCACCGGCAATCGCAAGCGCATGGTCGAGGCGTGTCATGGGCGCGCCGCGACGCGGTGCAACAAAGATATGCGCGACCGTACCCACTGCACCTCAGGCGCCGCCCAGTGGCTCGGCCGCCCCGGTGGCACCGAGGGCGACAAACTCGCCGGTGAAGACGCCGACGACCCGACCCGCGTGCTCGAGCTCCGCTGCCACCGCGATTCTGGCCTTGCCCCTGCGCGCCAGCATAGCAGTGAAGTGCTTCCAGCGGTCCGGGCGTACGAGCCGCGAGCGTGCGGTGAATGACCCGAGGATAGGCTGCTGGTACTCCATGGTGTTGCGCTGAATCACGAGGCGATCGGCCACACCCACTGCGTGCAAGCGCACATGTAACAGGGCCCAGCCGGCCAGGATCGCAAGCGCCGAGGCGCTGCCCCCGAAGGCGCTACCGCGATGATTGATGTTCGGCCCGAGCGGAGCCTCGAGTGCTACGCCACTCTCATCGACCGATACCACCGAGACGCCCATCGCCTTCGACAGGGGAATGTGCTCGTGAATGTAGCGCTCGAGCTCCGCGGGCAGCATTGCTCCGGGTCCCACGATCGTCAGACGACCTCGTCAAGCGGTGTCCACCTGAGCTCGCGCCGCTCGGTGCGCTCACTCACACTCTCCGAGCCATAGTCTACCGGCGTTGCAAGCGGCAGCTCCTCGGTGAGCGGTAGCATCGCCAGCGTGTTGACGATGCCAAACGCGCCGTGAGGGGTCGCAATCTGCGCGCCGATGTAGACGCCGCAGCGTCTGCACACGAGGAAGTCGGCGGTCTTGAGACCGAAACGGTAGCGCTGCAGGGCTTCGGCTTCGCCGACACAGAACGCGAGCCGTCCGGTGCGATCGGACGTCGTGCGCGCGCCGTGAGCGCGACAGAATCCGCACTGGCAGGCGCGAACACTCCACTGACTCACCGCCAGCGCCGTCTGGAACGAAAACCCGAGTGCCCCGCAATGACAGCTGCCGCGAAAGCTGCGCCGCATGTCAATCACTTCCCCGGCGTTACCTGTGTGTCTCCGGTGCGATCGTCCACCGAAACGAGAAACTGACGCGCACTCTTGCCATCGAGGGCATCAAACTGCAGCACCCATTTACCGTTGGCATGCTCTGGCGGGCGGACCACGGGCAGCTTGTAGTCTCGCAAGACATAGCCTTCCTTCACGGCGGCCGTCGTGGCACGCCGCGTAGCGACGTCCGAGGTCAGGTGTGGCGGACGTGCACAAGACAGAAGACAAAACGCGCAGGCCGCAAGCAGAAGTAGCGATGCGCGTCGGATTACGCTGCCCCGTCGCCCCGCCGCCAAATCCAATCCATACCGGTTGGCGGGGAACCCGCAAGCGTCGCCGTCGGGCATGCGCTGAGTCAGTGAGGCATCGGGCCAGGTGATCACTTCGGTCGTTGTGCCGTCTCGCGGTCGGGCAGCCGTTCGCGCATGAATACTCGAGAGTACCCGGCCTCGGTCCTTCGATCAGTTTCTTCGTATCCCAGCCGCGCGTAAAGCCTCTGGCTTTCGACCATCCTCTCGTGAGTGTAGAGACGGATCTCACGGTATCCGCAGCCCCGGGCGAAGGACTCCGCAAAGGCGAGCAACCGACGACCAAACCCGCGACCCTGGTAGTCTGGGGCGACGGCCACGTTGTCGAGCAGCAGGTGGTCGGGCGCTGAGATCAATACGATGAATCCCGCGAGGCCCTGCCCTTGCGCGATCACCCAGACGACGCCGTCCGCGACGCGGCGCTCGTAGTTATCGAGCATCGGTCCCGGCGGCTTGCCGATGCGCGGGAGGTAGTGCGCGTAGGCTAGCGCAACGATCCGCGCGATCTGAGATACATCGTCCTCGGTCGCTGCGCGGATTTCGTAGTCAATGCCCATGACGAGGCGTATCAGGAACGCGTTGTCTCATGTCGAAGACGAAGACGATCCTGCTTGGGGAAAGAGGCGATTCAGCCCCGCGCTCGCTTCCACTCCAAAAAACACCGCGCCAACGGGAACCCGGCTGTGCACCGCGGCCACCACGGCCCCGAGGCCAGAGCCCCCGAAACCTCCACACAGTTCGATCAGCTCCACTCCGTCCGCCACGAGCCGGCGCGCGAGCTCGGGGGCGTCCGCAACGCTTGGCACTCCGACACACACCAGCGAGCCAAGAATGTCGATGCGCGGCTCAACGGCGGGCTCATCCAGGGTGTATATGAACGCCCACTTGGTCATTTGAACCTCCGAACCTCGCTGACTCGACCCTGCGACGCTATCGCTCCTTCCAGCGAGCGCGCTCGACGGCGTCGTTGAGTGCTTCGGCAGCACCGGAGAGATCCACGAGCTCGCCGACCTGTGCGGTGGTAAAGGCGTACGTGCGCGCGCCCTCGTCGGCGAGGCTCGCTGGCCCTGTGGAGGCGGCCGCATTGCCGAACCTGGAGAAGGACG
Source organism: Steroidobacteraceae bacterium (assembly GCA_035621995.1). Lineage (GTDB taxonomy): Bacteria > Pseudomonadota > Gammaproteobacteria > Steroidobacterales > Steroidobacteraceae > 13-2-20CM-66-19. The sequence continues at coordinate 194,119 of DASPWF010000035.1, forward strand.
CGGCGTCCTGGAACGTATAGACGGGGCCCGGCGCCCGAATGTCCGCATCCAAGACGTTCACCCCGATGAAGACCACAGGCTCGACGCCCGGGATAGTAAGGCTGGGATCCGCGTACGTGACGCGGAAATACGCGCGTCCAATCTCTAGTTCCTGCGGTGACATCAAGAGCTCCTAGCGGCTTCAGCTCCGGCAGCCGAACTGCCGCGCGCGTATGCCTTATTCGACGCCTTCGATGATGCGCAGATCGCGATCGGCACCGTTGCCAAGCGCGCGCAGCGCCTCCTGGTACCCGGGGCTGTCGTGTGCGGCAACGGCTTGCGCGAGGCTGGCAAACTCAATGAGTACCGTGCGCTGATTAAGCCCATTCTCATAGACGCGTGCCGGCAAGCCGCGCGCAAGGAAGCGTCCACCGGCCGCCTGAAGGGCAGGGCCGGCCAGCTTGGCGTACGCGGCGAGCGCCCGCTCGTCACGTACCGAACGATACGCGGAAATCCAATATGCCTTAGCCATGGTTCTCCCTGCTGCGTCCTGTGCGAAGCGTTAAGCGCGCCTGGCGTCAGCGGACTGCGGCCTGGCGGGCTCGGTGGCAAGGCTCGCCAGGTTTACTAAGAGCAACGTCGCTGCCCCAACTTCGGTCCAGATCGTCGCGTTCATCATCGCCGAATGGTGGGCAAGCGGTGCGCGCGTATAGTGAAGGAGACCGCCAAACCCGAGGCCCGCATACAAGCACATGACCGTCAGGCCGATGCTGCGATGGCCGCGGCGGTAAAGCATATACCCGACGACACCCAGCCCCGTCACGCAGCACCACGCGACATAGACGTCGGCGCGCGACCACGAGGCTGGCAGGTTCGGATATTGAGCGAGATGCTCCGCGTTATGCACGAAGTGCAGGAGGCTGGCCGCGGCGTACAGGATCAGGAGCGACGACAGCATCCGTCCGGCGCCTTGCGTGAGCGCACGCGTCATCGCCGGTCACGAGTCCCGTGCAGACGGCCGCCGGAGGCGCAGTCGGGCCACTCACGGGCGATGAGGGTTCGCATACCAGTGTGCGCTCGGGTGCTCGCGGTCCCCACTAGACCATTCTGGCCCAGCGCATGTTTCCCAGCATCTGGGTCTTTTTGCAGGGTCCATCGCTGTCGCTCATGCGGACCTCGCCGTGTCAGGGGACACGCCGCATCAGAGCGTACGATGCCCCGGTGATTGGCTCGAGAAACTCCGCCACTCGCACGAAACCGGCACGCTCGTAGAAGATAAGGCTTCGCGGCCGGAAGGTCTCCAGAAATGAGTGTGCGCCACTTTGCGTGGCGTCCGCGAGCGTCGGCTGCAACAACTTGGCGCCAATACCACGTCCCTGCGAGTCGGGATGGACGCCAATGATCGTAAGATACCAGGAGTCCTTGGGCACCAGCCTCACGGACTTGCCGGCCATGAATTCGATGATTCGACGATAGTTATGCCAGCCCGAGGCGCCCAACAGCGCCGCCAGGTACGCGGCCTTCGCTGAGCGCTCGGTGGCGTCGATGTCCGGAGTGCGCGGCAAGAGCCAGGCCGAAGCGCCCACCGCGGGGTCCTCGTGGAGTACACAGCGACCGGTCCGATGCGCTTCCTGGAGTGAGTAGTCAAAGTACTGCGCGAGTACGCGGAGGCGAGCAGCGGCATCCGTGCCACAATCCACCGTGATCGCCTGGTAGAACGGATCGTCGATCAGCGCAACCGCAAGTGTGGTCGCCGCGCGCACGATGGGACGTGGATCCACTCAGCGGACCTCTTCTGCAAGGTTCGAGGCCGATCGACTCTGCCTGAGCAGCGCTATGCCGGTGGCGATTCCCCAGACTCCAAAGGCGCCAATCTGCACGATGGCGAGAACGCTCGTCTGACAGACGGCCAGCGTCAGCAAGCCCGCGAGGCCTCCCAGATACCCTACGGCACACACCGGCCAACGAAAAAGTCTCCACTGACCCAAGCCCAGTGTCATGAGGCCCGGGTCGCTGAGAAAGAAAGACAGGTTGCCCCAGATCGCGGCCTGATAGATCGCCTCCGCCTGGCTCGGAGCGGCGTGACTCGCCGCCGTGATTGCCAGGAAGGCACCCACATAGGCAAAAGTGGCGAAGCCGAGCAGGAGAGCGCCGCCTGCACAGAGAAGCGTCGCAGCGAACGCCATTGGCGCCTCTTTGCCGCCAAGAAGGATTCCGAGGCTGACGACAAAAGGAACCGACACCGTCGCCTAGACCTCGACAACGATGGCCGCAAGCACATAGGTCGATCTGTGAGCGGCAAAGTACGACAGCAGGTAATCGTTCGTGGCATCTGCCCTTCACTCGCGCTCAGGAACTGTCTTGAGTTTGAACCCCGTCCTCGGAGAAGAATATGTATCCCTTGGGAGCGCCGAGAAGCCTGTGCCACCAGGACAGCAAGCCGATGCGGTTGATGGTCAGGTAGGGCGGTCCACTGCGATCACTTGATGCGTAAGGGCTGGAGGCCCACTCGGACCTGACCAGCTCCACCGCGCGAATCTCCGCTGCAACGCGGTCCCTGGCACTCACTTGCACAACGCGCAGAAACCCGATCGCCAAAGACGTGGCGATTGGCACCGCGATGCCTTGTCCCTGGACAGTGACTTCATAACTGGGCACATCTAGCCGTATGACGTGAGTGACCGACGAACGAGCCGATGCCTGGATCGGCTCGTCAGCGCGCACGCGCCGGGCGGCCTCGCCCAGCGCCTCGTATAGAACACGCACTTCGGGAGCCTTGCCGTGAAAATGATGCCCGAGGTCGAGGCGCGCACCGCCGCGCTCATGCGCAGGTACCCGGCCGCCTCATGGTGCCGTCACACACCTTCCACCGCGAACAGGCTCGAGCGCGATGCTTTCTGCCGCAGCGGTATCAACCGCTGATACTCCGCCGATTCGTAGAAAGCCTTGAGTTTCGCCATATCGGCGAACTCGAGCACGACGACGCGGTGCATCGCCGCAGCGCCTTCGAGGCGCAGCACCGCGCCGCCGCGCACGAGATAGCGCCCGCCGTAAGCGGCGATAACACCCGGAACCTCCTGTCGGTACTCCTCGTAGGCCTGCGCGTCGCGCACGTCCACATCGGCAATCAGGTAGGCCGCCATGTTCGTTCCTCCCGTTCACGCTTTAAGCGGCGGGCTTTCGTCCGCCGGCTCAGGGCGCCGTAGTTGCAGAACGCATGAGCATCTTTCGCTTTCGCAGGCACCGTTATTTCGGCTCAAGGGCACGCCGTCCCAAGAATGAGGAGGCGAGGCGCAGAACCTCCTCTCTTCTCTCCCGGTGCGGAACATGGCCGCATTGGCTCAAGACTGCGAGCTCCACCGGACCTTTTACCCGGCGCGCAATACGGCGGGGAAACTCCACGGATCCATATTCATCCAACTCGCCATGTATCGCGAGGACCGGGCAACGAACCTGCGAGAGCTGCTGATCGAGGTCCCAGGACGAGAACTGCGGAGACAGCCAGACCTCCGTCCAGGCGTCCAAGACCCAGCGCGCCTTTTCGCCATGCCATCGGGCGAGTTTCTCGAATTGGCCGGAATCGGCGAACTGCGCCTTGGCGGAGCGGATTCCCGCCAGAGTGCGCGGTTCGACGAATGCCTGGGCGGCCTCAGTGATGACCCCGTCACACGATGCGCCATCCGCTGCCGCAATCGCTAACGCCATGGCCCCGCCGACACTGTGCCCGAACAGTGAAAACCGCGGGATGCCAAGCGCGTGCTTTACCGCGGGGAAGAATGTGCGAGCCTCCTCACCGATGAAATCGACAGACGGCCGCTCAAGGCGCGGCGTCGATCGCCCAAAACCGAGTCTGTCGTATGCGATGACTTCTCTGCTGGTGACCCCAGCCAACGCCCCCGGGAAATCACGCCATTGATCGACCGAGCCGAGCGAATCGTGCAGAAGGATTATCGGAGGATGATTGCTAAACCGCAGGCTCCAGCGGCGTACAAAGACCCCCCCGCCCGGCACCTCTACGAGCGAGTCAGACAGCGCGGCACTCACGGCGAAGAGACCCAGGGTGAGGCGGCGGCATACAGCTCAACTTCCTCCCCTTCCGGCATCAGACACGGCCCTGCGTAGTGAAATCCAAGTCGGTCAAGCACTCTGAGAGATCGACGATTGCCGCGCCTGGCTAGCGCGTATAGCCGTTCAATTCCGAGGGTGTTCTGCGCGTACCCCAGCAAAGCGCGGGCCGCCTCGAAGGCGTAGCCGTGACCGACGTAGTCGGGCAACAGGGCGAAACCCAGATCCGGTGCAGGAAGAAAATCGCGCTTCACGAGGCCACAGATGCCGATCGGCAGCGCTGTCGATCGCAGCTGCAGCGCGTACATACCGTAGCCGCACGCCCGATACTGGGCCCGGATACTCTTCTCGACGTATTCCTCCGCGTCTGCAGCGGAGCGAATTCCGCGGTCGCCGATGTTCTCGAGCCACGACGGATCGTTGAGCAGCTCGAGCAGGAACGAGCTATCCGACCGTGCCACCTCCCGCAGCAGCAATCGCGACGTTTCCAGCACGGGTGCTGCAGCATCCACTGCCACGACCTAAGGGTGAAATGGCGGCACCGCCCGATGATGCCCGCGCCGCGAACCTTCAGCCAAGCTCGCCTTCAAAGTGGACCTTCGCGAGCCACAGTAGCGCGAATACGAAGCACCCCACGCTCAGCCCGAGCAGAACGACCATCATCTGACGGAGCCGAAAATCCCACGGTCGGTCACCGAGGAAGGCAGACACCGCCGCCATCAGATAAAGGTAGCCGACGCCGGTCAGAGGAAGGAGCACCAGAATGACGGCCGTACCAAAGCTTGCAATCCGGGGACGCAGGAGTGCGAACCAACAGATTTCTGCAGCGATGAGCGCCCCGAGCCAGGGTCGCCACTTTCGAAGTGCTGGGTTTGCCCGAGCGACGCGCATTTCGAGATCTAACGTTGAGGGTGCAGTGCGGCGCAGTAGCGCCCGATGAGCGCCGCGGGGCTATGCAAAAAATACCAGCAGCGTCCAAGCAATGCCCTCAAAGGCGCCGATAACTGTGCGGCAGATCTCAAGGTTCGGGTCACGAGCATCGTTTCCGGGCGGCCGTCATTCGAGGACCGCGAAACGTCTGGCTGAATTCAATCCCGTCCTCGATCATGGTGCCCTCCTGTCTGGCACGGTCCATGTGCAATCAGCTCGACCATTTCCCGAAGTAACGTGCGACCAACAGCGCTGATGCAGATAAGAGCAGGAAAATCCAACCGATCGCTGCAATCAGGACGGTGGTGTGTGGGAGTTGATCTGGTACCCCCTGTACCAGACACCGAACGTAAAATCATCGATCTGCTCAGCGAACCAAATCAACAGGAGCATCGATCCACAGCCGATGGTTGCGAGCCAAAACCCGTTGTGCATCGGCGCGGCACTTCCTTCCAAGGCATGGCGTGCTATCTGATGAATTCGTCGTCCGTCTTCTTCGGCTGCGGCACGATGGCGACGTACGGCTGCAGCGTTCCGATTCGCAGTCCGATCCCTCCGAGCGTCAAGAACGAACCAACCAATGCGGCGCTGATCACTCGCACCACAAGGTCTGTGGCGCTGAGCCTCGCGGAAAAGTCGCTGTATGGAACGCCGAAAATCAGCGTCACAATCAGCGGCCCGAGGAAGAGCATCAGGACCGTGAAGCGAGTCCAAAACGCCACGGCGTCGTCAGCCGGACACAGCCTGCGCAACACTGAGCGCGTTGGCGGAAGGATGATCACCGCGAGTATCGTGCTCAGCACGAGGCTGACGACAAGACCCAAATAAACCACCGAGCGTAAATCCATGTGCCGTCATGCGCTGCAGATGCAGACCCACATTGTGCATGAGAGCTTACCATTCGGGTCAACCAGAGCGAATTGCGCGGCGGGGAGGCCTGCGGTTCCTCCGTCAGGAAGCAGAGCAAAACCCTCGCGCTATTCCCGCCCGTTATCTCCGGTAGCGGCGCCCAGGACGTAGAGGGTCCAGGGCGGGATCCTGGTCTCGCTCACCCATTGAACTGCGTCCGTGCTGCTCCCCAGCGGCCTGACGGCGTCTAGGACGCACAGGTCGACCGCGGCAAAAAGTTCGCGGTAACCTGCATCGCTACAGAGTATGTCGACCACGGGACGACGGTCTGGCACGTCCAGCATGACGATCCGCACGGAGTCACCGTCCCGGGCACGGCTGTTGTCCGGGTAGTCCTGCGTGCTGAAGGACGCCCACTCGTGCCAGTAAATGGCAGGCGACGACACCACAAGGACGAGGTGCCCGTCCACAGCAAGAAGACGCCGAAGCTCGTGCAACGCGGAGGCTTTCGCTTGGTTCGGGATGTTGTCGAAGGTGAACGCTGCAAGGATCAGATCGAGCGTGCCGGTGCCAAACTCGGCGAGTCTACCGTCGGCTACCAGGCGATAGTCGCCGTGCGGATCCCGGCCGCGGGCCTGATCGAGCATGATTTCCGAGACATCCACGCCGACCACCTCGAAGCCGAGGTTTTGCAGGAACCGGGTCGAGCGACCTGTGCCGCAGCCGAAATCGAGGGCGCGCGTGCCACACACGTGCCGGCGCAGCAGCTCGGGCAGATCGCGAAAGGCCAGGTAATAGGTACCTGGGAACTCGAGGTCCGCGTACGCTCGAGCGCGATCGACGTCGTCATACACGTTGCGGAAGGTCTCTGTCATCACACGTCCTGGGTCCTGCCAAACGTTGGGCGCTCCCCGGCATCATAGTTCTTCACCAGCGTTTTCGGAGCAGCCAGCCTCCAGGCGCGCTCGAGAAGCTCCGGCAACTCTCGTTCCTGGATCGCAGAGAAACGCACCAACACCCAGGGGTAATTCCGGTAGTGCTCCGTAATGAAGAACACGCTCGGAGCGGCCTGAATCAGTATTTGGCGGTCGAGGAAATCGGCGCGCAGCACGAGAGTCGTCGAGTGCGGCCAGTTTCGCGGCACCCGAGCCGCCACGCCGAAGCCGCATCACGGCCCCCTCGAACCAGTATCGGAGGCCCCCAGTTCCACCAGCTCGGCGTCCTGCACAGCAAGGTCGTCGATGTATGGCCTGCTCGGGCAGCACATGGGGTCCTTGCCGGGCACGTAGCCTTTCCCGCCAAGTTGAATAGACGCGCCAGGCAGCGACACGCGCTCGACCGAACGAATCCCCTTGCCTCCGACGTGCCGAGAGCAGCAATAGACATACTGGTTGCCGTGCTTCCAAAACACCGCTAAGTACTGGGAATAGTTGTTACCACCTCCAGCACCTTCGAGGGTGAACACAACTACCGCGGCGGCCTGACTGCCTAGCCGACCTTCAGTCATCATCGTGCCGCCGGGATAATACGTGGGCGCTATACCGTTGGAGGTTTGGGAAACGGCGTA
>DASPWF010000036.1:0-11923 GCA_035621995.1 Steroidobacteraceae bacterium
GCATCACCAGTTCTTCTTCTTCGGATCGCCCGCGTAGATGCTGCGAATCCAGGCAATGATCTTCCACAGCTCATCGTCCGTCTTGATGATCTGGCCCATGGGCGGCATCTGCAGTCCCGGCCCCCCCAACCGCTCGAATCCAGCCTTCTGCATGTCGACGCTGCCCAAAGTGATCAGACGGAACAGGACGTCGTCGTCGATGCCGTAGAACCAGACATCGCCGTTGATCTGCGGACACATGCCGCCACCGCCGGTGCCGCCGTGACATCCGTTGCAGCTATAGCTCATGAAGAGCTCGTGACCTGCGGCAATCTTGTCCGCCTGTCCGGTGTACGGGTTCTTCAGCGTTCCACGCGGCGCGCTCTTGACACGCTCCACAGGACTCATCGGCGCGGTGGGATTCGTGCCTGCGGCAGCCTCCTGAGCGGTGCACACCGGTGAGACCCAGACCACCAGTGTTCCAATCAGCATGATGGTTCCCGTCAACCTGCTCCATCTGCCTGCCATGCGACATCCCTTGGTGTGGCTATCTAATGTGCGGGAGCGCTACCGGCCGCCCCGACGGCGCCCGGAGTGGCACTCAACAAGCTCAGCATGCGGGCGGCAGCCTCGCTGCCGTTTTGCACGGCGATATCCATGGCCGTCTGTCCTTCGGCCGATTTCATGTCGGCCCTCGCACCCGCGCGGCCGAGCACGCCGATCATCGGCGCGTTGTCGTGCGCTGCTGCAACCATCAGAGCGGTGACGCCGCGCGAGGACACCGCGTTGACCTCGGCACCGTGCGCAATGAGTTGCTCGGCGAGTTGTACCGGGCTCACCTTCTGCATCACCTGGATGAGCCGCCGCTCCGGTGGCTTTTGAGTGACAATGGCCATGAGCAAGGTCAACTGCTGGGGCCCGAAGCCACCCCGGCAATTCGCGCCGGCGTCGATCAGCATCGCGGCCGCGGTCAGTTTGCCCTCGGCGGTGGCGATGAAGAGCGGCGTGTATCCCCCGGGAATCGCCGCCTCGATGTCCGCGCCCTTCGTCACCAGCAACTTGATGGCGCGCGCCTTGTTGCGCGCGGCCGCGAGCGCCAGCGGTGAATAGCCATCGGAGTCCGGCTCGTTGATGCTGGCCCCGTGCTCGAGCAGGAAGGCGATCATCTCGGTATCGCTGTTGATAACCGCAAGGTGCAGAGGTGGCTCGCCGTCGTCACCCTTGCTGTTGACGTCCGCGCCCTTCTTGGTTACGAGATAGGTGACGCGACCGAGGTCCGCGGCGAGCGCGGCATTGTGCAGCTCATCGTTGACCGTCGTGCCGCCTGCCAACCACGCTTCCACCTGGCTGTTCGGTACGTGCGTGCGCTCCGGCGGTCGATCCGCGGATTCATCTTCCGAAGCGGCCAGTATGTAGTCACCGTGAGCCGGCAGACTTCCGGAAACCAGACAGTCACTGCATTGGACCAGCGGGATGCCGAACGACTTCAGGATCTCCGCGATCTCGTCCTTCTTCGCCTCCATGGCGTTTTCCAGCGCGTATTTCAGTACCGCATCGAACCGGCGAACACCAATGGCGACACTGAATTCCATGGGCACCGTGTCATCCATGAGGTTGGTTGGCGTCAGTGTCAGCGGCGCGTGCTGAGTCGCCACGACCCACCCTGCAAACGGACCCCAGACCCCGGCAATGTCCAGCTGGCCGCGCACCACCTCTTGCACCTGCCGCCAGGGCTGATGCTCGGGCACGAGATCCGAATCGTGACTGGTTCCCATGACCACAACGTTGTTGCCCTTGACGCCATGAGCAGCGAGCGCGTTACGCAGGCCGGAAGTCTCATAGACACCGATCCGCGCTTTCTTGAGAAGCGGATCGTCCAGATTCCTGATGTGGATGCCGCGATCGCTGCGGTATGTCAGGACGTAGGTGCTGCGGTAGAGCGGCGTAGTCGTCAACAAGGCCTCGAAGTCACTGGGCACACCGACCATGACGTCGCATATGTTGAGGTCGGTCATCGGCTGACGGGTCAAACCCCGCTCGAATGTCGGACGCCACGCGTAGTTGACCCGTGCGCCCATTGCTGCGGCGAGAGTCTCGGCGATCTTGTTTTCGAAGCCCTCCGCGTGCATATCGGAGAAGGGCATGTTTCCGGGATCGGCGCACACCCGCAACACTTCGAACTTGCGCTCGCGCGCCGCGCGTTTGGCAGCGTCCTTCTCCTGCTGCGTCATGTCCTCGAAGTCTTTCTCCCCGCCGAGGTGCGCTCCCCCGGTCGGGGATGGCTTGGGCGGCTCAGTAGTGACGGCCTGGGAGAGGACAGGAGCACGAGGCAGCAGCGCAAGCGCCGACGCCAGCAGCAGCGTCAGCACCGCCGCCCGAGTCTTCGGGTGATTCACTGCTTCAGCAATGCGCTTGAGCTTGACACCGCGCGTCTGCGCACATCCCTGTGCGCCCGACGCCCGCTCTCAAGCTACATCACGCGGAACGTGTAGAGCATTCCACCGGAGGGAATGTTGAACAGCCCGGTGGCTTTGGACATTGCGGTCGCCCCGATGGCACCGAACTTGTCGTTCGGGTCGAGTCCGTAGGCATAGTTCGGCGATGCGCCAGCCCCGGCCACCGCCGGCAGACCGATCCACCCGCCAATGCCACAGAACACCGACACGTACTCGTGGCCACCGGCCTTCCATGCGATAGGGTTGCCGATGATCCCCGAGCCGAGGCGGCGGTGCCAGAGCACCTTGCCGGTGTTGCGATCCACCGCGCGGAAGTCTCCACCGAGGCTGCCGTAGAACACTAGCCCGCCGTCCGTCACCAGCGCGCCACCCCAGTTGGGATAGGGATCCGGAATCTCCCAATCGGATTTCCCGGTTACTACGTCGAACTTCTTGAACTTGCCGGAGATCCCCGGCTTTTCCGGATACATGTAGACATTCGCAAATACGTACACGGTGCCTTGCTGCGTGTGCGTGCGTGCCTGCGGCTCGTCTTCCATGCACCAGTTGTTGGTCGGCACATAGAACTTCGTCGGATCGGAGGGATCCACCGCCACCGGCTGCTGGTCCTTGCCACCCATGGCGGACGGACATGCCTGGGTGTTTCGATGGATGTCGAACGGCGAATGCTCTTTCACCTTCACCGGCCGCCCGGTCTTCAGGTCGACCCGCTCGGCCCAGTTCACCGTGACGAACTTATTGGCGCGCAGCAGCGTACCGTCGGTGCGGTCGATGACATAGGCAAAGCCGTTGCGGTCGAAATGTACCAGCGTCTTGTGTGGGGTACCGTCGACGGTCATGTTGACGAGAACATTCTCGTTGACCCCGTCATAGTCCCACTGGTCGAAGGGCGTCATCTGGTACGCCCAGACCACCTCGCCGGTGTCGGCCTTTCTTGCGAAGATCGTCATCGAGAACTTGTTGTCCTGGTGGCCATCATTGCACTTCTCGTGCGTGTCGCTGTCGCATCGAGTCGTCGGACTCCAGTTCCCGGGATTGCCCGTTGACCAGAAAATCATGTTGAGTTCCGGATCGTAGCTGCCCCACGCCCACGGAGAGCCGCCACCCCGCTTCCACTCGTCGCCGGGATAGCTGTGCAAACTGATATCGTGTCCGTAGGTACCGAATTCGGGATGCTTCTTGTTGGTCTGTGGCGTCAGACACACCTCTTTATCCGTGCCGTTGCTTTCACAACTCCAGACCTTGGTACCGTCGCTGATCTTGTACGCGGTGAGTCGGCCTCTTGCCGCAAACTCGTCACCTCCGAATCCCGCCACGACCAGATCCCCGGCAATCAGCGTGGGACCGGTCACCGTTTCACCGTGCTCCGGCCACGCGTGCTTGACCGACCAGATCTCTTTTCCTGAGCGAGCGTCCAGTGCAACGACGAATCCGTCCAGCGTGTGGAAGATCACCTTCCCGTCCGTGTAGTTCAGTCCGCGGTTAACCGTGTCGCAGCAGGCGCGCGGCACCGCAGAGTCATCGCGATCAGTCTTCTTGACGTAGTTCCACACTTGGCGCGGATTGTCGGGGTCTGAAAGATCCAACGCCTGCACGATGTTCGGCCACGCGCTCACGAAATACATCATGGGCTTGCCGTCGACATCCACAACGATCGGCTGGCCCTCGTGACCGCGCAGGGCTCCGGTCGATTGCGACCACACCATCTGCAGACCCGCGACGTTCGCTGAATTGATGTCGCTCAGGGTGCTATGTCGGGTGAGCGACAAGTCTCTGCCCGGTGCAGGCCAGAGGTCCTGATTCTTAGCTTCGCTGATGATCTCGTCACTGCCGGCGAGGATGGACGTCGCCGTAAGCAACATGACCGCGCCCAAGCCTAACGGCAGTACGTGCACAACACCTCGAACGGGTTTCAAGATTCGCATGGAAAGCCTCCCCCGGCTGATTCGGACCTGATCTTATGCCCATCACTTCGCGCGTAGGCCACCGCCAGCGGCGCGTGCAAGGCGCCGGAACTGACACGTGATCTTGAACGTCCCGCCCGCGGTTGGAATGGGATTTTGTCCTGAAAGCCGGGGGATAAATGCCCGTCCTGATCAAACACATTTCGGATTCCTTAGGGTGCTCGGGCCGCCCTCCCGGGGCCCGGCAGCTCCTCCGGCATCGGTCGCTGCAAAAGAGTAGTGAGACTCCCGTGCATTTACGGGACTTTTGCCCCTAGCGCTCCGACAGGCCCCATTCATATGCTTCCGCTCGCACTAATCTCCTAGACAAGGGACCGGGCGTGTCAGCACAGCACCCCGGTCTCTTTTTTTGCGTGGCGAGTAAGTTGTGCCAGGCCAAAGGCCGCCGCCACTTTCAGGCAACACTCCCAACTATCGACGGGAGGCTCTCCCGAGTCTCTTCCATTCTCCCGCGGTACCATCGACGTTGGCTTGCGATCTATTGCCGTGCACGCCGTCACTCATCCTTCAAGCTCCGTCGCCGCCCAGACGAGCATCGTTGCGCTGTGCATTGCGAGCGCGGTCGCAGTCGTTTGGGTGCTCAGAGCGCACCAGTCTGATCCCCCATCGCTGGCTGATGCGAACGCCTGGCAGTGGGTCTCAACAGCACCGGGCATGAACGTCTATGCGCACCAGCTAGCCAGACAGCATTCAACGAGCCACGTGAAAGCCTGGGTTGCGTTCCGCTACTTTAGTAGTCCCGTCAGCGTCAACGCGGATGTAGTCGAGTTGCGAGAATTCGACTGTGGTCAGTCTCTGAGCCGCCGCTTGGCGGGTCCGTTCCGTGGCTCCGCCTTGAGCTCGATCGCGCGCCGATTTCAGGAGGTCGCGGTATCTCCGTGGCGTCGCGATGCTCCCGAAACCACCGGGGGTACGATCCTTGCTCGAATCTGCGCGACACCGGGTTGAGTTGTGCGACGACTGAACCGCCGACAGGTCGGCTCTCTATCCTGCATCGGACCTATCGGGCCGCGGAACCGACGCAACAGGTTCTGCCCGACGGCCAGATGCGGGATGGAGTCATCGAAATTGGTTGGAAATCCGAAGTACGCTTAACTACGGGGCGATTCGGAGTTCTTGTCGAAGAACTTGTGAGCCGCCGGCAGTTAGTCCGTGGCGAGTCTCACGTGCGAGCCGCGCCTGAACGGGCTTCCATCGCCATCAGGCACTTGGATTCCGAGACAAGGGTACGGCTTCGACAGGTCTGCCACCCGAACAATCGAGCCGGAGCCGCTCATTCGACTTCAACTGCGAGGAGCTGGCCGCCACAACGCTCGGCATGGCTTTGCGACAGACGTCCAAGTTGCGGTATCCGCCGACGACCTGAGCATGCGTGATCTCGAGGCTCTGCACATCGTAGATCAGGGCGTACATCACGGCATGTACGCCATTTTCCGCCAGCGCGCTGGCGCTTACGGTTAGCCAAACTGGCAGCGAAAGGAGGAGCAGCGGGCTCAGACGCTTCAATCGTATTTCTAGGAGCGTAGGCATCTTGCAAAACAGAACAATTACGAATTTGTTTGATGCTACACACCTCCGCGGCCGGCGAGCAATGCGCAAAATTCCCAGTTTTTCGGGGAATCGGTCACGTGCTGCGGCAGCGTACCTTAAACCGTCAGGAAACCGTGAGCGACGCCCACCGCTACGGCGTGTTTGCGCTAGCCGAGCCCGTTAGCTCCTGCAGCGAGTTCGTGTCCCGGACCTTCACACATCCGACGTTCGCACCTTTGTTCATGAGGCAGTAGCGCATTTCGCCGGTGACTACGTTCAACTTCCACGCCGCATCGTTCTCTGACTCTGCCACTGAGACCGCAGTCCAAGTTCCATTTGTCCGTGGCGTAACGCACCAGAGGGACGCAAGGTACATGATGAGCGTGCCAATCAGAAAGCCAACTAACAGCGTGATCGTTCTGTTCATGCATTTGAACCTCTTAGCGTCTGTTTCCAGGATGACTGGTAGAGACAACATCTCGTGTCGCCTCCTGTTCCACGATAGACGCCTGCGGATTAGCTGGGTACGGCCCTTTTGGGCTCCTCGGACTGGAGATTCAAACTTGATCACGCGCCGCCAGAACGCGCCCGGAAAGCTGGTGGCAAGACATCCGTTTCAGGTGCGGGTGAAGCAGATGGCGCGCACAGGTGCGGCGAGCGCCGGAAGTGATAGTCAGCGGCGACCAGGGCGCTTCTGGGCGGTCGTCGCGACGCTCGAGGCTCATGGAATTCCCGCGTTCGAGGGAGCCGGGGCAGGATGCTGAGCACGACGCTGATCGCCGGCTTACCATGGTTGCTTGTGATCTTGAGGGCGTTAGGCAGTGGCGAAACTCGATCCGTGTCTTGCTACTGCGTACACGATCGCGCAGGCGGCCCATTACCCGAAAATTCCTGCGCCAACGGTTCGATCGTGGTGCGCTCGCCTATGAGCGAGCCGCGTGAGCTCTTAATTCTTCGCCGACCGCGACCTGGGACGCCAGTTTCCGAGGCTCCTCAGTGAGGCCGGCGTTAGGATCGAGCGCCACGATGATCACTTCAAGCCGGACACGCCCGAGACGTACGCATTCGCTACTCGCCGCTAGCCTTGAGCGTACTGATGCAAAGCGGGAAACAACTCTTCGTGCTGGTCGGAAAGCTCACGACGAGGCAGGCCGTGGATCCCTTCCTGAGACGGCGCGAGAAGATCGCCGCGACTGCACTCGGGAGGATGGCGCCTTCATCGCGAAGATCCGGCGCGATGGCGTTCACATGTGGCTGCGCGACCGCGAATGGCACCGAAGCAAGCGGTGAGCGGAGCAGGATCGGTGAATCGTTGGCCCGAGCACCGTAGCAGAAACGTAGCGTTTGATGCCTGTTCCTGCGCTACGGGTGCATGATTTGACAGAGAGCGGCGGGCCTTATAAGTGGTTGAAAATTAAGATCGTACAGACTTGAGCCCGCGCCTACGAATCAGGTGGCCGTAAGCTTCGGTGGCTGACGGGCGTTGCGCGCACGCTCGAAGCTGCGACCGATCGAAAGCAGGAGGCCATCGCGGAAGCGCGCAGCCACGAAGTGGATACCGACCGGCAGCCCTGCGACGAACCCCGCCGGTACCGTGAGGCTCGGATAGCCGGCGACGGCGGCCGCCGAGCACATCGGCGGCCAGCCACCGCTGTTCTCGTAGTGATCGCCCCAGATGTGATCGATCAGCTCCGCGGGGCCGTTACCGGAGGCGACCAGTGCATCCACGCGATACTTCGGAAAGATGGCGCCGAGTCCGTTGGTGTCGGCCACGTCGGTGATGTGACGCAGCGCCTTCTGATAGACCGGGTTGCCGCGCGGACCACGCTTCTCGGCCTCGACGAACAGCTCCTGGCCAAAGAACGGCATTTCCCGGGCGGCGTGCTGGTTGTTGAACTCGATGAGGTCGGCCAGCGTGCGCACCGGCAGCTTGCCGTTGAAGCGGGCGAGGTAGGCGTTCAGGTCCGCCTTGAAGTCGTACAGCAGCACCTCGAGCTCGTCCTCGAGCAGCGTCGACCAGCCTGGAGGCGATGGCACCTCGACGAGCGTGAAACCCTCGTGCTCGAGCAGCTTGAACCAGTCCTGCGACTGGCGCAGCACCTGCGGGTGCGTGGACTCGGGCGGCGGCAACACTCCGAGCCGCAGCCCCCGCGGCGGCGACTCGAGTGAAGCGACGCCGTCCCACTGCACCGTCGGCTCGGCCATCACCGAGAGCAGTAATGCCGCGTCGGCGACCGAGCGCGTCATGGGTCCGGTGGTGTCCTGGCGCGAGGTGATCGGCACCACGCCCACACCGCTTACGAGGCCGATCGTGGGCTTCACGCCCACCAGGCCGTTGATCGAGGCGGGCGCGAGCACCGAGCCGTCCGTCTCCGAGCCGACCGACGCGGCACACAGGTTGGCCGCGGTGCCGGCGGCGGGCCCAGCGCTCGAGCCCGAAGGGTTGCGCGTGGGGTCGTAGGGGCAGCGCGTCTGCCCGCCGACACCACTCCACCCGCTCACCGAGCGGCTCGAGCGGAAATTCGCCCATTCGCTCAGGTTGGCCTTGCCGAGCACGATCGCGCCGGCCGCACGCAGCCGGGCAGCGACGGGCGCGTCGGAGGAGTGCCGGGCGCTGGCGAGGGCCAGCGAGCCGGCGGTGGTGGGCAGCGGATCGCGTGTCTCGATGTTGTCCTTGAGGAGCAGCGGAATACCGTGCAGGGGCCCGTGGAGCTTGCCCGCGCGACGGGCGGCATCGAGAGCGCGCGCTGCGTTGAGCGCATCGGGATTCACGGCGAGCACGGCCCCGAGCTTCGGTCCCGCGCGGTCGTACCGATCGAGGCGGCGCAGGTAAGCGCGTGTGAGACTCTCGGCGCTCGTGCGGCCGTCGGCCTGGGCACGACTGAGCGCAGCGAGCGACTGCTCGGTGACGTCGAAATCCGCGACCCGGCCCGTCTCCTGCGCGGGGTCGCCGCGGAGCCCCGCCGCGGCCGCAGCCGTCACGCCGCCCGCGGCGATCGTGGCCGAACCGATTGCTTCAACGAATTCGCGACGATTCATCGTTTACTCCCTCAAAGCAGCCTGACCGCGTCGCCCGCATGTCGCGCAAACGTTCGCCCCCGCGGCAACCTGCGCCCGCGCCCCCAGCGTCAGCGCCCTCGCGCCCAGGTCGTTGCCGCCGGGTCCTCAGGACAAAAGTTCGACGTTGCCGCCGATGGCGGCGGTGTTGATGGTCAGCGTGCGTTCGTTGGCGAAGCGCAGCAGATAGTGTGGGCCGCCGGCTTTCGGCCCGGTGCCCGACAGGCCCTGGCCGC
This sequence comes from Steroidobacteraceae bacterium, assembly GCA_035621995.1. Classification (GTDB taxonomy): domain Bacteria; phylum Pseudomonadota; class Gammaproteobacteria; order Steroidobacterales; family Steroidobacteraceae; genus 13-2-20CM-66-19. The sequence continues at coordinate 9,223 of DASPWF010000036.1, forward strand.
CGAAGGGCTGCACGCCGACGACGGCGCCGATCATGTTGCGGTTCACGTAGGTGTTGCCCACCGGCAGCTCCTGGAAGAGGTGCTCGGCGACGCTCTCGAGGCGGCTTTGCACGCCGAGCGTGAGACCGAAGCCGGTGGCGCGGATCGCCGCGAGCACCTTGGGAAGGTCGCCGCTGCGGTAGCGCGCCACGTGCAGTATCGGACCGAATTCCTCGCTCCTGAGCTGATCGAGGCGGCGCAGCTCGAAGAGGTGCGGCGGAAAGAAATGTCCGCGGGCGGCGAGCGCCGGATCGAGCTCGCCGGCGTACAGGAGCTTTGCCTCCACCCGCATCCGCTCGGCGTGGCGTGCGAGGCGGGCGCGGGCGGTCTCGCTGATGACCGGCCCCACGTCGGTCGCGACGCTGCCGGGTGCGCCGATGACCAGGCAGCGCATGGCCCCGATCAGCATGGCGATCACGCGATCGGCGATCTCTTCCTGCAGGTAGAGGACACGCAGCGCCGAGCAGCGCTGGCCGGCACTGGTGAACGCCGAGGCCACGACGTCGTCGACCACCTGCTCCGCGAGCGCGGTGGCATCGACCACCATGGCGTTGACGCCGCCGGTCTCGGCAATGAGCGGCACGATGGCGCCGTCGCGGCTGGCGAGGGTGCGGTTGATGGTCGTGGCGGTCGCGGTCGAGCCCGTGAAGGCGACCCCTGCGAGTGCCGGATGCGTGAGAGCGACCTCGCCGAAGGCCGGCCCGTCGGCCGGGGTGAGCTGCAGCGCCTCGACCGGTACGCCCGCCTCGTGCAACAGCAGGGTCATCGCCTGCGCGATGAGCGGTGTCGCCGGTGCGGGCTTGGCCACCACCGCATTGCCCGCCATGAGCGCCGCGGTGATCTGTCCGCTGAAGATCGCGAGCGGGAAGTTCCACGGGCTGATGCAGACGAAGACGCCGCGGCCATGCAGCGAGAGCGTGTTGCGCTCGCCGGTGGGCCCGGGCAGCACCGTGGGTGCGTCGAACAGCTCGCGCCCGCGGGCCGCGTAGTAGCGGCAGAAATCGACCGCCTCGCGCAGCTCCGCGACCGCATCGGGCAGCGTCTTGCCCGCCTCGCGCACGAGCAGACTCAGGAACTGTCCGCGTCGCTGCTGCAGCAGATCAGCCGCCCTGTCGAGGCAGGCCGCGCGCGTCAGCGCCGGTGTGGCGTCCCAGGCGGGTTGCGCCGCCGCCGCGGCCTGCATGGCATCGCGAATCTCCGCCGCGGTCGCATCGCGGGTGAGCCCGACGATCTCGCGCGTGTCGGCCGGCGACAGTACCGCGACGCTGAGCTCGCGCGCGAGGCGTCCGCCGAGTACCGGGCCACCCGCGTACGTCGTCAGCGCGTGCGCGGCCACCTCCGCCTCGAGCGCGGCCAGCGCTGCCGGGTCGCCGAAGTCCTCGCCTTCGGAGTTGGTGCGTTCGGTGCCGAAGAGCGCCGGCGGCTCGCGCACCGGCGCTGCAGTCGGGTCGGCCGATGCGAGCGTTGCCACCGGATCGCGCACCACCTGCTCGACGGGAATCTGCGGGTTCATGAACTGATGTACGAAGGAGCTGTTGGCGCCGTTCTCGAGCAATCGCCGCACCAGGTACGGCAGCAGCTCCTCGTGCGTGCCGACCGGCGCGTACACGCGCACCGGTGCCAGGGACGCGACCTCGGCGCGCGCCGCCTCGTAGAGCGCCTCGCCCATGCCATGCAGCCGCTGGAACTCGTAGCGTGCTCCTGCCGGGGCGAGCTCGAGCACCGCGGCGACGGTGAAGGCGTTGTGGGTTGCGAACTGCGGATAGAGCAGCTCACCCGCGGCGAACAGCTCACGGGCGCACTCGAGATAGCTGGCATCGGTCGCGGCCTTGGAGGTGTACACCGGGAAGCTCGCGAGCCCACGTTCCTGGGCGCGTTTGATCTCACTGTCCCAGTAGGCGCCCTTGACCAGCCGCACGCTCATGCGGCGGCCGCTGTCGCGCGCGAGTCGCGCGACCCACTCGAGCACGATCGGCGCACGCCGGCCGTAGGCCTGCACCGCAAGTCCGAGTCCGTCCCACTCGCGCGTCGCGGGATCCCGCGCGAGTGCCTCGACGATGTCGAGCGACAGGTCGAGCCGATCCGCCTCCTCGGCGTCGATAGTGCAGCCGATGCCGGCACGGGCCGCGCTGCGCGCCAGCTCGAGCATGCGCGGCGCGAGGTGCTCGTGCACGCGCGCGCTCTGCAGTGGCGTGTAGCGCGCCTCGAGTGCGGAGAGTTTCACCGAGATCCCGGAGCGCTCGCGGGTGGTGCCCGGGGGCTGGCGGCGCAGGGCTTCGATCGCGTGCGCGTAGGCGGCGAAGTAGCGCTGCGCGTCGGCTTCGGTGCGCGCGCCCTCGCCGAGAACATCGAAGGAGCACAACGCCAGCGCCGGCTCGGTGCGCCCGCGCTTGAGCGCCGCTTCAATCGTCTCGCCGACGATGAAGGCGTCCGCGAGCAGCTGCATCGACTGGCGCAACGCCCCGCGCACGACCGGCGCGACCAGCGGACGGGTGAGCTGCGCCGCCGAGAAATCGCCCGACAGCTCGCCGAGCACGTCGGGCAGCAGGCGGCCGGCCGCGCCGAGCAGCGTGAAGCCCGTTCGCAGCAGCAGATCGGTGTCGCCCGGCACGCCGGCGCGGCGTATGGCGGCGAGCCGCTCGGCGATGAGCTGATCGGCGCG
>DASPWF010000037.1:0-2873 GCA_035621995.1 Steroidobacteraceae bacterium
ACCTCGACGTAGGCGAGCAGTCCCAGGCCGAGCCGCCGCGGGTTGAGTCGTGCGAAATAGCCTTGGATGTAGCCGCTGGCTTCGAGCCGCCGCACCCGCTCCAGGGTCGGCGTCACCGTGAGGTGCACCTCGCGCGCGAGCTGCGCGACCGCCGCCCGGCCGTCCTGCTGCAGCCGCCCGAGCAGGCGGCGGTCGATGCGGTCGAGCGGGCGCTCGCTTGGCGGAGGACTCGCCGGGCTCACGGGAGCGGGCGCGGTGGGCAGACGCGCTGGGGTCTTAGCATGACAGTCGATTTTACTACCTGAACCGCCAGAATGGCTAATTATGCTCTAAGAGCACGGATAGAATAAGCATAATCAACTATCGGGTGGATTCATGACGGCAGGCGGGACGGCTGAGAGAGCGAGCGGCGCCGGCGAGCTCGCGGCGCTGCGGGAGCGGCTACGAGCGGCGACGCTGCGTGCGGAATCCGACGCCGCGGCCGAGGCGCTCAGCGATCTGAGCGGCGTGCAGGGTGCGCTCGATCGTGCCGGCGCACGGGCCGCACGCTGGGTCGAAGCGGCGCGCAGCGACCAGCGCTCGCGCCCGCTGGTCGACCGAATGCTCGAGCAGTTCCCCCTCGATAGCGCGCAGGGCAAGGCGCTCATGAGCCTGGCAGAGGCGCTGCTGCGCACGCCGGATCCGAAGCGTGCCGATCAGCTCATCGCCGAGCGGCTCGCAGCCATCCGCCAGGCCGGCGTGCCCGGTGACACCGATCTCCTGTTGCGTACGGGCTTTACGCTGCTCGGCGCGGCAGGGCGGCTGCTGCCGGACGTGCTCACCGAGCTGTCGGGAGATTTTTCGGCGGCGCAGCTCACCCGGCCGCTCATCGCTCCCGTGGTGCGCGGGGCGCTGCGCCAGTCGATGCAGCTGCTGGCGGACGCCTTCATCGTCGGCGAGACGATCGACACTGCCCTCGCACGCGGGCGTTCCACTCCCGCGCTCGCCCTCTGCTCTTTCGATGTGCTCGGCGAGGGCGCACGCACCGAGACCGACGCGCAGCGGTACTTCGAGGCCTACGCGCACGCGATCGAGGCACTGCGCACGCAGCCGCCCGGCACCACGCACCAGCGCTCCGGGATCTCGGTGAAGCTCTCGGCGCTCGAGGCGCGCTACACGCCCCTGCAGAGCGCAAGAGTTCAGGCACAGCTCGCGCCGCGTATGCTCGAGCTCGCGCGCGGCGCCGCCCGTGCCGGCATCGGCCTCACTATCGACGCCGAGGAGGCCGACCGGCTCGACCTGTCGCTCGACATCGTCGAGGCCCTCGCGCGTGATGCCATCACGCGCGACTGGGACGGGCTCGGCCTCGCGGTACAGGCCTATGGCCGCCGCGCACCGCTGGTGCTCGAGTGGGTGGCGCAGCTCGCGCGCGATACCGGCCGGCGCATGAGCGTGCGCCTGGTCAAGGGCGCCTACTGGGACAGCGAGATCAAGCGCGCGCAGGAGCGTGGCCTCGCGAGCTTCCCCGTGTATACCTCGAAGGCTGCGACCGATGCGAGTTATCTCGAGTGCGCCCGCGAGCTGTTTGCGGCGCGTGCGCTGCTCTATCCGCAGTTCGCGACCCATAACGCCTACACCGTCGCCGCGGTGCTCGAGCTCGCGCCGGCTGCGGCCCGCTACGAGTTCCAGCGCCTGCATGGCATGGGCGAGGCGCTCTACGAGGCGGCGCGCGCCGAAGTGCCAGACCTTCCCCCGGTTCGCGTCTATGCGCCGGTCGGCATGCACGAGGACCTGCTGCCGTACCTGGTACGGCGGCTGCTCGAGAACGGTGCCAACAGCTCCTTCGTCCACCAGTTCCTGAATCCGCAGATACCGGTGGCGCAGGTCGTGCGCGACCCGGTTGCATCGCTCACGACACATGACCCGCAGGCGACGCCGGTACGCGAGCCGCCTGCGCTCTTTGGCGCCGAGCGCGCCAACTCCGCAGGCGAGGACTTCGGCGACCCGGCAGCACTCGCGGCACTCGAGGCAGAGGTGGGCGCATATGCACTCACCACGCACGCCGGCGGGCCGGTGCTCAACGGCCGCCTGGCACGCGAGCTGAGCGCTGCGGTGGTTTCCCCCGCTGACACCCGCGAGATCGTTGGCCTCACCCGCGATGCCACCGCGCAGGAGATCGGCGACGCCATGCAGACGGCGGCCGCGGCGCAGCCTGCCTGGGAGGCCACCCCGGCGGCCGTGCGCGCCGCATGCCTGGAGAAGGCCGCACTGCTGTTGCAGCAGCGCCGCGGGCTGTTTCTCAGCCTCCTGGTGCGCGAAGCCGGCAAGACGCTGCCGGATGCGATCGCGGAGCTGCGTGAGGCCGTCGATTTCTGCCGCTACTACGCGGCGCACGGCCGGGAGCTGTTCGCGGCACCGCTGCAGCTGCCCGGCCCGACCGGTGAGCGCAACACGCTGTCGTTGCACGGCCGGGGTGTATTCGTCTGCATCAGTCCGTGGAACTTTCCACTGGCGATCTTCAGCGGGCAGATCACCGCGGCACTCATGGCCGGCAACACGGTGGTGGCAAAGCCCGCGCCTGCGGCGCCGCTCATCGCGCAGGCGATGACGCTGCTGCTGCACGAGGCCGGGGTGCCGGTCGAGGCACTGCAGCTCACGCCGGCCGACGGACCGGCATTCGGCGAGGTGGCGCTCACGCATCCGGCGCTCGCCGGCGTGGCCTTCACGGGTTCCACGGCCACGGCGGCGACCATCAACCGCATGCTCGCCAACCGCGCTGGCGCCATCGTGCCGCTCATCGCCGAGACCGGCGGCGTCAACGCCATGGTGGTCGATGCAACAGCGCTCGCGGAACAGGTGGTCGACGACGTCGTCACTTCGGCGTTCACCAGCGC
>DASPWF010000038.1:0-19148 GCA_035621995.1 Steroidobacteraceae bacterium
CGAGCGGCTCGCCGAGCGCATGCAGCTGGCGCAGCAGCGCGAAGATCCGGGCCCACGCCGCTGAGTGTCGCGTTCGGTGAGGAGCCGTCCAGTCAGTCCGTCTGCCAGTCGATTGACCAGTTCGTCGAACGCCCGGGCGAACTCCCGCACCGCGGGCGCCGAGTCCGTCGGGCCCAGCTCGAAGGTGACGCCCCACACCTGATCGCGATCCTTACGATCGAGCGCACCGAACCATTCGACGAACCCGGGACAGCAGATCGCACCTGGTTAGCAGCAGGTGCACCGGGAGACGCACGCGCAGCGTGCGCGCGAGCTCATCGAGCCGCGCGCGCAGGATGCGTGCCTGCGCGGCGGTGCCGTCCTCAGACAGCTCGAGCACGTCGCCCATCGAGACCGCGAACAGTGCGCCATTCAGCGGACGCCTGGGGGGCGAGCGTCGCAGCCGCTGAGAAAAGTTCCCCCACGCCTGCCGATCCGCGACGCGGTCGCTCTCGTGCGTGGTGTAGCGGCCCGCAGTATCGATGAGCACCGCGCGGTCCGTGAACCACCAGTCGCAGTTGCGCGTACCGCCCACACCGCGTACCGCGCCGCGACCGAGCTTGGCGGCGAGCGGAAAGCTCAGCCCCCGAGTTCAGCAGCGCGGTCGTCTTGCCGGCCCCGGGAGCGCCGATGATCACGTCCCAGGGCAGCTGATACAGCCACGAGCGACCGAACTTCCACGACAGCGAGGACCAGTACCCGCCGCGCGCGTCGAAACGCTGCTGCCGCAGTTCTGCGAGCGCGCTCGCGAAGTGCTCGCGCAGCTGTACCACCTCGGCGCGCCCACCCGCCTCGGCAGCGGGTGTCAGCGCCGCGACTACCCGCTCGTTGGTGCGCCGCGCCCGCAGGCTCTGCCACAGCCTCTGCGCCAGTCGGCGAGATGCACGGCTGGCCCCATCTTAAGGATGCACGGGAGTGTCCGGCGACCGCGGCGGCCAGGTCTCTGACTCGGACGTGCTGTCAGCGGCACCGAGACACTCGCCGATCCAGCAGGCGATCGCCGAGAAGTTGTCCTGTCGCGGGTCGGCGCGCTCGAGCGTCAGGGCCTTCATCGCATCGAGCCACTCCTCGGGGGAGGACGCCTGCGCGAGGAGGCCGGAGATCGTCGGCGGCTCGAGTGCGCTCCACCAGCCGTCGCTGCAGAGGAGAAAGGCATCGGCGCGCTCGAGCTCGATGCGCTCCGAGACGTGCGGTGCGGCCTCTTCCGCGGAGCCGAGCGCCGCCAGAAGCACGCCGCGGTTCGGCAGCGTCTGCACATGTGCCGCGTCGACGAGTCCCCTGTCGAGCGCCCACTGCAGAACGCTGTCGTCGCGCGTCACCGCGCTCAGCCGCCCGGCGCGCCACTGGTAGAGCCGCGAGTCGCCCACATGACCCCACAGCGCAAGTCCCCGCAGCGCATCGATCACCAATACCACGACCGTTGCATGCATCGACCCGGCAGCAGCACTGGGGCGCCGCTCGCGCTGCCCCGCCACCACCGCGTCGTGCGCGTCGAGCAGCAGCTCCGAGAGATCCCGCCCGTCGACCGGCGGGCGGCTGCGAAAGCCGGCGATCACGCGCGCGACGGCCAGCTGCGCGGCTCGCGCGCCATCGTCGTGCCCCCCTGCGCCATCGGAAAGCACCAGGCACCAGTAGCCATCGCGATGCTCGACCGCAAGGCAATCCTCGTTGCGCGCGCGCGCGCCGATGCACGAGCGCTGGGCGACCTGCACGATGAGGCGCTTCACCGGGTCTCACCGCCCGCACGCGGATCCGAGGGCGAAGCCCCTTCGTGCGCCGCATCGAGGCTTCGCACCTGCGCCTCGTAAGCCTCGCGGAAGGCCTCACCGAAGAAGCGCTGGAAGTCCTCCTGTGCCTCCGCGCGCAGCGAGCGATAGTGCTCGAGGTACACCCCCCACAACCGCGCCCGGCGGTGCGCCGGGCGCAGTGAGTCGAACACGGAACGCGAAGTGAGGTGCGTTTCGAGTTTCGCGGGGTCGAAGCGATCCAGCACCGCCTCCAGTGCCGCGCGCATTCCAGCCATCACGCCGACCTGGTGTGATTGCAGGTCGACCAGTGCATCGCGCAGCGCGGCCGGCCCGGCGAGAAATCCACGCGCCGGCGGTTGCAGCAGCAGCTGCAATGCAGCCATGCCGTCCGGGGCGAACTTGAGCGGATTGTTGCCCCGCACCTGAATGATCGTCATCTGCGCCTGCATCTCATCCTTTGCCATGGCGCGCATCCCCACCAGGCGGTGAATGCCGCCGATGGCGATTCTCAGCATCGCGCCGATCGAGGCGAGAAGCTCCGGCGAAGGAGCGTTGGGGAGCGGGGACTCGATACCAGCACCTTCGAGGAAAGCCCGCCACAGGGCCTCCGCGCTCGATGCCGAGCGCGCGGCGTCGGCACCGGGGCGGACAGGTGGCGCAACGTTGCTCGCCGCCGTGGGGGCCGGGGCGGCTGCCGCGGTCGTTGCCGATACGGGTGGCGCAGGAGTTGCGGGCGCTGCGGCCGGGGTCGGCGGCATCGCCCCCGGCGAGGCCAGGGGCTGGGTGCCGTCACGACGGATGATCATCGTGCGCCCGCGCAGGATGGTGGCGCTGGTCTCGTCCTGCTCGAAGGCGACCTGCAGCGTGTAGCCGCCGATTCTCAGCTCGTCCCCGTCGCGGAGGATGACGCGCATGCCAGCGCTCAGTGGCCGCCCGTTGTGCAGGATGGGGCTCGCGGCGCTGATGTTCTCGATCCAGTACAGGTCGTCGCGGTGCAGGATATGCGCCTGCACGCGCGAGATCATGCGTTCGGGATCGGGCAGGGTGAAGGTCGCCTGGTCCGAGCGTCCAAGCGTACCGCCGCGCTCGTCGAAGCGGCCGATGAGCGGTTGACTCATCGGTTCCTCGTTGAGCGCAATGCCGTGCAACACCAGGGTCATGGATGAATCACGCCCCGCTTTCTTTAAGCCGTCCCAGGCACCGTCGCCACAACCCACGGGCGTAGTTCACCGTGACGGCGGCCGTGCGACAAATCACTAAAGTCATATTGACTTCTCCGTCGTACTGCGTTGCAGCAATACTCAACGCCGCAGGTGCTTGACGAGCCGCACCAGCACCCGTGGCTGCAGCGGCTTGTGCAGGATCACGAGACCGCTCTCGTGCGCTAGCTTCAGCAGCTCCGGCGAGGTATCGCCGGTGATGAGCATCGCCGGCGTCGCCTCGCCCGCCACCGCGCGCACCGCGCGCACTGCCTCGACGCCGTTCTCCTGTCCGCGCAGCCTCCAGTCGGAGAGGATCAGGTCGATGCGATCGCGTGCCTCGCGCGCAAGCTCGACGGCTTCGGCGATGGAACCCGCGGTGAGCACATCGACATGCAGCGGTCGCAGCAGCTCGCGCGTGGCGTCGCGGATGGCGAGCTCGTCATCGATCAGGAGTACCGTGACCGCGCCCAGCTGGCGGGGCGGCAGGGTGTCGGCTTCGGTCGTCGGCCTGTCGATCGCGCTGACATCGCCCGCCGGAACGACCACGCGAAACACGCTGCCGCGGCCGACCCGCGAGGACACCTCCAGCGGATGCTCGAGCAGGTTGCAGAGCCGCTGCACGATGGCGAGTCCCATGCCGAGTCCGCGGCCGCGATCGCGCTCGGGGTTATCGATCTGATAGAACTCCCGGAAGATCATCTCGCGCTTGTCTTGGGGTATGCCGACGCCGGTGTCCCAGACCTCGAGGGCAACGCCGCGCGGGTGACGCCTGGCCGCGACCAGCACACCGCCCGAGCGCGTGTAACGCAGCGCGTTCTGCACGAGATTGGCCAGCACGCGCTCGAGTAGCTGCGGATCGCTGCGTACGATGCGGCGTGTCGCGCGAAAGCGCAGCGACAGCCCGCGCGCCTCGGCGTCCCCGCCGAACTGCTGGTAGAGCCGACGGAACACCTCGCGGATCGGAAAGGTCTGCGGGGCCGCCTGCACCACCCCGGCATCGAGCCGCGAGATGTCGAGCATTGCGCCGAAGGAGCCCTCGAGTGCCTCGATCGCGCTCATCATGTTGCGTACCAGCGGCCGCTGCGGCGTGTCCTGCAGCTGCTGCTCGAGCGCCGCGCAGAACATCCCGAGCGCATGCAGGGGCTGGCGCAGATCGTGGGCGGCGGAGGCGACGAAGCGGGTCTTCTCCTGGTTGGCACGCGCCGCCACTTCGACCTGCGAGCGCAGCTGCCGCACCAGGTCTTCGTTGTTGAAGCGCACGGCGAGGAAAAGCGCGAGCGAGTCGTTCTGGTTGAGTGTCAGGCGCAGCAGCGCCATCAGGAAGGCGGCCGCGAGCGAGGCGAGCAGTAACGAGTTGGCCGAGACCGGCCAGGCGCCGAGCGAGGGTCCGAGCGTCAGTGTCAGGAGCAGCGGCACCAGTGCGGGCAGCAGCGACAGGTAGACCGCCGCCCGCGAGGCGACCAGCAGCGGCGCCGACAGACCCGACACCGCGAGCAGGATCGCCGCCAACAGGGTGTCCGAGGAGGGATTACCGAGGATGAAGAGCGGTGCCCCTGCCCCCCAGGTGGCGGATGTCACGAACAGCAGCGCCAGCCAGCGCTCGGCTTTGAACGGCGGCGCCGCCGCCGGTCGCCTGGCAAAGGGCGACGGCTGAAACAGCAGCCGCGCGCCGGCGAGCAGCACGCAGGCAACGCACCATAGCCACGGCGCGCGCGACATGCGCTGCTGCTCGAGCACCGAGGCTACGAACAGCGCGCCGAGAACCGTGGTCAGCACCGCCCAGCGATCCCCGGTGAGCGCAGTGCGATACAGCACCTCCGCGACCCGCGGGTCGGCGCGCGCCGCGCGTGCGTTGGGGATTTCGCTGGCAGCGACGCCGGTCTGGTCGTTCATCACACGAGTGGGTCGCGCCGCATGAGCGCCGCCGGCGACGACCTCAGTGGAACAGGCTGATCAGGTGCGACCGCGACTCGACGTCGAGCGCCAGCAGAATGGCCGACACGTAGTTCTTGACGGTGCCGAGCGACAGCTCGGTCGCCTTGCTGATCTCTTGATTGCTGCAGCCCTCGAGGATCAGCTCCAGGATCTGCAGGTGCCGCGGGCCGAGTTCTGCCACGCGGTCGTAGTGCGCGGTACCGGCGAGCTTCGGAAAGCGCTCGGAGATGGTCGCCGCCGCGGGAGCCGGCGCCGGCCGCAACAGCGACTTCAGCGCCTGCTTCAGCCGTTCGGGCGTCCAGGACTTCAGCAGGTACCCAACCGCGCCCATCGCTTGCGCCTGGCGAACGACGAATTCGTCCTGGGTGCCGGTGAGCATCGCGAAGGGCACGTTCGGGCATTCCTCGCGCAGCGTGCGCAGTCCCTGCAGGCCCTTGGCATCGGGCAGGTTGAGGTCGAGCAGCACCAGGTCGAAGGGGCCGCTCTCGCGGCAGGCGGTGCGTGCCTCATCCAGCGAGCGGCACGGCGTGATGGCGCAGCGCACCTCGTCGAGCGACTCGAGCAGCAGGCTCGTACCGTAGCGCACCAGATCGTGGTCATCGACCAGGAGAACCTTTTTATTAGTATCCATTGGCACTTCCCCATGCCGGCGCATTCAGGCTAGCGCCTCCCCGAGGATTGTGTCCAGTTTTCGCGGGGGGCCCGGCAGCACTCCCGCCGCGCCTCACCCGGAACGGCACCCCGAGGGGCTGTCCGCGGCTGGCCTGGAGCCCGCCGTTGCCCCGGCACCATCCCTTTCGGCCGTCAAACACGGGTAGCTGTGTCCCCGCACCGTGTCGAAAGTAACTATCGGCGGGCGGGCGCCTCCGGCACAGTCGCGAACAGATGCTTCGGTCGGCGGAACGTCACCGCATAGGCAGGCAGTCCAGGTGACGAAAGCGCGACTAGCATTGTCCAGCCCTCGTATAGGGGACCCAATGAAGCGAGCCACTGTTTTCTTGAGCGTCTTCGTGGGGTTGCTGTGCGGTTGCGCCGATGTCCGCGTTCCCGAATACCAGCACCCGGACGCTCCAGCCAAATCAACCTGGTCGCGATCGCCGGCGCCCCCCGTGTCAGCCACCGAAGCGATCTCGCCGCAGTGGTGGTCGCAGTTCCGCGATCCTTACCTCGACTCGCTCGTGGCCAAAGCGATTGCCGGGAATGTCGACCTGAAGATCCTGGCCGCGCGCATCAAGGTGGCCAACGCGCAGATCGCCGAAGCGCATGCGGGTGCGCTGCCGACCTTGGATCTAGCGGCGGGCAGCGCCGGGCAAAAAACCAACGGCCTGCTGTTCAGCAAGCAATACGCGGTGGGCACACAAATCAGCTGGGAGCCCGACATCTGGGGTCAGGTCCAGAAGGGTGTTGAAGGACAAACCGCCGAATTCCACGCGACGGAGGCAGATTGGCGGGCCGGATATCTGCAGATGGTTGCCGAGGTCTCGACCACCTACTTCCAGATCCTCGAGCTCGACGAACAGATCGAGCAGCAGCAACTTGCGCTGTCGAAATCCGAACAGATCCTGGCCATCTACCAGACGATGCGCAGCAATGGCCTGAAGTCCGACACCGAGGTACTCCGCCAGGGATCGGAGAACGACCGCCTGGCGAAGGATCTGCTGGAGCTACACCGCTCCCGTGACGTGACGGAGAACGCGCTCGCGAGCCTGCTCGGCATGCCCGCCGGGGAGTTCAAGGTGCCACCCGCCCGGCTGCGGGACCGCGTGCAGGTGCCTGCCGTGCCCGCCGGGCTGCCGCTGGATCTGCTCGCCCGCCGGCCTGACGTCGTGGCGGCTGAGTTCCGGGTGCTCGAGGCCCACGACCTGATGGGCCAGGCGCGCCTCGCACAGCTGCCGACGGTGAGCCTTACTGGAAACGCCGGCACTGCCAGCTTCGCGCTCTCGGACTTGTTCAAGGCCTTCACTTTCGGGCTGATGCCAACTGTCAACATCCCGCTGCTCAATCCGGGCGTGAGGGCGCACGTCAAGACCACCGAGGCGCAGATCAAGGTCGCGGAGGAAAGCTACCGTAGCACGGTGATCGCCGCGTACGAGGAGGTCGAGAACGCGCTGGTCGATCTCGATTCCCACCGACAGCAAGAAGAGAAGCTGCAGAAGCAGGTCGAGCAACTCGAGGCCGTATCGGGCCAGACCGAGGCGCAGCTCGAGATCGGCGTCGTCTCACAACTCGACGTGTTTGAAAACCAGCGGTCTCTGTTGACCGCTCAGCTCGCGCTGCTGGACAGTCACGAGCAGGTGCTCGCCGACACGGTCACCCTCTACAAGGCGCTCGGGGGAGGTTGGACTTCTGTGGAGGTCGCCAATGCCCGCCGTTGACCGGTCAGCGTCTGCCGTGGAGATGCACGCGCAGTTGTGGGCGGGCTTCAGACAGGCGCCGTCGGCTCGTCACGTCGACGTCGTCCTGAAGCCCCTGTCGCGGCCCGCGCTAGGCGAGATACGCATCGATGCCGCCGAGTTCGCCATCGGGCGCGCCGAGCCACCGTTCGCGTCCTACGGGAACAATGTCATCAACATGCTGTCGCGCCGGCACGCGCGCATTTTCCGCAAGGACGGTTTTGTCTACCTGGCGGACCTCGAAAGCCGCAATGGGACGACGGTCAACCGCGTCGCGATCGGTGGCGCACACACCAAACTGCGCGACGGTGACGAGATCTGCTTCGGTGGTGCGCTGACGTATCGCGTGCAGATCACCCCGCGCATTCGCCCCGAAGGGAGCCTGACGCTGACGTTGAAGCCCCGATCGAGCGGCTTACGTCTCGACCCGATCGTGATCGCACGATTCCCCTTCCTGGTCAGCAAGACTAGCGGGGCCTTCTCCCAATACAAGAACAAGAGCGAGCACCGCCGCGAGTTGGACTACCTGTCACGGCGTCATGCATACATCCACCAGAAAGGTGGCAAGGCTTACATCGAAGACCTCGGCAGCAGCAACGGCACCTTCGTCGATGGCCGGCGCCTGCCGCAGCAGGCCGTGCCGCTGCAGGACGGAGTCCTGATCGCCTTCGGCGGCAAACACTTCGTCTACGAGGTGAGTATCACGCGGCCATCCGCCGTCGAGCCGGCTCAAAGTGCCGCGCAAAAGCCCGCGGCGGAAGGGAAGCCCGAAGTACCGCAAGCGAAGAGCATCACCCGGCAACCCACGGTCGCGCCGGCTCAAAGCGCCGCGCAAAAGCCCGCGGCGGAACGGAAGCCCGAAGTACCGCAAGCGAAGAGCATCACCCGGCAACCCACGGTCGCGCCGGCTCAAAGCGCTGCGCAAAAGCCCGCGGCGGAACGCGAGCCCGAAGTGGCGCAAGCGTATGACAAGACGCAGTTTATGGTCGCCGCGCCGGCTTCGTACCTCCAGGTCTTCTGCCACGCGGACGAGCCGCAACAGGCTACCCCTGCGCAAGGCTCGGCAGTTCCGGCGGCTGCCATGAAAGAGCGCCCCGTCAGGCGCCCCCCGCGCCGCCGCGCAATGCTGCTGTTGTCCGAGGTCGCCTCGCTCCTTGCCAGCGAGCCCGACAGTCCGCGGCGAATGTGGTGGAAGCCTGCCGCCGTTGCGGGCCTCCTCGGTGCACTTGCCCTGATGGCCTACTTTTGGAGCGCACCCGAGCGTGCCCTCAAGAACGCGGTCGCGCGCGGCGAGTACGCTCGCGCAGCCGCCCTGGCCACCCGACTCCTCGAGAAGCACCCGGATGACCTGGAGCTCGAGGCGCGGGCGACCGAGGCGTCCCTGAAGGCTAACGTACCGGCGTGGCTGCTGAGGATCCGGGCGGGTGACTTCGATGGAGCCAAGGAGATTCTCACCGGCATGTCCGAGCTCGCGGCGCGCGACGCCGAGCTGCCACCCCTGATCGACGAGTTGGAATGGCTGGGGGACCTCGACCGCTTGGTGAGCGCGCGCGGCGGCCCGGAGGCACCGATCCGGATCTACGCGGACGAAGACAGCATCGAGCATCTCGTCGGGCGCTGGAATGACGATACGGACGAGCATCAGCGCGCCCTGGCCCGGATCGCATCGCACGTACCCCAGTTCGGTGACTGGTATGGCGAAGCGCTGACCCATTTGCGCCGGTTGCAAAGCGAATCCACCGTGTATCTGCCGGTCATCGAGCGGGTGAAGGCGAACATCGCGACCGAGCTGCAGCGCGACAATCCAGAGGCGCTGGAACCGCTGCTGCAGGAGACCGCCCAGAAGTATCCGAGTCTGGGTGGGTTGGACAGCGTACGTCAGGACCTGGAGCGCTACCTGGAGATTCGACGGGAGGCAGGCACACGAAAGTCCGGGCGGCTATTCGCTCTGCTGCAAAAGGCGCGCTTCGCGACCCCACCGTTCGAGGCCAGCGTTCATGCATTGACCGAGAGTGGACAGCTGCCGCCCTCCGATCTCCTGCAGCAGTACGACGCCGCGACCCAGGCGTGGAAGGACGGCAAGCCCAGCGAGGCGTTTGCCGCGTTGCAGGAGATGACTGCCGGGCCCTGGGGGGAGGATGCCAGCAAGGAGTTGCAGCGCAGGCGAGCCGTGGCGGAGCGGTTTGCTGCAATACAGCAGTCGCGCAATGCGGCTGATTTCGTCGACCAGCTGCTGGCTTTTCGCGAGTCGCTCGATGCCGACGAGGACCTGTACTTCGTGCGCGCCACGGCGGCCGAGCTGAACCTGCAGAGGGACAGCGTGATCGCACGGGCACAGGACGCCATGAACCGGGCCCGCGCACTGTGGCAGCAATACCGGAGCAATGGCCCGATCGACGCCTCACTGAGGATCGAGACCTCGATTTCGGATCAATTCCGGATCCGTGCTAGCTTGTTGGCCGAGGCGAGCAGGTATGCGCAGCAGGGCTTCCTGATCTACTCACAAGTCGACGCGGCCGGAGCCGCGCAGTGGGCCGCGATCCGCGACGAAATCAAATCGGAAGCACGTGAGCAGCGCAGCAAGCTGGACGACCTGAGCAACGTCGTCGAGCCGGAGCTGTTGAAGGCCAAGTTGGCGCTGCTCGGGGGTCCGAACGAATGACGCACGCAAATCGCCTGGTGCCGTTGGCCGATGCGCTCGGTGATCACAGCTCCGAGGGCATCGCCATCCTGACCGCAGAGCCGTGGCGCGCTCTGCAAGCCCTCGTCTACACGATGATCGCACTGGTGCTAAGTGGATTGGCCTGGTCGTTCTTCGGACGAGCAGACGTGATCGTGACGGAACAGGGCTCGCTGGCTCCGGCCTCCGAGGTCAGGCGCTTCTATGCGCCCGTCGATGGCGAGGTGGTGAATCTCTATGTGGCCGAGGGTCAGCCGGTGGCCAAGGGCGACGTGCTGGCTCGGCTCAATGCCAGGAGCGCCGTCGAAGCGGCCGGCAATGCCATGCAGGCGCAACTGAAGCTCGAGAATGCGGAACGCGAGTGGCGGCAATTCCCGGAGAAGAAGGTGCTGCTCGAGCAGAAGGCTGCAACGCTCAGACAGGCGATGGAGCTCGAGGAGCGCCAGCACCAACAGCGGGTCGCGCTTGGTACGAGCAAACTCGTGCAGGAACAGCGCGCGCAGATGGCGGAAGCCCGCGCCAACGTCGATGAGACCAAGCTCGAGATGGAGAAGTTTGAGCGCGTCTACGCGGCGACCACGGGTAGCGGCGTGTCGCTGTTGCAAGTCGAAAGCAAGAAAAATGCCTACCAACTGGCGCAGTCGAAACTCAACGAGCTGACTGCCCGCCAAACTCAGGATCTCATGCAGGCTCAAGCGCAGCTCGACGCGAGCGGCGAGCAGCTCAAAAAGCTCAGGCTCGACTACGAGTCGGCCACCAACGAGCTCGCCACCGCGGAAGAGAAACTGCGGCTGCAGCTCGATACCGCGCGCGTCGAGGCCGACGCCGCAGCCCGCATCCGTTTCGAAAATATCGACCAGGACAATTTCCTACTGATCGTGGCTCCGGTCTCCGGCGTCGTCACGGACCTCACGTCCACGCAACCGGGCGACAAAGTCCAGGCCAACACGCCGCTCGGCGGCATCGCTCCGAACAAGTCGCGCTCGGTCGTCAAGGTCGAGATCGCCGAGAACGACCGCGCCTTCCTGCGCGAAGGCCTGCCGGTCAAGCTCAAGTTCAACGCCTTTCCGTACCAGCGATACGGGGTTATCCGTGGCACGCTGGAATATGTCTCGCCAGCGACGAAGCCGGCCTCGCAGACAAAACAGCCGGTATACGAGGCACGTGTTTCGCTGGAGCGCGATTACTACCAGGTCGGGGAGACGAAGTACCCGCTGCGCTACGGGATGACGGCCGCCGTCGAGATCGTCGTCCGCGAACGGCGGCTGATCGATCTGGCGCTCGACCCGTTCCGGCAAATCGGCGGATGAGCGGCCGGCGCGGTCCCCCGATCCTTCCGAATTACGAGGAGCGAATCAGATGACGAATGTCGTGAAGATCGACGGCGATGCGATCGACCTTGCCGAGTTCGTGCGGACCTTGAAACTCACGGGGCAGTTCGAGGCACTCCTCGAGCAATTCGTCCGCGATCGACTGACCGTGCTCGGCGCCAAACGAGCGGGCCTGCGGGTATCGGAGGCCGAGATCCAGGAACGCGCCGACCAGTTTCGCCGGGTGCGCGGCTTGCACCGTGCGTCTGACACTAACAAGTACCTCGATGCGATGCGCATCAGTCTCGATGAGTTCGAGGCCTTCATCCTCGACAGCGTGTATCAGGAAAAGATGCTGGGCAAGATCTGCGATGACCAGTCGGTACGAGGATACTTCAAGCTGAATTCGCCCAAGTTCGACAGCATCGAGGTGAGCCATATCGTTCTCGATTCCGAGTCCAAGGCCAAGGAAATGATGGCCGTGCTCCGCGACGACCCCGACAGCTTTGACGAGATGGCACGCGAGCATTCGATCGCCGACACTCGCGAACGCGGCGGCCTGATCGGCAAGGTGCTGCGCGGGTCGCTGCGGTCCGACGTCGAGGCGAAGGTATTCAACGCCGCCGCCGGCGATCTGTTGGGACCCTTCACCTCGGGGGATCGGACGACCTTCGAGATCTTCCGGGTGAACGACAAGCACCCGGCCCGCCTCGACGACGACACTGCCACCGAGGTGCGGCGACTGTTGCGCGAGGAGTGGTTACGGGCCAGGGCCCGCGAACACGTCATCGAAGCCAGCTAGCGCCAGGACCCTTGCCCCATGAACACGCAAGAGACCCAGTCGTGCGCCGAGTTCCTGGCGTCCGTCGACCTGCTGTCGACGCTGACACGCACTGAGATCGAGCGCGCGGCCCAGAGTGCCCAGTCGCGGCTGCTGGCGTTCGGCGACACCGTGTGCACTGCCGGCGAGGTGGCCGAGGGACTGCTCATCGTCAAGTCCGGCTCGATCCGGGTATTCGCGGCAGACGGGGACAAAGAGGCCAGCCTCGGCGTGCGCAAGGCGGGGGAGGTATTCGGCGAGATGGTCATGCTGCGCGAATACCGACACGAGTGGTCGGCGCGCGCTTCCGGCAAGACCGAACTGCTGTTCATTCCGCGTAGCGTCATCGGCCCGATCGTCGCGGGCAACCCCGCGGCCCGGGCGTTCGTCGCCGGCCGCGTCGTCATCAGCTCGGCGGGCGGGCTGATCAGTCACCTCTTCGATCTCAAGAGCAAGATCGACAAAAGCGAGCTGGAAGAACTGACCCGCAGTGTCGGCGTGAAGCGCGTCGGCGCCGGCAAGGAGATTCTCAAGCAGGGTTCGCGGGAAGATCGCCGTCTGTATGTCGTGCGCCATGGGGAAGTCCGCGTGGTGCGTCGCGACGACGGCCAGGACTATGCGTTGGCCACCCTGCGAAAAGGGGAGACCTTCGGCGAGAAGGCCTGTCTGATGCGCCAGGAGCAGGCCGCCGCGGTGATCGCGAGCAGCGATACCACTCTGCTCGTCATCCCCGAGAAGACCGTGCAGTTCATCCTCGAACGCAACCCGAAGGTGCGCCAAGCACTGGAGGAGCGGATCCGGATCATCGACAGGGAATTGCAACGACAGAAGAAGGTCGCGGAACGACGCAAGCCCGCGCTGGTGATCGACCTCAAATCCAAGCCGGAGCTTGGCGAGAACGTCATCCGTCGCTTCGCCTGGATCCAGCAGGCCGAGGAGATGGACTGCGGCGCGGCATGCCTGGCGATGATCTGCAAGCACTACGGCATCCCCATGACACTCGGCAAGCTGCGCGAGCTCGCCAACGTCACGACGCAGGGCGCGACCTTGGACAGCCTGGCGCGCACGGGCGAATCCGTCGGCTTCACCACCCGCGGCGTGCAGTGCACCTTCGACACGCTGCGCGGCTTTGAACTCCCGTTCATCGTGCACTGGGAGGGTTATCACTACGTCGTGGTGTATGGGGTGTCGAGCACGCAGGTGTGGATGGCCGATCCGGCGGTCGGCTTCAGGAAGCTGAGCATCGCCGAGTTCGAGCGCGGCTGGAACGGTACCTGCCTGACTTTCACCCCGCGTCAGGATGTGGCGCAGGTCGCGGCGTCACGCTCGCCCTGGGTACGCTTCGCCAGGTATCTGCTTCCCTACCGCAAGATCCTGCTGCATCTGTTCATGGCGACCTTCGTGATTCAGATGCTCGGCATCGTGCCGCCGATGATCATCCAGAACATCCTCGACGGCGTGATCGTCCATCAGAACGTGAACCTGCTGCACCTGTTGATCGTCGGCCTGATCGTCTCGAGCGTGTTCACACAGCTGACGGCCACGATCCGGGCTGCGCTGGCCAACTTCATGGTGCGGAAGCTGGACTTCACGATGATGTCGCAGTTCTTCCGCCATACCCTGTCACTGCCTTACTCCTTCTTCGCCAAGCGCAAGACGGGAGACATCTTCGCGCGCTTCCAGGAGAACCAGACAATCCGCGCCTTCCTGACCGAGTCCACGATCACCACCGTGCTCAACCTGCTGATGATCTTCATCTACTTCACGGTGCTGTTTCTCTACAACGTCAGGCTAACTCTGCTGCTCATCGCATTCGTCATACCGATTCTGGCGTTAACAGTCCTCGTGACGCCGAGGGTCAAGCGCTTCGCGCGTGAGGTTTTCGCTGCCACCACCGACGCCAAGTCGTACCTGATGGAAGCGCTCGGTGGGGCGGAAACCGTCAAGGGCATGGGCATCGAGCGCCCGGTGCGTCTGAAGTGGGAAACGAAGTACGCCAAGGCGCTCGAGGTGCAGTACCGCGCCCAGTCGTTCAACATCGCGGTCGGTCTAGCCGGACAATTGCTGAACGCCGCCACCACGATCGCCATCCTGTGGGTGGGCGCCGATCTGGTGCTCACACGCGAGCTGACTATTGGCCAGCTCATCGCTTTCAATGCCTTGATGGGTAGCGTGCTGGCGCCATTGATGGGACTGGTGGGGTTGTGGAGCCTGCTGAACGACGCCTCCGTGGCGATGGAGCGCCTTGGCGACGTGCTCGACCTCGAGCCGGAGCAAAGACCCGAGGAGCTGGCCTCGCGCGTGGCGATTCCCGAGCTGCAAGGCGACATTCGTATCGAAGGCGTTTTCTTCCGCTATGGCGGCAACGAGACGCCGTATGTTCTCGAGAACATCAGTGTCGACATCAAGCCCGGCGAGCTGGTCGCGATCGTGGGCCGCAGCGGCTCGGGAAAGACGACGCTGGCCAAACTCCTCGTCGGCTTCTATCCGCCCACCGACGGCAGGCTGACGGTCGATGGCTACGACATCGGCGTGGTCGACAAGGAGTACTACCGGGCACAGGTCGGCTACGTGATGCAGACCAACTTGCTGTTCTCGGGAACCATTGCCGAGAACATCGCTGGCGGCGAGGAGCCCGATCGCCGCCGCATCGAGGAAGCAGCGAAAAAGGCCGACGCCCATGGCTTCATCAGCAAGATGCCACTCGGCTACCAGCAGGTAGTCGGCGAGCGTGGCATGGGCCTCTCGGGTGGCCAAGTCCAGCGCCTGTGCATTGCCCGTGCGCTGTACCGCAATCCGCGCCTGCTGGTTTTCGATGAAGCGACCTCGGCGCTCGACGCGCAGTCCGAGAGCAACATCATTGCCAACCTGAACGACATCCTGAAGGGTCGGACCGCGGTGATCATTGCGCATCGCTTGAGCACCATCATGCGTGCCGACAAGATTCTGGTGCTCTACGAGGGGAAGATCGTCGAACAGGGGCGCCATGACGAGCTGCTCGCACGCCGCGGCATGTACTACGAGCTGGTGCAGAAGCAGTTGAACGCCGCATGAAGATCCTCGACCAGGATACCGACGCCAGCTCGACAATCTCGTATGCCGGGCTGCTGGAAAAAATCGAGATATTGCGCTCGACGCTGCGCTGGGCTTCCACGCTGGAGCGGCCGGATATCGAGAAGCTGCTCCGTCAGGCCGGGGTGCTGCGCGATGAGGTGCTGCAGCTTTCGCACAAGGAACGCTTCGTCAATGCGGCTGCCGCCCAGGCGACGCGCGGCGACCTGTCGCGCCGCCAGCGGCGCCAGGCGCTGCTCGAACGCAGTTTCGTCTTCGAGGGCGCGTTCGGCGATAACGCCCGGCTGCTCGAGGCGCTGGAGACTGCCGAGAAGGCCGCGCCCACGGGCCTGCCGGTATTGATCGACGGCGAGAGCGGCACGGGCAAGGAGCTGATGGCCCGCGTGATCCATGCCAACGGCGACCGGGCCAACCGGCCGTTCGTATCGGTCAACTGCGGCGCGATTCCCGACAACCTGCTCGAGTCTGAGCTGTTCGGGCATTGCAAGGGCGCGTTTACCGGTGCGGTCAGTGATCGCAAGGGCAAGTTCGAGAGCGCGCACACCGGCACGATCTTTCTGGACGAGATCGGCGAGCTGCCGCTGGCGGGCCAAGTGAAGCTGCTGCGCGTACTGGAAGCGCACGAAATCCAGAGAGTGGGATCGGACCAGCCAATCCGCGTCGACATCCGCGTCGTCGCGGCGACCAACCGCAATCTACGCCAACTGTGCGAACAGGGCCGCTTTCGCGAGGACCTGTTCTATCGGCTCGGCGTGATTCACGTCACGTTGCCGCCGCTGCGCGAACGCAAGGACGAAATTCCGCTGTTGTTCGAGTTCTTCGGCGACGAGGCGGCCGAGGTGCTCAAACGTCGCCCGATCGAGATGACCCGACGATTACGCGCATTTCTGCTCGACTACGCCTACCCGGGTAACATTCGCGAGCTGCGCAACATCATCTATCGGCTGTCGTGCCTGGCGGGACAAACGGCTGATATCGAGCAGCTGCCCGCCGACATCCGGCCCGCGACGCGCGACAGACTTTCCGCGGACCCGGCAACCGGCGAGGAGCGGCGCTCGTTGAGCGGCGACGCACTGAGCGAGGCCAAGCGTGCCGCAAGCGACCTGGCAGAGCGCGAGTTCCTCGAGCGCGGACTGCAGGAAGTGGGCGGCGTTGTAGTCGAGCTGGCGAAGCGCTGCAATATGAATCGGTCGCACCTTCAGGTGCTGCTGAAGAAGCACGGCATTCGTTCGAAGGAGTTTCGCGCCGGCTCGCGCGCCGATAAGACGCTCTGAGCCTTCCTACCGCATACGCACTATGGTCTGATCCGGGCTGCTCGGGTCCTCGGCGCGCACCACCACCGCCGTGATGTTGTCGCGGGCCTCCCCCTCGAGCACCATGTCCATCAATGCGTCGCACGCCAGGCTGCAAACGCCGCGCAACAGAGCCTGCTCAATCGACAGCTCAGTGAGTTCGTTGCACAGCCCGTCGGTGCATAGCAGAAAGATGTCGCCGTCAAGCAACTCGACGGTCACGCAGTCGATGTGCAGCGTGTCCTGGGCGCCGACGGCACGGGTGATGAGATTCGCCCGTGGCAGCTCCAGCGTGTCGTCCGAGCTTGAGACGAGCCGCGAGCGCGCCGCCTCGAGGTGGTTGTGGTCGCGCGTCAACTGCCGCAGGCGCCCCTCGCGGTATAGGTAGATGCGGCTGTCCCCAGCCCATAGTGCGCTGCAGAGACTCCCAGCGGCCAGCAGCACCGCGATGGTGGTGCCGATGAGCGGCACCTCGCGCCGCAGCGCTTCGTCGCGAAGGCGGCGGTTCACCTCCTGCAGACGGTTCATTGCAACGCTGATGCGCTGCTCGAGGTCTTCGGCGGCGGGCAGGTCCATCAAGCCTTGAACCGCCAAGCCACTGGCAAAGTCACCCAGTGTATGTCCGCCCATGCCGTCGGCGACAGCCCAAAGTCCCTGCTCGGGCTGGTCCAGACAGGCATCCTCGTTGACCTCGCGGACGCGGCCTGGATGAGAGCGGGAAGCCGAGGTCCAGCGAAACGGGCTGCGGACTCGTAAGTCCTCGATCTTCAAACTGGTGTTTGGCAAGTCCTTGATTTGTAACTTGCTGCTATCAGGGTCTTTGGACTCGGTGCTCACGCGATTGCCTTCGACTGACTGGCCTTCAAGGCTGCGGCGAGACGGGGACTCTCACGGACAACGCGTTCCGAGCCCCGCCGACATTGATCAAGGCGCCAGGGGCTGAGTTTCTCACGTTGATGTCCTAACCGCTTGAAACGTCAGATCGTCGGCGGGCTGATAGGGGCCGTGGTCCAGCGCACGGCCGCGGGGAAGATCGATGATGATCGTGGTGGCCATTGTGGGGATCCTGGCAGTTGAATCTTGCAGGCGTTACGGTGGGGGCCGTCAAGGCCCCACCGTAACGCAAACGACACTATAAGCCGAACAACTTAAAGATAAGGCCGTAGTTCGTCGGGGCGCTCACGCATGGATGTCGCACGTTCGCCAGGTGTGCCCGAGGGCGTTCGCCCTTTCGATCGGGGCTGTAGCGGAACAACACCGCCGGGGAGCCTCGCTCCCGGCCGGCCGATCGTCCCGTACATACGTCCACAGCCGACTCTCCTTGGTGCTGCGGCGGCCCAGGCAGAGCACCGGCACCGGAGTGTCATCGCCGTGGACCTTGTAAGTGCCGAGCACGTAGCGGCCGATCGCGTTTACTAGGGGCTCGAGTAAAGCACTCGCACCGCCATCCAGTCGGCAAGGGTCGAGCGGTCATGATCGATCCCCTCACGGGCGAAGATCTGGCTCTGGCGAAGGCGGCAACGGAGTACTTGGACACCAGGACGTGGGCGAGGAGCCCAGGACCTGCCAGGCCGCGCTCGATCGGCCGGCTCGGTGCTTGAGGCTGCATGATCTGCTCTCGCGGTAGCTCTTGAGGCAGCGGTCGACGAACGGGCCTCGGGGGTGGCTCCTTCGGCGCGCCGTACCTCGGCCGGTTTGGCGGCAAGACTCGCCTCGAGGTCCTCGGTCGAGAGCTGCATCTGGATAATCTCGCGATCGAGGGCTTCAGAGCGCCCCTACTTCATGCGCTTCAAGCACGCGTCTCGAAGCGCAGCTTCTCGAGCTCGAGTTTTTGGAAGAGCAGATGCTGTGACCGTTACAGAGAGCTTGATCTCGATGAGCGTGCTCGACCGCTTGCGCCGACCCCGATTGCTCGGTTCTGCAGGCTGCGCTCGCTTGGTCGCCAGCACCGTCGGCGTGGTGAGCTTCACCGGAGCATCGGTAGGCTCTGCTGCGGGCCGTTCGGATCCAGTAGCCCACGCCGGTGCAGCTGTCGTCAGGCGAACATCTGATTGGGGTTGACGTTGTGCCGCGGGCCACCGTCGCGACCGAAGCCCCGCGCATATGCGTCTCCTGGACAATGTGCAGTTTCTCTTTACTCGTGTGCTGACGACGAGGCCCAGTGCGCCGTCCCAGCGAATCGACTTCGACGTTCTCGGCTGCGGAGGTGTCCACTCCTACGTGGACACCTACGATGTGCCCACTTAGCACATCATCGGCATCGCGAACTCGGAGGGCTATGCGGCCACGGCCGCACGCTTACGCTGATTCGATGGGTGTGGCAACAGTGTGCCAGGAGTCTGTTGGTCTGTTGGTCGGCTGGCGACCCGTGCTTCCGCTGGCTCCAATATGCCGGTCGGTGGCAGCCTCGGGGTGCGATCGCCTGGCTCTCATGACTACCAAGGACTTGCCGCAAAGCGATGATCTCGACCGCGAGGCAGTGCGGTCGATCGTGGGGGGGCGTGCTTCGACTAACCTGCCTTGGAGGCGGTGTTCGTCAACGCATCATTCTGCAGTCCGGCGACAGCGATCACGGCGCCAGCACCCAGGTTGTTGACGCTGATGTTCTGCATCTGAAGCGTCATGTTCTCGGCGATGTAGTTGGTCTGGAAGTAGTT
>DASPWF010000039.1:0-8480 GCA_035621995.1 Steroidobacteraceae bacterium
GGCGCGCTCGTCGGTCTCGCGCACCGAGCCCCCGGAGGCGGCCGCCGCGCGCCGTGCGCGCTCCATGAGGGCGGCGGGCAGCGCGAAGCCTTCCGGGCGCAGCACGATCACCTCCATACCGCGCAGCGCCGCCATGTGCAGCGCCGCCGCCGGTACCGCCAGCGGCAGAGGCCGCGGGTGATAAGCCCACGACAGCACGAAGCGCCCGCCGCGCGGCACCGCCAGATCGTCGAGTGTTTTCCAGTCGGCGAGCGCCTGGCAGGGGTGATTGACGGCAGACTCGAGATTTACGAGCGGCTTGTCGATGAGACTCGCCATGGTGTTGAAGGTGGTCTCGGCGAGATCGGCGGCGAGATCGCGGCCCTCGGCGAAGGCGCGGATGCCAAGCGCATCGCAGTAGGAGGCGAGCACCGGGATGCCCTCGCGCACGTGCTCGGCGGCCGCGCCGTCCATTACGACGCCGGTGCGCGTTTCGAGCTGCCAGCTGCCGTGGCCGGGGTTGATGACGAACGAGCTGCCGCCGAGACGTGCCATGGCCGCCTGGCAGGAGGCCAGGGTACGGAGCGACGGGTTGAGGAACAGCAGCCCGAGGATCTTGCCGGTGAGCGCCCGCGGCTCGGGCTGTCTTTCCAGCCGCCGCGCGAGCTCGAGGAGCGACAGCACCTCGTCGCGGGAGAGGTCGGCGAGGTCGAGGAAGCGCTTCATGCGGGCAGCTCGCGCAGCGCGTCCCGCAGCATGTCGACGTGCTCCTCCTCGAGGATGAATGGTGGCAGCAGTCGCAGTACGTGCGGGTTGCTCGCCGTGCCGGTGAGAATGCCGCACTCGAGCAGCTCTGCCTGAATCTCCTTCGCCGGCCGCGTGGTGCGCAGCCCGACGAGCAGCCCCGCGCCCTGGTGCGCGCTGACCGGGCCGAGGATGCAGGTGCGGCGGATATAGGCGCCGATGTGGCGCACGCGCTCGAGGAGCCGCTCGCTCTTGATGGCAGCGAGCACGGCTTCGATCGCCGCACACGCCATGGGACCGCCGCCGAAGGTGGTGCCGAGCGACTCGCTCTTGAGCGAGGCGGCCACGAGCGGCGACATCATGAGCACCGCACACGGGAAGCCGTTGCCGAGCGCCTTGGCGGTGGTCAGCATATCCGGCCGCACTCCGTACAGATTGGCGGCAAACGGCTCGCCGGTGCGGCCCATGCCGCATTGCACCTCGTCGAAAATCAGCAATGCCCCGACTTCGTCGCAGCGCGCGCGCAGCGCCGCGAGGAAAGGCGCGCCGAGATCGACGGCTCCGGAGAGTCCCTGCACGGGCTCGACGATCACCGCCGCGGTTTGCTGCGTGATATGGGCGGTGACTGCGGCGGTGTCGCCGGGCGGGATGAAGCTCACGTCGAAGGGGGTGCGTGGAAAGCCGTACCACCTGGCCTGCGCGCCCCAGCTCACCGCACCCGCCGCGGCGGTGCGCCCGTGAAAGCCGCCCTCGATGGCCGCGACGTGCGTGCGCGCCGTCATGCGCAGCGCCACCTTGAGGGCGTTCTCATTGGCCTCCGCGCCGCTGTTGACGAAAAACACGCTGCCGAAAGGCAGGCGCGAGAAACGCACCAGGCGCCGCGCGGCCCGCGCCCGTATCTTGAGCGCCACTGCGTTGCTCTGGAACTGGCAGATCTCGGCCTGGCGGGCGAGCGCCGCGGTCCAGGCGGGGTGCGCGTAGCCGAGGCTGGCCACGGCATGTCCGCCGTACAGATCGAGCACGCGCTCGCCGCGGGTGTTGGTGAGCCACACGCCCTGCGCGCTCGCGACTTCCAGCGGGTATTGCGCGAACACCGGTGCGAGGAAGTCGTGCTGGCGCGCGAGCGCCTGAATGGCCGTGTCGGAGGTTCTCTTCGCGTTGGCCGTCGCCAGGGGCGCTGCCACGGTCTGCGGTTTCTTCTTCGCCATGGCGGTCAGGTCCAACCCGGTGCGGGTGCCGTGAGGCCGGCCGTCTCGGGCAGCGCGAACATCCGGTTCATCCACTGCAGGGCGCCGCCGGCGGCGCCCTTGTTGAGATTGTCGATGGCGCACAGCATCGCCACGGTGCCGCCGGCCACCACGGCTGACAGGTGTGCGTAATTACTGCTCGCCACATCCTTCACGCGCGGCGCGTGCGGCGTGACGCGCACGAACGGGGCGTTGGCATAGAACGCCCCGAGCAACGTGAGGAGCTTGCCGGTGTCGAGCGGGCGCTTGAGCGCCGCCTGCAGCGTCACGTGTATGCCGCGCGCATACGGCCCGGAATGGGGTACGAACGCAAACTCAGCCGCGACGCCGGACGCAGCGCGGGCACACGCGGCGACCTCGGGCACGTGGCGGTGGCCGAGCGCGCTGTAGCTGTAGAGATCAGCGTGCCGCAGCGGGTGATGCGTGCCTTCGACGGGCTTGCGCCCGGAGCCGGTGCTGCCGGTGACGCCGCTCACGAAGAGCTGCGGGACGATGAGCCCGTTGGCGAGCAGCGGCACGCTCGCGAGCAGCATCGCCGTGGCGAAGCACCCCGGATGCGCGAGGTGCGGCGTGGGGAGCTTCGGCAGGTGCTCGGGGAGCGCGCAGGTGAACTGCGCCAGCCGCGCCGGCGCTCCGTGCGGGCGGTGGTAGACGCCCTCGTACGCTTCCGCGCTCGCATAGCGGAAGTCGGCCGAGATGTCGACCACGCGCGGCGCCGTTCCGGCGCGCTCCGCGGCACTCAGGAGTCGGTCGATGAGCGGTGCCGCGATCCCGTGGGGTGCCGCGGAGAACACGGCGCACTCGGGCGTCTCGCACAGGAGCTTGCGCACTTCGCTCTCGGACTTGAAGCGCGCTTCGCCGTAGACGCAGGCGAGGTGCGGAAAGGCCGCCGCCACCGGCTCCCCGGCCCGGCTGTCGGACATCACCGCGGCGAGCTCGAAGCGCGGGTGTGCGGCGAGCAGCCGCAGCAGCTCCCCGGCGACGTAGCCGGTGCCGCCGAGAACCACGGCGCGGATCGGCGTGCTCATTGCACCGCCGCCGCACCGGCCGCAATGTGCAGCGCCTCGATCACGCAGTCGCCGAGGGCCGCACCATTGCTCATGGCGTTGAAAGCCGGCACACCCATCTGCTCGGCGATGATCCCGACTCCCACCTGATTATCGGTGGCGGGACCGGTGACTACCCGTGGCTCGATACCGAAGCGCTCGCGCAGCAGCTTGACTCCGCCCCACGCCGCCACGGGGTCGTTGGCGGAGAGGATCACCGCGGTGAGCGCGGCGCGAATGTCGGGGCACTCGAGGATGGCATCGACGCCGTAGGTGCCGAGGATGCCGTCGCCGAGCTCGAATACCAGCACGTCGGGCTTGCCGGCCGCGAGCTCGGTGAGCATGGTGCGGGTGAGCGCCGGGCCGTTGGCGCGCGTCGTGGTGACGATGCCGAGGTCGGTGAAGATCGCACAGCGCCGCGCGCCTGCGTCCTCCATGGCGAGGATGTCACGCCGCAGTGACACCCCGGTCGCCTTGAACGCATCGACGGTGAGCCCGCGGTGCCGCATGCGGGCGATCACCGCACAGGCGGCGGCGGTCTTGCCGGCCTCCATGCAGGTGCCGGCGAGCGCCACCACCGGCACGCCGCGGGTGTCGAGCGCGGCGTTGGCGTCGAGCGGCTTCGCGCCGACGCGCGCCGGCACGCCGATGCGCTCGCCGAGGTAGGGGAAGTTCAGCGCTACGCCGAGCACCCGGCAGTCGAAGGGCGTGCCCTTCTCCGGGTTGATGGAATCGCACACTCCGAGCACGCCGCCGATGTTGAGCATCTGGATGACGTCGCCCGGCCGCAGTGCGGCCGGCACGTGCCCGGAGTAACCGAAAAGCGCCTGGCGGTGCCCGAGGGCACCGGCCACCACGTCGCCCTTGCCGACTTTGGCCATGCGGCCGCTGGTGAGCTCGAGCGTGTTATAGGTGCTTTTGTTGTTGAGCACCTCGACGACGACCACCACACCTTCCTCGGAGGGAATGTCCGCCGCAATACGCACCTCGTGGGACAGGCCGCAGGCCTGCGTCACCGAGGCGAGCTTGTCGACTACGACGCTGCGCATGCCGGCGAGCATCCTAGTGCTCCCCGCGAGTGGTGGCCCGCTCGCCGGCCCGGGTATGGAACACTCCGGGGAGCGCAGCGATGCGCGAGAAGCCGAGCGCGTCCGCCGCCGACCACTCGCCTGCGGCCTCCCCGTACACACCCTTCGACGCCGCCATGAGCGAGAAGGGTGACTCGACGCCCTCGACGAACACGCTCCCGGTGCGCAGCAGCAGCCGCACGTCGCCGCTCACGCGTTGCTGCGAGGACAGGAGCAGCGCCTCAATGTCACGACAGACGGGGTCGAGCAGCTGACCCTCGTGGACCAGGTCACCGTAGGGCTGCGCCACGAGCTCCTTGATGCGCTGCTGCCGCCCGGTGAGCACGAGCTTCTCGAGCTCGCGGTGCGCGGCGAGCAACACCTCCGCCGCCGGCGCCTCGAATGCCACGCGGCCCTTGGTGCCGATGATGGTGTCGCCGAGATGGATGCCGCGGCCGATGCCGAACGGCGCGGCGAGCGCCTCGAGGGTCTCGATGAGCGCGACCGGGCAGTCGGGCCGACCGTCGAGCGCCACCGGGCGCCCCTGGCGGAAGCTGAGGACGTGGCGCTCGCTCGCGCGCGCCTGCCCGAAGGCATCGCGTGTGAGCAGCCAGGCGTCATCGGGAATGCTGCCCTCGGAGGTGAGGGTCTCGCGGCCGCCGATCGTCACGCCCCACAGTCCGCGGTTGACGGAGTACTTCGCCCCGGTGGGCGGCACCGGCAGGCCGCGCTGCCTCAGGTATTCGAGCTCCTGCTCGCGGCGAAAGGCGTGGTCGCGTACCGGTGCCAGGACCTTGAGATCGGGGGCGAGGGTGCGCAGCGCAACCTCGAAACGCACCTGATCGTTGCCCGCCGCGGTGCAGCCGTGTGCGACCATGTCGGAGCCGAGCTCGCTCGCCATGCGGGCCACGGTCTGCGCCTGCATCACGCGCTCCGCGCCGACGCACAGTGGGTACAGTTGCCCGCGACGCACGTTTCCCATGATGAGAAAGCGCAGCACCTGCTCGAAATACTCGGCGCGCGCATCCACCTGATGGTGCGCCACCGCGCCGAGTGCGCGCGCGCGCTCCGCCAGCGTGCGCGCGGCGGCCGCATCGATGCCACCGGTGTCGACCGTGACGGTGATCACCGGCCGCCGCTGCTGCTCGGCAATCCACGGAACCAGGAATGAGGTGTCGAGCCCGCCGGAGTAGGCGAGGACGATCGGAGCGCCCGCGGTTTCAGCCATGACGGTGACACTCAGAGCCGAAACAGCGCGTGCAGCCGCTCGATGAGCTCGTCCTGCTCGCGTGCCCCGGCGGTGGCGATGAAGATGGTGTCGTCGCCCGAGAGGGTGCCGGCAACTTCGGGCCAGGCAGCCTTGTCGATGGCGACGGCAACGCTTTGCGCAGCGCCGATGGTGGTGCGCAGCACGGTGATCGACGGGCCGGCGCGTCGCAACTGCCGTACGAACTGCGTCAGCGCGCTGAAGTCTCCATTGGCGTGCGTTACCTCATCGGGCGGCAGCACGTAGCGGCCGCTCGCCTTGAGGACACCGAGATCGCGCAGATCGCGGCTTATCGAGCTCTGCGTGGCGTCGTGGCCGGCCCGCCTCAGTATGCGCACCAGGTCCTGCTGCCGGCGCACCACGCCCTCACGCAGGATGCGCACGATGGCGCTGCGCCGCTCGAGCTGCTGCGCCTCGCTCAGCATGGCGGCCAATCTCCAAGCATAAACATGCGCACATTGTGCATTTTAATGCACGATAGTCAAGGAATGCGCGCCGTCACCCGTGCGTGCCCGGCGCGCCAGCGCTCGGTCGGGCGGGTCGTGTGCGCTAGTCGGTCTCGGCGATGCCGATGATGTGGGTCGGCCCACGCAGGTCCCTGCGCAGGTAAACGACGTAGAAGCGCGAGCCTCCCGCGTCCCTCGACGGATCGAGCACGAAGAGCGCGTAGCGGCGGTGGAAAGCCGAGTCCGGGATCCGCACGATCCGCACCACGACGGCCGCTTGCATGTCACCGGCGAGGATCGCGGCGCGCAACCGCTGCCGCGCGTCGCCCGCCCCCAGGGCGCGCGGCACGGCGCCGGGCGGTGCGCCGCCGCGCTCGCAGCAATTGAGCTCCTGCTCGAGGGCCACGGACGAAGCGGTGACCGTCGACCACAGCTGCATGATCGAGACGAACGCACCACTGCTCACGTCATAGGTCGTGGTGTAAGGATGCGTCGCGCCGGGCGGATGGGGAGTCGGGCAATCCTTGCCGCCGGCGAGCGCCATCGCGGTGGCCTCACCGCTCTCGTAGCGGCGCAAGCGCTGGGCGGGGCCATTACCCTCGATCGTAAGCCCATGACTTGCGTAGCTGCACATAGTGCCATGGCGAGTGACCGCGCCCTCGCCGGCGTAAGCCGGTGCGGCGTCGGCGCGCGCCGGCGGGGGCTGCGCACATATCGCCACGCGCTCATCGCTCGAGCGCGCGAGCCATTCTCGCACCAGCTGCGGAGCCTGGGCGTTGCCACGGGTGAACACCGCGCACGGCATCGCCGGCTGCGCGGCGACAGCCGCCGCTTGCGCTGAGGAGGCGGCCGGTTGCGCAGCGGCGCTCGCCGACGCCAGCAGCACAACGAGCACGAGCGTTGCCCTCATGTGCGCCTACTTGTCGATGGCGTACACCAGGTCCGCGCCGTAAGCCGTGCCTGCCTCCATGCGGACCGTCCAATGATCGCCGAGGGTGTAACGCATCTTGAAGACATTGAGCTGCTCGGTGAGGCTCACGCCGTAGCTGACGTACAGGCGTGGTGACAGGTAGCGGCCGAGCACCAGCGAGGTCTCGTTCGCGATTGGGTCGGTCTCGAGGCTCACGTCGGGGATGCCGACGTGCGAGCCAACCTGTGCGGCGAGGATCGCCGCCCCCTGCCCGAGTGCGGCGTTCTGTGCGTTCTGTGCCGACTGGAGCGAGCCGCCTGCGAGGATCAGCGAGGCGATCTGCGTCTGTGGCAGCGGAGGGTCGGAGAAGAACGAGATGTGCGGCTGCAGCAGGGTGCCGCGAACATTGACGCCCGCGGTCACGTCGGGGAATTGCTTCTGCGCGCGCACGTCGATGCCGGGGTCGGTGATCGCTCCGCCGCTGAAGATCAGCCGTCCGCGCTGGATGTCGAGCTTGCGGGCGTAGGCAGCGTACTGGCCCTGCGCCACCGACAGCTCGCCCGTGCCGCGGGTGATCGCGTCATAGCCGCTCCTGATGGTGACGCTGCCGGTGAGCCGCGCGGTGAGTCCCATGGCGTCGATGTTCACCTTGTCGCCGAGCGTGAGCGTGATGGTGCTGAGGACCTCGAAGCGTTTGCTGGCGTCTTCCGGCTCGCTTCCGACGATGACCTCATCGGCGGAGGCGCGCACGGCCTGCGTGATGTCCTTCGGCTGGATCTTCGCGTACGGAATCGTGACGGTGCCCGTGACTTCGATCTTGCGTCCGGTGACCGTGAAGTCGAGATTGGGCGAGGCGTCGATCTGCGCCTCGGGCACGTCCACCACGCGCAGGTTGCTGCCCTCGAGGTGAAACCTGCCGTAAGGCAGGAGCTGGCGCCACTCGAGGTGGCCGTTGGCCGCCACCGAGCCGCTGCCGGCATGCGCGCTGCCGTCGAAGTCGATGCCGGCATCGCTCAGACGCGCCTGCAGCGCGATCTGTCGCAGGCTCAGGTTGACCTGGTACACGTCGATCTCGCCGTCGGATACCCGCACACGGCCCGCAAGACTCGGCGCACCCAGCGTGCCGCTCACGCGGATATCCGCGTCGAGGCCGCCGGCCGCACGGTCAATATCGGGAACGTAGAGCGTCACGAGATCGAGCTCCCGGGTCTGCGCGTGGAGCTCCCCGGAAACCGGCATCTCGCGCCAGCTTGCCCCGGTGCGCTGCACCTCGAGCTGCGCGTGCACAGTGCCGATGCCGCCCTCGCCGAGGTCGGCCTGGACACTCAGCTGCGTGGCGGTCGCGCTTGCCGTGATGGTGCCCGAGCCGATCCGGGTATGCTCGGTCTTGTGGCTCGCGAGTTGGTGGTCGATCGCGGCGTTCGCGAGTTGTGCACGCAGCGTTCCCTCGGGCGGTTTGTTCGCCCCCCCAGAGAGATGCACCAGCGCGCTCACCGTGCCGAGGTAATTGATCGCTGGCGTCGTACCGGCGGCCAGCATGTGCAGCGGCAGGCCGTTCGTCATCACGGTCGCCGCCCATTCTGCCGGCGTCCAGACGCCATCGGCGCACAGGCTGGCGGGCGTGCCGACCAGACACATCCATTCGACCAGCACGCGGCTCGGTGACATGGTGAGTCCCACCGGCAACTCGAGCGACAGCTTCAGCTGCTCGTTGCCGGTGATGTTGAGCGCGGTCAACTGACCGCCGAACACGCCCTGGTCGTAGGGGCCATTG
>DASPWF010000040.1:0-22611 GCA_035621995.1 Steroidobacteraceae bacterium
CTCAAGGAGCAGATGACCGGCATCGCCGCCGCCGCCGCCGGTGCGCAGGGACAGGGCGCGGCGGCGAGCTCGATCCAGGCACAGGCCGAGAAAGGCGCCATGGTCTGGGCGGACCCGGCCAACAATGCGCTGGTGATCACCGCACCCGCGAAGCTGATGCGCGCCATGATGGAGATCGTCGACAAGCTCGACATCCGCCGTCCGCAGGTGCTGGTCGAGGCCATCATCGCCGACATCGACTTCAACAAGGACGCGGAGCTCGGCGTCAACTGGGCGGCCTACTCGAACGGCAGCAACAATGTCCCCGCCGCCGCCTTCGTCGCACCGGTCGGCGGCACCAGCATCGTCGATCTCGCGACCGCGGCGCAGAACCCCTCGAGCATCACCACCCCGCTCCTGCAGGGCACCACCATCGGCATCGGCCGCATCGGCGCGGCCGGCATCAACTTCGCCGCCATGCTGCGCGCAATCCGCTCCGACACCGCCGACAACGTCATCGCCACGCCGTCGGCGGTCACCATGGACAACCAGGAAGCCGAGCTCAAGGTGGCCCAAGAGGTGCCGTTCATCACCGGGCAGTACACCGCCAACAACACCGCAGTCGTGGGCGGCGCCGTGAGTCCGTTCCAGACGATCCAGCGCGAGGAGGTCGGCACCATCCTCAAGATCACCCCGACCATCTCGGCCGAAGGCAACCAGGTCATGCTCAAGATCTCGATCGAGAGCTCGAGCCTCGGCACCAAGCCCGCCGGCGCGGTCGATCTCGTCACCAACAAGCGTACCGTCAGCACCACGGTGTTGATCGAGGACGGCGGCATCGTGGTGCTCGGCGGGCTGATCGAGGACGACACCAGCAAGAGCGAGAGCCGCGTGCCGTTCCTCGGCAACATCCCGATCCTCGGCCTGCTGTTCAAGACGCGCTCGGACACCTCGACCAAGAACAACCTGATGATCTTCATCCGCCCGAAGATCCTGCGCGATGAGTCACAGGCGGCCTACGAGACGGATCTCAAGTACAACTACATGCGCGATCAGCAGAAGCCGATCATGCACCAGGGCCCGAATGACATTCCGACGCTGCTGCCCGGCGTGAGCCCCGGGAAGCTCCCGCCGCTGCCACCGCCGCCGCCGCCGGGCGCGGGCCAGTCGGTCATTCCCGGCGGCACCACCCCGCCGCCACCCGCTACCGCACCGCCGCCGAGCTCGGCGCAGCCGCAGGGGAGCATGGTGGCACCCGGCTCGCCCGCGCCTGACAACACGGCGGCCCCGGCAGGGGCGGCGCCGCCGGCCGCTTCCGGCGGCAATCCGCCCCAGGGACAGCCATGAGCGTCAATGTCACCGGCAACGGCAGCGCGCCCAGTGCGGGCGCGCTCGAGCGTCGGCTGTCGTTCGCGTTTGCCAAGCGCCACGGCGTGCTCGTCAATCGCGTGGTGGACGGGGTGGCCGAGTGCACCTACCGCGATACCGCATCGCCTCAGGCGCTCGCTGAGGTGCGCCGCTATCTGCGCCGCTCGGTGCGCCTCGAGCGCGTTCCGGAGGCAGAGTTCGACGAGCTGCTGCGCCGCGCCTACGAGGCAGGCTCCGATGCCATGCAGGCGGTCGAGGGGCTCGACGAGACGACCGACTTGGCGCACCTTGCACAGGACCTGCCCGAGCAGGCGGATCTGCTCGACAGCGAGGACGACGCGCCGATCATCCGCCTGATCAACGCGGTGCTCACGCAGGCGGTCAAGGAGAACGCCTCGGATATCCACATCGAGCCGTTCGAGAACCGCCTGGTGATCCGCTTTCGCGTCGACGGCGTGCTGCGCGAGGTGCTGCAGTCGCGGCGCGCGGTGGCACCGCTCGTGGTGTCGCGCGTCAAGGTCATGTCGCGCCTCGACATCGCCGAGAAGCGCCTGCCGCAGGACGGGCGCATCAGCCTGAAGATCGCCGGGCGCGCGGTCGACGTCCGCGTCTCGACCATCCCCTCGGGGCACGGCGAGCGGGTGGTGCTGCGTATCCTCGACAAGCAGGCCGGCAGGCTGGATCTCAGCTCCCTCGGCATGGATCCCCGCACGCAGAGCGCCATGGACGAGCTCATCCACAAGCCGCACGGAATCCTGCTGGTCACCGGACCGACCGGCTCGGGGAAGACGACGACGCTCTACGCCGCGCTCGAGCGTCTCAACGACAACACGCAGAACATCATGACGGTCGAGGACCCGATCGAGTATTACATCGACGGCATCGGCCAGACTCAGGTCAACACCAAGGTGGAGATGACCTTCGCGCGCGGCCTGCGCGCGATCCTGCGCCAGGATCCGGACGTGGTGCTGATCGGCGAGATCCGCGACCTCGAGACCGCGCAGATCGCGGTGCAGGCGAGCCTCACCGGGCACCTGGTGCTGTCGACGCTGCACACCAATACGGCCGCCGGCGCGATTACCCGGTTGCGCGACATGGGGATCGAGCCGTTCCTGCTGTCATCGAGCCTGATCGGCGTACTGGCGCAGCGCCTGGTGCGCGTGCTGAGCTCGGACACCAAGCAGCCCTTCCTCGCCGGCGAGTACGAGCGGCGGCTCCTCAACCTGAGGCCCGATGAGCCCTCGCCGACGCTCTATCGCCCGGGGCGCGACGCGACCGGGGGCTATCGCGGCCGCTCGGGCATCTACGAGCTGATCATCGTCGATGACGTCATGCGCACCATGATTCACGACGGCGTCTCCGAGCAGGACATCGAGCGCCACGCGCGTCTCACGACGCCCTCGATCCGTGACGACGGCCGCGCGCGGGTGCTGCGCGGCGAAACCACCATCGAGGAAGTGCTGCGGGTCACGCGCGAGGATTGAGTCTTTGGGCGCGTTCGAATACACCGCCCTCGATCCCGCCGGCAAGGAACGCAAGGGGATTCTCGAGGGCGACACCCCGCGCCACATCCGCCAGCTGCTGCGCGAGCAGCAGCTGCTGCCGGTGTCGGTGGCGGAGGTCGCGCAGAAGGAAGCGAAACGCCAGCGCTCCTTCAGCCCGCTGCGGCGCGTCTCGAGCGCCGACCTCGCGCTGCTCACCCGCCAGCTCGCCACGCTGGTGCGCGCCGGGCTGCCGCTCGAGGAGTCGCTGCTCGCCGTGTCGCAGCAGACCGAGAAGCCGCGCGTGCAGAGCATCGTGCTCGGCGTGCGCGCGCGCGTCATGGAAGGCCACACGCTCGCCAGCGGGTTTGCCGAGTTCCCGCGCGTCTTCCCCGAGATCTACCGCGCGACCGTCGCCGCCGGGGAGCAATCCGGGCACCTCGACAATGTGCTCGAGCGGCTCGCCGACTACACCGAGGGGCGCGATCAGCTGCGCCAGAAGGTGCTCGCGGCGATGCTCTACCCGATCGTGCTCACCGTGCTGTGCTTCGCGATCGTCTCGGCACTGCTCGTCTACGTCGTGCCGCAGGTGGTCTCGGTGTTTGAGGCGAGCAAGGCGAAGCTGCCGCTGATCACGCAGCTGTTGATCGCGACCAGCGGCTTTTTCCGCTCCTGGGGCCTTTACCTGCTGATCGGTCTCGTCGTCGCCGTCGTGCTCTTCCGCCGCTGGCTGCGTAACCCCGCGGCACGACGGCAGTTTCACCGCGTGCAGCTGCGGCTGCCGGTCGCCGGCAAACTCGTCCGTGGCTTCAACACCGCGCGCTTCACCCGCACCTTCAGCATCCTCTCGGCGAGCTCCGTGCCCGTGCTCGAGGCGCTGCGCATCGCGGGTGAGGTGGTTACGAACCTGCCGATGCGCGATGCGGTGACCGATGCCGCGGCGCGCGTACGCGAGGGGGCGCCGATCGGGCGCTCGCTCGCTACCAGCCGCATGTTTCCGCCGATGACCATCCATCTGATCTCGAGCGGGGAATCGAGCGGCGAGCTCGAGGGCATGCTCGAGCGCGCTGCGCTCAGCCAGGAACGTGAGCTCGACGGCCTGCTGGCCGCGCTGGTGGGCCTGCTCGGGCCGGTGCTCATCGTGCTGATGGGACTGTTCGTCATGGGCATCGTCTTTGCGATGCTGCTGCCGATCTTCCAGATGAACCAACTGATCCATTGAGGAGCCCGACGCACGCGAAGCGGCACCGCTTCACAAACCGAAGGCGCGACATTGCAGTTCACGACCGATCTGATTTAAGTTCGCGCCGTCCAATTCCTGCACGACTCAGGTTCGCATGAGCGAGAAGCCGGAATCAGACGAGTTCGAGGATGAAGAGGCCGACGAGCCGGTCATCGAGGACGGCGACGTCGATCTCGATCAGGTCATCAAGGACCTCGACCTGGCCAAGCGCCGGGGGCAGAAGGCCGGCGACCCGGCGTGGCGTCGCCTCGAGCGGCTGCTCGAGGAGAAGCACACGGCCGAGCTCACCAGCGACTTCGAGGACTACGAGATCGGGGACGAGAGCGAGTCCTCCGGCCGCAAGGCGCGTCGCAAGCCGCGTCACGGCTGAGGTCCGACAGCCGCCCCCGGGAGGCCGCGTGCAGAGGGGTCGGGCTTCAGTGAAAATCCCGTGAACGGGTGAGCAGCTCGCCGAGCAGCACGGTGCGGTCGATGAGCCGGTGCGCGATGAGGTGCGAGACACCCTCCTGCTGCTGCAGCTCGCCATGCACCTCGAGGAGACGTGACTCGAGAAGCGCCGCGCGCTGCTCGCGCCCCACCCGCTCCCAGACGATGACGTTCACCTGGCCGCTCTCGTCCTCGAGCGTGAGAAACGTGACGCCGCTCGCGGTCGCCGGGCGCTGGCGCATGAGCACGATGCCGGCGGTACGCACCTGCGCGCCGTGACCGCGCTCTTTCAGCTCACCGGCGCTGGTCAGTGCCAAGGCGCGCAGCCGCCCGCGCAGCAGCGCGAGCGGATGCCGTCCCAGGGTAAGACCGAGCGAGGCATAGTCCGCAACGATGCCCTGACCCTCAGTCGGTGCCGGAAGGAGCGGCCGGCCTTCTGCATCTTGCGCACGTGCAGCGGTGGGTCCGAGCGGCAGCGCGCGCTCGGTACCGGCGACCTCCCAGAAGGCCAGGTGCCGGTTGCCGCAGAGTGCGGCGAAGGCGCCGGCCGCGGCGAGCGCCTCGAGATCACCGCGGTCGAGCGCAGCGCGCACTGCGAGGTCCTGCACGCTCGCGAAGGGTTGCCGCCGGCGCGCATCGATCAGCCGCTGTGCCCCCGCTTCGCTCAGTGACTTCACCAGACGCAATCCCAGCCGCAGTGCGGGCGAGCCGTCCTCGCGCCGCTCGAGCGCTGAGTCCCAGGAGCTGACGCAGACATCCACCGCACGTACCTCGACGCCGTGAGCACGCGCATCGCGCACCAGTTGCGCCGGCGCATAGAAGCCCATGGGCTGACTGTTGAGCAGCGCACACGTGAAGGCGGCCGGCTCATGACACTTGAGCCACGCGGAGTCGTATACCAGCAGCGCGAAGCTCATGGCGTGGGAATTGTGGACGATGAGATTGTTCGCCAGAAAGTTGTGATCGCCCTCGATCTGAAGGTCATAGGTGGCCTCGGATCCAAGCTCCTCCATCGCCACCACTCTGTCCCAGTAAATGTCCGAATACGCGAGACGCTCGAGCTCTCGAGAGCGCAAGACAGTTGCCAGTCGCTCGATTACGAAGCGACGAAACCCAATTTTGCTTCCTCCGCATGAACATATTTCGCGCATGGCGAGGCCTGACGCGCGCGCCATCCCACTGCAAGTAAGCTGTGCGCGTTCACGCTCCCGCCGAATCACTGCCCGCACATCCGCGGGAATGATGTCGCGTGACATGCGGCCACGCCGACGAGTTGCCAAGACCTGTGATCGCCTGCGTTTCTCCGGATCCAGAAAGCGGCGGCCGACATATTTCCAAAATAAGCGGAGTGTTTCACCGGTTACCACGACGACGTAGTGCGTCAGCATCTGGCCCTTGTAAGAGCGTACTCGTCGATAAAGTCGAGCGACGATACCGAGGCGCAAAAGTAGGTACTGGACTTCGCCAGCCAGCCGCCGTGAAGCAGTATCGTATGAAGCGTGTCCTGCAGTTACTGAAAGGCTACCGTCACCGTCCCAAAGCCGGGCAAGCAGTAGAGCGATATTGCCGCGAAGCAACTCCAAAGCCTCGGGGGGCAGATGCTTTTCACGTGCACAGAATCCCCGAATCCCCAACCTTTGCGCCCACGTGATAGCCGCCGCTGGGTAATTGCGGTCGATGCGCCGAACCCGCACTGAGAAGCAACTTCTGTGTCGTTCGATAACTGCTCGCGTATTTGGAAACTTCTCGACAGCCCGTACAAAATCCTCGCAATGCCACTCCGCGGTTGTATAGAAAAAAAACGTACTCGGGTGACACAGATTCCCCTCAGCTATCAAGTCGGCAAGCACCACGATTTGATGGCGCGGCCAGCGTCGTCGTCCACGCACTGGTAGTGACCGTGCGGCTGCCACGCAGTCGCCCACGCGCAGCTTACCGAGCGAACGCCAGCCACCCATGGTCAGGAATGGGTGCTCTACGGTCGCAGTAATTGTGTGTCCCAGGGCTGTGCGCAGGCGCCAGACGGGCTTTACTCCGCTCGAGCGAACTGCAAGCACCCTGCGTTGGCGTAACCGCAAATCGTCGTCGCACGCAATCGTGGCTTTCAATTGGACGCGCCCGGAGACGATTTCATCGATGCTCACCCAGCGGCCCGAGTCCGCATCGATGACCCGTGTCTCTCCGACGACGCACTGCGGGAAGCCATATTCGCCAAAACCGAGCATCTGCTGGTAGATGCGCTGTGCGAACTCCTGCGGATAGCCCTTGGCGCGCATGCCCTCGAGCAGCCGCTCGCGGAACGGATCGAGTCCCCCGGTTCTCTTCCATGCCCCCATGGCGCGGCGCAGCGCATCCGCTTCCCCAGGCGTGAAGCCGGCGGCAACGATCGCGATCTGCATCACCTGCTCCTGGAAGATCGGCACCCCGAGCGTGCGGTGCAGCACTTCGCGCACCTCCTCGCCGGGATATTCGACCGGTTCGGCGCCGCTGCGGCGCCGCAGGTAGGGGTGCACCATGTCACCCTGGATCGGCCCCGGACGCACGATCGCAACCTCGATCACGAGGTCGTAGTAACAGCGGGGCTTCAGTCGCGGCAGCATCGCCATCTGCGCGCGCGACTCGATCTGGAACACGCCGACCGTGTCGGCGCGACACACCATGTCGTAGACCTGCGGATCCTCGGCGGGCAGCTCACCGAGCGTGTAGTGCGCGCCACGGTAGTCGTTCACGAGGCTGAAGGCACGGCGCAGCGCCGTGAGCATCCCGAGCGCCAGCAGATCGACCTTGAGGAGCCCGAGGTCGTTCAGGTCGTCCTTGTCCCATTGCACCACGGTGCGCTCAGGCATGGCCGCGTTCTCGATCGGCACCAGCTCCTCGAGCGGGCCGGCGGATATGACGAAGCCGCCGACGTGCTGTGACAGGTGCCGCGGGAAACCGGGGAATGCCACCAGCTGCTGTGCGAGCGGCAGGAGACGCCTGAGCCAGGGACTTGCGAGGTCGAAGCCGTCGGCGTGCATACGCTCGGCCATCGCGGCACTGCCGTCCCACCACTGCATGACCTTGGCCAGGCGGCCGCTCGCGGCGGCACTCAGGCCAAACACCTTGCCGAGATCGCGCAGCGCGCTGCGCGGCCGGTACATGATGACGGTGGCGGCGAGCGCCGCGCGTTCGCGCCCGTACTTCGCGTAGACGTACTGCAGCACCTCCTCGCGCCGCTCGTGCTCGAAATCGACGTCGATGTCGGGCGGCTCGTGGCGCTCGCGCGAGATGAACCGCTCGAACAGCAGCGCCGCTCCGCGCTGCGGATCGACCGAGGTGACGCCTAAGCAGTAGCACACGCGCGAGTTGGCCGCGGAGCCGCGTCCCTGGCAGAGGATTCCCCGGCGACGTGCGAAAGCTACGATGTCGTACACCGTGAGGAAGTAAGGCTCGTAGCAAAGCTCGGCGATGAGCTCGAGTTCGTGCTCGATGGCGGTGCGCTCGGCCGCGGGTACGCCCTGTGGCCAGCGCCAGCGGGCGCCCGCCTCCGTGAGCTTGCGCAGGTGGCTCGTCGCGCTCTCGCCCTCGGGAACCAGCTCGCGCGGATATTCGTAGCGCAGCTCATCGAGCGAGAAGCGGCACGTCTGTGCCACCTGCACGGTGGCCTCGAGCAGCTCGCGCGGGTAGAGCCGGGAGAGCCGTTCGCGCTCGCGCAGATAGCGCTCGCCGTTCGCGTACAGCCGCGAGCCCACCTGCGTGATCGGCACGCGCAGACGGATCGCGGTAAGAGCATCCTGCAGATGCCGCCTGGCACGCGCGTGCATGTGCACATCACCCGAGGCGACGAGCGGTATCCCATGCGCCTCAGCGAGGCTTTGCAGGGCCGCGAGCCGCTCGCGGTCGCTTCCTTCACGCAGCAGCTCGACCGCGATCCTCAGGTGCGCGGGGAAACGCGCCGCCAGGTAGCGCAGCTCGTCCGGCTGCACGGGGGTTCCGGGCAGCCAGAGGATGAAGCACTGCTCGAGCGGCGCGCGCTCGAGATCCTCACGCGCGAGTGCGTAAGCGCCCTTCTCTGCCGCGCGCCGTCCGCGAGTGATGAGGCGGCACAGTCGCCCGTAGCCGTGCCGGTCGATCGCGAGCGCTGCAAACTTGAGCCCACAACGCAGGCGGAACTCCGCGCCGACGATGAGTTTCAGCGGCCGTCCTCGCGTCGCCACGTGGGCACGCACCACCCCCGCCACCGAGCACTCGTCGGTGAGCGCGAGTGCCCGGTAGCCGAGCGCATCCGCCTGCGCCACGAGCTCGTGCGGGTGCGAGGCTCCACGCAGGAAAGTGAAGTTGGAAAGGCAGTGAAGCTCTGCGTAGGCGGGCAGCTCTGCGCCCGGGTCCGCAGCGGACGGGGAAGGCGCAGCGGGCGTCATCCGAAGATGCCGTGCAGGAACCACCTGTGCGCAGCGGTGCGCTCGCGGAATACCCACAGCCGCACCCCATGGATGTCGAGCGCAGTGTAGTAATCGCGCGCGATGTCCTCGCCGTCCCACCAACCGGTCTCGATGCGCTCGGGTTCGCTCACGAGCTGCAGGAGGCCGCGACGCCACGGCCAACCCGCGCGCATCGCGAGCGGCTGCGGCACCGGCAGCAGCCACAACGGTCGGCGCAATGACACCGGCGATGTAGCTCCGCGCGTCGTGCGTGCCATGCACGTCGTGCGTGCCGTGCGCGTCAGGTACGCCGGGCACGCCGCAGGCGGCGCCGTCATGGACCAGCAGCTCTCGGGCCGGTGATCATCGAGGAGCGTCAGGCCATGCACCGCGGCCTCGCCCAGACGCGCCTGTAGCCGCTCGATGAGTGCGTGTGCTTCGCTGCCAGCGCCACCGCCGTGCTCACCCGGCTGCCAGAGCATCGGCGCCGCAGGCGTCAGCGGCAACAGCGTTGCGGCGCGCAGTTCGAGTGCGCGTACCGGCTGCGGCAGCACGAGGCGCTGGAGCTCCTCGGCAAACAGGCTGCCGAGATGCCGCGCGTCGGCACCCGGGGCGGCAAGGCGCAGCACGCACGGCGTCATTCC
This sequence comes from Steroidobacteraceae bacterium, assembly GCA_035621995.1. GTDB lineage: Bacteria > Pseudomonadota > Gammaproteobacteria > Steroidobacterales > Steroidobacteraceae > 13-2-20CM-66-19. The sequence goes on from DASPWF010000040.1 coordinate 9,542, forward strand.
CGCCTGTCGATGCAACAGATGACATTCGACAGTCATCACGCCGCACTGGCGTACTTTGAGAAAATCCTCCAGCTCCTCCAGCAGCCGCATGAGGGCGCTGAGAAGGCAGGCGTGACTTTCCACTTCGCAGCTGAGCTCGTGACGGCGGCGAAAGGATTCGCCCGGTCGAAACGCAGTACGTATCTCGCGCGTCCTGCCGGTAAGCCGATCGAGGCTCGCAAGCTGCGCCGTCCCGAAACGGCGTGCAAAACCGGCCCGTGGCAGTCGCAGCGCCGCACCGATGGTGCGCACTCCAGTGCGCTTCAGCCGCTCGACGATCTCCGGCGGCCAGCGCAGCGTCCCGAGCGCAAGCTCCGCGAGCTTACCGACGAGCTCGGCACGTTCCATGACCTGCGCAGCCTTGCAGGCTCGTGCCATCACGAGGGCCGCAAGCGGCGTGGGCGCGAACGCGAGCGACGCCTCGAGCCGGAGTTCACCACACATCTTAAGGAGCGCCTCGCGCAGTCCCGCCACTTCGCCAAAGAGATGCAGACTGCCGCGCACTTCGAGCAGCAGCCCATCGGGGCGCTCGAGACTCACGCGTGGCGTGAAGCGTTGCGCACGGCGCGCCAGGTGTGCGAGCTGCGTCCCGCCGGGATGCGACAGATGCAGCGCGGCCCACAGCTCCGCCACCGGCTGAACGGAAGGTGACCGCGCCCGCACGCGAGCGAGGGCGGTGTGCTCGCCAGGCGCCTCCTTCGCGATGGCCGGGAAAAGTGTCGCGGACGCAGCGGCCGCACGCGTGGAACGCGCCCTCACGCAAGCACCGCTGTCACGGCGGCGTGGTGCACGGTGAGATCCGGCAGCAGCACCACACCGCGCGCTCCACGACCCTTGAGCAGCGTGACCCGCACGCCCCCAGGGGAGGATTCGACGCCGAGACGCAACGCCGCGGCGGAGGCCTCGCGCGCCGCCCGGCGCGGTCGAAACAACACCCCGAGCGTGCGGCCGCGCTCGGCGGCAAGCTGCAGGCGGCGGATGTCGCGGGGCTGTGGCCGCCCGCCCCAGGCGAGTGCTGCATCACAAGCCCCCGATCCCAACACCTGTTCGAAAGCCCACAGCGGCCGCTCACCTCCCACCACCGCCACGCGATCGAGCACCACGCCCTGCGCCACCAGAGCGGGAGCAAAAGGCATGAGTGGTGGTGCTACCCACACACACCAGCGGGCGCTCGCGGCGCGTGTTAGCGCGGCGAGTGCCGGCAGCAGCAGCGAGAGTTCGCCGCTGCCGAAACGGGCGATGAGGATTTCGATCAGTCCGCTGCGGGGCCAGCCGCCTGCGGGGAGTGATTCATCGAGTGCCGCAAAGCCGCTCGGCAATACTTCGAGGCGCGCCGTGCTGCGGCCGCGCCAGATAGCCGGATGCTCGAGCAAACGAGCGAGTTTCGGATCGTCCATGCCGGCGCAAGCGCAATCAGACTCAGACCTCTAAGAATGGGTGCGCGACAAAGTGAGCTCACATCAGTCCAGTCGTGCGGCTGCGACGAACGACGCCCACGACGATCCCCTCGATGAGCAGCGGCTCCTCCTTCAGATCCACCTTGATGGGCTCGAAGGCAGAATTCTCCGGCAGCAGCCACACGATGGAGCCTTCCTGGCGATAGCGTTTCACGGTGACCTCGTTCTCGAGTCGCGCGACTACGATCTGGCGGCTGCGCACCTCGGAGGTGCGGTGCACCGCGACCAGGTCACCATCGAGGATCCCGGCGTCTTTCATGCTCATGCCGATCACCTTCAGCAGGTAATGCGGCCGCGGCTGAAAGAGGCCCGGATCGATCTGCAACCGCGCCTCGAAGTTCTCTTCGGAGAAGATCGGCTTGCCGGCAGCCACCCGCCCGATGAGTGGCAGCCCCATCTGTTCGCGGATGGTGTCCTTCAGCTGAATGCCCCGCGAGGTGCCCGGGACGAGCGCGATGACACCCTTGCGGGCGAGCGCCCGCAGATGCTCTTCAGCGGCATTGGCAGAGCGAAAACCGAGCTCGTGCGCGATCTCCGCACGGGTCGGCGGCATACCGGTCTCGGCAATAAAGCGCTGGATCAGACGCAGGATCTGTGTCTGGCGAGGGGTGAGGTCGGACATTTCCCGTATGCCTGTTTATATATACAGCTACTGTGATTATATCCAGATCGAGGGCCAGGGCAAGAGGGCCGCCGGGTGCAGCCCGGGTTTCCAGCCGGCAGCTCGAAGTGAGCGGTCAGCACCTCATCGCACGGCCACGCGACAGGTCACGCTCGGCAACGCGCAGCCATTCAGCCCTCATTCAGGCCCGCGCGTCGATACGCAATTAAAAATTCTTAAGAAACTCCTGCGACTCGCTCCTACAACTCACCACAACAACATCCCGCCGTGCTGCAGTGCCTGCTCGCACGTACTGAAATTCCTGCACAAACACTGTTGCACCCCATTCCGAACCGTGCTGCAGCAAGTTGTCGCGAACAGAAGACAGCACCAGAGTCGTAGTTGCATTCCCGTGTCAAATTTGATGCAGTTGCGCGCGGCGAAGACGGCGGAACTTGCCCACCGGACTCGCATCGGTTAACAGACAGGACCTCCCGAATCAACAACCCAAAGGGGAAGTGTATGAAGTGCGCGAGCGTAGTGAAGGCGGCTGCTGCCGTAGCAGTGGTAGTGGGAATGGCAGGTTGCACGGACCTGAAGCCTCTCCAGGCGCAGGTCGACGATCTGAAATCGCAGGTCAGCAAACTGGCGAGCGATGTGTCCGGGGCGAAGAGCTCCGCTGACGCCGCGAACAGTGCTGCTCAGTCCGCTGGCCAGGCGGCCAGTGGCGCGCAGAGCACGGCCAACCAGGCGTTGGCGGCGGCTCATGCCAGCCAGTCGTGCTGCGACGCGACCAACGAGAAGATCGACCGCATGTTCAAGCGCTCGGTCTCCAAATAACATACCGGTCTCATAAAACATCGGAACGCCGCGCATATGCGCGGCGTTTTTTTTGCGCCGCCCGCAGCCTCGGCGGCGCCCGAGCTTCGGCTACTGTGGGGGCGGCGGCTGATAACCTGGCGGCGGCTGCGGGTAATTCGGTGGCGCCTGCTGGTAGCTCGGCGGCGGCTGCGGATAGTTTGGTGGCGCCTGCTGGTAGCTCGGCGGCGGCTGCGGATAGTTCGGTGGCGCCTGCTGGTAGCTCGGCGGCGCCTGCTGCGGAGGCGGGGCCTGCTGGTAGCCCGGTGACGGCTGCTGATAACTCGGCGGTGGCTGCTGTGGCGGTGGTGCCTGCTGGTAACCGGGCGGCGGCTGCTGGGCGCCCGGCGCTTGCTGATAGTTCGGCGGCGGCTGCGGGGGAGGCAGCGGCTGTGGCTGTGCCGGGGATCCGGGCTGCGCCTGGGAGGCTGACTGCGCAGCCGGGAGCGGCTTGTACGAGAATTTCTGTCCGGCGACGGCGGCCGCGACCAGGGCACCGCCCTTGACGATCGTGAATGCGGCCATTCCCTTGTAGTACTGCCCCGCTGTACCCAAATTGCTCTTGCCCCCGCTCGGTCCCGCCGGCGAGCCCGTCGTGCCCGTGGAGGTGGAGGCTGACGCAGTGATTGCCACCGCGCTCGCGTTGGCGTCGAACTCGAAGTTTCCGTGGGTAAATTCATCGAACGCCCGTTTGTCCTGCAGGAAGACGATCTGACTGTAAGCTTCGCCCCCAGCCTGAAGTCCGATGCTGAACTGCGTCATCGTGCTGTCGCCGACGTAGTTGCCCTGCTCATAGACTCTGCCGCTGCCGCGCGCTCCGCCGAGCAGGAGAGCGCCCTTGCCGATGTTGGGGAAGACCGCGTAACCGTAGCAGTTCTGGAAGAACCCCGCGCTCTGACCGGCTTTCTGGAAAAGCGTGATGGTGTTTGCGTACTCGTCTGCCGAGGCCATGGTGCCCGCCAGCAAGAGAGCAACGGCTGCCAGTGACGTGGAGAGCTTCTTCACGGTGGATCCCCGGTGGTGAGTGGCGAGCGGCAGTCCATCTGTCACGATGCAATACCAGGATGCAATACCAGGAAGCAATGTCAGGGCGCGGGCTTGCGCTCGATCGCTGCGACCAGCTCGCGGCAACCTGATCCCCAGCGCGAGACCGCCCGGATGGCATGCGTGAACGGAACGTCCACTACATGAACCCGATCCGGGTCGAGGATGTAGACCTGACCGGTAAAAGGGGCCGGTACCGCCGGAACAAAAACGGTGAAGCGCCCGTCGGCGAGCTCTTCAATGATGAAGGCCGGCACCAGCGCCTCCTCGATCTCGGCCAACGCCGGTTTCCAGGCTTCCGCATCGGTGTCACCCGCCAGTCGCTGCGTAAAGCCGCGAAAGAGTGAGTAGCCGGGAATTTTCTGGAACAGCGGTTCGGACACTCTCCACATGGCCTGGCCCCACTTGGTTCGTACCGACAGCCCGACGAGGAAACACGCGAGCATTATGACGACCAACGCAAGGACGTCCTCGCGGTGCACCCAGTCCGGAAAGAGCTTCGCGATGGGATGCACGAGCTGAACCACCGAGCCGATTGCCTTGAGCAGCAGCAGGACCGCGAGGTAAAGCGGCACGAGGATCAGCACCCCGGCCAGCACACTACCCAGGACGAAATTGACGAGTTTGCTCATGCCGGGCGTGCCATCCGTCGTACATCATGTGCCCGCGACATCCTAGCGCCGCTGCGGCGCGGGCCGACACCCTAATAGCGCACCAGCGCCGAGCCCCAGGTGAACCCGCCGCCAAACGCCTCCAGCAGCAACAGCTGCCCGCGCCGGATGCGCCCGTCGTGCACCGCGACGTCAAGCGCCAGCGGCACGGAGGCAGCGGACGTATTGCCGTGATCCTGCACCGTCACGATCACGCGCTCCATGGGAAGATCGAGCTTGCGCGCGGTCGCCTGGATAATGCGAATGTTGGCCTGATGCGGCACCAGCCAGTCGAGCGCAGTGCGATCGAAGCCGTTGGCGGCAAGCGTCTCGTCCACCGCCTGGCCGAGTGTGTTGACGGCGACCTTGAAAACCTCGTTCCCGCTCATGACGATCGCCAGCTTCTGTTCAAAGCCACGCGAGACGCCGCTGCCGCAGTACAGCAGGTCCTTGTAGCAGCCGTCGGAATGCAGATGCGTCGAAAACACGCCAGGCGTATCGCTCGGCTCGAGCAGCACCGCCCCGGCCCCATCCGCGAACAGTACCGCGGTGGCGCGATCGCTCCAGTTCACGATGCGCGAGAGTGTTTCCGCGCCTACCACCAGCGCGCGCCGTGCCTCGCCGCAGCGCACGTACTTGTCGGCGATGGACAGCGCATACATGAATCCCGCGCAGGCGGTCTCGAGGCCGAAGGCGGGCGCGCCGCGGCAGCCGAGGCGATCCTGGAGCAGCGTCCCGCAGTTGGGAAAGATCAGATCGGGGGTGGTGGTGCCGAAGGCGATGAAGTCGACGTCGCCCGGGGCAACCCCGGCGGCCTCAAGCGCGCGCCGCGCGGCAATCTCTGCCAGATCCACCGTGGTCTCGCCGTCGGCAGCGATATGACGCCGCTCGATGCCGGTGCGGCTGCGTATCCATTCATCGGTGGTGTCGACCATCTTCTCCAGATCGTGATTGGTGATGATCCTCTCAGGTAGATACGAGCCGGTGCCGGTGATGCGCGAATAGATCAATTGGCCGCCCCTTGCGCGTGCAGTGCCTGTGCGATGTGAGACGTCAGCCCGCGCCGCACTGCCAGCGCCGCCGTGCCGATCGCGCGCGCGAACGCGATACCGTCGGCGCGACCGTGGCTTTTTACCACGATCCCCGTCAGGCCCACCATGCACGCACCGTTGTAGCGCCGCGGATCGAGCCCCGCGGCCGCACGGCGCAGTACCGGGCGCGCGATGAGACCGGCGAGGCGGTCGAAGAGCGAGACCTGAAATTCGCGGCGCAGGCGGTCGGCGATCAGTCCGGCCACCCCCTCCATGGTCTTGAGCGCCACATTGCCGGTGAAGCCGTCCGTGACCACCACGTCGACGTCCCCGGAGAAGATGTCGTCGCCCTCGACGAATCCCACGTAGTTGAGGCCACTCGGCGTCAGTAGTGCATGCGCCGCCTGCACCACCTCATGCCCCTTCATGTCCTCTTCGCCGATGTTGAGCAACCCGATGCGTGGCGTGGCGACGCCGTAGACGTCGCGGGCCACGATCGCGCCCATCGCGGCGAACTGCCGCAGCTGCTCCGGGGTCGCTTTGGTGTTGGCACCGAGATCGAGCATGTGCGTCAGCCCGTGCGCGGCGGGGATGGCGGAGATGATGGCGGCGCGCTCGACGCCCGGCAGAGTCCTCAGCACGAAGTGCGCGATCGCGGTCAGTGCTCCAGTATTGCCGGCGCTTACGCAGCCGCTCGCCTGGCCGCCGTGCACCTGGTCCACGGCGACCCGCATGGAGGAGTCTTTCTTGTGGCGGATCGCCTCGCGCGGCTTCTCCTGCATCGTCACGACTTGTGTGGCGGCGACCACGCTGGCGCGCTCGCGCACCGCCGCTGGCAGCGTCGCGAGTGCAGCGGAGATCAGCCGTGGCTCGCCGACGAGCAGCGCGCGCAGCTCGGGATCCTCGCTCAGTGCGCGCAGCGCACCGTCAACGTACTCGCGCGGCTCGTGGTCGCCGCTCATGACATCGATTGCGATGGGCAGCACGCAGGCCCTTCGGGGTCAGGCGCTGGGAGCTTGCGGGCTCAATCCTTGTCTTCGGTCCCGGCCGGCTTTTCGATCACGCGCCGGCCGCGATAGAAGCCATCGGGACTAACTCGATGGCGCAAGTGCGTCTCGCCCGACTGCGGATCGCTCGACAGCGCGGGCTTCGCCAGCCCGTCGTGCGAGCGGTGCATGCCGCGTCGCGATGGGGTCTTGCGGCTCTTTTGAACAGCCATGTATCAGCTCCTGATGCGAATCATCGTCTTCTAACGTTTCAACAGCTCCGCGAGCCGCGCAAACGGCTTGTGCGTCTCGCCGCCGGGAGGCGCCTGCGGCCGCGCGTCTGCCGCCGCTGCGCACACGCCCCCGTGCAGGGGCACGATCGGCAGCGTCAGCAACAGCTCCTCCGTGACGAGCTCGCCGATGCTGATCCGGCCACCCTCGGCGAGCACCGGTTCGAAAGCGGCCGGCACTCGAGCCGCGTCCGCCTCGGAGGCGATGAACGCGATCCTGCTCCTGACATCAAGCGCCCGCTGCATCGGTTTCAGGCACCGCTGACACTCGAGCGTTGCCGTGCCGGCGACCTCGAGATCTGCGACCGCGAGGCCCCGCTCGCGCGTGAAATTCACGCGACCGCTGACATTGCCCGCGACCGGAGCGCGACCGGAGCGCAGCCCCGAAAGCTCACCGAGCGGAATGGCAAAATCGACCGCGGCTGCCTCATCGGCCAGCCGGTCGACGTCAAGCGGCTCTGCCCAGGGCGGCAACCAGCCTCCCGTAAAATTACGCTTGCCTCACGCAGCAAACAGACACCGGTCCGAAAGACGCGCCCTGTCCCGGGGCCCCGCATGGGGCGCGTATAATAGGTATCGGGTTCGCCCAAGTCAAAGCCACAAATGGGCTCTAAGCCCTTGTTTCTCGAAGACGATTCGCACCGCCCGCCACCCGTGTGCCACCACTGATCCTCGCCTCCGCCTCCCCGTACCGCCGCGAGCTGCTGGCGCGGCTCGGCGTCGCTTTCGAGTTGATCGCTCCAGGCGTGAGTGAGGCGCATGTTCCGGGCGAGTCTCCGGTCGACCGTGCATTGCGTCTTGCGCGCGAGAAAGCGTATGCCGTTGCCGCCGGCCATACCGGCGCCGTGGTCGTCGGGAGCGATCAGGTTGCATCGGCGGGCAACGAAGTGCTCGACAAGCCGGGTGACGCCGCACGCTGCCGTGCACAGCTGGCAGCGCTAAGTGGCCGCACGGCGCGTTTCTACACCGGCTGCGTGGTCCTCGGGGCGGGCAGCAGCCTGCACCTCGCCCACGTCGACACGACGACCGTCGTATTCCGCTCCCTGGGGCGTGAGGAAATCGAGCGCTATGTCGCGAGCGAGCGGCCATACGACTGTGCAGGCAGCTTCAAGGCAGAAGCACTCGGCATCGCGCTCCTCGAGTGCATCGAGAGCGTGGACCCGACCGCGCTCATCGGACTGCCTCTGATCTGGCTCGCCGGCGCACTGCGCGCCGCGGGCTATCGCCTCCCCTAGCGCACTTCGCGGCGACGGGCTTTGCCGCGCGCGGCGAGCGCATCGATCACGCGCGCCAGTTCGGGCGGCAGCGGCGTGTTGACGCTGAACTCTCCACCCCGCGGCCACGTGAAGCTGACGCTGTGCGCGTGCAGGAACATGCGCCCCAGGCCGAGCCCGGCGAGCATGCCGTTGAAGGTGCTGTCACCATACTTTTCGTCCCCCGCTACCGGGTGGCCCGCGTGCGCCGCGTGCACGCGGATCTGGTGCGTGCGGCCGGTGCGCAGCGTCACCTCCATGAGCGTCGCGGTCTTGCCAAAGAATTGCACCGGCCGAAACTCGCTCACCGAGGGCTTGCCTGCCGCGCCGGCGCGCACCGTGCGCTCACCATGGACGCGCGTATCCGTGTGCAGGGGAACGTCGATGCGCTTGGCCCCGAGCCCCCAGCGGCCCTGCACCAGGGCGAGGTAGCGCTTGTCGAATCCCTGTTCGCGCAGCAATGCGTGTAATGCGCGCAGCGTGGCCGGATCCCTCGCCACGAGCAGGCACCCGCTCGTATCACGGTCCAGCCGGTGCACCAGCTCGAGCGGCTCTCCGGGACGGACGGCGCGCAGTGCCTCGATGATGCCAAAGCTCACGCCGCTACCGCCGTGGACGGCGACGCCGGCGAGCTTGTCGAGCACCAGCAGCCTCTTGTCTTCGTAGACGATGGACTGCTCGATCTGTGCGGTCAGCGGAGCCGGGGGCGTACCTGCCGGCCTTGCGGGCAGCAGCCGCACGGGGGGAACGCGAACGCGGTCGTGCGGCTTGAGGCGAAGCTCGGGCCCCGCTCGGCGGCCGTTCACCCGTACCTCGCCCTTGCGGATGACGCGGTAGATGCGGCTGCGCGGCAACCCCGCGAGGCGCCGCTCGATGTACTTGTCGAGCCGCTGGCCGGCCTCCTCGGGGGTCACTTCGAGGTGCTGCACCTCGGTGCGGGGCTCACCGGGTGCGGGAAGGGTTGCGGGGCCTTTCGCGTAAGGCATTGTTTCTACAATAGTCTGTCGAGTATACTCTGTCTGTCGTCCGCTATTCGGACGCACCAGTGGTTGGCGGCCAGTGGCCGCCGCCCGTTTAGTTGGACCTCTTAGATCGAGGCCATCGCATTGGGCCGCCAAGATCGCGACGCCTGCGTCGAACCCCCGAGACGGGACTTCCGCAGTCGGCGCCGTCGGTTGAGTTCACCGAAGGTTACCTTTTCGTACCGCGCTCCATGATCGCGGTCATCCACGTGAAGAACGAGACACGCTCTCATTCGCCGGATCTCAGGAATCTTCGCTGCCGCGGGCTGACAGCTCCGCGGCCTCCCGCCGTTTCCTTGCCGGCCCCTCACCGCACAGTAGGGGCACATGAAGAGAATGTTAGTGAATGCAACTCAGGAAGAGGAGTTGCGCGTTGCACTGGTTGATGGACAGAAGCTTTTTGACCTCAGTATCGAGTTACCCTCCCGCGAACAGAAGAAAGCGAACGTCTACAAGGCGCGGATCTCGCGCATAGAGCCCTCGCTCGAGGCCTGTTTCGTCGACTACGGGGCTCAGCGCCACGGGTTCCTGCCGCTGAAGGAGGTCTCACGGGAATATTTCCGCCAGCCTCCACAGGGTGGGCGGATGAACATCCGCGAGCTGCTCTCCGAGGGACAGGAGGTCATCGTACAGGTCGAGAAAGAAGAGCGCGGCACCAAGGGCGCTGCGCTCACTACCTTCATCAGCCTCGCGGGCCGTTTCCTCGTGCTGATGCCGAACAACCCGCGCGCCGGCGGCGTATCGCGGCGCATCGAGGGCGAAGACCGTGACCAGATGCGCGAGGTCATGAGTCAGCTGCAGATTCCGGAGGGCATGGGCGCGATCGTCCGCACAGCCGGCGTCGGCCGCTCGGTCGAGGAGCTGCAGTGGGATCTGGACAATCTCAAAGTCCAGTGGGAACAGATCGAGGCGGCGGCCAACGAGCGGCCGGCGCCGTTCCTGGTGTTCCGCGAGAGCGACGCGGTGACACGCGCGATGCGCGATTATCTGTCGGACGACATTGGCGAGGTGCTGGTCGACAGTCCGGCGGCCTTCCAGAAGGCGCAGGAGTACATGCAGCGCTTCATGCCCGCGGATGCGCAGCGGCGGCTGAAGCTCTACACGGACGACATTCCGCTCTTCACCCGCTTCCAGATCGAGAGCCAGATCGAGTCGGCCTATGCCCACAAGGTGCAACTGCCCTCCGGCGGCAGCATCGTCATCGACTACACCGAGGCGCTGGTATCGATCGACATCAATTCGGCGCGCGCAACGCGCGGCAGCGACATCGAGACCACTGCGACCAACACCAATCTCGAGGCCGCCGAAGAGATCGCCCGCCAGCTGCGTATTCGCGACATCGGCGGCCTGATCGTCATCGACTTCATCGACATGGAGTCGGCCAAGAACCAGCGTGAGGTCGAGGACCGGCTGCGCGACGCCGTGCGCATGGATCGGGCCCGTATCCAGATCGGCCGCCTGTCGCGCTTCGGGCTGCTCGAGATGTCGCGGCAGCGACTGCGCCCCTCGCTGGGGGAATCGAGCCATATCGTCTGCCCGCGCTGCGTCGGCATCGGCAGCATCCGCAGCGTCGAGTCCATGACCCTCGCCGTGCTGCGCCTGATCGGCGAGGAGCTGCGCAAGGACCGCACCGCACGCGTTATCGCGCAGGTGCCGGTGGCCGTCGCGACCTATCTGATCAACGAGAAGCGCGAGTGGCTGCGCACGCTCGAGGACAAGAGCGAGGCGGAGCTGCTCATCGTGCCGAACGAGAACATTCAGACCCCCGAGTACTCGATCCGCCGAGTCCGCGACGACGAGATCGAGCTGCCGGAGCACAAGCAGGCCACCTATCTGCTGCCGACAACGCCGGAGATTCCGGAACCCGGCAGTGCGCAGGACAAGCGACCAGCGTCCGAAGCGCCTGCCGTCGCGACACTCCTCCCGGCTACGCCCGCGCCCGTATCCCAGGCACCGCCGCCTGCGCCCGCCACGGAAGCCCCGCCCGCGCACGCCGGTTTCTGGGCGCGCTTCAAGAAGATCCTCTCGGGCGAGCCACCGACGACGGGGGCACCGGCCGGGACCGCGGAGGTTGCGCCCACGCCCGCGCCCACCCGCACTCCGCGGCGCGATGAGGGGTCGCGGCGCGACGGTCGGCGTGAGCATTCGCGGCATTCGCGTTACGCTGACGGCGCGCGACGTGAGCGCGGCGACGGACGCCGCAGCGAGGGGAGTCGGGAGCGCGGACGCGACCGCGACCGCAACCGTGATCATGGCCGCAAGCCCGAACGCTCCACGGAGCGCGCCGAGCGCGAGGATCGCACCGACCGCGACGTTCGCGAGACCGATCGCGGCAGCCCTGGGCGTACGAGCCAGGACGCGCCCGCCGGAACGCCGCCGCCGCCCGCGTCATCTGAGGCGCGCCCCGAGCGCGGCGAAGGTCGCGGGCGCAGCCGGCGTGGGCGCCGGCGCGGACGGCGCGGCGGCGCTGGACGTGAAGGTGCACTCGCCGCCGCAGGCGAGGCAGCGCCCTCCCTCCCAGCGGCCGCAGCCACGACGTCCGATGGACCCGCTGCCGAAAGCGGCATCAACACCGCGCCAGCGTTGTCCGCGCGTGAGCCGCGCGAGCCTTCTGCTCCACGGGAATATCACGCCGAGCCGCGCGAGCCGGCTGCGGGACACGAGGCGGCGCCGATCGCACACTTCGAGCCGACGCCAAAGCCCGAGCCGGGGCAGAACAAGCCGTATGTGGTGTGGTCGTCGGCGCCCTCGCCGAAAGATGCCGGGAGGAGCGACGCGGAGGAGTGACGTCGCGGGCCGCTCGCCGCGTCGGCGTGCGTGCGAAGCGACGCTATGCTGCGCGCGCGCTCTGGCGTAGGTGCTTGAGAAGCCCGCGCGCGGCGGCTTCCACCAGATCGAGCACCTCTTCGAAGCCGTTGGGTCCGCCGTAGTACGGGTCGGGGACCTCCTCGCGCTCATCCTGGGGTGCAAACTCCAAGAACAACCGCAAACGCTCGTGCGCCACGTGCGGCGCGCGACGGCGCAGCACGGCGAGGTTCTCGTGATCCATGGCGAGGATCAGATCGAAGTGCTCGAAATCGCGCGGCTCGACGATGCGGGCGCGCAGCGCGTTGAGGTCGTAGCCACGACGTGCGGCGGCCGCACGCATGCGCGGATCGGGTGGCTCACCCACGTGATAGCCCGCGGTGCCGGCGGAATCCACCTCGAGGGCGAGCTCGGGTGCCTCGCGAGTGGCCAGCGCCCGCAGCACGCCCTCGGCGGTCGGCGAGCGACAGATGTTTCCCAGACACACGAATAAGATGCGCATATGCCTATTTTATAGCGTTTCAGTGAAATCGTCTTCCCGAGATGTCATCACCATGTCATCGCAGACCTGCAGCGCTACCCTCAGTAGAGTGTAGTTCAGCGCCGCGTCACGTACTTGCTTCCGCGTTGCACCATCAATAGGCTTTGCCGCGGATTTTGCAGGTTCCCGATAAGGGAAGCCGCAGGAGATTGGCCGATGGCCAAGTTACTGAGGCCTTCCCTTCCTTTGCATCTATAGCAGTAGGTGACGTCCAGCCGAATGGGAAGGAACAGGGGACGAACGGCGAATCTCTTCGCCCCGGCGTGTTCGCCGGGACAGGGAGCCAGTGACAGCTGCTACTGCCGCTGGTCTTTGACCGGATAAGTCGGGGAGTCGCAGGCTGGGCCAGGTGAAATGGCGGGCATTTCAGTCAACAGACACTTTGACGCCGTTGGGCCTGAAAAAAGGGCGACTCCCGTCCTCGCTTGAACGCGAAAGGAAGTTACGCACGCATGGACAAGTTAGTCGAGTTCACCAAGTTCATCCTCGACCA
>DASPWF010000041.1:0-103362 GCA_035621995.1 Steroidobacteraceae bacterium
CTAATGAGCCGTCGGGAGAGAAGTCGACGGTTCGGATTTCTGGATTTCGAAGTTGCTGAAACCTTCCGTCAGTCAGGTTGCGGTAGCGGTTGGTACCGATCTCCGTCAACCAGATGTCGAGATGCCCATCGCGCGCTGCCAGAAACGCGGCGAACTTTCCGTCGCGCGAAATGGCCGCTGCTTGCTCGGTGCCTGCGAAATCCGCGATACGCAGGACCCTTGCCCGCGCCAGCGGGTCGAGCCACAGGTGGCTGGGAGCTTGGCTCGGCAGCCCCACGACGAGGAACGCGACCGCGGCCACGACGGCGGCGACCGCCGGCATAGCGACTCCAACCACGGTTCTGTTACGCCGCCGGAACTTTGATAGGCGATCTGTGAACCGAGGCGGCAGTGCCTCGATCGGTCTTGCGCTCAGATGGCGTCGCAGGTCCTCCGCCAGCGCTCCTACGCTCAGGTAGCGCTTGGCAGGTTCTTTGGCGAGAGCTTTGAGCGCAATGGCATCCAGGTCGCCCCGCAGTTGCCGACCCAACCTTTCCGGCACCGTGCCTCGCGCAGCCGCCGCGTCCGCCTCGAGCTGTGTGCTGGGTTTTTTCACCTCCACCGTGGTAACGGCGTGTTCGAGTAATCCGATCGAAGCCGCGTTTCTAAGTCGGTAAGGCCGGGCGCCGGTCAACAGCTCGTACAGCAGCACACCCAGGGAATAGATGTCGCTGCGGGCATCGACCGACTCACCACCAAGCAGCTCGGGACTGGCGTAGTCCGGTGTGACTGCCCGACCGTGAACACTCGTTAGCTCTGTGAGTTGGGGCTCTTCGGCTTCCAGCAGTTTCGCAACGCCGAAGTCCAGCAGCCGGACCTGGCCTAACTCGGTTACCAGCACGTTGGAAGGCTTGAGGTCTCTGTGGATGACCTGCTTCTCGTGCGCGTACTGTACCGCCCCCAGCATCTGCAGAAACAACTCCAGGCGTGCCCTGATCCCGAGACGCTGCGCATCACACCATTCGGTCAGCGGGTGGCCTGCGACGTACTCCATTGCCAAATACGGCAACCCGTTGGGATCCACTCCCGCGTCGTACAAACGCGCGATGTGCGGATGCTCGAGGCCCGCCAGGATGTCCCGCTCTCGGGCAAAGCGTTGCTCGAGATCGCCGCGCAACCGACCGAGCATCGGCAGTTTGAGAGCCACTTCACGCCTGAAGGCACCATCGGCACGCCGCGCTAACCATACTTCGGCCATACCACCGGCACCCAGACGGCGAATCAACTGATACGGCCCGACACGATCGCCGGTTTGCAGGCCGCTCGCGGCAGGCGTTTTTGATTCGCTTACGGCGCCAAGCTCCGGCAGCGCGTCAAGCTTCTCCAGCTGCGCGAGCTCGGCCTCCCTTGGCAACAATGCGCAGCGCAAGGCGTCGACAAGGTCCCCATCTTCTGTTGGCAGCGCCTCGAGCCAGGCGCGGCGCCCGGTGGCGTCGAGTGGCAGCGCCTCATCGAGCAGACGGCTCATCCGCCTCATCTGGGGAATCGATAGTCCCATGCGCCCACTCGGTTGACGGATCGATCAACAGCCAGCGTTGACCGCTGCATCGCTCACCGTAACGCTGCCGCGAGGATCAGACGCGCCTTTTCCCAGTCACGCTGCACGGTGCGTTCGGTAAGCTCCAGCGCTTCGGCGATTTCCTTCTCGCTGTAGCCGCCGAAGTAGCGCATCTCAGCCACTTGCGCCAGACGTGGGTCTGCCTTCTCCAAATCCTTGAGCGCTTCGTGCACCTCAAGAACCGTCTGCTCGTCGCCCGGCAGATCGGACGCCATCGTGTTGGATGCTTCTGCGGACTGCCGTTCACCGCTGCGCTTGAGTGCAATCCGTTCGCGTACGCTATTGAGGATTACCGAACGCATCACCTGCGAAGCGTAGGCGAAGAACGCGCGTCGGTCCTCGGCACGAAGTTTCCCGCCACGCACGAACCGCAAATACGACTCGTGCACGAGGCCGGTCGTGTCCAGAAGAGTGTTGCGTCCTCCGCGGCTTAGCCGCGCGTGCGCCAGGGCGTGGAGCTCAACGTAGGCAGCAGCAAACAACGCCTCGCGCGCCTCTGCGTCGCCGCCCTGTATCCGTCCGAGGAGATCGGTGAGCTGGCCCATTGCATGTATTGGCATTGTTGGCTCGGTCCGGCGAAGGTAAAGATAGCGCTTTCGGGCACTCGGAACCACGGCAAGCGATTCGGTCGTGCCCCGCCACGGTGGCGGTCACGGGGACGTCAGCGGCGCGCAATTCACCGGGCCGTCGGGGATCCTCGTGGGGGCCCGGACCCCGCGCCCCGGGCCATGGGCGGCCCGTTCTGTTGGCGCGGTGAAGACGGCGGCGACAGGCGATTGGAGGGTCCTACACCGACTCGAGCGCGCTGCAGTGCAAAGGCGCATCAAGCCGGGCGAGAACGGCACCGCAGACGAAGACGGCGCCGAGAATTACCTCGCGCATGGCGAGTTCACTCTCGATGAGGCTCACGCATGCACCAGATGCTCGAGCGCCATGATACTCAGACGGTAACCCGCCTGACTGAGGACGAGGGCGGCCGCGAACGCCATGAGCAAGCAAGCGGTAGCCATCGAGACTCGCAGCAGGTCGCGATGGAAGGCTCGCCGCTCACGTTCGGGAAATGCGCCCGCGACTTCTCCGAGGACCGGCACGCCAATGATGCGGGCGAGAGAGCCGCCAGAATGGACAACCGGGAAAAGGTAGTTCAAGCCATAGGCCAACGCGGTACCAGCAGCCACCGCGGCGACCAGCACAGCCGCGAGGTATAACCTTCGTCGAGGCCATATCGGCCGATAAGGCGCTACGGGAGGCTGCAGAATCTTGAAGCGAACGGATCCAGCACTCGCCGCCCGTTGGGCGAGCAGTCCCTTCTGGAGGTTGGCGAGCAAGGCCTTGTTCGCGTCGTAATCGCGATTGAGCTGCGCAAGTTCAGCGTCCACCTTGGGCCCGGTATCAACATATCGGCGGAGCTCCACCACCCTCGATTCGTGTTGCCTGAGCGCCGTGGTCATGTCCTCGATATCGACCTCCACCTGATAGAGATCGGTTCGCACTTTCTGATACACGGGATTGGTACTGGCCCCGTTACCAGGCGTGGCGGCTGGGTCGGCTCTGCGCAACGCCTTCATCTCCGCGGACCGCCGCCGGTTGAGATCCTCGAGTCTCTGTTGGGCGGCGATTACATCGGGGTGTTTGTCGGTGTACTTGCGCAGCAGCTCATCCAGCTGTTCCTGCGCTTCTTTGATGAGCGAAAGCGTGTCGAGGGCGCCCTTGGAACCGGGGGCAGCAGTCGGATCGGGAGCCACGGAAGTCGCTGCAAGTTCGTCAAGCTGCCGGCTGAGAGTTGTGCGGCGCGATCGCGCTTCGGCCAGCTTCATATTCACGCCAGCCACCGCCTTGGACTCCTCTCGCAGTTCCGCCAAATAGCCTTGCTGCTCCGACTGCTTCGACTTAAGTTCAGTTAGCCGGTCTTCAGCCTCCCGTAGGCGCTTTTGGACGTCAGAGATCTGGGCTTGCAGGAATTGCTGAGCGTTCTCCGCTCCTTCGCGCTCGCCGCCCAGGGTCCCCTTGATGAACGAATCGAGCAGAATTCTGACCACGCGCAGGCTGCGGGAACGGTCGTGGTCCCAATAAACAAGGTGGTAGATGCTCCCGGCCGTGTTGCGATCTTCCTCGCGGCCACTTGCACTACGGACACTGATCTCGACGCGACGGCGCATGGCGGTGAGAAGCTGCTGCAGCTGCTCGTCGGTGCTCCGGGCCGGCACGACGTGTACTGCGCGTGCGATCTGCTGCAAAGTCGCGTCCGCAAGCAGCGATTGACGCACGAAGTTCAGTTCGGCTTCGCTGTTCTGTTCGGTGCTCAGGTCCTTCAGGGCGGGCTGCAACGGCGTGTGGGGATCAACGAATACGCTCGCTTCCGCTTCGTAACGGTCCTCGAGGCCAAACACGAACAGCCAGCCGACGAGCGCCAGCACTGCCGCGCTCGCAATCCCCGGCCAGCGGAAGCGCCATGAGCCGCTGATCTGGTCCCATGCGTCGTCAACGAGCGGATTCACTAGGGTGGCTCCCAGGTTCTTGCAACGGGTAGCTTGCGCCGTTGCCGACCCGAAGCAAAGAGACGCAATGCTGCGATGCGCGCGGTAGGGAAACAACATTGCCCCTCACGGGCTGGATAAGGGCTGGAGCGCGTGGCGTCGACGGCTGCAGCAGCGGTGGCAGCCCTGGCGGTGCCCTCGTGGGAAACGATGTGCCACTGGATGATCTCCAGCCGACCATCGTCATGCTCGACCAACGCCGTGCAACTCTCCACCCAGTCGCCATCATTGCAGTAGAGCACCCCGCCGACCATCTTCATTACCGCCTTGTGGATGTGGCCGCACACGACTCCGTAATGGCCTCGCGAGGCGCATTCCCGGGCCAGCGTCTGCTCGAACGAGTCGATGAATTCGAGCGCCTGCTTCACGCGGTTCTTCACATAGGCGGACAGCGACCAGTACGGTGCACCGAACTTGCCGCGCAGCCAGTTGAAGTGGCGATTGAGCCAGAGCAAGAAGTCATACCCCCGATCGCCCAGGTACGCGAGCCACCGGTGATAACGAATGACGACATCATAGAGATCGCCATGCGTAACCCACAGCGTCTTGCTGTCTGCGGTCCTGTGCACGCATTCGTTCACGATGCGGATGTTGCCGAAGCCGAGCGCCGCAAGATCCTCGACATATTTGCGGAGGAACTCGTCATGATTGCCGATGACGTAGGTGACGCGGCTGCCCTTGCGCGCCTTGTTCAGGAATCGGCGGAGGATGTTGACGTGCTCCTGCGGGAAGTAGATCGTGCCGCGACTCATCGCCCAGCCGTCGATAATGTCCCCGACCAGGTACAGGTTGTCGCACTCAATGGCGGCCAGAAAATCGTCGAGGTAGGCCGCCTTGCAGCCGCGTGTGCCAAGGTGCACGTCGCTGACCCAGACGCTTCTATAGTGCGGCTTGTCGGAGTTTGAGCTCGCCATGTTCCCTCCGTGCACGCCGAGCAGGATCTTGCTGCGACGGCAGGACCGGATATTCTGCATGACTCGGCGGGGCAACCACTGAGACCCGCTCGCCGTATTTGACTCGCGAGAATCCCTCCAGGGACCAGTTTCATTCGATGCGGCCGAGCGGCCGTCCGCGTTCCGTCACGTGAGCGGCCGCCATGTGGAAACGCGACTGACTCCTCGGGTCGTTCGGCACATCCGACTTGAGAAGTACCCATTTGCCACCACTATCATCTTTCTGCAGACTGATCTTTTTGAGGAGCGCTAGATGGCTACCGGCTGGGCAGGAGACAACGCTGTCAACGAGCAGATTGACGCGACCGTAAAGGACGGCATACGTCGGGCCCAGAGCCGCCTGCCGCAAGGTCAGTCCCTCAGCCAGTGTGCGAACTGTGGTGCCGCAATACCGGAGGCGCGCCGGATCGCAGTACCCGGCGTGCGCCTTTGCATCGCCTGCCAAGAGAGTGACGATCGGGACAGCGCCCATTTTTCCGGTTACAACCGCCGTGGCAGTAAGGACAGCCAACTGCGCTAGCTCCGACCCCCGGAGTCAAATTCTCTCGCCGTCACAACGGAACTCCGCTACCGCTTCGCCAATGGGTCGCAGCAGAGGAACAACGTCCGCCCACTGGCCCTTGACTGACCGCCATTGGAAGACTGACCCTGAGCTTCCACCGCCATTTGTCGCCTTCGACTGACATCTCCCGCTGCACACCGAATCAAGCGTAGTCTCGCCGCCGATGAGCGAGCGATTAGTAATTCCGGGCCGGGCGGAGGCGGAAAGCGAACTCTCCGTGGTGCATCCCTGGTGGCGGTTCTCCGTACGCTTCAACGTTGCTGTCTCCCACAGCGTTCCGGTGGCGCGCATGCACGAACGCCAAACAGAAGGCGTAATGATGCGATGGGGCCTCATGCCCTCGGCGGGAAAAGGTGACACGACGTGCCTCGGTCATGCCCGCGCACGCAGCGATGCCCTGCAAACTGCGGAAGACTTCCGCGGCGCATGGTGTCATGGACGACGGGGCGTCGTGCCACTTGCAGGCTTCTACGTCTGGCAGCGCACGCCTGTCGGACACCGCCAACCGTTCTACGTACGCCTGGTAAATCGTCCCGTGTTCGGGGTTGCGGTGCTGTGGCAGCGCTCGGTGAATGACGATGACGACGTCGTCGAGAGCTGCGCGCTCGTGACCGTGCCCGTGAATCCGTTGCTCGCGGAAATCGACAACACCTCGGACCAGATGCCGGCGATCCTCCGGCGCGAAGACTACGACATTTGGCTGAAGTCGACTGTCGGGCAGGCTACCGAGCTTCTTGAGAGCTATCCTGAGGCGCGAATGGTCACTCACCCGGTCGGGCCTTACGTCAATGATCTCAAACTCGACGAGCCGAGGTTGATTGAGCCAGCACTCAAAGATGCCGCGCAATAGCGCCCGTCTTTCGAAGTCCAGATATCGCCGGCGACGAAGTGCTTGTCTAGCGTGGCGAAAATGGCGCGATTCAGCCGCTCCGCTGAGCGTGCGAATGCATTGGTCAGCTGCGCGTGGGATTACCGGCGCGTGTAAGGCGCAACGAATGCGGCGTCGAACTCAAGCCGCGCGCGCCGCCATTGCTCGCACCGGCGGTTTACATAAACGCTACCGTTCGTGTGCAAGAGCAGACACAGGTGTTATTTGAGCCGTGTCGTTTGCCGAAGACGCCTTGATCGTCGCGCATCGACGACCTTAACCTTCTCATTGGACGACGGATTCTGCTGCTCCAGTGGCGGCAGCTTGATGTACCGGGCGAGTGGTCAAGGACGGAATCATGTACACGGAAGTGGTGCGGCTGCGCAAGATTCAACATCCTTCGAAGGTGGAGGAATTGTTAGAATCCTATATCTCCCAGTCAGAGGTCGTGCCGAGGGGATCCTATCGAATTCGTGAGCCCGGCTCGGTGCCGCGAAACGTGCGGAAGGTTCTGACTCAAGCAGTCAAGGAGGGCCAGAGTTGGTCCTGCCGGGCCCACGGGCTACATACATGGCTCTTCACTTGCAACATTTCCGGTTTCCTGTCACGTGAGCGCGGGGCGCCAGTTCTGCAGGTGAACGTCTACGGCGATGACGGTGGATTGCGCGACTGCGGAACCTGGATGCCTGATCAACATGGCAAATGGTGCCGCAGTGCTTACTGAGCATGGCGGCTGCCGGTTGATGCCTATATGAGAGAAAACAAAACGTGGCAGTCGCTGGGCGACACGCGGCCGCTCAGGAAGGCGATTGACGCTGAATGCACGGAGAAGGCCTGAAAATGCAGGAAAGGGTTGAGAGAGTAACAGACCGACTGACACCGCCGCCGGCGACGTCCACCGAGGAGCTGCGGGCCGATTTCGAAGATCAGATCGTCCATGCCAGTCTGTTGCATTTTCTGCGCTTGGGCAAGCACCTCGATCCGTTCTCGAACTGGATGCTGGCGGGCTGTGCAGCCTTTCTCGTATTCGTGATCGACAGGATCGGCACCCCAGCCGACCTCTTCGGGGGCGCCTTGTCTATGGCTGTCGTGCTTTTGCTGGTTCTATCGATCGGAGCAGGCCTCTTTTCGCGCTTGATGTCGCTGCAAGGCCTGGTAATGGCACATCAGTGGGAGAACCTCCCATGGGAGATTGAACGACTGCGCAAAGAGTATCGCTCTATCGCCGGGGCGCCCGCCGATTCTGTTGACGGGCGCCGTGTCATCAAAGAGGTACGGACGATGCTCCGGGTGCCGCCGACACCGTCCGGTTACTTGGGGTGGATCGGACGAGTCATGAACCGCACGGTCGAGCTCCTGTGCGGCGGCGAACCCCTCGATTTGTCCAAGGTCAACTCGCAGTGGCACGGACTTGCGATTGCCGCCCACGGCGCCGAGCGCGTGTTGCCGCTGGTGATCGCGCAGACCTTCTTTCTCATCCTAGCGATGCTGTGCGGTCTGACGGGCGTGGCATGGCGTGTGCTCTGACCTAAGAGCAGGCCGTCTTACACAGTAGTCACGGCGCTTCGCAGCTCTAGCGCCGAGGGACTTTAATCGCCCTCCGGCATATGCGATCGAGCAGCTCAGGGAAAGAGATCCCAGCCGCCGCGGCCGCCTGAGGCAATAAGCTTGTCGCCGTCATGCCCGGCAGTGTGTTCGCCTCCAGGCACCAGTACTCGCCGGTCGAATCGCGGCGAAAGTCCACTCGCGAATAGGCTCCTAGCTTTAGGGCGCGATGTACGCGCACTGCATAGTCCTGGACCCGATTCGCCTCCTCGGCCGGAATCTCGGCCGGGAATATTTCGCGGGCGGCCTTGGGTTGGTACTTAGCTTCGTAGTCGAAGACTTCGCGAGGTGCGATGATCTCGCCCACGGGTAACGCGCGATTCTCCAGGATCCCGACGGTGAACTCCCTGCCGGCGATGAACCGTTCGACCATGACCTCGTCGTCGAACTGCCTGGCACGATCAATTGCGGGTTGAAGATCGCCTGCGCCCCGAACCAGCGTAAGACCTACTGTCGAGCCCTGTTTATTGGGTTTGACTATCGCTGGCCAATCGAGCCTCTCGGCTACTTCTTCGGCCGAAACTGGAGCCATAAGCCAGTCGGCGGTAGGCACCGACACCGACCGAAACAGACGCTTCGATAGGTCCTTGTCCATGGCAGCAGCACTGGCGACGTGGCTGCTACCCGTGTAAGCGAGTCCTGCAAGGTCCAGGATCGCCTGTAACCTCCCGTCCTCGCCCGCGCCGCCATGAAGAGCGACAAACACGACATCGACGTCTCGCACGTCGATGTTTGAGGCACTTAGCCGGACAGCGCTGGCGCGGAGATTGGCGATGGACTTTTCCGTGGGTGGCTGTGGCGCCACTCCCGCATCAAGCAGTCTGCGCTCATCGGCTGCGGGCAAGCGCCCGGTCGCGGTATCCACGGCGAGGACTTCATGCCCTGCGGCGCGAAGGGCTGGAATGACCTGTGCCGCGCTCGCAATGGAAACGTCGCGTTCCTCGCTTGTCCCGCCGAACAACACCGCGATGCGCATGGGGTCACTATAGCGTGCCCTCCGCCCGCGCTTTGTGAATCAAGTCTGAAGGCGCCGCGGACGGCGTCGATTCGATAGCGGTTCTACGCGGATAACGCCTGACGCACGCTCGTCTCCGACCACAGGGTCAGTGCTGCACGCTCGCCGCCATTAGCGCGCTGATGGATTCCCAAGTGCGTCCGCTAGCTGTGCGGCGGCGGGACAACGCCAAGGACATCCGCAACGCTCATTCCGAGTGCGAGCAACGCGCGGTCACTGCCGCCTGCCGCGTCAAGCTCGATGGCGACCGGTAACCCCGATGACGTCAGCCCCGCGGGCAGCACCAGGCCGGGGATCGCGGCTGAGCCCGCAGGCGTGATGTTGCGCGCAAGTGCCGTGAAGAGCGAAACGCGACGATCCCCAACCGTTACGTCGCCTTGCGCACCGATCGGCAGCGCGGGCACCGCGGTCGCCGGGAATATGATCGCGGCGACACCCGTCCGCGAGAAGTAGTCATGGAACAGCCGCCGAAACTCCGGCAGCTTGTACTTGATCACGTCGTCGTATTTGGAATCCGGGACGTAATCGGACCTTCCGGGGAACACCTGGCGCAGCTCATCCCGGATTCCGGGGCTCGCCTGGTCGACGAGCTGCTCGAAGTCCAGCCCCGTACGATATTCCTTGAGGTACTGGCCGATCGCGAACCGGACGTCATGGGTGATTACGGGAGTGGTAATGAGGTCATGGACATGCGCAATCCCGGGCAACGTCGACTCGATGATCTCGACCCCGGCCTCCCGGAGTCGGGTCAGCGCTACATCCGTGATCCGCTCGACCTCCGGATCGAGGCCGGTGTACCAGTAGTCACGGACGACGCCGAGGCGCACGCGACGCAGCGCGAGAGACTCGACTGGCCGCCAGTCGCCACTCACCACAGAATCAAAAAGTGCGAGGTCCTTGATCGTTCGCGCGTGTGGTCCTATCTGATCGAACACCGGGCTGAGCGGAATGCAGCCTTGAGTCGGGTAGCGCCCGGTCGTCGGTCGTAACCCCATGATGCCGCACAGGGCGGCGGGAATCCGTATGGAACCATTGGTGTCCTCGGCAACCCCGAGGGGCGCCATCCGTGCCGCGACGGCGACTGCAGTTCCCCCGCTGCTGCCCCCGGGGATTCGGGTCGGGTCGTATGGATTTCGGACCGGCCCAAAACTTTCGTTGATGCTTGTCCACCCGTAGCCGAGCTCATGCATATTCGTCTTGCCCAGAATGACGGCACCGGCTTCTCGCAGCTTCTTTACAAGCGGTGCATCGTCAGACGGGCGAAAGTGGCGGAGCCCCGGCGTCCCTCCGGTCGTGGGATAGTCGCGCGTGTTGGCGCAGTCCTTGATGGGGATCGGCAGTCCAAACAATGGACCTGGCTTTACGCCGGCGCCGCGCTCCCGGTCACGCCGCCGCGCGTCCTCGAGCACTCTGTCCGGTGCGAAAGAAATGAACGCGTTGAGAGCGTGGCCCGCCGAGCAACGATCGAGTAGGGCGCGCGCGTAACTCTCCGCAGTGAAGTCCCCCCGGGACATCCGGGCGACCGCTTCGACCGCATTCAGGTCGACGAGGCTGTCCTCGCCGAGATGAACGGGTGCAGCCCGCAGCGCAGCGGGTGCGATGTCCACTGCGACCGCTGCGCAGCCACCAGCCAGGAACGAGCGTCGGGAAAGGCCTGCGGTGTTTGACACGGATACCTCTACTGGTCGCGTTGCGTTGCAGGCATCGTTCGAGACAACACTTGACTGGTTTGGCAGCGCGCATGCATGCATGTCGCCCCACGCCTGCAATGCAGTGACTGTCTAAGCAGTGACCTCGACGCGATTTCCGTCTGGATCAAGCACGATGCTCTCATAGTAGCCATCGCCGGTGCGACGCGGTCCGTCGAGAATCGGGTGCCCATCTCGACGAAGGCGACTCGTGAGTTCGTCAACGCCTCGTTCGGAGCCGATGGCGAATGCCAGGTGTGTTAACCCCATCCTGTGGGCGGACGAATCGTGTTTGACCGCAGACAACGCTGTCGTTCGCATGATCTCCAGCCGTGTTCCGGAGTCGAAGCTTAGGAATCGCGATTCGAAGCCTTTGGCCCGGTTCTCGTACTTCTTTCCAACGACGGCGCCGAAGTATGCGCTGTAGAAGGTCGCCAGCCGTTCGAGGTCTTCGGTCCACATCGCGACGTGTTCGATTCGCATGCGGCGATCATAGTTGTCGGTAGCGGCTAGTGTCGACCCAGCCTGATGGCTGAATCAAGTTCCGTTTGTCCCGATGGGGTCTCATCGGCCAAGAGTGGTCCGCTCGGGCGCTCGCGGCCCCGGGTCGCGAGCAGGTCGGGCGAAGAGGGGCGGGTTCGTGGTTTCCGCTAATCTGTCCGGATGTCGAACCGGTTTGGCTTCATCCGTTTGGGCTCAATCGCCACGGTGGCGTGGCTGTGCAGCGTCAGCGCGACCGGCGCGGGGAGTGATGCGTCGTCCTACGCTGACGCGCGTAGAGACTTTCTGGACGCCTATGCGCGTATTACTGCCAATTCTCTGTATGAGTCGACTGCTGCGGACAGCGAGGCGCTGAAGAGTTATCCGTTGTATCCGTATCTGGAAGCCGCACGCATCCGGCAGGCACTAAATGGCAGCCCCGATTCGCTGCTGCGGGTGGACCAGTCAGCCGCAGATTTCCTTGCAGCCCACGAGCAGGCACCGGTGTCGCGGGGACTGCGCCGCGCATGGCTGGACAGCCTGGCCAACCGGTCAAGATGGGGCCTCTTCATCGAGGCCTACCGCGATGCCGGCGCGACGGAAGCAGCACGCTGCCAGAGTTTCACCGCACGCATCGAGCTCGGGAAGACCGAGGGGCTCGCCAGCGACATCGCTCAGCAATGGCTCACTCCGCACAGCCTGCCGGAATGCGAGCGTCCCTTCGCCTGGCTCAACACCAACGGTCTGCTCACGCCGGATTTAATCGAGCAGCGCGTCCGCTTGGCCTTGGAGATCGACAACGTGGCATTCGCCCGCCAGATCATCCAGGAGCTTCCGGCAGACCGCGCTGGACCCTACCTGCAGTGGGCCTCGCTGCTCGAGCACCCGCAACGCAGCCTCGATGCCCTGATCGCCTCGCCTGACGTCGCCGTGGACCCGATGGCTCTGCTGGCCGGATGGACACGGCTGGTCCGCACAAATCCGTCAGCGGCTCAGGAGCGCTACCAGGGCTTAATGAGTGCGCGTGGCCTGACACGCGAAGCCGCGAGCCCGTATGCGCTGGCACTGGCATTGTCGTTGGCGTGGAATCACGATCCTGCGGCGCTCGAATATTTCGATCTCGTTGCTTCTCGCAATTTAGATGATTCGGCGCTCGAATGGCGGGCGCGTGCGGCAATTCTGTCCGGGAACTGGAAGCTGGCATCGAAATCCATCGTTGCGATGTCCGAGACCAACCGGCAGACGGCCCGCTGGCGTTACTGGAGTGCTCGTGCGGCGGCACAACTGCACGACCTCGGCCAAGCGCGTCGACTCTATGCGTCACTGCTGGGCGATGATAACTACTACTCGGGAATGGCGGCCGCGCGCCTCCATCGAGAGGTGGTTCCCCTGCTCAAGACCCTGCCGGTCGAGGGGGAGCTGCTCGCATCCATCGAGCGTGTCCCGGCGATGGAACGCGCCCGTGAGCTGTTCCTCTGTAACCTGCGCCCGGAGGCCCTGGCCGAGTGGCAACTCGGCTATGGTTCGTTGTCCGAGGCAGGCCGGTCGCAGTCGATCCGTCTAGCGGCAGGCTGGGGATGGTATGACCAGGCGATCGCGGTCGCTAGCTCGCAGCAAGTGTTCAACGACTACGTTCTCCTGTATCCCCGTCCGTTCGATACGCAGGTGGAACGGGCAGCACGCCTGGCGCAGCTGTCACCCGACCTCATCTATGCTGTTCTGCGCCAGGAGAGCCTATATCGGGTCGATGCCGTGTCGAGTGCGGATGCCCGAGGACTGATGCAATTGCAGTTGGATACAGCCCGCCGGACAGCACGCCATTGGAAGCAGCCACAGCCTGACCTCGCCGATCTCTTCGATCCAGCAACCAGCTTAATGCTCGGAGCCGCTCGATTGCGCTCATTGCTGGATGACTTCGATAGCCAGATTCCCGTCACTTTGGCGGCCTACAACGCCGGGGCGAACGCAGTGATGCGGTGGCTACCTGGCAAATCCATCGATTCTGATGTTTGGATCGAGAACATTCCGTACGGCGAAACGCGAGTCTACGTCGAGAGGATTCTGTGGCACGTGTTGACCTTTACGTGGCTACGCACGAAGGAAGGCCAACCGACGAACTCTTGGCTCACCCCCATTCGGGCAGTGCGGCGGACGGATCCGACAGAGAGCGCATCGGCGTTCCGTCCAAGCTCGCGCTAACGCCCCGCGGGGGACGCTGGTCCCTACGGGCGCTCGCGCATGAGCCGCTCGATTGAGCAGCGGTGCTTAGATGAGTTTGTGCGCGGCGATCGGGAGCGTCCGCAGCCGTTTGCCCGTGGCCGCAAAGATGGCGTTGCAGACTGAGGGTGCCACCGGCGGTACTGCGGCCTCGCCAACCCCACCAGGCGGCGCATCGCTTGCGATGACATGGACGTCCAGAATGGGCAGCTCGTTTAACCGCAGCACGCGCTGGTCGTTGAAGTTGCGCTGTTGCACTCGACCGCCGCGGAGCGTGACGTTGCCCCAAAGTGCAGCCGTAAGCCCGTAGACGATACCGCTCTCGAGCTGCGATTCGACGATGCGCGGATTCACCGTCTGTCCACAGTCGATGACGCAGGTAATCTTATGGACCTTCAGTCTGCCGGCCTCGATCGACACCTCGGCCACCTGCGCGATGTGCGACGTGTAGCCTTCCATGAAGGCAATGCCGTGAAAGTGTCCACCAGGTGCATGGCCCCAGCCCGAGCGGTCGGCGACGACTTTGAGCGCCTGCAGGTGGCGCGGCTTGCCCGCCAAGAGCTCCCGGCGAAATTCCAGGGGGTCTTTGGACACCAAAGCGGCGATTTCGTCGATCGAGCTCTCGATTGCGAAGCAATTCGGCGCGTGGCTCACGGAGCGCAGGTAGCCGACGTCGATGCCAATCTCCTGGCGGGTGTACCTCAGGTCGAAGTTCGGCACGGCATAGGGGAAGTTCTGCACATACTCGATCACCGAATCGAAGGGATCCTTGTTGGTCGGATCGTAGCGCGAGGTGATGGAGGGGCTGACGATGTGCAGCGTCCAGGCGCTGAGCTTGCCATGCTCATCCAACCCGGCTCGTACCGCTTCCCGCGCCGGCGGCCGGTACAAGTCATGGGTCGTGTCATCCTCTCGGGTCCAGATTAGTTTCACGGGCGCGCCGACCGCCTTCGAGGCGGCCACCGCGGCGGGCACGAAATCCACATCGAGGCGACGACCGAAGCCACCGCCGAGCAGCGTGGTATGTACGTTGACCTGGTTCGCCTTCAGGCCAGCTGCCTCGGCCGCGGCGGCCTGCGCCAGCTGCTGCGCCTGCGTCCCGACATACACATCGCAGCCATCCGGCCGCACATCGGCCGTGCAATTCATCGGCTCCATGGTCGCATGCGCCAAAAGCGGCAGCTCGTAGACGGCAGCGAATGTTTTGGCAGCTCGCTTCAGGGCCTCCGCGGCGTGACCGCCCTTGAGTGCGGCCGCCACGTTGTCGCTCGAAAGGGCCGAGACCCCGGGTTTGGCGGCAGCCGCGTTCAGTTGCGACCAGATGGCCGCGTTGTCAAGCTGTGTATTCGGCCCGGGTGCCCATTTGATGCGCAAGGCGTCGCGCGCTTTTTTAGCCTGCCAGAAGTGCTCGGCCACAACGATTACCGCGCTCGCGGTCGGCACTACGCGGCGCACGCCCGGCATGGCGAGCGTGGCGGCGGAGTCCACGGATGCTACCGTGCCGCCGAGTTCCGGACAGAGCGCGATGGAAGCGTACAGCATGCCTGGCAGTTTCACGTCGAGACCAAACTGAGCGCTGCCATCTACCTTGCTCGGTGTATCGAGACGCGCCAGAGGCTTGCCGATCAGGCGAAACTCGGCTGGGCTCTTGAGCGGAACCTCTTTGGGGATGGGGAGTCTGGCGGCCGCCTCGGCCAGCTCGCCGTAGCTCGCAGTCTTGCCTGAGGCACTCGTGATCCGCCCGTTGCTAGCCCGACAGCTCGAGGGATCCACCCGCCAGCGCTGCGCCGCCGCCGTGATCAACACCGAGCGCGCCTGAGCACCCGCTTTGCGCAACTTCTCCCAGGCGTCCGTAACGCTGTTGCTGGTGCCGGTGATCTGACCGCCGTTGAGCGCATTCACATAGGCCTCGCCCACCGGCGCGGCGACGATCTTGACCCGGGACGGATCGACCTCGAGCTCCTCGGCGAGCAGCGTCGGCAAGGCGGTGTACACGCCTTGTCCCATTTCCGAGCGATCGACGAGGATGGTGATGGAATTGTCACTGCCGATTCTGAGCCAGGCGTTTAACTGGCCGACCGAGATTGCCGCTACTCGCGAGCCGGCATGAAGCCTGGGCAATGCCAGCGCGAGCATGAGCCCGCCAGAGAAGTAAGCCGTACGCTGCAGGAGGCGGCGGCGCGAGCGGTCAATACCACCGCAGTCATTACGAGACCGACTTTTCATGCGAATTTTTCCCCGCCAAGCAGCTCAGAATAACTCCCACAGTTACGCGCAAGCCAGTGCCACAGCTTCAAGGCGAATCCGCCTGTGCCCGATTTCCGCCCTTGTCGTGACACATTTCCTTCGCATCCTGGAGTTCGCAGCTCGCAGTGGCCCGGCAACCGTCGTCCGTTGGAAGTGTAAGGGTGGACCAGCTCCAAGAAGCTTGCAGAGGGTCACGGTCGAGGCTGGCGAGAACCCATAGAGTTTGCCCGTGAAACGTACCGCCACAGCATCACTCGCCTTGCTGGTCTCGCTCTCTGCGATGGTCTCACATGCCCAGGACGCTGCCGCCCCGAATTGCGCGTCCAATGCGGCGAAGCCTTCTTTTGTGGTCGCAGTTCCCGGCTTTCCCTCGCAGCGCCTGTACATTCATCCCAAGCATCCGATTCTTTGCAACGACGGTGGCGATGCGTCATGTAAAGCTCACGCGTATGTCGTTACCGGTGACAGGCTCATGATGACCACCAGCAGCTGCGCTGGATGGTCGTATGTGGAGTACCAAGGAGGCAAACGCACGAGCGGCTGGGTAGCCTCGGCAAGACTTCCGGATCCGCAACGTTCTGGCACCGGACAGGCGGAGCCGGCGGCCGCGGAGTCGATCGTCGCAAGCAAATTTCCGGCTTGCCGGGAAGCCGAGCGTCTCTTGAATGCCTCACTCAGCGGCAGCGCCGGCACGCGCCATGCACTGCCCTCCGCTCTGCAAAATCAGGTAGCTGTCAGCGAACTGCCGAAGGGCGTTGGTGCCGATGCAGACTTTCAGCGGTGGGGCGCCTCGGTCGCGGACGTGCACGTCGATGAGCGGGCACTGAAGGCCGTAGTCTACGGCTCAGGCGGCACGTGCTACGACGACTACCTGGAACTGTGGAGCCGTGACTTCCAGCGCCGCATACCGGTGGCAGGCTCGAATCGCGACACGGATGAGGCAGGCGGATATTCGTCGGAAACGCTGGTCACCTTGAATGGTCGGTCGTACTTTGCTCATTTCAGCCGCTCCGCGCGCAGCGTCAAGCTGGCCGGCTTTCGCGCGGACCTCTCGACGTACCCCATGTGCGAAGTCACCGAGCTCCCGGTGCAACACGAGATTGTGAAAACTGCCGCGGATGTGGATCTCTGCAACGCAGTGCGGACCAATCAGATAACGGGAGCCGCGGTTGATGACATCGAACCGTTCGAACTGGAGGCAGAGGCGCTGCAGCTCGGCGAGAAGGGCAATGAGCTGCTCGGCCGCCGTGCAACTATGGTCGGGCGTGGGCATTTCGACATCGATAACGACGGGCAGCCGGATGAGGTCGGCATCGTGTCCTACGAAAACGGAACCGATAGCGCCGGGTGCGGACACGACGTGGATACGAGCGTTCCGCTCAAGCTCAATGCCGATGGCATGCCGATGCCTAACTCCGCTTTCAACCGCAAGAGACTGGAGGAAGCAGGCAGCGGGGAGGATACACGGCTGTTCAGTTTTCGCGGCAAGACGTATCTCGAAACCCGCTCCCGCATCGATGCGGACGGAGATCCGACCCACGACGTCTGGGAATTGTCGGACCAAGGTCGCAAGCTGATGTGCGAGTTTGTTCCCCTGCAATATAGGGCGATTGATGCATCGCAGTGAGTCGGTGCCGTGCCGGGCAGTCCTCGCGGTCGTCGCCGCCTGGATCTCCTGGACCGTCCAGCCAGCGGCGCGCGCCGAGCCGGTTCGGGTAACACAGCTTCATGCCTTCCATCACGTGCCCAACGATGGTGAGGGCATGCGGCCGGGCACGGTGGCGGTCGGGCAAGACGGCGACCTCTACGGAACTACCTCCGGCGGCGGTACCTACGGTGCTGGCACGATCTTCCGGGTTCACGCGGATGGTCAGTTCGAGACCCTCTACACCTTCGAGGGCCCAGACGGGTCCTCTCCCGATCGCTGTTTGCTGCCCGGGGCTGACGGGAATCTCTACGGGACGACGGGGATTGAGAGCTTCTCGGGAAAGAAGAAGGTGTTTCGGATCACGACGTCGGGAGTTCTCAGCACGGTGGCCACCCTCTACGCGCCAACCGCCGTGGACGATCGCTGGTCAGTGCTGGTACGGGGTACAGATCAGCGCATCTACGCCGTGACGAATTCCGACGGCTTCTCCTTCGAGCTCGCGACACAGGCAGAACAGGACGCGCAAACGCCCGTTGTGCAGGTCGTCCCACGTTTAGTCGGGTTCACCGGCATCATGGCTCCAAACAAGAAGGGGCTCGAGACCGTGCTGGCCGATGCGTCACGAGCCGGGCACGCAACAGCAATCTCCGCATCGGTGCTCTGCGGTGAGACTGTCCCGTCGCGCGATGGACACCTCTGGCGTCCGCTGGTCAATGGTTCCGGGATCGGGCGCAGTGTGCCCCCTGAGCTGGGCGCGGCGCTGTACGGCCCAGTGCCGATGTTCAGCGCGCAGTCTGTCCCGGGCCATCTCGTCGAAAACCCCGACTATGCCGATGCCGCGGGTGCCTATGGGCGCTTCGCTGAGGCTTCGGACGGTAGCGTGCTGGCGACCAGTCGCCGCACCGTGAACGGCAAGTGGCGCTACGAAGTCATCGCAGTGACTGCCGCCGGACAGATAGCGCAGCGCATACCGCTCGACGTTCTCGGAAGCGCAAGTCCGGTGTTGGGTGTCGTCCGCGCCAAGGATGGCTATATCTATGGCCTCGCGCAAGGCAGTGGATCGGCACCCGGGAACGTTCTGTTTCGCTTCTCGGAGGCGGGAGGGGCACAGATCGTTTACCGGTTCTCCGACGCGAGTCCGTTTGCACGGATCAGAAGTCCGCTGGCGCAAGGTGACGACGG
Organism: Steroidobacteraceae bacterium; assembly: GCA_035621995.1. Classification (GTDB taxonomy): domain Bacteria; phylum Pseudomonadota; class Gammaproteobacteria; order Steroidobacterales; family Steroidobacteraceae; genus 13-2-20CM-66-19. The sequence continues at coordinate 18,600 of DASPWF010000041.1, forward strand.
AACCATGTACGTAACGTTCGTGGACGGCGGGAAGGACCAGCAGGGGGTCATCTTTCGCGTAGCGCTTTTGTGATCAGTGTTGCAGCTGGACGTCGTTCCAAAATCCGATCCAGTGAGCTACCCGGGCGTAGGAGCCCCGCGGCGCCTGGTACGCCCAAGCCGCGCGGTCACTCGAGTGGGTTCCGTCCGAGAGATTGAAGAACTGCACACTGTGGGGACAGCGATGGTCGGCCTCAGTCTTTGGGGCCGCCTGCAGAAATTCCATGCGCACTGACGCCGGCGGGAAATATTGGTAGCCGTCGAGCTCGATCGTCTGATCGCTTTCGGCTATGAGGTGACCATGCCACGTGGCTTTCATGAAGCTCTCCTCTGTCCTCCTCGTGTGCCAGGAAGCCGCAGCGCCTGCGGGCACGCAGGCGCTGCAGACGAGTTTACAGGACAGCGTGCAGTTTGCCGGAGTGGTTCTTGCCCTTCGTTCGTCATGTGGAACTGTTCTGGTGACGGCCATGCACAGTTCGCGCCGCTGCAATCCAGCGTGTACCGGGCCGAAGTAGCGGCAATCCCCTACGCTGCCGTGGCCAGATTGGTGCGGCGTGACCGGGTGACCTATGGAAGTACTTCTGATTGATATCGGCGCTCTCGGCATTTTTCTCGTCTATGTGGCAGTCGTGTATTGGCATGGCGTGTCGCACGAAACTCGACCACTCGAGCGCCGGGCCAATAAGTGCTCCCGAGCGGATGGCAATCAGGCATAGATGCGAACGCAAACGTCGTCGCCAGACGGCAGTAGGTTCGGGCGTCGCTTCCGTGCGTCGCTTTGCAACGCTTACAGGAAGTTAGACTCGATACTTGTCGGCGAGAACAGACAGCGGTACGGGCGCTCGATTTTTCGCGCGTCAGTCGCAGCGCCGAGCTGACCGATATTGCTCGCCAGTTCACAGTCTCCTCCGCTTCCGCATTGCTTAATGACACACTTTTCGCGGAGGCGACGAAATGCGCATTCGGGCGGTGTGCTTCGCTGTTGGGATCATCGCCTCGCTCTCTGGCTGCGGCGGCGGCGACTCTGCGGCCCCGGCCGCGGCCGCGGCCGCGGCGGCGGCGGCGCCGGTCCCACTGGCGCTTGCGGTTCCCGCGCTCGGCAGTGCCGTGCAGGGCAGCGCCTATACCTCCAGCGCCATCACAGCGACGGGCGGCACCGGAACCATCCACTGGACCTCGACGTCTCTGCCAGCCGGTCTCCACCTGAGCGCCGATTCCGGTGCGAGCGTTCAGATCACCGGTACACCGACGGCCACGGGATCGTTCAACGACATCGTTGTTACCGCCACTGACTCCGGTGTGGGCTCGTCCCTGCAGAAAAAATCCAGCCCCGCCCTGAGTCTGACAGTCATTGCCCGAACCGCTGGCGCGAGCAATATTTCGGCGGTATGGGCCAACGACGGCGGCGACAAGGTGACGCAGGATGAGCTTCGGGCGAGCACATCGCCCACAGCCGTCCAGAACAGCCTCTGGAATGGCACGACCATCTCGCTCTTCGGCGCCAAGAACGAAGTCATCAATTTCAATCTCATCCTCGAAGCAGCCGGCGCATCTGCAACGAATGTCAGCGTTACGCTGAGCAATCTCACCGGGCCTGGCGGATCCGTGATCCGGTACGCTGCCCGTGCCACGAACAATCTGTTCGATTGGACCACGACCGAAAGTGAGCTTTTCTACGTCCGGTATCTCCAGATCCAGGGATTGAGCAGTCTTGGATACGCTGGGTTCGGTCTTACTGGCAGTGCACTGGAGCCGGAGCTGCCCGCGAAGCTCCGCCTTCCTCTGGTCAACGGCAGTTATACTGGCGGCTGGGCTAACCGCCCGAACCACGACAAGTTCTATCCCGACATCGCGGTGCCGCTTGAACTGGTGCCGATGTTCACCATCGCACAAAGCAGCAACCAGGCCATCTGGGCCGATATCTACGTCCCCAAGGCTGCCACCGGCGGCCTGTACACCGGGACCGTCACCGTCAGCGAGAACGGCGTTGCGACTCACACGGTGCCCGTGAGCCTCACGGTCCGAAACTTTACGCTGCCCGACGTCCCCAGCTCCAAGACCATGTTGTTTTCCGAGTACTCGGACGTTGCCCAAAGGTACACGGGAGTCTCCGCACCAGTCATCGGCGGCCCGCAAGACACGCTGGTTGAACAGGTTCTGACCAATCAGCGTCTGGTCGCGCACCGACACAAGATCTCACTCATTGGCGATGATGCGGCGTTCAGCACCGGTACGGGAACGACGCAACCGGGTGCGGCCTATGTTCCCTCGCTGACGGGCATGCTGTTCACCACGGCCAACGGCTATGCGGGACCGGGCAGTGGCGTGGGAAACAATGTCTATTCGATCGGAACCTATGGGCAATGGAACTGGGCGAACACACAAGCGGCATTCAACACCGCAACCAATGCCTGGGAGGGTTGGTTCGAGGCCAACTCGCCCGCCACAGAGCGGTTTGTCTATCTGGTCGACGAGTCGTCGAATTTTACACAAACCCAGCAGTGGGCGAGCTGGATGGCAACCAACCCGGGCGTGGGCGGCAAACTCAAGTCGATGGCGACCCTGTCCGCTCTGAACGCCGCAAATGTCCCTTCTCTCACCATCCCCACCAGCCTCTTTTACTCCGGGGCCACGACGGCTTGGCAAGATGCCGTCACCGCAATCGAGACGGCTCCCGGCAAGGAGTTCTGGATGTACAACACTCCACGTCCCGGCGCGGGTACGTTCGCCACGGAGGCAGATGGAACCGATTTACGTGAGAAGCCGTGGGCGCAATATAAGAAAGGGGTTGGCCGCTGGTTTTTCTGGGAATCAACCTACTACAACGACTATCAGAACGGACGCGGCAACTACGACACATTCAATACGGCAAACTCTTTTGGGCCTCCCAATCCAACGCTGAACGCTTATTCCGGATTGGAGCCGGTCAGCAACGGTAATGGCGTGCTGTTCTATCCCGGCACGGACGTGATATTCCCGGCGTCGTCTTATGGCATCGCTGGCCCGATCGCCAGCCTGCGTCTCAAGTTCTGGCGCCGGGGCATTCAGGACATCGACTATGTGACGATGGCGTATGCCATCAACCCGACCGCCGTCACCAATCTCGTGCAGCAGATGGTGCCGCAAGCCTTGTGGGAACTGCCCAACACCGGCAACGTCGGCCCGAGCTGGAGCGCAGACCCTGACGACTGGGAGGCGGCGCGCTTGGCGTTGGCGCACATCATCGACGGGCAATGAGAAGCCTGCGCCGTCCGTTTCATAATAAAATGCGGCGGTGTCCGCCAGGAGACCGCACCGATGCCCGTCATCCGTCTGATCGCTCTCGTGGCTGTCGGGCTGGGCGCGCAAAGTGCGCCGGCGCTTGCTGAGCAGCCGCCGATGACCGTCACAACTCTGATCGATCGGGCGCAGATCGAAGACCTGCTCGCCGACTACTATAGCCATCTTGGTGCAGGGCGCGGCGGCGACTTCGGAAACTTCTATGTCACCGACGGCGTGCTCGACGTAAATGGGCTCGTCGCCAAAGGTCAGCAGGCGATCGAGGAACTCTACAAGAAGGTGAGGGAAGGTACCCCGCGCCGTCCGGGCACGTTCCGGATGCTGCTTACAAATCCGCGGATCGTCGTGAACGGCGCTACCGCCACGGCGGACGTCATCTGGACGGGCGTGAGCTCCGTGTCCGTTGCGTCGCCGCCGCAAATCGTCGAGCAGGGCCGCGAGCACGATGAGCTCGTCAAGCGCGACGGCCATTGGTACTTCAAGCATCGCGTCATCACGAGCGATGGTGGGCTGCCCGCGATGTTCGAGAAGACCTATCAACGAAGATAGGGCAGGGCCGTCCGGGTCTGTACGTACGCGACGTACCGATTACTCGCGCTTATCCGCGCAGGTACGGGGTATGGGCGGTGTGAGTAATACGCATTCCGCAGGTGGCGTTGCGGTCTTAGGCTTCCGATAGAGTGGGCACTGCTGGACCCTATGGAGGTACACGCACGACATCTCACGCTGGCATTGATCGTGGCGCTGGTCTTGCTGGTCATCGCGACGGTTGTGGCCCGCGTTGTGCATTAGGTGGAGTCGCCAACCCTCGCGCGGTCCTGATCCGTAAGTACCAGCGCGAGCGCCGGACCATCGGACCCGGACGCGGGTGACGAGCCACTCGGCCGTATTCTCTCTCGTCATTCGTCTTATCATTCGCCGCTTAAACCGCACCGCAGCCGTGTAAATCTGCACTGCGCAGCCGCGGGGCTCTCGAGGCATGATCGTGACGCGTCCGCTTCTGCTGGATCTCTACCAGCTCACCATGGCTCAGTCCTACTTCGCGCTGGGCATGAACGATTGCGCCGTGTTCGAGCTGTTCGTGCGCAGCTTGCCGCGTAACCGCAGCTTTCTCGTGGCCGCCGGCCTCGCCCAGGCCCTGGAGTACCTCGAGGGTCTGCGTTTTGGCCGCGCAGACATCGATTTCCTCGCGAGCCTCGACCTATTCTCGGTCGAGTTTCTACAGTGTCTGCGCGAGTTTCGTTTCACAGGCTCGGTGCATGCACTGCCAGAGGGCACGCCGTTCTTTGCGCAGGAGCCGATATTGCGCGTCACGGCACCGATTCTCGAGGCGCAGCTGGTCGAGAGCCGCATCCTCAATAGCGTGCATTTCCAGACGGTCATCGCCAGCAAGGCGGCACGCTGTGCGCTGGCTGCGGGGGAGCGGCAGCTGGTCGACTTCGGACTGCGGCGGGCACACGAAGCGGACGCCGGGTTTTACGCTGCGCGCGCCGCCTATATCGGTGGATTTCACGCGACCGCCACCGTCGAAGCAGGTCAGCGTTTCGGCATTCCCCTCTCGGGCACGATGGCGCACTCGTTCATCGAAGCCCAAGCGAGCGAAGGGGAGGCGTTCCGCAACTTTGTTGCCACCTACCCTGGCGCCGCCACGCTGCTGATCGATACCTACGATACCGAGCGTGCCGCCCGCCGGGTAGCAGATCTGGCGCACGAGCTCGAGCAGGCCGGAAGCTCGCGCCGCATTGGTGCCGTGCGCATCGATAGCGGCGACCTGGGCCGCGATTGCCGTACGGTTCGTCACATCCTGGACTCCCTGGGCTGTCAGGACATTCAGATTGTCGTGAGCGGTGGACTCGACGAGCAGGCGATCGGGGACCTCGTGAGAGACGCAGCGCCGATCGATGCGTTTGGAGTTGGTACCGCGCTCGATGTGTCAGCAGACGCACCGGCGCTCGATATGGCCTACAAGTTGCAAGAGTACGCGGGCAAGCCGCGACGCAAGCGCTCCCCGGGCAAGGCCACCTGGCCGGGTGTGAAGCAGGTATATCGTGAACGCGGGGCGCAGAGTCAGATCGTGCGTGATGAGGTTGCCCTGGCCGAAGAGACAGCCGCCGGCGAGGCGCTGCTCGTCGAAGTGATGCGCGGGGGCCGCAGCGTGGCTCCTGCGCCGCCGCTGGCGCAGATACGCACTCACTGCCTGCAGGAGTTGTCCGCTCTGCCAGCGCAAGTGCGGCAACTGCAGGAGGATACCGGTTCGATACCGGTACGAATATCCGATGCACTGCGCGCCCTTGCGGCGCAGCTTGACGCCGAGGTTGGCTGAAGGGGCGCGATCTTGCGTGCCCGCGGACGACTAAGGGGCAATGCTTTTCGACATTGCGCTCTTGATTGCGGACGTCTGCGTCACGCTCGCCTGACTGGTGTGGTAAGGAAGCTGTTGATATAGCCCATCCCATTGCGTCTGCTGAACGGGTTCCGCGATAAGCATTTCTTCACGAGTTCGTCGGGCTTGGGCGTCACGACTACGTAGAAGTTGGCTCGGCAGTGCGCGCCGTCGAGCGGTGCCCCCACGTCCCGCGCGATCTGGGAGATGCGCACGAGCATGAATTCCCCTTGCTCGCGCGACAGGCCAGCCACCAGCGGGCAGATCTTCGTATCCCAGCGCACCAGGGAATCCTGCTGGTAGTGCACGACGATCGAGGCGACGAAGTGGCTCACCTGCCGCTCGAGCTGCCGGCGCGCTTCAATGGTGATGGTCTGCAGCGTGGACTTGGCCTCGCCGCCAGAGGCGTCATCCGGCGGCGCGGCAGGCGTTTGGGCGGCTTCGAGCGCGGTGCCGACGAGCAACGACAGGGCCATCGCGGCGATTGCGGCTGCACGAGCGAGGAGAGATCCGGCGCGATACGCGGCCTGCACGACACTACCCGGTGTCATCCTTCGTCCGGTCACGCGCGCACCCCGCGGGCTGATTCCGCCATGCCGGGCCCGGGTACAGCACAGCGATAGACGTGTCGCAACGCGGCAAACCGCACGTTGATTCCCGGCGAACGGAGTAGTCGCTCTTGCATGCAAGACGCGCCGACGGTAGGTTTCGTTGACATGGTCGGGCAAGCTGGACATCGCTGGAACGCCGTGGCGATCATCGCTGCGACCGGCGGCTGCGAGGCAGCGCGGGCGCTGAAGGGCAAGCGATTTCTTAGTGCCGAAGCACCACGCCTGCCATTGGCAAAGTGCACCGCACCCGCCGAGTGCCGCTGCGTCTACAAGAAATACCCCGACCGCCGCGCCGGACCGCGTCGCGAGGTCGAGAAGACGGGACTGCAGCGTGCACTCCCCGGCGGTGGGGAGCGCCGCAGTCGACGCGGTCGCCGCCGCACCGATAGCGAAGAATGAAGAATAACGAGTCCTGAACGACGGGCGCTGCTGCTCTGCGGCATGGCCGGAGGAGCGTTTCTTCCAGGGCGTGGTCCTGCGGCACTACAGCGCCAGCCAGCGCGCGGGGCCGGCGGATGGCGGATCCCGGGACCCCGGGGCTATAGTCTTGCGGCTAGTGCAATTCAAGGCCACTGCGCTGAAGCGAACAGCGAATCATCGCAAGGAGAATCCACGATGAGTGCAGTCATGAAAGAACCCGAGACTTCACGGCCCGTTGCGCAGTTCCTGAGCTCTCCCAAGAAACTGCTGATCGACGGCAAGTGGGTGCCGGCCGCGTCCGGCAAGACCTTCGAGGTCAAGAATCCGGCGACGGGCGTCACCATTGCCTACGCCGCCGAAGGTGACAAAGCCGATATCGACGCCGCGGTGCGCGCCGCGCGGCGTGCGCTCGAATCCGGCCCGTGGCCGGCGATGACCCCGTCCGAGCGCTCAAAGCTGGTGTGGCGCATCGGCGATCTCATCGCCAAATACAACGACGAGCTCGCCGAGCTCGAGTCGCACGACAATGGCAAGCCGATGGCCGTGGCGCGTGTGGCGGACGTGCCGCTGGCAGCAGACATCTTCCAGTACATGGCCGGCTGGTCCACCAAGATCGAGGGCAAGACGATCCCGCTCTCGGTGCTCTACACGCCGGGCGCGCAGTACCACTCGTACACCCGACCCGAGCCGATCGGCGTCGTGGGACAGATCATTCCCTGGAACTTCCCGCTGCTGATGGCCGCGTGGAAACTGGCCCCGGCGCTCGCGACCGGCTGCACGGTGGTGTTGAAGGTCGCCGAAGAGACGCCGCTCAGTGCGCTGCGCCTCGGGGAGATCCTGCAGGAGGCGGGACTGCCGCCGGGAGTGGTGAACGTCATCACCGGCTTCGGCGAGACGGCGGGAGCGGCGCTCGCCGCGCACCCGGGTGTCGACAAGGTCGCCTTCACCGGATCCACCGAAGTCGGTCGCCTGATCGTGCAGGCGGCGGCACGGGACCTGAAGCACGTGTCGCTCGAGCTCGGGGGAAAATCTCCGAACATTGTGCTCGAGGACGCCGATCTCGACGTGGCGATTCCGGGTGCAGCGAACGCCATCTTCTTCAACCACGGCCAGTGCTGCTGCGCCGGCTCGCGGCTCTTCGTGCAGGAGAAGCTGTTCGACAAGGTGGTGGCCGGGGTGTCCGATCAGGCCAAGGCCATCAAGCTCGGGTCCGGACTCGATCCGGCCACGCAGATGGGTCCGATGGTTTCGGAGACCCAGCGCAATCGTGTCTGCAGCTACCTCGAAGTCGGGCAGCTCGAGGGCGCCAAGGCGGTCACCGGCGGTAAGGCGCGCGAGGGCGCCGGATACTTCGTCGAGCCGACGGTGTTCGTCGACACCAAGCCCGACATGAAGATCGAAAAGGAGGAGATCTTCGGCCCGGTGGTGACGGTCGCACCCTTCGCCAAGCTCGACGAGACGCTGGTGCGTCGGGCCAACGACACCATCTACGGGTTGGCGGCGGGGATCTGGACGCGCGACGTCAGTAAGGCGCATTTGTTGGCCGCGCAGTTGAAGGCGGGAACCGTGTGGATCAACTGCTATAACATCTTCGACGCCGCGTTGCCGTTCGGCGGCTACAAGCAGTCCGGTTGGGGTCGCGAGATGGGCGAGGCGGTGCTCGAGAACTACCTCGCCACCAAGGCGGTGACCATCGCGCTTTGACCTGCGGCCGTGAAAGTGAAAGGAGACCCTGCCCGCAGGGCGGGGTCTCCTTTTTTTATGTTGAGGCGCAATGCCGGCTGACCACGACGTCATCGTAATCGGCTCCGGGCACAACGGGCTCGTCTGTGGCGCGTACCTGGCGAAGGCCGGGTTGCGCACTCTGGTCCTGGAGCGCCGGCCGATCATCGGCGGGGCCGCGGTAACGGAGGAGTTTGCCCCCGGCTTCCGCGCCTCGCGATTCTCGTACGTCATGAGCCTGTTGCACCCGCGGGTGATCCGCGATCTCGAGCTGCGCGCACACGGGCTCGAGGTTCTGCCGGCCAACGACCTGTTTTGCCCGCTCGGCGGCGATGATTACATCGTCTACAGCGACGATGCCGCCAAGACTCAGGCGGAATTTGCGCGCTTCTCGAGACACGACGCCGAGATCTACCCGGAATTCTCCCGCCACCTCGAGGAGGCGGCGCGACTCGTCCGCAGCCTGTTGTTCGAGACGCCCATCGATCCGACGCGTCGTCGGTGGAGGAACTTCCGCGACACCGCGACCCTCCTGTGGCGGCACCGGGTGATCGGCGGGCGCATGTACCGGCTGATCGATCTGCTCACGCAAAGCGCCTACGACTATCTGTCGATATGGTTCGAGAGCGATGTGATCAAGACGGTGCTCGCCTACTACGCGTGCATCGGCACCTTCGCCGGACCGCGCTCACCGGGCACCGCCTACGTGATTCTGCATCACCTCATCGGCGAGCATGCCGGCGCCGGGGGTTGGGGATTCGTCCGCGGCGGCATGGGCGCCATCACCCAGGCCATCGCGCACTCCGCGCGGCGCTTCGACATGCAGATCCTCACCGACGCCCCGGTGGCGGAGGTGCTGGTGCGCAACGGCCGGGTCAGCGGCGTGCGCACCACCGATGGGCGCGAATTCCGCGCCAAGGCGGTCGCCTCCAATGCCAGTGCGCGGATCCTGTTCCGCCAGCTGCTGAAGGCCGAATATCTGCCGGCCGAGCTGCTCGCCGAGATCGACGCGTTTCGCACCTTCTCCACCGCGTTCAAGATGAATATCGCCGCGCAGAGCCCGCCGCGCTACCGGGCCTTCGATCCGTGCCGCACCGGCTTCGATTATCCGACCTACGTGCATCTCGCACCCGGGATCGATTACCTGGAGCGTGCCTACGACGATGCCAAGTACGGCTGGTACTCGCAGCGACCGTTCCTGACTCCGGTCGTGCCGACCATCGTCGACGACTCGCTGGCGCCGCCCGGGCGGCACGTGGTGAACGTCTTTGGCGGCCATGCGCCGTACGCGCTCAAGGGCGGCGACTGGGCGAACGAGAAGCAGAATCTCACCCGTGCGGCGCTCGCCGTTCTCGACGAGATGGCACCCGGCTTCTCCGGGCAGATCATCGACCTCGAGATGCTGGTGCCCCCGGACCTCGAGCGCATCGTGGGCTTGCCGCAAGGCCATATCTTCCACGGCGAGCTCACCGTGGATCAGCTCTTCTGGCAGCGCCCGGCACCGCACTGGGCGGACTACCGTACGCCGATCCGTGGGTTGTTCCAGTGCGGCGCCTCGACTCACCCCGGGGGCGGGGTGTCGGGAATTCCCGGCCACAACGCGGCGCGCGAGATCCTGCGCGACTGGCGCAGCTTGCGCTGAGAGCTCCGGGTGCAACCCTGGCAGAGTGCGGGCGAAAAGAAACGGTCTCAGAGGCGGCGGGGAGCGATCCTCCCCTGGTGAGCCTGCGCGAAAGGGTCGCCATCCCTGGCAGGGAACCCATCCTTGAAGCTGCTCCTGTCGTGTGCTCACCGAGTTGTGATCACCCCGACGTCGCCTCGAGACCGTTAACAAAGCGTCATGTCGGGCTGGGGGGCATGCCCGACAGACGCTGTCCGCCCGTTGCGTTCCCCAACCTGCAGCGCATGCGCAGCGCTCTGCAGGAGCTCATCGATGGCCAGCGGATGAAAGGGATTGAAGTGCGCGACGCCGACGCGCACGGGCAGCGCCGGAGCGGCGCGGCCTGCGAGCGGCGTGCGTGCCCGCCGCAGAACGGTCTGCGCTGACGCGCACCCGTCATCCGGCGTCAGCGCCGCGAACTCAGTCGCACTCAGCCGGCCGAGCACTTCGTAGACTCCGTAGCTCGGATAGAGATCGCGCATGAAGTTGGCCATTTGCCGCACGAGCGCGTCACCAGCTGAGCGGCCGAGGGCGCTGCGGATCTCCTCCAGCTGCCCGAGACTGAAGTAGATGAGGTGGATGCGCTGCCCGTCGCGCATCGCCAGATCGAGTAACCGTGTGCCCGTCTGCAGAAAGCCGCGCCGGTTACACAGTCCCGTGACCTCATCATTCAGCGTGAGCGAGCGCAGCGTGTGCACCAGATTGGAAAGCGCCCGCAGCTGCAGACGGATGCGCTGTCCCTTGGTCAGCCCGGTGACTCGCAGCAGCTCCGAGAGCAGCGCCCCGATACGCCCGTCGTCGCCGTCCATGACGGCGGAGCGCAGTTGACTCGCGAGCTCGACAGTGCGCGCGGAACACGGGCTGTCACATCCCTTCAGCGAGACCGATGCCACTTCCATCGTGCGCTCCTCAGCGGCGGCAACACCATTGCGGGCGCAGCATAGGCGCGGTACGGGCGAAACCGCGCCGGTGCCGGTCCCGGCGCGGCGTCGGTTGAAAGCGGCGAATGGCGTCAGTCGCCGCCTACAGCCGCGTTCGCCGCTGCCCGACCGACCGCACTGCGCAGGCGGGGCACCGCAGGCGGGGCACCGGCTCCGTGCGGCGATCAGGCTATGATGGTGGTCGTCATGAATTCCCTGACCCGCCAGATGGGAATTGCCGCACTGCTGTTGGTCGCAGTGCTCGCGCTGTTCTTCGCCGCGCAATCGGGCGAGCGGCGGCTCGCGGCCGCCAGCCGCGAGGTCGAGCTTGCGGCCGAACGTGAGACCGCGCTCGCCGAGCTGTGGCAGCTGGTACGGCAGGCGGAAAGCAGCCAGCGCGGCTACATCCTGCTCGATAACGCCGAATACCTGGTGCCTTATCAGCAGGCTAGCGGCAATTTGCCGCAGGCGCTGCGCCGTGTCGACCGCGCGTTTACGGGCTCGCTCCCGGCGACGCGTGCCGACGTCGACGAGTTGCTGCGCCTCATCGGCGAGAAGTTTGCCGAGATGCACGCGGTGCTCGAGCTGTTCCGCACCCAGGGCAGGAGCGCAGCGCTTGAGCTGATGCGCACCGACGTTGGCGCACAGGCGATGACGTCGATCGACGATCATGTGCGCCGGCTGCAGAAACACGAGACGGACATGATGCTCGAGGCGAGTCGCGCCTGGCGCACCAGCCACTGGGTGAGCCTGGCAACGACCGGGACCGCGCTCGCCGCAAGCGTGGTCCTGCTGCTCGCGCTCATGCGCCTGGCACGGCGTCATATGCGCTCCAAGGAGCTCGAGGCGGCCGAGCTTGCCGAGCGGCAGGCGGAGCTCGAGCAACTGGTGGCGCTGCGCACCGGGGAGCTGTCGGAGCTTTCGACGCATCTGCAGTCGGTCGCCGAGCAGGAGAAGTCCTCGCTGTCGCGCGAGCTGCACGATGAGCTCGGCGGGCTGCTGGTCGCGGCGCGCATGGACATCTCCTGGATCGAGGAGCGGCTGCCGAGCGACGATCCGGACGTGCAGGCCCACTTCACGCGTGTGCACGAAGCGTTGCAATCGGGCGTGGATCTCAAGCGCCGCGTGGTCGAGAACCTGCGGCCATCGCTGCTCGATAATCTCGGGGTCTTTCCGGCGCTGCGCTGGCACGTCGCCGACACCTGCGGACGGGCAGGCCTCAAGGTCATCGAGCGCTACCCGGACGAGGAGCTGCGGCTCAACGCGGAGGCCTCGATCGCCGTGTTCCGCATCGTGCAGGAGGCGCTCACCAATATCCTCAAACACGCGCGTGCTCAGACGGTGGAGATATTGATCGACCTCGAGGGCGATTGGCTGGTCATGCGGATCCGCGACGACGGCGTCGGGCTGCCGCCCGAGCGGCTGCGGGGGCTGAGCTCGCACGGACTGGTCGCCATGCGCCATCGCGCCGCGGGACTCGGCGGGCGGTGGCGGTTGCGTCCGGCAACGGGAGGCGGAACGCAAATCGAAGTGCGGCTGCCGGCCGCGCGGGTCCTTGTCAAAACGTGGGCGTCAGCCGTGCAGTGACGGCCAGGGCGATCAGTGCGGTTGCTGTTCCGCGCGCTCGCGGGCAAAGCCGCTGAGCAGTGCCGGCAGCCGGAAGTAGTCCCGGGACTTGTCGAGAAACGCCTCGGCACCGAGCAGCTCCGCCTCGCGGCGGTACTCGGGCAGCCCGAAGTTGGTGAGGATGACGATTTTCGGGCGCTGATCCACGCGGCGCAGCGAGCGCAATACGCCAAAGCCCGAGCCATCCCGCAGATGCAGATCGAGGATCAGCACGTCGGGGGCCGCCGCGGCGACCTGCTTGAGCGCCTCCGCTTCCGTGTCGACGGTGTCGATGAGGTCCACGTTGGGCAGGCGGCGGATGAGTTCGGCAAGCCGGGCGGCGAGCAGCGCGGAGTCCTCAACCAGCAGGACACGCAAGGAAGAGTTGTCAACCATAATAAAAGACACTTAGCAGAACCCCACCACCGTCATCAGCCGAGCGGGCACCCGGGTCCTCCAACCTCCCCCCGCATCCAGATTCTACGTCCGGCGCACGGCGCTGAAATGCCGGAAGTAACCGGCTTACCGTGTCAGCAGGCACTGACCGCGGCCGCGTGGGCTACTGCACGAGCCCGTTGCGCAGCGCATACGTCGTCAGGTCAGCGTTGGTGTCGAGCTTCATCTTCTCCAGCAGGCGCGCCCGATAGGTGCTCACGGTCTTCACGCTGATGCACAGCTCCTGAGCGATCTCGGAAACACTGCGTCCGACCGCGAGCTTGCACAGAATCTGGAATTCGCGCTGCGACAGTGCCGCGTGCAGCGGCCGGTCCGCAGGCTCATCGAGCGTATCGACCAGCAGCTCGGTCAGCGCAGCACTCACGAAGCGCCGTCCGGCGAGCACGGTGTGCACCGCTCGCATGAATTCCTCGGGTGCCTGATCCTTGGCTAGATAGCCCGCCGCGCCGGCCCGCAACGCGTAAATGGCGTATTGCTTCTCGCCGAAGGCACTGATCACGAGCACGCGCGTCGCCGGGTGGCCGGCGCGGATATGCCGCAGGATGTCGATCCCGCTTCGGTCGGGCATGTTGATGTCGAGCACCACCAGGTCCCAGGGCCGATCGCGCAGCTGCTGTAGCGTTTCCGACCCACTCGCCGCCTCGGCGATGGCTTCGACCCCCCGGTCCTGTTCCAGCCAGTGGCGCAGCCCTGCTCGGGTCATCGCGTGATCGTCAGCAATGAGCACCCTTGCCATCGAGCCTCCCGACGGAGTCCATGTCGATCCGTGTACTGCCATAGTGGGTACACACTACCGGGTCCGTCGCCTCGGCAGAGTACGACACTCAGCTCACCGTTTGTAGGCATATTCCTACACAGGCTTATTCCTACGCACGCCGCTGTATGCCGACCTTGGGCAACCGGCCCGTGCTGCGAGCGGTTCGCACGTCTTCTATTCCTCGAGGTTGAACGTGACGCACCGCTGCGCTTAACTTGGCGCTCGAGCCTCGGGGATTACACGCATGAGCACTGCCTCGCGCCCCCATGTCCCATCGATGAGCGACGCGGCCGTCAGGGCGCGCACGGGCAGGGACTGGGCGACCTGGTTCGCCACGCTCGACCGGGCCGGTGCACACAAGCTCCCGCATCGCGAGATTGCCCACCTGCTCGCCGCACGCTATTGCGTGCCGAGCTGGTGGAGTCAGATGGTGGCGGTCGAGTACGAACGCGCCCGGGGCCTGCGCGTGCGGCACCAGAGCGCCGACGGCTTCTCGGTAGCGATCTCCCGGACGCTCTCGACGCGCCTGCCGCACCTCTACGAGGTCACGGCGCGCGCCGGTGAGCGCCGCAAGTGGTTTCCCGCGGGTGCCTTCGAGCCCTCGACGCACACCAAGGACAAGTACTTCCGCGGCCGCTGGAAGCACAGCACGCGCGTCGACATCGGCTTTTACGCCCGGGGGCGCGCCAAGAGTCAGATCGCCGTGCAGGTGAGCCGGCTGGCGAAGAAAGGCGACGTCGAGCCGGTGCGCCGCAGCTGGAAGGCGGCCCTCGCGAGGCTGCAGAGTCTGCTCGAGGAGTGAGCAGCCGCTCGGCCGTTCAGGTGTCGCGGAAGTCCGCGGCGATGACTTCGAGCAGTGTCGGGCCCGGACGGCGCAGCGCTTCGCGCAATGCCTCGGTGAGCGCCGTCGCGTGATCGACCCGCACGCCTGTGGCTCCGCAGGCGCCGGCCAGCGCGACGAAGTCCGGGGTGCGCGCCACGACGCCGATCGGGGCAATGCCGGCGGCGCGCATGTCATCGCGGATCTGGCCGAGCGCCTCGTTGTTCCAGACGACGACCGGCAATGTCAGGTCGAGCTCGACCGCCGTCATCAGCTCCTGCAGCGTGAACTGCACACCGAAGTCACCGGCGAGCGCCACGATGGGACGCTGTACCTGTGCGATTTTCGCGCCGAGCGCCGCAGGCAGCGCATAACCGAGGGCACCGTATCCGGAAGGGTGAAACCACACCCCGGGCCGCTCCGCGGCGAACGCATAGTTGCCGAGGTAGGCGATCTGCGTCATGTCGCTGAAAATGGCGCCGTCGGCGGGCAGCGCGGCACGCAGTGCGCGCACGGCCGGCAGCGCGCGCCGTGCCGTGGCATCGAGCTGCGCGTCGATGCGGGCGCGATGCGCCGCCCCGTCGCCGCAGGCGCTGCGCCAGCCGCTGCGCGCGCTCACTGAGCGGGCCAGCAGACCCAGGGCCGTCGCCGCATCGCCGGGCACCGTGACCGCAGCGCCGTAGTGATCGAAGAGCTTGCGCTCGTCGACGTCGATGCGGATCAGCTGACCGTCGATCCTGATCCGCGTGGTGCTGTAGACGTCGGTCTCGGACAGCTCTGTCCCGGCGGCCACGACCACATCCGCCTGCGCCACGCGCTCGAGGGTCGGCTGAAAAGGCAGGCTCGCGCCGAGGCTCGCGGGATGGCTCTCCGCCACCACGCCTTTGCCAGCCACCGTCGTGACCAGGTACCCGTCCACGGCTTCGAGCATCTGCCGCAGTGCGCTTCCGGCCGCGCGCGCACCGCCACCGGCGATCAGCAGTGGCCGCTCGGCGGTCGCGAGGAGCGCGAGCGCTGCATCAATGGCCGAACGCGGCGGCGCGGCGATAGGGGGAGGGCGGGCGAACACCTCCGGCCGCAACGTGGTGGGCTCGCCGAGTAGATCGAGCGGGATGTCGAGATAGGCGGGCCGTGGACGCGCGGCGCGCAGCGCAGCGAACGCCGCGCGCAGATGATCGCGCACCTCGCTGTCGCTGCGCGCACTGCCGGCGAAGGCGGTGACGTCAGCGACCAGGGCGCGCTGATCCTTCAGCTCGTGCAGCACGCCCCAGTGCCGGCCGAGCGTGGCGCGCAGCGGGGCGCTCGCGATGAGCAGCAGCGGCACGGAATCCGACCACGCCTGCGCGAGCGCCGTAAGCGCGTTGGTGACGCCCGGACCGGAGATGACGAAAGCCGCGGCGGGGTGCCCGCTGGCGCGTGCATATCCGTCGGCGGCAAAGCCGGCGCTCTGCTCGTGGTGCACCAGTACGTGGCGCACGCGCGAGAGCTCCAGGCCGCGATAGAGCTCGATGTTGTGCACGCCCGGAATGCCGAACACAGTGTCGATGCCGTTGGCGGCGAGCGTCTCGACCACGTAGCGTCCGACAGTCCAGGGAGCGGCGTTCATGCGCTTGAAATGTTAACACCGCCCACGCACAGTAAGTGCGTGAGGTTCTCCCAACTGGTCGAGCGCATCGGCGGCGATGGCGCCGCCGCGTGGCTCACGCACTACGAGGCGGTGGCGGCACGCGAGCGCGGCGAGGACGTGATCATCCTCAGCGTGGGCGATCCGGACCTCGAGACGCCCGCAGCGGTGATCGAGCAGGCCATCCGCGCGCTGCGCGCCGGCGACACGCACTACACGCCGGCCGTCGGACGGCGCGCGCTGCGCGAAGCCATCGCGCAGGCGCACGCCGCGCGCTGCGGCCAGGCGGTGGATGCCGACAACGTCGTCTATTTCGCCGGGGCACAGAACGCGCTGTTCGTTGCCTCGCTGTGTCTCGCGGGACCGGGCGATGAGGTCGTCACCTTCGAGCCGATGTATCCGACTTACCCCGCGACCATCGAGGTGTCGGGCGCCCGCCTGGTGCGCGCACCGGTCGATGGCGCCTGGCGTCCGGACCTCGCGGCGCTCGAGGCGCTGCTCACGCCGCGTACGCGCGCGATTCTCTGGGCGAGCCCCAATAACCCAAGTGGAGTCATACTCAACGAGAGCGAGCTCGCGTTCGTCGGCGAGCTCGCGCGCCGCCACGATCTGTGGCTGGTGGCGGACGAGGTCTATGCGGGCCTTGCGCCGGGTGGACGCGTGCCGGGACTCGCCGCGCGCCTTCCCGAGCGGGTCGTGACACTCGGCAGTCTCTCCAAGTCGCATGCCATGACCGGCTGGCGCGCCGGGTGGCTCGTGGGCCCGCGCCAGCTCGCGGTGCACGCCGAGCACCTGGCGATGTGCATGTTGTTCGGGCTGCCGGGCTTCATTCAGGAGGCTGCCGTCACGGCGCTCGCGCTGGCCGGGCAAGCCGAGGCGCGCGTGCGCGAGTACTGCGCGAAGCGTCAGCAGCGCTTCGCCGACGGCATCCGCGGTATCAGCGGGCTGCGGCCGATCATCCCGGAAGCGGGCATGTTCATGCTGATCGACGTGAGTGCAACGGGCCTGAGCGGCGGGGAGTTCATGCGCGCGCTCTATGCCTCCGAGCGCGTCTCGGTGATGGATGGCGCGGCGTTCGGACCGGGCGCGGCGCGCTGCGTGCGTGTGTGCATCGCCGCCGACGAGGCGACGCTCGATGTGGCGTGTGCGCGGCTGCGGCGCTTCTGCGCACAGGATCTGCCGCCGCGGGCGCACGCGGGCTGACAGGCACCTTTGGCACGGAACGGCCGGTCGCGGGATCGCAGCGCGGGTGCAGCCCCGCGATGACCTTCAGTGCCCGAGCTCGGCGAGCGCGTCGAGGAGATTGGCAACGTCCGGCACACCAACGCCCGTGGTTTGGTCGTAGCCCCTGTGCGCGTTCCAGTACCAGTTGTTGCCTTTCCTGATGTCCCGCAGCGGCGCGTGCGGTCCGCCGTACCCCTTGGTCGCGCTGATGTAATACAGCGCGGGATCCAGCAGGCCGAGCCGGTGGTGCAGAGCCTGGTCGTACAGGCTGGTCACGCCGTTCATCTGCGGGCCCACGAAACTGGTGCCTCCCCAGCCGATCTGCACCGAAAAGCCGCTCACGTTCGAGGTGTAATAGACGGCATAGCCGGTGTACGGGTCAGCATTCAGCGAGATGTCCGGAACGTTGCGGCCGGGAAACCCGGCGGGCAGCGCGTAGAGCACCTGCACCGGCGGTGGCGTCAGCTGCAAGAGTGTCTGATGCGCTATGGTGTCGGCCATGCCCGGCACGAACCACTGATAGAACGGTCGGTGTACGTAGAGGCTCACACCGCCGCCCGTGCCGACGGAGAAGGTACCGCAATCGATCGGGTTCTGTTGGAGGAACCGGCACACCGGCTCGAGCCACGTCCAGCTCCATGACTGCTCCTGTGCGATATTGAGGTTGATCGTGACGCCGGGAGGTAGCGGCACGCCGAGCGGTGAGCTTGTGATGGCCTGCGGCCCCGGTAGCGTCGTGCCGCCGCCGGTGGTGATGTAGCGCTGCACCCCCGGGTCATCGACCGACAGTATGGGGTTGTAGCTGTAGGGCTGACCGGGAGAGGGCTCGAGCGGCAACTCGTCTGCGGTATCGTATGCGCCGCTGTCGCCGGCGGCGTCGAAGAAGCTCTGTCCCTGCAGTGCGGCCTGGGCGAACAGATCGTCATAGGCCACAATTTGCGACGTCTGCTGGCCGTTGGTGGGATTGGTTATGAGAACGCCGCCGACCACCGGATTGGGCCCGTCGAAGCCTTCCCATTCACCCCAACTGACTGAGCAGGTGTCGCAGCGGTTAGAGTCGATCGCCGCGGCGAACGCATCGGCAAATCCCTGGTCGGTGTTTGGCGCCTCGTAGACGATGATCTTGGCGCCGGGCGCGATACCGCCGGACTGCTCGACGTCGATCGTGGTCTCGAGCGAGCCGGACTCATCACTCGGAGGACCCGAACCGCCGTCGATCTGGACCTCGGTGATGCGATGCGGATTGACGTGGAGGCCGAGAGCACTCCAGTAGGTGTAGGCGTCGCTCGGGGTGAAAGCGGCGAGCGTGACGATGCCGATGGTGTGACCCCGTCCGTCGAGGCCGGCGTGGTAGAGCGGGATGACGTCGTAGTACTGCGAGAAGTCGACTACCGTCCACGCGCCGGGCGGATTCGGCGTGTCTGGTGCACTCGTGTGAGCAGTTGCGGCGAGTGGCGCATGCCGCAGGTGCGGCTTCAGACGCGGACGGGTATCCAGCCCAAATACCGCGCGTACCGAGCCGGCGATGGCGGCCGGTACCTGCGGGGTAGTGAGCGGCGCGCGGTAACGGTAGGCAGAAGCCGAGGTCGTGGCCGCCACCTCGAAGCTGTGCAACTCCACGGCGAACGCTTTTGCGATCTGATCCGCGCTGCCGCTCACATGCAGTTGCGCGGTCGCGGTCTGTGTAACCGTAAGTCCGCGGGCGGCGAATTCCCGGCCGACTGCGGCAATGGTCGCGGCGGTCGGGCCGAACTGGCTCTGGAACTGCTGCGGGGTCAGGAACTGCAGATACTGCGGCGACCCCGGTGTGTAGATGGACTCGATCAGTTGTTCCATCTGCTCGGTGTTGCGCAGCGTCAGTGCCACCGTCACCGTGACCTGCGCGTTTTCGGGGAAGGCGGCCGCGGGGCCAACGTCGTTCGCCGTCACCGCTCCGTGTGGATAGGGCACTGCACCGGCGCTGGCGATGAGCGCAGCGCCAAGCGCTGCGGCGAGCCATGACTTACTGGTATTCATTGCCGTCCCTTGTAATTGTTCGTAATAGCCGGCCGCGGGTTGTTCGTGATTCGGCGGCACGCGGAACATGCGCGCCTGAGCGCGCAAACGCAAGAGCCCGCGCGCTCGGGTCGGCGCGGGTGGCGCGCAGCCGTGTGCCGGTGCCCACGGGCACCGGCACGCCCTCGACTCGCGAGCGCCCCGCGGGCGGCGCTCAGGCGTTCTTGGCCGGGAGCGTTCCGCCGGGAGTCAGCTTGTCGACCGCCGCCGGCAGCACCTGCGAGAGCTTAGCCGCCAGGTCCTGGGGATTCATGCCGGCCTTCGCGGCCAGCTGCCCGATCACGCCGCTGCCGAATACCTGATGAATCTGATCCGCCGAGATCGGCTGATTCGGTCCGCTCGACACCCACGAGCGCGCGGTCTCGCCGAGTCCCTGCTTCTCGAGCTGCGCGACGATGCCCTGGATGCCACCGTGCTGCTGGATGAAGGAATTCACGACCGTCGCCATCTCGGCTCCGACGGCGCCGCCGAGCAATCCATCTAACAAGCCCATGTGCCCTCCTATTGCTGTTCATTCCGAGCGTCGACGGGCGCCATTGTCCCGCAAAGGCGGCGCGAGCCTCAAGGCTTACCGTGCGTCGTGCGCTGCGCTGCAACGGCGCTGGGCGCTGCACAAGCGCGTCAATTTATTATATTATCACGACGACATTAAAAAGACTCACGCCCGGCAGGCCGCCTCGCGGCCGCACCGCGCGTGTCACCGTGGGTGGGTGTGGATCATGCGACAGGTGCAGACGCTCGGACTTCTCGGTACCGGAGTCATCGGCGGCGGCTGGGCGGCGCGGGCCTTGCACTTCGGCATCGACGTCATCGCCGCCGACGTCAAGCCGGAGATGGAGGAATGGATTCGCGGCGCGGTCGCTAACGCCGAGGGTGCGCTCGCGCGCCTCACGTTCGCGCCACTGCCGCCGAAGGGCAAGCTGTCATTCACCAGCGACCTCTCCGCCATGGCGCGGCAGGCGGATCTCATCCAGGAGAACATCCCCGAGCAGCTCGAGCTCAAACAGCGAGTGCTGGCGCAGGTGAGCCGTCATGCGCCGCCCGACGTCGTGATCGCCTCGAGCACCTCGGGCCTCATGCCTTCGGACCTGCAACGCGACATGGTGGCCCCGGAGCGGCTGTTGGTCGCGCATCCCTTCAACCCCGTGTACCTGCTGCCGCTGGTCGAGCTGGTCGGCGGCCGCCAGACCACCGAGGCCGCGCTGGCCGCGGCGGAGCGCTTCTACACCTACATCGGCATGCACCCGCTGCGCGTACGCCGCGAGGTGCCGGGACACCTGACCGACCGGCTGCAGGAGGCGCTGTGGCGCGAGATCCTGCACATGGTGAACGAGGATGTCGCGACCACCGGTGAGCTCGACGACTCCATCGTGTACGGCCCGGGACTGCGCTGGGCCGGCATGGGCACCAACCTCATCTATCACCTGGCCGGCGGCGAGACCGGCATGCGCCACATGCTGCGCCAGTTCGGACCGTGCCTGAAGTGGCCGTGGACCAAGCTCGAGGCCCCCGAGCTGAGCGAGGCGCTGATCGACAAGATGGTCGCGGGCACCCAGGCGCAGGCGGCGGGCCGCTCGATCCGCGAGCTCGAGCGGCTGCGCGACGACTACCTGGTCGCCATCCAGCAGGTACTGCGCGAATACAACATCGGCGCCGGGGCGACGCTGCGGGCGCTCGAGGAGCGGCTGTACGCGAGCTCGGCCGCTGCCGCAGGTGCGCCGCTTGCCGCCGCGGTAGGCGCCGCGGCTGAACGGCCCAGGGGGCCGTTACGCCTCCTCGAGACGCGCGTGCGGCCGGAATGGATCGATTTCCATGGCCATATGACCGATTTCCGCTACCTCCAGGTGTTCGGCGATGCGACCGACGCGCTGTTTCGCTTCGTGGGCGTCGACGACGCCTACCGCCGCACGGGCCGCAGTCTCTACACGGTGGAGACCCGCGTGACCCACAAGGCCGAGGCTCGTGCGCAGGAGCCACTCTACGTCATGACGGCGGTGCTGGAGGTGGACGACAAGCGGGTGCGCCTGCAGCACGCGCTGCACCGCGGGCGCGACGCGGCCCTCGTCGCGAGCGCCGAGCAGCTCTACCTGCACGTGAGGACCGACGAGGGCCGGGCGGCACCGCTCGATGGCGCGGTGCGCGCACGCCTCGCAGAGCTTCAAGCCGCGACACGCTGACCATGCCGAAGATCGTCGATCATCAGCAGCGGCGCGAGCAGATCGCCCTGGTGGCCTGCCGGGTGGTGGCGCAGTACGGCTTCGATCAGGCGACCATCGTGCGTATCGCGCGCGAGGCCGGCTACACCACCGGCATGGTGGCGCACTACTTCGACACCAAGCAGGACATCATCGTCGCCGCGCTGCGTCTGATCCTGCGTCGCATCGAGGAGCGGCTCACGCCGCGCGCTGCCGCGGCGCCGCCCGACCTGCTGGCACTCCTCACCGAGGCGTTACCGGTCGATGAGACGCGCTACATCGAGTGCGCCTTCTACATCGCGTTCTGGGGACAGCTGCCGGCCGACCGGCGCATGCGGCGGATCAACGCCTGGATGCACCGGGAGTACCTGCGGCTCTTCGAGCGCTGTCTGGCGCGCGGCTGGGCGGCCGAGTGGCAGCGCTGGCCCCGGGCGACGTGCGAGCAGCTGTTGCGCTCGGTGATCACTTTCATCAACGGCATCACCGCGAGCACCGTGGCAAGTCGTGCCGACTGGCCCGCCGCGCGCCAGATCGAGCAGCTGCGGCTGCAGCTCGAGCTGCTGCATGACTGGGCGATGAGTACTGCGGGCACCGTGGCCGCCCGCAAGAGCCGCAACGCGTCCGCCTGAGGAGACCTCGATGGATTTCTCTCTGACCGAAGAGCAGCAGCTCATCATCAAGACCACGCGCGACTTCGTGCGCGAGGAGCTCGTGCCGCACGAGCGCGAGGTCGAGGACGGCGGCACGCTGCGCGAGGCGCTGTGGCGCCCGCTGCGCGACAAGGCCATCGCCGCCGGGCTCTATGCCGCCAACATGCCGAGCGAGGTGGGTGGCGCCGGGCTCGATGCGGTGAGCTGGGTGCTGTACGAGAAGGAGCTCGGCCATACCAGCTACGCGCTGCAGTACACCTGCGTGGCACGCCCCTCCAACATACTGCTGGCGTGCGAAGGGACGCAGCGCGAGCGTTACCTGCTGCCGGCGGTGCGCGGCGAGCGTGTCGAATGCCTGGCGATGACCGAGCCGCAGGCGGGCTCGGACCTGCGCGGGATGAAGACCACCGCGGTCGAGAAGGGCGGTGACTTCATCATCAACGGCACCAAGCACTTCATCAGCCACGCCGACCACGCCGACTTCGTCATCCTGTTCGCCGCGAGCGGCGAGGAGTCTTCCGCCCGCGGCAAGCGCAAGCTCATCACGGCTTTCCTCGTCGACATGGGTACCCCGGGTTTCGTGGTTCGCCCCGGGTACCGCAACGTGTCCCACCGCGGCTACAACAACAGCATCCTCGAGTTCACCGATTGCCGCGTGCCGCGCTCGGCAGTGCTCGGCGAGGTGCACCGCGGATTCGAGGTCGCTAACACCTGGCTCGGCGCGACCCGCCTACAGGTGGCGGCGAACTGCCTCGGGCGCGCGGAGCGTGCGCTCGAGTGCGCCAAGCAATGGGCGGTCGATCGCGTGCAGTTCGGGCAGGCGATCGGCAAGTTCCAGGGCATTTCCTTCAAGCTCGCCGACATGGCGCTCGAGCTGCGCGCCGCGGAGCTGCTGACGCTCGAGGCCGCGTGGAAGCTCGATCAGAAGAGCGCCACCGACACCGACATGGCGATGGCGAAGCTGAAGGCCTCCGAGATGCTGGCCATGGTGGCGGACGAGGCGCTGCAGATCCACGGCGGCATGGGGTTGATGACGGAGCTGCCTCTCGAGCGCATCTGGCGCGACGCGCGCATCGAGCGCATTTGGGACGGCACCAGTGAGGTGCAGCGCCACATCATCTCGCGCTCGCTGCTGCGACCGCTCGGCGGGTGAGCCGCTCGCGCGCGCGGCCCGCCTCGCTCACTTACCCTTCCACACGGGCTTGCGCTTCTCGGCGAAGGCGCGCGCCCCTTCCTTGAGGTCCTCCGAGCGGATGACTCGCTGCACGGCGCCGAGCGCGTCGTGCAGCTCGAAGGCCGGATGCTCGGCGACCATCTCCGTGTGACGCAGCAGCTGCTTGATCGCCGGGAAGAGCAGCGGCGGCCCCTCGGCAAGCTGCCGGGCGATCTCGCGCGCCTTGGTGAGCCCCTGTCCCTTGGGAACGACGTGGTTGGCGAGCCCCCAGTGCTTGGCTTCGGCGCTATCCATCCAGCGCCCCGTCATCAGGAACTCGACCGCGACGTGATAGGGGATGCGGCGCCGCAGCTTGATGGTTCCGGCGTCCGCGAGCACGCCGACATTGATCTCAGGCAGCGCGAACCTCGCGTGCTCTTCCATCACGATGATATCGGTGCCGAGCACGATCTCGAAGCCGCCGCCGCAGGCGATACCATTGACGGCCGCGATGAGCGGCTTGTCGAGATTGCGCGGGTAGTTGAGGCCGCCGAAGCCGCCGACGCCCCAGTCCTCGTCGGACTCCTCGGCGCCAGTGGCGGCCTTGAGGTCCCAGCCGGGGGAGAAGAAACGCTCACCCGCACCTGTGACGATCGCTACGCGCAGTGCCGAGTCGTCGCGGAACGCGGTGAAGACCTCGTTCAGCCGCCGGCTCGCGGCGAGGTTGATGGCATTCGCCTTCGGGCGATCGATGGTGACTTCGAGGACCGTACCGTCGGTGGCGGTCCGGATGCCGTCGGACAGGCCGTCGGACGTAGCGGACATGGGTGTGCTCCTCTGTGCTCCTTACACGAGTCGGATCAAGGCATCGACCGCCACCGCGCCGAGCCCCTGCGGGCGCACGATGACGGGGTTCAGGTCGAGCTCCGCGATGTGCTCGAGGTTGGCGGCAGCGTAGCGCGTACAGCCGAGGGCCGTCTCGACGAGTGCGGCCACGTCAGCGCGCGGGCGGCCTCGATACCCGCTGAGGAGCTTCGCGACCTTCAGCTTCTCGAGCGCTGCGCCGATGGTCGTTGCCGTGAAAGGGGGCAGGAGCGTCACGCTGTCGCGCAGCAGCTCGGTGAGCACGCCGCCCGCGCCGAGCACCAGCAGCTGGCCGAACTGTGGATCGACGGTGATACCCACGAGGATCTCGGCCACGCCGTCGCTGATCATCTCCTCGACCAGCAGCGTTGCTGAGAGCACGGACAGCCGCTGCGCCGCGGCGGCCGCTTCCGCAGCCGTGCGGATGTTGAGGACTACGCCGCCGACATCGGATTTGTGCTCGAGCGTCGCGCCGGCGGCCTTCATCACCACCGGGAAGCCGAGCGAAGCCGCGGCCTGCGCTGCTTCGCGTACCGGCACCAGCCGCGCGCGCGGCACGCTCACGCCGAAGGCCGCGAGCGCCTGCTTCGCCTCGGGCTCACTCAGCGCGCGCGTCGCTCGAGGCAGTGCACGCGGCCAACGCGGCTCGACGGCGGCCCCGCTCGACCAGGCGACGCCGACCGCGGCGGCGAGATCGAGCGCCTCGAGTGCTTCGCGCTGACCCTGAAGCGGAACGACGCCCGCCGCGAGGCATTTCTCGCGCGTCGCCGCCGAGAGCGACTCGGGAAGCGATGAGATCACCGCAGCGCGCGTCGCGGCGCCCGGCAGCGCCGCGGCGAACTCCTCGATGACCCGCACGTAGGTCGAGTCGTCCGCGCCCGCCGGCGGGCAGTCGACGAGGAAGGCGACCGCGTCGAAGCCCGCGCGCTGCGCGATGCCGAACATGGCGCGCTGGCGCGGGTAGTCGAACCAGACGTGGGTGTGGAAATCGAACGGATTCGCGACGTGCACGCGATCGGAGAGGATCTCGCGCAGGCGGGCCGCGGCATCGGGCGGGATGGGCGCAAAGTCGAGCGACAGACCGCGCGCGGCGTCGGCGGTCATCGCCATGTCCCCACCCGAGGCGCCCATGGCGAGCACGCGCCGGCCGCGCAGCGGGCCGCCGGTGTGGAAGATCTTCAGCGTTTCGCACAAGGTCGCCAGCGACTCGCAGCGCGCGAGGCCCGCCTGCCGGCAGAACGCATCGAATGCGGCATCGGTGCCGGCGAGTGCGCCAGTGTGCGTGCGCACGGTGCGCGTCGCCGCTGCCGTGCGCCCTGCCTTGACGAGCGCGATCGGTTTGCCGGCGGCGCGCGCGCGCGCGGCCGCTGCGACGAAGCGCTGCGGATCGCTGAGACCCTCGAGATACAAGCCGATGGCCGTCACGCGCTCATCGGCACACATGAGATCGACCAGATCCTCGGCTGCAAGCCGTGTCTGGTTGCCGACGGTCAGCACGCAGCCGATGGGGAGCGAGCGGTTGTTGTACAGCAGGTTGAGCGCCAGGGTGCCGCTCTGGCAGATGAGCGCGACGCCGCGGTCGCGTCGCTCACCGACCACCTGGTCGGGCCAGAGCGCTGCAGCGTCGAAAAAATTCACGAAGCCGTAGCAGTTCGGACCGAAGAACGGCAGCTCACCGGCGCTCGCGAGCAGCTCGCGCGTGAGGCGCTCGCCCTCATCCGTCGCGGTCTCGGAAAAGCCGGCCGCGAAGCAGACGAAGCCGCCCGCGCCGCGCCGCGCGAGCGCGGCGGCGATGGCCGGAACCTCGCGATTCGGTGCGGCTACGAAGGCGGCGTCGGGGACCGCCGGCAGCTCGTCCACCGAACGGTAGTAGTGCTGCCCGGCAGAAGAGGGCCGCGTCGGGTGGATGCGCCACACCTCCCCGGAATAACCGACGGCGCGGCTCGCGGCGAGCGCCGCATCTGCCCAGGCGCCCCCGATCAAGGCGATGCTGCGCGGCGCGAGCAGTCGCTCAAGCGCGGGCACGCTCATTGCCGAGGGCTGTGACCGCGCAACTCGAGGCGCCGGGACGGCGGGCCGGCCGCCGGCAGCGCAGCACTCGCCGCCTGAAGCTGCTCGAGCGCCGCGCTCACCTGCGGTGGGAACGGGACCACCGTAACCGCATCGCCCTGCTGGCGCACGTGCAGCAGCATCACCTCTGCAACGGCCGCGAGCACAGCGTCCCCGCGGCGCTCCATCTCGAAGGCGGCGTGGATGCGCTTCCTGTCGAGCCCGGCGATGCGCACGGCGACGCCGACCGTGTCGGGCTGCTTCACCTCGTGCAGGAAGTGCACGTGCATCTCGACCGTGTAGAGCGTCCCATGGGTGCGTGCGCGGTAGGCGGCATCGAGCCCGACGCGATCCATGAGCGCGTCAGTCGCAAGGCTGACGATCAACCCGTAATAGGCGTCGCGCAGATGACCGTTGTAGTCGATCCACTCGGGGAGGACCGGCGTCTCGTAGATGGGGATGCCGGCCACGGTCACTGCAGCCGCAGCCGCTCGCGCGCTTGCGCCGGGGAGAGGATGCGCGCCCCCATGGCCTCGACGATGGTGCGAGCCTTCTCGACCAGCTGGGCGTTGCTCGCATAGACGCCGCGCGATAGGTAGAGGTTGTCCTCGAGGCCGACGCGCACATTCCCGCCGAGCAGTATCGACTGGGCGACCCACGGCATCTGCATGCGACTCACCGCGAAGGAGCTCCACACGCACTCGGCGGGCAGCGTGTTCACCATGGCGAGCAGGTGACCGACGTCCGCCGGCACCCCGTAGGCGATGCCGGTGCACAGCTGGATCATCGCCGGGGCCGCAATGAGCCCCTCCTTGATCATCTGCTTCACGAACCAGAGGTTACCGGTATCGAACACCTCCAGCTCGACCTTTACGCCCAGGTCTCTCAGGATGCCGGCACCCTCGCGGCAATAATCCGGCGTCGAGATGTAAGCGCGGTTGCCGTCCCCAAAATTGAGCGTGCCGCAGTCGAGCGTGGCGATATCCGGCCGGTACAAACCCTCACCGCACAGCTCGATGACGTGGCGCATGCGCTCTTCCTGGGTCACGAAATCGGTGCCGGCCGCCGGGGTATCCTTGAGCCCCTGCGTGCCGATGCAGATATAACCGCCCATGCCGCAGGTGAGATTCACGAGCACATCGACCTGGCTCTCGCGGATCCGCTTGACCACCTCGCGGTAGTGGCGTGTGGCCATGCTGAACTGCCCGGTGTCCGGGTCCCGCACGTGGATGTGCACGATTGCCGCCCCGGCGCGTGCCGCCGCGACCGCCGAGGCAGCGATCTGCTCCGGGGTGATGGGGCAATGCGGGCTCTTGGTGACCTTGGAGTCGTCGCCGGTGACTGCGCAGGTGATCATGACGTCGGTGTTCATGTTGATCCTCGCCGCTGGACGCGCACGGCAGGTAATATTATAGCTATAATAATATAACGTGCCGTTGGCGTGCGGCAAGACGCTGCGGCATGCTCGCCCTCAGGTGGGCTGACTTCGGGAGACTCTCATGCAGACACAGCTGTTGATCGGCGGCCGCCTGGTTGCCGGGGAAGGGTCGGCGGAGCCGGTGCTCGACGCCGCCAGCGGCGCCGAGATCGCCACGGTGGCGGAGGCTTCGGTCGAGCAGGTGAACGCCGCCGTCCGGGCGGCCGAGGCGGCGTTCCCCGGCTGGGCACGCACCGCACCCAAGGAGCGCGCAGCGTTGCTGCTGCGCATCGCCGATCACATCGACGCCGAGGCGGCGGCCTATGCGGCGCTCGAGTCGCGCAACACCGGCAAACCGCTCGCCGCCATGCTGGCCGACGAGATGCCGTCGATTGCCGACGTGTTCCGCTTCTTCGCGGGCGTATGCCGCTCGCCGCAGGGGCTTGCGGCCGCGGAGTACCTGCCCGGCCACACGAGCCTCATCCGCCGCGACCCGGTCGGTGTGGTGGGCTCGATCGCGCCCTGGAACTACCCGCTGATGATGGCCGCCTGGAAGATCGCCCCGGCGATTGCCGCTGGCAACACGCTGATCCTCAAGCCCTCCGAGCTCACCCCGCTCACGCTGCTGAAACTCGCGGGGGCGCTCGCCGAGCTGCTGCCTGCCGGGGTGGTGAACGTCGTGTGCGGGCGCGGTGAGCCGGTGGGCAGCGCCCTCATCAACCACGAGCGCGTACGCATGGTGTCGCTCACCGGCTCGATCGCGACCGGACAGAAGGTGCTCGCGGCCGCCGCCGGCAATCTCAAGCGCACGCATCTCGAACTCGGCGGCAAGGCACCGGTCATTGTATTCGACGACGCCGATATCGAGGCCGTGGTCGCGGGTGTGCGCACCTTCGGCTACTACAACGCCGGTCAGGACTGCACCGCGGCCTGCCGGTTGTATGCCGGACGGCGTGTGTACGAGCGGCTGGTCGCCGACCTCACCGGCGCCGTGCGCACTATCAAGGTGGGCGCGCAGCAGGAGTCTGGCGTCGAGATGGGACCGCTCATCTCCCGCACGCAGCGCGAGCGCGTCGCCGCCATGGTGGCCCGTGCCGCATCACTCAAGCACGTGGCGCTCACCACCGGCGGCAAGGCGCGCGAGGGGAGCGGGTTCTTTTTCGAGCCGACCGTGCTCGCGGGCGCTCGTCAGGAGGATGAGATCGTACAGCGCGAGGTGTTCGGGCCGGTGGTGTCGGTAACCCCCTTCAGCGATACCGAGGAGGCGATCCGCTGGGCCAACGATTCGGAGTATGGACTCGCCTCCTCGGTGTGGACGCGCGACGTGGCACGGGCAATGCAGGTGGCGGCGCAGCTGCAATACGGCGCCACCTGGATCAACACGCATTTCGCAACCGTGAGCGAGATGCCCCACGGTGGCTTCAAGCGCTCAGGCTACGGCAAGGATCTCTCG
The DNA here is from genome assembly GCA_035621995.1 of Steroidobacteraceae bacterium. GTDB lineage: Bacteria > Pseudomonadota > Gammaproteobacteria > Steroidobacterales > Steroidobacteraceae > 13-2-20CM-66-19. Next base: position 47,956 of record DASPWF010000041.1, read on the forward strand.
GTGTATGCGCTCGAGGACTACACGGTGGTGCGTCACGTGATGGTGAAACTCTAGGCGGGTTGGGTGGTGAGGATGAGCGCATGGACCGCAGCGGCGTGTGCGGCGCTGCCGCCACGAGCCGTGCGGCCGCGCCGCCTGCGGCGCTTGAGGATACCTGTGAGCGCCGCGCTCCTGGCCGCCGTGCTTCTGAGCGGCTGCGGCCGGCACGGCACAGACCCGCCGGGGAGTGCCGCCGAAGAACCGGAGCTGCACATCTACAACTGGGCGGACTATATCGGCAAGGACACGATCGCGGACTTCGAGGCGCGCACCGGCATCCGCGTCGTGTACGACACCTACGATTCCGACGAGACCCTCGAGGCGAAGATGATGGCGGGAGACTCCGGCTACGACGTCGTCAGTACCTCTACCGACTACTTCGCGCGCCAGATCAAGGCCGGAATCTACCGCCCGCTCGACAAGACGCTGCTGCCCAACTGGAAGAACCTCGACCCGCACATTCTCGCCATCGAAGCGCGGGCGGATCCCGGCAACCTGCACGCCATGCCCTACCTGCAGCACGTCAACGGCTTCGCCTACAACGTCGACCTGATCCGCGCGCGCATGGCGGATGCGCCGGTCGACAGCCTCGACATGATCTTCAAGCCCGAGGTCGTCAGCCGCTTCGCCGACTGCGGCGTGACCTTCCTCGATTCCGCCGAGGACGTGCTGCAGCTGGCGCTCAACTACCTGCACCTCGATCCCAACACCACAAACCCGGAGGATTACGCCAAGGCCGAGAAGCTGCTGCTCGCGGTGCGGCCCTATATCCGTGCCTTCGACTCCACCGAGTACATGAACGGGCTGACCAACAGCGAGTTCTGCATCTCCATGAGCTGGTCGGGCGATTACGCCGTGTCCATGGCGCGTGCCCGGGCCGGCGGCCGCGACGTGCACCTCGCGTTCACCGTGCCCAAAGAGGGTGCCAACGGCTCATTCGACGCCTGGCTGATTCCGGCCGACGCCCCGCACCCACTCGCCGCCCACCGCTTCCTCAACTACCTGCTCGAGCCGCGGGTGATCGCCGCGATCACCAACTACATCCACTACGCCAACGACAACCGCGCGGCCGACCCCTATGTCGATCCGCGCATCCTCGACGACCCGACCATTTACCCCACACCGGCGGTGGAGGCGCGGCTCTACAACGCCAACGAGGTCGGTCCGGCGCTCGAGCGGCTGCGCACGCGCACCTGGACCCGCATCAAGACCGATCTGTGAGCAGCCCGACGCGCCACTGCCGGACGTGATCGCGCATCCGATCTCGCGCTGTGACTATTTCCCGGCGAGCTGTGCCTCGAGCGCGCGGCGGCGATCGCTGCGCGTCATGAGCCACCCGGCGCCGATGATGCAGACCCCGACGGCGCACACGATGAGACTTGCGAGCGCGTTGATGTCAGGGCTCACCCCGAGCTTCACCTTGGAGTAGATCACCATCGGCAGGGTGCTCGCGCCCGGGCCGGCGACGAAGCTCGAGATCACCAGGTCATCGAGCGACAGCGTGAAGCACAGCAGCCAGCTCGAGATGATCGCTGGGGCGATGATCGGCAGCGTTATCTCGAGAAAGGCGCGCGCCGGGCTCGCGCCGAGGTCCATCGCCGCCTCCTCGAGGGAGCGGTCGGCGCTCTGCAGGCGTGCCTGCACGGTGACGGTGACGTACGCCGTGCAGAACGTGATGTGTGACAGCACGATGGTGGTGAACCCGCGATGCGGCCAGGAGAGGAGCTGCATCATCGACACGAACAGCAGCAGCTGCGTGATCCCGGTGATGATCTCCGGCATGACGAGCGGCGCGTTCACCATGCCGGTGAGCAGCAACCGCCCGCGGAAGCGGGCGAAGCGCACCAGCGCGATCGACGCCAGCGTCCCGAGTACCACCGCGCCGCTCGAGGCGGCCACCGCCACCTCGAGAGACAGCAGCGCCGCCTGGAGCAGCTGGCGGTTGTGCAGCAGCTGCCCGTACCAGGCGGTGGAGAAGCCTCCCCAGACGTTCACCAGCGGCGAGGCGTTGAAGGAGTAGGCGATCAGCACCACGATCGGCAGGTAGAGCAGCGCGATGCCGAAGAACAGCACCGAGAGCAACAGCGTCGAGGAGCGCCGTTCCATCCGCGTGCTCAGGCCTCGGTCTGCCGCACGTTGTAGTACTGATAGATCGCGATGGGTCCGGCGAGCAGCAGCAGGAAGGCGATGGCGACCGCGGAGGCCACCGGCCAGTCGTGATTGCCGAAGAACTCATCCCACAGCACGCGGCCGATCATGAGGTTGTTGGGACCGCCGAGGAGCGAGGGGATGACGAACTCGCCGACCGCGGGGATGAATACCAGCATCGAGCCGGCGATCACCCCGGGGATCGACAGCGGCACGGTGATATCGAGAAAGGCACGCCGCGGGGTGCTGCCGAGATCGGCCGCCGCCTCGAGCAGCGTCGGATCGAGCTTCTCGAGCGTCGCAAACAGTGGCAGCACCATGAAGGGCAGATAGGAGTAGATGATGCCCAGGTAGACCGCGACGCTGGTGCGCATGATGCGCAGTGGCTCTCTGATGACACCCAGGTGCAGCAGTACCGAGTTGAGGAGGCCGTTGTCGCGGATGATGCCCTCGAGCGCATAGACCCGCAGCAGGAACGAGGTCCAGAAGGGCAGCATGATGACGAGCAGCAGCACCCCCTGCAGCGACTTGGGGCTGCGCGCGATGGCGTACGCCATGGGGTAGCCGAGCGCGAGACAGATCAGCGTGGAAAAGAACGCGGTGCGCAGCGAGTACAGGTAGGCGACCCCGTACACTTCGTCGGTGAGCAGGTAGCGGTAGTTGCCCAGGCTCCCCGCGATGTGCAGGTGATGACCCGTAAAGGTGATGACGTCGGTGAACGGCGGCACCCGGGGCGCGGTCTCGGCGAAGCTGATCTTGAAGGCGAAGGCAAACGGGATGAGGAAAAATACCAGCAGGAAAAGTAGCGGCGGCAGGATGATCAGCCAGCGGCCCCCAAGCCAGGTCGGTCTCATGTTGTGCCCGTGCACTCCCCCCGCGGGCTATTGTGCGGGATAAACTTGTGCCCCGTACAGCGGTACGACCGCGAGCGTGAGTCAGCGATGCGCATGCGATGAGCCAGGTGTCGAGTCACAGAGCGTCCGTCACGGCAGTCGCCGCGACCGCGGCCGACGGCGGGGGCTCGCGCATCCGCCAGCGTCAGCGCCAGCGCCTCATCGATGCGTGCATCTCGGCACTGCACATCTACGGGCCCTCGCGCACCACGGTGGAGAAGGTGGTGGCGCTCGCCGACCTGTCGCCGGGCATCGTGCGCTTCTACTTCGACTCGAAGGCCGCCATGCTGGTTGCCTCGCTCGCCTACCTCGCCGCGGAGTTCGAGGAGCGCGTGCTCGTGCCGGTCGCGCGGCTCAGGGAGACGCCGGTACAGGCGCTGCGGTTGCTGGTGGAGCTGTACCTCGATGCGGAGATCGCCAGTCCGCGCAAGGTGTCGGTGTGGTACGCGTTCTGGGGCGAGGCCACCGCGCGCCAGGAATACCAGGACATCTGCGGACAGAAGGACGAAGAGTTCGCCGCGCTGGTGCGCGAGCTGGTCGGGCGGCTGATCGCCGCAACCGGTGCCACGCACCTCGATGCCGACGCGGTGGCGCTCGGCTTGATCGGCGTGCTCGAGGTGCTGTGGCAGAGCTTCGCCTTCCAGAGCGAAGCCAACATCGACCGGGGGCGCGCGGTGGAGCGCTCGCTCCAGTACCTGCGCTCGGTGTTTCCCGGACAGTTCAGCGCCGCCGCCGACCCCCCGCAACGCGGCGCCGTCGCCTCTGGCGGGCGCGCGCGGCTGCCGGCGCGGGCCTACGCCGATCCGGCCTTGCTCGCGGCCGAGCGCGAGCAGCTGCTGCGGCCCGCCTGGCAGCTGCTCGGGCACGAAGCCGAGCTGCGCGCGGCCGGGGATTTTCTCACCGGCGATCTCGCCGGCGAGCGGGCACTGGTGGTGCGCGGCGAGCGTGGCCGCCTGCACGTGTTCCGCAACACGTGCCGCCGCCGACCGCACGCGTTGCTCGCGCCGCGCCAGGGACACCTGCGCAGCGCCATTCACTGCGCCATCCATTCGCTCACCTACAGCTTCGACGGGCGCCTCGTGGCCGGTACGACGCCCGGCGATCTCACGCCGCTCGAGATGCTGCGCGCCGGAGCGCTGATCTTCGCGCGCACTGCCACTGCGTCGGCGCCGCCGCTGCCGCCCGCGCCGTGGGAGGAGCTCACCGCGCTCGAACCGCGCAGCGTCACCGATCTCGAAGTCGGCGCCGACTGGAAGCTCCTCGTCGAGCAGTGGCTCGAGAGCGCTCACCCGCAGCAGCACTTCAGCGCGCCGAATCTGCTGCTCGACATCCGCCCGGAGGGCGCGCTGGTGCTGCAGGTCAGTCCGCTCGCGCCGGGTCGCAGCCGCCTGCGGCGCTTCGACTTCGCCGCCCCCGGCTCGCTCGCCGCGAAGGCGCGCGGACGCGGCCCGCGCGAAGCCTGGCAGCGGCGCCGCGGCGCCTGGTTGCGCCAGCAGATCGAGCTTGCCGAGTCGACACAGGCGGGACTCGCCGGCGCCGCGGACGAGGCGGCGGAAGGGGGGCCGGTGCCGCCCTCGCTCGCGGAGTTCCGCGAATCGATCGCGGCGCTCCTGCGCGCGCTGCCGGGGTCGGAGAGCTAGCCGCGCTCAGGCAAACTGCGCGGGCGGCTCGGGCAGGCTCACTTCCGGGATGCGTGCGCGCAGCAGGTCGTGGAACTCGAGCATCCAGGTCTCGATCTGTGACAGCGGTCCCGGCCGGTAGCTGCTATCGGCAATGCCGCGCTGCAGCCGCTCGCACAGGCGGCGGTCCTCACCGTTGACCTGCATGTTGATACGGTTGCCGAGCCAGCGCACCAGGCGCATCTCGCGCCGCTCATCGGGCACACCGAACGCGGCACCCCGAATAACTGTCTTGCCGGGCCCCTTGGGGAGCACCTGAAAGAAATCCACCTGCTCGGGCATGACGTCGATGCCGAGATTCGGCAGGCAGCTATAGAAGCGCCAGCTGCGGCGGTGCGGCTCGGGCAGATGTGGGGCCGTCACCGTACCGACGAATTTCTGGTAGAGCCGCTCGCTCCAGCGTGACGAAGGCGCCTCGCGCATCCAGCTGATGCCGCGTGCGATCCCGGGAACTCCACGCTGATCCTCGTAGTCGGGGGTGAACATACGGTTCAGTCCCGGATGGCCGATCGGCACGTGGTAGGACTCGAGATAGTTGTCCATTGCGATCTTCCAGTCGACCGCCCACTCCTCGAGATACACAGGTTGCGTCGGCACGAGCTCCTCGAACCGATAGGGGGCAAGCTCCTCGATGATGGGCGCCCACAACTGCGAGGGCGGCGCTGGGGCCTCGGCGGCGAGACACACCCACACGAATCCAAGAGCGACCTCGAGGTGCACCGCAGCGAGGCCGTACTCGCGCAGATTGAGATCGGGGAAGCTGTCCTTCGCGGGCGTCGCCAGGAGCGAGCCGTCATAACGATATGTCCAGCCGTGGTACGGGCAGGTGATACGCCCGTGGCAGTGGCCGCTGCCCTCGAGCAGCCGCGTGCCACGGTGGCGGCATACGTTGCGCAGCGCGCGGACTCCACCGGCCGGCTCGCGCAGTACGATCACGCTGTCCGAGCCCATCTCGAACGTGACGTAGTCTCCGGCGTTCGGGATCTGGCTGATGTGGCAGGCAATCTGCCAGCTCGGCTTGAGGATCCGCTCGAACTCGAGGCGGGTCATCTGCGGGTGGTTGTAGACCCAGGCGGGGAGCCCGCGGGCGAGCTTGGGAGCTTCGACCGGGCGTGCGGCGGTGACACTCATGGCGGAATTCCCGGAAGCAGGGTATATGAACATATAATTCTAGCCTAAAAAACTATATAGGCATATAGACTAGAGGTCGTCACGATGGTATGGTGCCGTATCCTCTCAATATTTTTACAACTACGAGGGTAAGCGTCATGGCCCGTACCCTGACCAGGAATCACGAGCATTACCGGCGCGCGCTGAAGAGGCTGCCGCTCGGTGTGGCGTCCAATTTCCGCTTCTGGGGCGAGGATCGGACCATTTATGTCAAGCAGGGGCGCGGCGCACGGGTGACCGATCTCGACGGCAACGTGTACGTCGACTACCGCATGGGGTACGGGCCGGCGATCCTCGGCTATGCCGACCCGCGAGTCGATGCGGCGGCGCGCGAGGGCATGGAGGTCGGCGGGGTGTTTGCACTCTCCACCGAGCGGGAATACCGCGTCGCCGAGCGCATCGCGGCGATGGTGCCGGCGGCCGAGCTCGTGCGCTTCTCCAACTCGGGGACCGAGGCGGTGATGGCGGCGCTGCGTCTGGCGCGCGCCTACACCAAGAAGGACAACTACGTCATTCTCGAGGGCAGCTACCACGGGCTGTTCGACGCGGCCATGTGGTACACGCCCATGGAGAAGTGGTCCCAGGTCGGTGACCCCGTGGTGGTGCCCTACAGCGAGGGTGTGCCGCTCGCGACGCGCGCCTTCGCGCACTTCGTGCAGGCGAACGACGTCAATCAGCTCGAGGACGTGTTGCGCCGGCACGGTGACTCGATCGCCTGCCTGCTGATCGAGCCGATCATGGGCAACTGCTTGGGGATCGCCGCCGAGCCGGCCTACGTGCGCGCGGCGCGCGAGCTGTGCGACCGCTACGGCGTGGTGATGATCATCGATGAAGTGAAGACCGGCTTTCGCGTCGCGCGCGGCGGCGTGCAGGAGCTGTACGGCGTGCGCGCGGACCTGTGCACGTTTGCCAAGGCGCTTGCCAACGGCTACCCGATCTCCGTGCTGGCGGGACGCGAGGACATCATGCGCAAGCTCGGCAAAGGTGTGGCTCACGGCGGCACCTACACCGCCCACCCGGTGTCGCTCGCGGCCGCGGAGAAGACGCTCGAGATTCTCGCCGAGACCGATGCGCTCGAGCGCGTCGCCGCCTACGGTACGCGGCTGCGCCAGGGTAAAAGTGCGATCCTCAAGGCCCGCGGCATTGGCCACAGCTTCGTCGGCCATCCGTCGATGAGCGGGCTGTACTTCGCTCACGATCCGCCCCGCACCTACCGCGACTGGAAGGGCAGCGACTACAGCTTCTACGACGCCGTGGCGCGCGTGCTGCACGATGAGCTGATCCTCTGCGAGCCGGACTCGCGCGAGCCGTGGTTCATGTCGGCGGCGCACGATGAGTCGTGCCTCAAGGACACGCTCACGGCCTTCGAGACCGCGGTCGACCGCACCCTCGACGCCCTCGGCACCACGCGCCGCGTGCCCGCCTGAGCCCGAGCACGCGGGGGGAGAGGTGACCGTGAGCCGCGGAGCTGCCAACCGCTACGACGCGATCGTCGTGGGAGCGGGTCATAACGGGCTCGTGAACGCCTGCTATCTCGCGCGTGCAGGTCTCAAGGTGCTGGTGCTCGAGCGCAACCCCTATGTCGGTGGCGCCGCCGTGAGCCGCCGCCTCTACGACGGATTCACCTACTCGAACTGCTCCTACGTGTGCAGCCTGCTGCGCACCGAGATCATCCGCGCCCTCGAGCTGCCGGCCCATGGCCTACAGATCATCCCCTACGAGGGCGGCTGCACCATGATGCGCGACGGCGGGCATCTCGCCGTGTACGACAACCACGACGCCATGCGCCGCGAGATCGCGCGCCACTCGCGCAATGACGCCGAGGCCTACGACCGCTACGTGCGCGACATGCTGCGCCATTGTCGCTTCATCAAGCCGCTGCTGCTGCGCACCCCGCCCGATCCCACCTCCTTCAGGCCGCGCGACCTCCAGGAGCTGCTGTTCCTCGGCCGCCATTTCCACAAGCTCGGCGAAGCGCGCCTCTACGACACGCTGCGCTTCTTCACCATGAGCTGCGCCGATATGCTCGAGGAGTACTTCGAGAGTGAGATCGTCAAGGCGCATCTCGCCGGCAGCTCGATCATCGGCACGGCGCTCGGCCCGCGCTCGCCCGGCTCGGCCTACGTGCTGCTGCACCACTACATGGGTAGCATCGATGGCGCGGTCGGCGCCTGGGGGTTCGCGCGCGGGGGCATGGGGGCGATCACCCAGGCGCTCGCGGCATCCTTCCAGGCGAGCGGCGGCACGGTGCGTGCGAGTGCGCCGGTCACCGAGATCCTGGTGCGCCATGGCCGCGCCACGGGCGTGGTGCTCGAGAGCGGCGAGGAGCTGAGCGCTCCGGTCGTGGTGTCGAACCTCGACGTGAAGCGCACGTTCCTCAAAACCGTAAAGCCCGAGCACCTGCCGGAGGAGTTCCTCGAGTCGGTGCGGCGGTTCAAGATCCGCGGCTCCTCCGGCAAGCTCAACATCGCGCTCGATGGCCTGCCGCATTTTCCCGCGATCCCGCAGGGCTCGCCCTCGACGCGCGGCGACATGCACATCACCGACACGCTCGAGATGGTCGAGCGCGCCTACGACGACTGGAAGGAGGGTCGCTGGTCGCGCGCCCCCTACGTCGACATGCTCATCCCGACGCAGATCGATCCGACCATGACTCCGGACGGCAAGCACTACATGTCGGTCTTCGTGCAGTATTGCCCCTACAAGCTCGCCGACGGCGAGTGGACGCCGGCCCGTCGGCAGGCCTTCGGCGACACGGTGATCGACGCCATCGCGCGCCACAGCCCGGACTTCCGCGACCTGATTTTGCACGCGGAGATCCGTACCCCCTGGGACATCGAGAACGAGGTCGGTCTCACCGAGGGCAACATCTTTCAGGGCGAGCTCACCTTCGATCAGCTGCTCTTCAACCGGCCAGTGCCCGGCTGCGCGCAATACCGCACCCCGCTGCACGGCATGTACCTGTGCGGCTCGAGCACGCATCCGGGCGGAGGCGTCATGGGCGCACCGGGCGCCAACGCCGCGCGCGCCATTCTCAGCGATCTGGGACGCGCGCAATGAGCACTGCGACGCGCGCACCGTACGACGCCATCGTGGTCGGCGCTGGCCACAACGGCCTCGTGTGCGCCGCCTACCTCGCCCGCGGCGGCCGGCGGGTGCTGGTGCTCGAGGCGGCTGCGCACGTCGGCGGCGCGGCCGTCACGCGCGAGTTCGCGCCCGGGTTCCGCGCCTCCGCCTGCGCACACCTGCTGCATCTCATGCCGGCCTCGCTCCTGAGCGATCTCGGCCTCGAGCAGCACGGGCTGAAACTCGCGGCCGAGCGGCTGCCGACCGTGGCGCTCGCGCAGGACGCGCGCCATCTGGCCTTCGGCCCCGGGGCTCCTGCAGCGCTCGCGCCCACCGCCGGGGATGCGATGGCGCTCGAGCGCTGGCAGCGCCAGCTCGAGCGCTTCGCCCGCGCACTCCATCCGGTGCTCACCGAGACGCCGCCGCGTCTCGGGACCGATTCCTGGCGCGAGGCGTACGCGCTGCTCGGCATCGGCTGGCGGCTGCGCCGCCTCGGGCGCCGCGATCTGCGCGAGCTGCTGCGCATCGGCGGCATGTGCGTGTACGACCTGCTCGAGGAGCGCTTCAGCCTGCCGCTCCTGCGGGGCGCGCTCGCTCTCGATGCGGTACTCGGCACGAACTACGGGCCACGCTCGCCCGGCACCGTGCTGTCCCTTCTCTACCGGGCCGCGGCCTCGGCGGGCACGGATGCCCTTGCGATCCCGGCGGGCGGCCTCGGTGCGCTTTCCGCGGCGCTCGCGCGCGCTGCGACCGCGGCGGGTGCGGAAGTACGTACCAACGCGCTGGTCGAGCGCATCCTCGTGCACGACGATCGTGCCGCGGGGGTCGTTCTCGCCTCGGGCGAGGAGATCGGCGCCACGAACGTCCTCTCGAGCGCTGACCCCAAGAGCACCTTCCTCGGCCTCCTCGGCACCGAGCATCTCGACGCGGGCTTCGTACGGCGCGTGGCGCAGCTGCGCTCACGTGGCCTTACGGCGAAACTGCACCTCGCGCTCGAGCGGCTGCCGCAGTTCCCGGGGCTGAGCGAGGCCGACCTGCGCGCGCGCCTCGTCGTCGCGCCGTCCGCGGACTACATCGAGCGCGCCTACAACCACGCCAAGTATGGCGAGTTCTCGAGCGCGCCGGCGCTCGAGGTCACCATTCCGACGCTCTGCGACGCCGCGCTTGCGCCCCCCGGGAAGCACGTGATGTCGGTGATCGTGCAGTACGCCCCGTACGGGCTCGCCGCGGGCTGGGACGGTCAGCGGCAGGCCTTCACCGAGCGGATCATCGCGACGCTCGAGGCATATGCGCCGGGGCTGCGCGCGGCGATCGGCGCGTCCGAGCTGCTGACCCCGGTCGACATCGAGCGCGAGTTCCGCATCACCGGGGGTCACTGGCATCACGCCGAGCTCGCACTCGATCAGCTCCTCATGGTCCGCCCGGTGCCGGGTGCGGCGCAGTACCGCACACCCGTGGCGGGACTGTATCTTTGTGGTGCCGGTGCCCACCCCGGCGGCGGCGTCATGGGGCTCGCCGGGCGCAATGCGGCGCGGCAGCTCATCCGCGAGGCGGCCTAACCATGCTGACCGAGAGCACACCGCACTACCGCCAGCCGCTGCTGAAGACGCCCTTCCACGAGCGTGCCCGTGCGCTCAGCCAGCTCGACAGCTTCGTCCCCTGGGCCGGCTACACGACGGTGGACGTGTTCACGAGCGTCGAGCAGGAATACTTCGCGATCCGTAACGCGAGCTCGCTCTACGACCTTACGCCGATGGTCAAGTACCGCATCGCCGGCGGCGATGCGCTGCGCTTCCTCAACCGCCTCACGACCCGCGACTTGCGCAAACTCTTACCGGGCAAGGTCGCCTACACGGTGTGGTGCGATGACGAGGGCCACCTCATCGACGACGGCACCGTGTTCTGCATGGCCGCCGACGAATACCGCCTGTGCACCGCCGAGCGGCAGCTCGACTGGTTGCGCGCGTCGGCGCTCGGCTTCGACGTCGACATCCGCGAGATTACCGAGGAGGTGGCGGCGCTCGCAGTGCAGGGACCGACCTCGGCCCGGCTGTTGCGCGCCGCGGGCGTCGCCGGAATCGAGGTCCTGAAGCCCTTCGAGCACGGCGAATTCTTCCTGGCGGCCGGCACCTCGGGTGCGGACCCCATCCCGCTCATGGTGTCGCGCACCGGTTTCACGGGCGATCTTGGCTACGAGCTGTGGATGCAGCCGGCCGATGCCGAGGCGGTCTGGGATGCGCTCATGGCCGCCGGCACGCACCGCGCCGTGCGACCGATCGGCTCGCGCGCGCTCAATATGGCGCGCATCGAGGCCGGATTCCTGCTGCCGCAGCTCGACTTCGTCTCGGCGGCACACACCCTGTACCTCGGCACCGAGCGCTCGCCGCTCGAGCTCGGGCTCGGGTGGCTGGTGGATTTCAAGAAGGGCCATTTCACCGGCCGGCGGGCACTGCTCGCGGAAGCTGCGCGCGGGCCGCTGCGGCAGCTGGTGGGACTCGACATCGACGGCACCAAGCCCGCGCACAATGCGCTGCTGTACCGCGATGCTTCCGGTAGAAGAGAGGTGGGCAACGTAACGTCAGCGATGTGGTCGCCGACCTGCAAGCGCAACCTCGCGCTCGCTATGGTGCGCGCGCCGCACTTCGCGACCGGCACGACGCTCTGGGCCGAGATCTACCTCAACCGCGAGCTCGTGTGGCAGCGGCGCATGGTGCGCGCGCGCGTGGTAGAACGGCCGTTCTTCGCGCCGGCGCGGCGGCGCGCGACCCCGCCCGCGGACTTCTGACGAGCTGCCAGCAGCACCTTGAGGGAGCAGGTTGCAGGAGACATGATCGCATCGCAGTCGAAACCTCCCGCCGGCAAGCCGTGGCTCGATGCGTCCGCGACGCCGCAGATCCTCATCGATGGCGTGAGCAAGTGCTACGGCGCGAGCACCGCGGTCGACAACATCACGCTCAATATCTTCCGCGGCGAGATGTTCGCCCTGGTGGGCGCCTCGGGCTGCGGTAAGACGACGCTGCTGCGCATGCTCGCCGGTTTCGTGCAGCCGACCAGCGGGCGTATCTCGATCGACGGCATCGACATGGGCGCAGTGCCGCCCCACGAGCGCCCGGTGAACATGATGTTCCAGTCGTATGCGCTCTTCCCCCACATGACGGTCGAGAGTAACGTCGGCTACGGGCTGCGCCGGCTGCCGCTCGCCGACCGCGAGCGCCGCGAGCGCATCGGTGCGGCGCTCGACATGGTGCAGCTCGCGCACCTCGCCAAACGCAAGCCGCATCAGCTCTCCGGCGGCCAGCGCCAGCGGGTCGCGCTGGCGCGAGCGCTCATCCGCCGCCCCAAGGTGCTGCTGCTCGATGAGCCGCTCTCGGCGCTCGACAAGAAGCTGCGCGAGCAGACCCAGTTCGAGCTCATGGACCTGCAGGACAAGGTCGGCATCACCTTCATCGTCGTCACGCACGATCAGGACGAGGCCATGGCGCTTGCCACGCGCATCGCGGTCATGGACCGCGGCCAGGTCGTGCAGGTCGGCACGCCGGCGGAGATCTATGAGTTTCCGCGCAGCCGGTTCGTCGCGGATTTCGTCGGCACCACCAATCTCTTCGAGGGGACGGTGAGCACCTGCGAGGGCGGTCTCATCACGGTGCGCTGCGCCGAGGTCGGCAGCGAGCTGCTGGTGGACGATGCCGGCACGTTCAGCGTCGGGCAGCGGGTATGGGTCGCGCTGCGCCCGGAAAAGGTGCGTCTCGGCAAGCAGCCGGCCAACGGTGCGCGCATGAATCAGCTGCGCGGCACGGTATGGGAGCTCGGCTACCTCGGTAACCGCTCGACCTACCAGATCAAAACCACCAGTGGAAAGTTGGTTACAGTCTTTGCCCAGAACGAGCGGCGCACCTCGCAGGTGGCCATCGACTGGAGCGACGAGGTGTTCCTGAGCTGGAGCGCAGATGCAGCGGTGGTGCTGCAGACATAAACTACGCCGGCGAGTCCGGGGGAAGCCTACACGGGGCAGGGGAAGGATAAGCACATGAGAACAGCAGCTCGCACCATGCGCGCCATGATCGGCGTGCCGCTCGTGGCAACCGCACTCCTCACCGCCGCACCACCGCGGGCCGCCGCCGACGCCGCCGCCGCAGCGGCCGCCGCAGCAGGCCCCCCGGCGGCGAGCACTGAGAGCGCCGAAGCTGCGCCACTGCTTCAGGAGGTAGTGGTGACGGCGACGCGGCACGAGGAGTCGCTCAGCAAGGTGCCGATCAGCGTCACGGCGCTCACCCAGGCCGACTTGGATCAAAAAGGCATCAAGGACTTCCTCGATATCGCGCGCTACACCCCCGGCGTGTCGATCGACAACTCCGCGACCAACGCGATCTCCATCCGCGGCATCTCCTCCTCGGCCGGGGCCGGCACGACGGGCATCTACATCGACGATACGCCGATCCAGATGCGCTCGGTGGGCTTCAATCCGGACGACGCGCTGCCGAAGACCTTCGACATCGAGCGCGTGGAGATCCTGCGCGGGCCGCAGGGGACGCTGTTCGGCGCCGGCGCCGAAGGCGGCGCGGTGCGCTACCTCCTGACGCAGCCGAGCGTCAGCAGCGAGAGCTCCTACCTGCGCAGCGAAGTGTCCTACACGCAATACGGAGCACCCAACTACGAGTTAGGTATCGCGCGCGGGCAGCCGATCGTCGACGGCACGTTCGGGGTGCGCGCCAGCGTCTGGTACCGCTGGGACGGGGGCTGGGTCGACCGGGTCGACCCGACGACGCGCGACGTGGTCGAGACCAACGTGAACCACGCCGGCACGCTGCTCGGGCGGCTCGCCGCGCTGTGGCAACCGTCGGCGAACGTAGGCGTGACGGCGAGCATTCTCTACCAGAATCTGCAGAAGCACGACGACTCGACCTACTGGCCGGCGTACTCCAACGCCGGGGCCGGCGACTTCAACACCGCGACGCCCGAGCGCATCCCCAACGACGACCAGTACTACCTGCCGGCGCTGAAGCTCGAATGGGACCTCGGCAAGAGCTCGATCATCGCCAACGCCTCCTACTATCACCGCCGGCAGATCACTGCCTACCAGGGCACGGTCTACGACCTCGGCTACTACTCCGCGGCAGGGGCGCCGGGCGGCTACTTCGGCGGCCTTCCCTGCGTGGCGTCGGCGGGGCCCGCCGCCGCGACCTGCCCCAATCCGGTTCCGCTGATCGACGGCAACGGCATCCACCTGCCGGCACAGTTCGCCAACTACCAGACGCCGAATACCATGACGAATACGCAGGAGAACTACGCCGGCGAGCTGCGTTGGCAGTCGAGCGAGGAATCCTCGAAGCTGCATTGGACGACCGGTCTGTTCTGGCAGCTGGCGAAGGAAGGGAGCATCGAGGAGCTCAACGACAAGCAGATCAATGCGCTCTACCAGTATCTCTATGGCACCGGAACCGGAGCCAATCCGGCCTCGAACGCGGCGATCAACCTGTACTGTCCACCCGGTACGCTGCCCGGGACCAACCAGGCGGCCTGCGCTGGGCCACCGGATTTCCTCACCTCATCCGCCTTCCCGGATTATTCATGTCCGACGAACGCCGCCTACACGGCGATCCCGGCCTGCGACATCTACTACAACAACAACACGACCTTCGACCGGCAGATCGCGATCTACGGAGAGCTGAGTTACGCCTTCACCGACTGGTTCCGCCTCACCCTTGGCGAGCGCTACGCTCACACGGAGTTCTCGCTGACGCATTACGCGGATGGCCTGGAGAACTTCGGACCCTACCCCGGCGAGGTGCGCGCGAGCGAGAAGAGCAATCCCAGCACGCCGAAGGTCGTCGCTTCGTTCCAGGTCGACCCGAAGGATCTTTTCTACGCCTCCTATGCCAAGGGCTTCCGTGTCGGCGGCGGCAACGCGCCGCTGCCGCCCTACTGCGGTCCGGGTCCAGGCTCGCCGCTCAACGATGCGGGTTACCCGAACGGCGCTCCGCTCACTTACCGGCCCGACTCGACGCAGAACTACGAGATCGGCTCGAAGAACACCATCGGATCAAACCTGCGCATCGCGACCAGCATCTACTACATCAAGTGGAACGACATCCAGCAGAACATCTATGTGGCCGGCGCCTGCGGGCTGCAGTTCACCGATAATCTCGGCGAGGCGGTCGCCTGGGGCGGCGACCTGCAGGCGGAACTCGCGCTCGGCCAGGTGCACATCGACTTCGCGACCGGCTACACGAGCGCACGCTTCTCCAAGAACTCGCCCTCGGACTGCGCGCCGTACCTGGGCCCGCAGACCACGCCGCCGGGAATCCCCTGCAAGACCAGCAACGGCGATGCAATCTCCGGGCAGGCCGCGATCGACTATGCGCCGGGCACCAATCCGCCCTTCACGGTGGCGCTCGGTGCGGAATACAGCTTCCGCATCGCGCAGCACGATGCCTTCGCCCGCGCCGACTGGACCTATCAGGCTCGCAATCCCTGGCTGTCGTATCTGCAGGACCCGCGCAACGCGGCCACCTACAACCCCTTCACCTACACCTTGTCGTCGACCGACTTCACCACCGTGCGCGCCGGGATATACCTTGGTGAATGGCAGATATCGCTGTTCGTCGATAATCTCTTCGACTCGGCGCGTGTGACGAACTATGCGCAAAACACGCCGTACCCCGGAATGACGTCGGTACAGGAAAACGACTACACCTACCGCCCGCGCACCTTCGGCATCAATGCCAACTGGCACGTGGGGCGCTAGCTGGCCCTAAGCTCGCGGGGGGTGGTACCGTGGCGGCCGCATGCCACAGGGCGACACACCGGCGGCCGCCGCGGCCGGGGGCGAGTCCCGCACTGAGAAGCTGAACACCCGCGCGGCCGGTGTGGTCGCACTCGCGGTGCTCTGCAGCCGCGTGCTGGGACTGGCGCGCGAGCAGATCTTCGCCGCTCTCTTCGGCGGCGGGCGCATCATGGATGCGTTCACCATCGCCTTCCGCATCCCGAATCTGCTGCGTGACCTGTTCGCCGAGGGGGCGCTCTCGACCGCGTTCGTCACGGTCTTTACCCGCACCGCAACCCTCGAGAGCGATGCCGCGGCCTGGCGTCTGGCGAACAAGGTGGCAACACTCCTTGCCGTTACCTTGAGCGCCATCACCGTGGTCGGCGTCCTCTCCGCCCCCTGGCTGGTGGCGGCGCTCGCGCCCGGGTTCGACCCGGGCAAAGCGGCGCTCACCGTCACCCTCACCCGCGTCATGTATCCCTTCATCCTGCTGGTGTCGCTCGCGGCACTCGTCATGGGGATGCTCAATGCGCGTAACGTGTTCGGCGTTCCGGCGATGGCCTCGAGCTTCTTCAACCTCGGCTCGATCGTCGCCGGCGTGGTGATCGGCTACCTCATCGATCCGCGCTTCGGGCCGCGCGCCATCCTCGGTCTCGCCGTCGGCACACTGATCGGCGGGGCGCTGCAACTGCTCATCCAGCTGCCCTCGCTCAGGCGCGCCGGCTACGCGTTCCAGGCGGACTTCGTCTGGCGCGATGCCGGGGTGAGCGCGATCCTGCGCCTCATGGGGCCCTCGGTGATCGCCGCGAGCACCACGCAGGTCAACGTGCTGGTGAACTCGGTGTTCGCCTCCGAGCTCGGCGACGGACCGACCTTCTGGCTGAGCGCCGCGTTTCGCGTCATGCAGCTGCCGCTCGGGGTGTTTGGCGTGGCGCTCGGGACGGTGGCGCTGCCGCTGCTGGCGCGCATGGCGGCCGCCGGCAACACGCACGCATTCCGCAGCGAGCTGGCGCGCGGCATGCGCCTCGCCTTCCTCATGACCATTCCGGCGAGCGTCGGCCTCATGGTGCTCGCCGAGCCGATCATGTCGGTGCTCTACCACCACGGGCGCTTCAACACCTACGAGACCGTCGAGTCGGCAGCGGCGCTGCGCTTCTACGCCATCGGCCTGTGCGGCTACGCGGCGCTCAAGGTGCTCGTCAACTCCTTCTACGCGCTCGGCCGGCGCAAGACCCCCATGGTGGTGAGCTTCGTCGCAGTAGCGCTCAATCTGTTGCTCAACTGGACTTTCACCCACAAGCTCGGCTGGGGGCATCGCGGACTCGCGTTCTCCACCTCGTGCGTCGCCACCAGCAATTTTTTCATCCTCTACCTGCTCATGCGCTCACACCTCGGACGCCTCGAGTCGCGCGCCATGCTGGTGCTGCTGGCAAAAGTGGCGCTCGCCTCGGCGGTGCTGTTCGCGGTGGCGTGGACGGGCGCGCATCTGCTGCTAGCGGACTGGGCCGTGCAGCCCTTCTGGCCCACCTGCTGCGCGCTGCTGCTCGTCATCGCGCTGGCCGGCGCTGCGTTCTTCCTTTGTGCCAACGCGCTGCGGATCGGCGAGGTTCACGAGATCGTGAGCGCCGTGCGCCGCAGGCTCGCGCGCGGGTAGCGGCGCGCGCCGCACGTCTTTTTGCGCGCGCTCAAATCGTTTTTCGTTCCGCGCGGTCGGGTTGCGAGCTGCCGACCTCGCCGGCTATTCTTCCTGGCATATGTCAACACTGGTCGAGTGCGTACCCAATTTCTCCGAGGGCCGCGATAGCGCCAAGGTGGACGCCATTGTCGCGGCCATGAAAGTGGACGGCGTGTACCTGCTCGATCGCGAGATGGACGCCGACCATAACCGCTGCGTAATTACGCTGGTCGGCGAGCGCGAGCCGATTCAGGAAGCGGCGATTCGGGGCGTGGGTAAGGCGGCCGAACTGATCGATCTGAACGTTCACCGGGGAGCGCATCTGCGCATGGGCGCTGCGGACGTGGTGCCCTTTATTCCCATCGAAGGCCTGAGCATCGACGACTGTGTCGCCATGGCGCGCCACGTGGGCGCCGAGATCTGGCAGCGTTACCAGATCCCGGTTTACCTCTACGAGGCCGCCGCAACGGCGCCTGAGCGGCAGAACCTGGAAAACATTCGCCGTGGGCAGTTCGAAGGCATCCGCGCCGAGATCGCGACAAATCCGGCAAGGAAGCCGGACTTCGGCAATCCAAGCGTACATCCGACGGCGGGAATCACGGCAGTCGGCGCGCGAAAATCTCTCATCGCTTATAACGTCTTCCTCGGTACGCCTGACGTACAGATTGCGAAGAACATTGCCAAGGCGATTCGCTTTTCGAACGGCGGGTTGCGTTTCGTGAAGGGCGCGGGGTTCCTGGTGCGCGGCCTGGCCCAGGTCTCCATGAACCTCACCGACTTTGATCAGACGCCCATCCATCGGGTGTTTGAGATGGTGAAGCGCGAGGCGGCGCGCTATGGCGTGTCAGCCGTCAGCAGTGAAATCGTCGGCTTGATTCCGAAGAGAGCTTTGGAAACGGCAGCGGAATGGTTTCTGCAAGTCGAGAACTTTGATTCGTCATTGGTCCTGGAAAACCGCCTGGCTGCGGTAATGGGCGGCACAGCGGCGGTCGGCGGGTTGCGAGCCGGAGTCGAGCCGTTTGTTGAGCAACTGGCAGCGCCGACGGCGACACCGGGGGGCGGCAGCGCCGCGGCTGCCAGTGCGGCCATGGCCGCGGCATTGGCAGCCATGGTGGCTTCCATGTCCCGGGGCAAGAAAGCGTACCTTGCATACGAGCGTGAGCTCAGTGACGCTATCGCGCGCCTGGGGCAATTGCGGGAGGAGTCGAAGGCTGCCATCGATGCCGACGCCGAGTCGTTTAACGTCGTGATGCGGGCTTACAAGCAGGCGAAAGGATCGCCCGATGCCGACAGAATGATCGATGCCGCGCTCAAGCAGGCCACCAGCGTACCGTTGGGGGTCGCCGAGCGTGCTAGCGAGATCGCGGCGATTGTGGAGAAACTGAAGCCCATCACCAATCCGAACATGAAGTCCGACCTTACGACGGCTGCGGCCCTGGCTCATGCCGCGATCGCGGGCGCAACGGCCAACGTCGAGATCAATCTGGAGTCGATCAAGGACGCCGCCTTTGCCGCCGATGTCCGTAAGCGTGCCGCACTGCTGCGCAGGTAGGTCCGGCAAGCTTTCTAACCTCACCATCACACGTTCGTGCTCGTCCCGCCCGTTGCTTCCAGTCGCTCCGCGGGGCCCGGCGGCATATCCTTGCCCGACACGACGACTGCGGGGAACAACATATGAAGAAGATCTCCGGCGTGCTGCTCGCGGTAGTGGCGGCGTTCGCCATGGGCGGACTTGCCCTGCATCGTCACGAGCCCATCAATGCGTTGTGGATCGTCACGGCGGCCGTCTGCATCTACCTGCTCGGCTACCGTTTCTACGCGGCCTGGATCGCAACGCGGGTGCTGCGGGTCGATCCCTCGCGTGCGACCCCGGCGGAGCGGCTCAGCAACGGCCGCGACTTCGTGCCCACGCACCGGGCGATCGTCTTCGGCCATCATTTCGCCGCCATCGCAGGTCCCGGGCCGCTCGTCGGCCCGACGCTCGCGGCGCAGTTCGGCTACCTGCCCGGCACGCTGTGGATCCTCGTCGGGGCGGTGCTCGGCGGCTGCGTGCAGGACATGACCATCCTGCTGCTCTCCGTCCGGCGCGATGGCCGTAGCCTCGGCCAGATGGCGCGCGACGAGCTCGGACCGCTCGGAGGACTCGCGGCACTGATCGGCACGCTTCTCATCCTCATCGTGCTCGCCGCGGTGCTCGGTCTCGTGGTCGTCAACGCCATGAAGCACAGTCCGTGGGCCACTTCGACCGTGGCCGCCACCATTCCGGTGGCGATTCTCGTGGGCCTGTACCTGCGGCTGTGGCGGCCGGGCCGGGTGCTCGAAGGCTCTGTCATCGGCGTCGTACTGGTGCTGCTCGCCGTGCTGGTCGGTGGCTGGCTCGACCAGCAGCCGACCGTGCGTGCCTGGTTCGACTACGGCCCGCTGCCGCTCGCGGCCTGCGTGGTGGTCTATGCCTGGGTGGCCGCCATCCTGCCGGTGTGGCTGCTGCTCGCACCGCGTGACTACCTCTCGACGTTCCTCAAGCTCGGCACGGTGGCACTGCTCGCCATCGCGATCGTGCTCACCCATCCGCAGATCAAGATGCCGGCGGTGACGCAGTTCATCGACGGCAGCGGGCCGCTGTTCGGCGGCAAGCTCTTCCCGTTCGTGTTCATCACCATCGCCTGCGGAGCGATCTCCGGCTTCCACGCGCTGGTCTCGAGCGGCACCACGCCGAAGCTCATCACCAACGAGGCGGACGTGCGCCTGGTCGGTTACGGCAGCATGGCGCTCGAATCGTTCGTCGCCATCATGGCGATCATCGCTGCGACGCTGCTCGATCCGGGCGTGTACTTCGCCATAAACTCCGGCGCGGGCGTGGTCGGCAGTACCCCCGAGCTCGCGGTGCACACGATCAGCGGCTGGGGCTTCCCCGTGAGCGTGCAGCAGATGCAGGACCTCGCGCGCGCCATGGGCGAGCAGACGCTCTTCGCGCGCACCGGCGGCGCACCCTCGCTCGCGGTCGGCATGGCGAGCATCTTCGGCAGCAGCTTCGGCAAGGGACTGCTGGCGCTCTGGTATCACTTCGCCATCATGTTCGAGGTGGTGTTCATACTCACCACGCTCGATGCCGGGACGCGCGTCGGCCGCTTCATCCTGCAGGATCTGCTCGGCCAGGCGTGGGCGCCGCTCGGGCGCACGTCGTGGTATCCGTCGGTGCTGTTCGCCAGTACGTTGCTGGTCGCTGCGTGGGGCTACTTCCTCTATGTCGGCGTGATCGACCCGAACGGCGGCGTGAACATCCTCTGGCCGCTGTTCGGCATCGCCAACCAGATGCTCGCGGCGATCGCGTTGTCGGTGGCCACGGGCATCATCATCAAGTCGGGCCGGGCACGCTACGCGCTCGTGACGCTCGGCCCGCTCGCCTGGCTCGCCATCATCACCACCACCGCTGCGTGGCAGAAGATCACCAGTCCCGACCCGCACATCGGCTTCCTCGCCGGGGCCGGCGATCTGGCCGCGAAGCTCGCCGCCGGCGCACTGAGTGCCGAGCGGGCTGCGGTGGCTCCACAGCTGATATTCAATCAGCGCCTCGACGCCGCACTCACCGTGCTCTTCACGGCTATCCTCTGGCTCGTGATCCTCGACATGGCGCGAGTATGTGTGCGGCGCCTGCGCGGCTTGCCGCTGCGCTTGAGCTCGGAGGCGCCGTACCGCGAGAGCCGCCTGCCGGGGGCGGTGGTGATGGGGAACTGATGCCGCGCCTTGAGCGCATCGGACGCAAGCTGCGCGCGTGTGCCGCGGCGCTGTGGTGCGGCCTGCGGGCGCTGAGCGGCGATGATGCCTACGAGCGCTATCGCGCGCACCACGCCGCGCATCATCCGCGCGAGCCGCTCCTCAGCCGCCATGCATTCTGCAGGGAGGCCATGCAGCGCAAATGGGGCGGCGTCAGCCGCTGCTGCTGACGCTCGGCCCACGCGCCGAACAGCCGGCGATGGAAGATGCTAACATCGCGCGTTTGAACGGGCGCACCGTGACAACTACGGTACCGCGGTGACAATCACGGACAGCGCGCTCGCCGGCGCAGGTGACGACATGGCACTGAAGATCATGATTCTCGGGGCGAACGGCTTCATCGGCAGCGCGCTCACCGACGCGGTCCTGCGGCAGCGGGACTGGGAGGTCTACGGCATCGACCTCGGCGACAACAAACTCGGCGAGCTTCCGCAGAACGATCGTTTCCATTTCGTCGAGGGCGACATCACCATCAACAAGGAGTGGGTCGAGTATCACGTCAAGAAATGCGACGTGGTGGTGCCGCTGGTGGCCATCGCCAACCCGGCGCAGTACGTGACACATCCGTTGCGGGTGTTCGAGCTCGACTTCGAGGCCAACATCGACGTGGTGCGCTATTGCGTCAAGTACGCCAAGCGGCTGGTGTTCCCCTCGACCTCCGAGATCTACGGCATGTCCCCGGATGCCGTGCTGGACGAGGAGACGAGCCCGCTGGTCTACGGCCCGATCAACAAGCAGCGCTGGATCTACGCGGCCTGCAAGCAGCTGCTCGACCGCGTGATCTACGCCTATGGCGTGCGCGACAACCTCGACTACACGCTGTTCCGGCCCTTTAACTTCATCGGCCCGAACCTCGACAACGTCGAGGAGCCCAAGGAAGGCAGCTCGCGCGTCTTCACCCAGTTCCTCTCCAACGTGCTGTACCGCCGCCCGATCAAGCTGGTCGACGGCGGCAGCCAGAAACGCTCATTCACCTACATCGACGATGCGATCGAGTGCCTGCTCACCATCCTCGAGAACCGCGACGGCTGCGCCAGCCGGCAGATCTTCAACATCGGCAACCCCAACAACTGCATCTCGATCCGCGATCTGGCGCAACGTACCATCCGCATCGCTCAGGAGTTCCCGGTGCTGCGCGACAGTGCACGCGCCACCGAGATCGTGGACATCTCCGCCGCGGAGTACTACGGCAAGTACTACCAGGACATCCAGGTGCGCGTTCCCAACATCGAGGCCGCGCGGCGCGCGCTCGGCTGGTCACCCAGCACCGACATGGACACCGCCATCCGGCGCACCATCGAGTTCTACGTGAAGCAGGAAGGCTTCGGCACGCGCGCGGCGGCGATGGCGTCCATTTAGCCGCGGCGCGCTGATCAACGCATGATCGAGCCGGGTGCGGAGGAGCGGCGGCGCGGCGCCGCACCCGCGTGGCTCCTGTGGTTGCTGCTGGCGCTCGCCTGGTGCGCGAGCCTTCAGGTGCGCCCCATGCTCGACCCGGACGAGGGACGTTACGCGGAGATCCCGCGCGAGATGCTCGCGAGCGGTGACTGGGTCACGCCCCGCTTCAACGACCTGAAGTACTTCGAGAAGCCGCCGCTGCAGTACTGGGCGACGGCAACGCTCTACGCCGTCTTCGGGCTGCACGAGTGGAGCTCGCGGCTCTGGTCGGTGGGGCTCGCCTTCGGCTGCCTGCCGCTGGTGTTCGCCTGGACGCGTCGCCTCTTCGGACGCGACGGTGCACTCGCCGCGCTCACGGCGCTCGGCGTGAGCCCGTACTTTCTCATCGTCGGCCACCTCAACCTGCTCGACGGTGCCTTCACCTTCTGGCTGACCGCGGCGGTGCTCGCCTTCACCATGGCGCAGACCGCGGCGCCGCGCTCGCGCGCCGAGCGCCACTGGATGCTCAGTGCCTGGGGGCTCGCCGCGCTCGCGGTGCTCTCCAAGGGAATCGTCGTCCTCGTGCTCGCCGGCGGCACGCTCGTTATCTATACGCTGCTCGAGCGCGACCGCGTCACCTGGCGACGCTTGCACGCGTTGCCGGGCATCGCACTGTTCCTGCTCGTCAGCGCGCCGTGGTTCGTCGCGGTCTCGCTGCGCAACCCGAGCTTTCCGGGATTCTTCTTCGTCCACGAGCACTTCGCACGCTTCCTTACCACGGTGCACCAGCGCGTCGAGCCGTGGTGGTTTTTCCTGCCGCTGCTGCTCGCCGCGGTGGTGCCGTGGATGGTGCCGCTCGCACGCGGCGCACGGGCCGCCTGGGGGGAGGACGCCAGCGGTGCACTCACCGGGCCCTTCCGCCCGCGCCGCTTCCTCCTGATCTACGCCGCGCTCATCCTGGTGTTCTTCTCCGCCTCCGGCTCGAAGCTCGCTCCCTACATCCTGCCGATGGTGCCGGTACTCGCCGCGCTCAGCGGGGCCGCCACGCGCGACCCCGAGCGACTCGCCCGTCACGCCGCGCGGTTCGCCGCGGGCTTCGTCGTTTTCGTCGCGGCCGGTCTCCTCGTCTACAGCGCACGCCGCAACAGTTACGTGCCACGTGAGGCGCTCAGCTGGGCGTTGGCCGCGGGCGCCACGAGTGTCGCCGCGCTCGCGGCCACCGCGCTGCTGCGCACCGAGCGGCTCGCGGCCGCGGTGGTGACCGTGGCGGCGGCGAGCCTCGCCTGGCAATTCCTCTTATGTGAGTACACCGTGATCCCGCCGTCGCGTTCGGCCCGCGACCTGGTCGCGGCGGTGCGGCCCTTCATCGGCCCGGACACGGCGCTGTACAGTGTCGGCCAGTACCGCGAGACGATCTCGCCCTATCTCGGCCGCACACTGCAGCTGGCCGGTTACGAGGGCGAGCTGCGCTTCGGGCTGGATGAGGAGCCTGCGCGCCGGATGTCGACGGCGCAGTTCGCCGCGCGCTGGAGCGCCGGCGGTCCGGCCGTGGCATTCTTCGATCCCGGGGTCTGGGATACCTGGCGGCGGCGGGGTCTTCCCGGGCGCGTGATCGCCGCCGACAACTACACCGTCGCCGTGAGCCGCCTGTGAGACTGACCGATTTTGCGTTCCTCTTCTGCGGGGTGCTGCTTAACGCCCTGGCGCAGCTCGGACTCAAGGCGGCGACGCGCACCACCGGCCCGCTGATGGCCGGCGATGCGCGGCTGTGGCAGCGGGCGCTCGACCTGCTGGTCGTCCCCTCGCTATGGTATGCGCTGTGCGCCTACGGCCTGTCGGTCATCGTCTGGGTGGTCGGGCTGTCGCGGGTGCCGGTGAGCCAGGCATACCCGTTGCTGTCGCTCGGCTATGTCATCAACATCGGCCTCGCCTGGTGGCTGCTCGGTGAGGTGCCGAACGCGCAGCGCGTGGCCGGCATCGGCGTCATCGTGCTGGGTGTAATTCTGGTTGCCCGCTCATGAATGATTCCACGAAATCAGTCCTGCCGCTGCTGCCCTTCACGCGCCCGAGCATCGACGAGGAGACGATCGCCGCGGTGGCGCAAGTGCTGCGCTCAGGGTGGCTCGCAAGTGGCCCGCAGGTCGCGCAACTCGAGGCGCAGCTCTCGGCGTATCTCGGCGGCCGCCCGGTGCGCACCCAGACCTCGGCCACCGCGGGGCTCGAAATGGCCCTGCTCGCCTGCGGCATTGGCGGCGGCGATGAGGTCATCACGCCGGCGCTGAGCTTCGTCGCCACGGCCAACGTGATCGTGCGCGTTGGCGCGCGGCCGGTGTTCGTTGACGTCGGGCTCGATTCGCGCAACATCGACCTCGAGCAGGCGGAGGCCGCGATCACCCCGCGCACCCGCGCCATCCTGCCGGTGCACTTCGCCGGGCTGCCGGTCGACATGGAGCGTCTCTACACGCTCGCCGAGCGTCACGGGCTGCGCGTGATCGAGGATGCGGCGCACGCCATCGGCTCGGCGTGGCGCGGCCGGCGCATCGGCAGCTTCGGCGACCTGGTGTGCTTCAGTTTTCACCCCAACAAGAACATGACCACCATCGAGGGTGGCGCCATCTCCGGCGGCTCCCCCGAGGAGCTCAAGGCGATCGAGCTGCACCGCTGGCACGGGCAGGTGAAGAGTGGACCCGACGGATTCGATACGCTGCTTGCCGGCGGCAAGTACAACCTCTCCGATGTCGCCGCTGCGGTCGGTCTCGGGCAGCTGAGGCGCCTCGAAGAGTTCAACGCGCGCCGCCGCGCGCTGGTGGCCCGCTACTACGAGCTGTGGGGTCGGGATGCGCCGCTGCGGCTGCCGGAGCGCGGCGATGAGGGACATAGCTGGCACGTGTTCACACCGCTCCTGCCGCTCTCCGAGCTCACCATCTCACGCGCGCAGTTCATGGAGGCGATGAAGGCACGCGGCATCGGCGTGGGTGTCCATTACCCCGCCATTCATCTCTTCAGTGCCTACCGGGCGCTCGGTTACCGTCCGGGCCAGTTCCCGAATGCCGAGCGCATCGGACGCGAGACCGTCACGCTGCCGCTCTTTCCGGCGATGGAGCTGCGTGACGTCGATCGGGTCGTTGCGACCGCGAGCGCCGTCATCGCGGAGGCGCGCAAGTGAACCCCGACGTCTCGGTCGTCATCCCCGTCTACAACGAGGAGGAGGGGCTGCCGCTGCTGTTCGCGCGGCTCTATCCGGCTCTCGACGCGCTCGGCCGTCCGTACGAGGTCGTGTTCGTCGACGATGGCAGCTCGGACGGCTCCGTCGCCGAGCTGCGCGAGCAGTTCCAGCGCCGCCCGGATGTGACGCGGGTGGTCGTGCTCGCGCGCAACGCCGGGCAGCACCTGGCGATCCTTGCCGCGTTCGCGCAGACCCGCGGCACCTATGTGATCACGCTCGACGCCGACCTGCAGAACCCGCCCGAGGAGATCGCGCGGCTGGTGGCCGCCATGGACGCGGGGGCCGACTACGTCGGCACCATCCGCGTGAGCCGCCAGGACGTCTTGTGGCGCAAGGCGGCCTCGCGGTTGCTCAACCGGGTACGCGAGGGCACGACCTCCATCCACATCACCGACCAGGGCTGCATGCTGCGCGGCTATCACCGCAACGTCATCGACGCCGTTAACCGCTGCACCGAGGTCAGCACCTACGTACCAGCGCTGGCCTACACCTTTGCGCGCCATCCGGTGGAGATCGAGGTGGCACACGCCGAGCGCACTGTCGGACAGTCGAAATACTCCCTGTTCCGGCTCATCCGGCTGAACTTCGACCTGATGACCGGCTTCTCGGTGGCGCCGCTGCAGTTCTTCTCCATGAGCGGCATCGTCATCGCGCTGCTCTCGCTCGGCTTCGTGCTCTATCTCGCCATCCGCCGCCTGATCGTCGGTCCCGAGGCCGAGGGGCTCTTCACGCTGTTCGGCATTGCGTTCTTCCTCATCGGTGTGGCGCTTATCGGGCTCGGCGTGGTCGGCGAGTACGTCGGCCGCATCTACGAGCAGGTGCGCCAGCGGCCGCGCTACACGGTGGCGGCGGTGCTCGAGGATTCTGACGCCGAGCAGCCGGCGCGGCTGACCCGCTCGACGACGGGGACGCTGCCGGCGCAGCTCCCAACCGTGGCAGGAGCCGCCGAGCGCGTGGCAGGAGCCGCCGAGCGCATAGGAGGAGCCGCGGAGTGAGCCAGGCGCGGGCGGTGGTCTTCGCCTATCACGATGTCGGAGTGAGATGCCTCAAAACGCTCCTGTCGGCGGGCGTGGAGATCCCGCTCGTGGTGTCAGCGCCCGACGATCCGCGCGAGACCCATTGGTACGCAAGCGTCGCAGCCACGGCCGCCGACCACGGGTTGCCGCTGATTCTGACCGCCGATCCCAACACCGCAGAGCTCGAGCGTACGGTCTGCGCGCTGCGGCCGGACTTCGTGTTCTCCTTTTACTATCGCGCGCTGCTGCGCGCACCGCTGCTCGGCGCGCCGCGCCACGGCGCCCTCAACATGCACGGCTCGCTGCTGCCGAAGTACCGCGGCCGCGCCCCGGTGAACTGGGCGATTGTGCGCGGCGAGCCGGAAACCGGCGCCACGCTGCACTACATGGTGGAGCGTGCCGATGCAGGCGACATCGTCGACAGCCAGAGCGTGCCGATCCTCCTCGAGGACGATGCGCGGGAGGTGTTCGCCAAGGTCACCGTGGCCGCGGAGATAGTGCTCGCGCGCTCGCTCCCGACACTCGTTGCCGGCACGGCCGCGCGCCGGCCGCAGCCGCTCCTGCCCGGTGAGTACTTCGGGCGGCGCACACCCGAAGACGGGCGCATCGACTGGACGCGCCCGGCACTGGAGATCCATAACCTGGTGCGCGCCGTCGCGCCGCCGTTTCCCGGCGCATTCGGCGCGGTGGCCGGGGAGCGCTGGGAGATTCACCGTACCCGCGTGTCCTCGCGCGCCGCCCCGCCCGGCGGGACGCAGCTCTTCGGCGCCGACGGCGCCTGCTACATCGCCTGCGGCGATGGCGCGGTGCTCAAGCTCCTCGCCGCCGCGAACGCCCGGGGTCCCATCGACCTCGCGGCCCTCGCCGGGCGCCTGGCGCAGCAGCCGCTGCGGCTCGGCTGAGCGTGGCGCTCATCGCGCTCAAGATCGACGTCGACACCTACCGCGGGACGCGCGAGGGGGCGCCGCGGCTCGCCGACCTCCTCGAGCGGCTCGGCGTGCGCGCCACCTTCCTCTTCAGCCTCGGCCCCGACCACACCGGGCGGGCCATCAAGCGGGCATTCCGGCGAGGCTTTCTCGGCAAGGTGAAGCGCACCTCGGTCATCGAGCACTACGGCGTGCGCACGCTCCTCTACGGCGTGCTGCTGCCCGGTCCGCACATCGGGCGCCGCTGCCACGCGCCGATGCAGGATATCGAGCGTCGCGGCTTCGAAGTGGGTGTGCACACCTACGATCACGTGCGCTGGCAGGACGGCGTCGCTGCGGCGAACGAGCCGTGGACGCGTCGCGAGCTCACCCTGGCGCGCGATCAGTTCATGGAGGTGTTCGGGCGCGCACCGAAGGTGCATGGGGCGGCCGGCTGGCAGATGAACCGCTACGTGCCCGCCCTCGAGCAGGAGCTCGGCTTCCGCTACGCCTCCGATACCCGCGGCAGCGGACCGTTTCTGCCGATGCTCGATCACGCCTCAGGAGCGGTGCCGCAACTGCCGACCACGCTGCCGACCCTCGATGAGCTCATCGGGCGGCCGGATCTGCGTGGCGCCGACCCGGTCGATCACCTCCTCGCCATGACTGCGGTGGGGGCGGCCGGTGACCAGGTGTTCACTCTGCACGCCGAGCTCGAGGGCGGCCGTTACCTCTCCTCGCTTGAGCGGCTGCTGCGCGAGTGGCAGCAGCGTGGTACGCACCTCACGGACCTCGCCGGCTACGTGGCGACGCTCGATACCCGTGGCCTGCCCCACTGCAGCATCGTGGCCGGCACGGTCGAGGGACGTTCCGGGACGCTCGCGATGCAATCGCAGTGGCGGCGGTCCTGAAGCTGACTGCGCCTCCTTGAGCCTCACGGGCGGCTCCTGAACATCGGTCTCCCGGGCGGAGTTGCACGGACGCCGTGCAATATTCCTGCGCATCGCGCGTCTTGATTTACAGATGGAAGCAGCGCCTGCCCGCCCCCTGACGTCCTCGCAGCAGGACCGGCAGCTCGCGCGCCTGGTGCGACGCGAGCGCGGCCGGCTGCTGGCCTTCATCCGCGGCTGGGTCGCCGACGCGGCGGAGGCGGAGGACATCCTCCAGGACACGCTCTATGAGCTGCTGCTCGCCTACCGGATGACGCGGCCGATCGAGCAGGCGGGCGCGTGGCTCATGCGTGTGGCACGCAACCGCATCATCGATCGCTTTCGCCGCAACGCCGTGCGCCGTGTACCGCTGTCGCCGGAGGCTGACGCGTCCGGCGCCGGCACCGTCGGCGCTCTCGAGGATCTGCTGCCTGCGGCCTTGGACCCCGAGACGCAGGCGATGCGTGAGGCGCTGCTCGCGCAGGTCGAGGCAGCGCTCGCGGTGCTGCCACGCGAGCAGCGCGAGGTGTTCATCGCGCACGAGCTCGAGGGCGTGAGCTTCCGCGACCTCGCGGCGCGCTCGGGCGTGGGTATCAACACGCTGCTGGCGCGCAAGCACTACGCCACGCGCTTCCTGCGGGCGCGCCTGCAGGCCGCGTGGGACGACTGGCTGACGACATGAGGAGAGAGGCGTGAGACGAAATCCAGTTCGGTGGATGATGATGGGGGTTGCGGCGCTCGGCGCCGTGATCGCCATCGCGGCGCTGCTGGGACTTGCGGTGATGCTGCTGTGGAACACGCTGGTCCCGGCACTGTTCCGCGGCCCTCAGCTTCAGTACTGGCAGGCGGTGGGGCTGCTGATTCTCTGCCGGCTGCTGTTCGGCGGACTGCGCCGTGGCGGCTGGCACGGGCACTGGCGGCAGCGTATGTGGCGCCAGCGCTGGGAGCAGATGACGCCTGAAGAGCGTCAACGCGTACGCGAGCGCTTCATGAGCCGCTGCGGTCACGGCGGCGTCTCCGCGGGTACGACCGCCGCGCCACCGGCTCCCTGACGCACGTCCGGCCGCGGTTGACGCCGCGTGCGCGCCAACCTCAACATCCGCGCCGTGAGCGTCGAGACCATGACCGCGGTCGAGATTCGCGAGCCCGGCCCGCCGCAGGTGTTGCGCGCCGTTGAGCGGGGGATGCCCGAGCCCGGTCCGGGTGAGGTGTTGATTCGCGTCGCGGCCGCCGGCGTCAACCGGCCCGACGTGCTGCAGCGCAGGGGTCTGTATCCGCCGCCCCCTGGCATCACCGACATCCCCGGGCTCGAGGTCGCCGGGGAGGTGGTACGACTCGGGGACGGCGTGAGCGAGCCGGCGCTCGGCGCGAAGGTATGTGCGCTGGTCGCGGGAGGCGGTTACGCGCAGTACGTGAATGCGCCGGCCGTGCAGTGCCTGCCGGTTCCGCCGCCCCTGACGCTCGAGGAGGCGGCGGCACTGCCCGAGACGTTCTTCACGGTGTGGCACAACGTGTTCGAGCGGGCGCGGCTCAAGCGCGGCGAGACCTTGCTGGTGCACGGCGGCTCGAGCGGCATCGGCACCACGGCGATCCTGCTCGGCAAGGCTTTCGGCGCACGCGTGATCGTCACCGCCGGCAGCGCGCAGAAATGTGCGGCCTGCCGTGAGCTCGGCGCGGAGCTCGCCATCAACTACCACGAGAGCGACTTCGTCGAGGCGACGCTCCGTGTCACCGAGGGTCGCGGCGCGGACGTGATTCTCGACATGGTCGGCGGAGACTATGTCCCCCGCAACGTCGCTAGCGCGGCGGTCGAAGGCAGAATCGCGCTGATTGCGACCCAGGGCGGGGCCAAGTCCGAGCTCGATCTGCGACCGCTGCTGGTGAAGCGCCTGACCATCACCGGCTCCGGCCTGCGGCCCCAGCCGATCGCGAACAAGGGACGTATCGCCGCGGCATTGCGGCAGAACGTGTGGCCGCTGTTCGCCTCACAGGGACTGAGGCCCGTGATCCAGGCGCGCTTTCCGCTCGCCGATGCGGCCGCGGCGCACAAGCTCATGGAGTCCGGCACACACATCGGCAAGATCGTGCTGCTCGCCTGAAGCCGCGCGCGGTGCGCGAAATCCCCGACGGCCGCTACCGAATTGCCGTACCCTTGCGCCCGGGTCGATACAAGAAACGACGGAAAACCTCCGCATGAGCCTCACCCCGTATGGTCTGCTCCCGCTGCCGGCGTGGGGCTATGTCCTGGTGACGTTCCTCACCATCCAGACCATGTTTCTCGGCGTCACGCTCTACCTGCATCGCGACCAGTCCCACGGCGGGCTGATCCTTCATCCGCTGCTGCGGCACGTGTTCCGCTTCTGGCTGTGGTTCAGCTCAGGCGTGATCACCCGCGAATGGGTCGCGGTCCACCGCTGCCACCACGCGCATGCCGACCAGCCCGGCGACCCGCACAGCCCGCTCCTCTTCGGCCTGCGGCGGGTGGTGCTCGAGGGTGCGGAGCTCTACCGGGAGGCAGCGCGCGACCCCGGGCTGCTCGAGCGCTTCGGCCGCGGTACGCCCGACGACTGGCTGGAGCGGCGCCTCTACAGCGCGCGTCCCTACACGGGGATCGCGCTCTTCACGCTCGTGCACCTCGCGCTCTTCGGCGTGGCCGGGATCATCATGATCGCCGTGCACCTCGCCGCCATGCCTTTCTTCGCCGCTGGTGTCATCAACGGCCTCGCTCACGCAGTGGGCTACCGCAGCTACGAGATGCCTTCCACCGCGACCAACCTGCTGCCTTGGGGGTTGCTGCTCGGCGGGGAGGAGCTGCATAACAATCACCATGCTTTTCCGCGCTCGGCGTGCTTCGCGGTGCAGTCTTGGGAGATCGATATCGGCTGGCTGTGGATCCGGCTGTTCAGCGCCCTCGGCCTCGCGCGCGTTCGCTGGCTGGCGCCGCGGCCGCACCTCAAGCTCTGCCCTCGCGAGCTCGATGCCGAGACGGTAAAGGCGCTCTTCACCAACCGCATGCACGTGCTGCGTGCCTACGCGCGGTGCGTGGTGGTACCGGTATGCCGCGAGCTCGCGCAGCGCGAGCCGCAGGGTGCGCTGCCTGCGGGTGCCGGACGGCTCCTCGTGCGCCATCCGGCGCTGCTCGCGGAGGAGGCGCGGCGCAAGCTCCGCGAGCTGCTCGAGCGCTACGAAGTGCTGCGCGGCGTGGTCGAGTACCGCGAGGGTCTGCAGCAGCTGTGGGGCGAGACGTCGGCAAATCCCGCGCGCGCGCTCGCGCAGCTGCGCGACTGGTGCAGCCGCGCCGAGAGCAGCGGCATCGGCGCGCTGCGGGAGTTCGCGCAGGGTCTCACCGCCTACGCGCGCGCCTGAGCCTGCTTCAGCGCGCGGGCAACGTTACCGCGCGCGTCACCGTGCGCATGGCGAAGCTCGAATGCACGCGCGCGACGCTCGGCAGGCGTGTCAGATGCTGGTTGTGCACGCGCTCGAAATCCGCCATGTCCGTCACCACGAGACGCAGCAGATAGTCGTGCTCGCCGGTCATGAGATAGCACTCCATCACCTCGGGCACTTTGCGCACCGCGCTCTCGAACGCCTCGAGTCCCGCCTGACTCTGCCGGTCGAGCGTGATGCTCACGAACACGTTCACCGGAAACCCCGCCTTGTGCTGGTCGATGAGGGCGGTATAGCCCTCGATGAGTCCCGACTCCTCGAGGGCACGCACGCGGCGCAGGCACGCCGACTCCGACAGGCTCACCTTCTCGGCGAGGCGCGTGTTGGTGATTCGGGCGTCCTCCTGAAGGGTGCGCAGGATGGCGCGATCGTAGCGGTCAAGCTCCATAGGCGCAATAATCCGTCTCAAAGCAGAGGTCTGGCGACAGATTCTGCCACAGAGAGGGACGTAGCGCTTCTCTTTCGCAAGCCGCCGCCGCACCCGCACCCGTAATCTGGTGTGCAGAACAAGTCAGGGGTCACCTGCCATGCGAATCGGCGTACCACGCGAGATCAAGGTTCATGAATACCGTGTCGGCCTCGTGCCGGCGGGCGTGCGCGAGTTGAGCGCCGCCGGACACGAAGTCCTCATCGAGAGCGGCGCCGGCACCGGCATCGGGGTCGATGATGCGCAGTTTCACGCCGCCGGGGCGGCGATTGCCGCACGCGCCTCCGAGGTCTTCGAGCGTGCCGACATGATCATCAAGGTGAAAGAGCCGCAACCGGTCGAGTGCGAGATGCTGCGCCGGGGCCAGGTGCTCTTCACCTACCTGCACCTCGCCGCCGATCCCGGACAGGCGAGGGCCCTCATGCGCTCGGGCGCCACCGCGATCGCCTACGAGACGGTCACCGGGCGCAACGGCACGCTGCCGCTGCTGACGCCGATGAGCGAGGTTGCGGGACGGATGTCGATACAGGTGGGCGCCGCGAGCCTGCAGAAAGCCAACGGCGGCTTTGGCGTGCTGCTCGGCGGAGTGCCGGGCGTACCGCCGGCCAAGGTGGTGATTCTCGGCGGCGGAGTTTCCGGTACCCACGCCGCGGAGATGGCCGTCGGCATGCGCGCCGATGTCACCGTGGTCGACCGCTCGGTCGATCGGCTGCGCGAGCTTTCGGCGCTGTTCGGCTCGACGCTGCTCACGGCCTACTCGACGACCGAGACCATCGAGCGGCTGGTACGTGATGCCGATCTCGTGATCGGTGCGGTGCTGGTGGCCGGGGCGGCGGCACCAAAGCTGGTGACCCGCGCGATGGTGAGGACCATGAAGCCGGGCGCGGTGCTGGTCGATATCTCGATCGACCAGGGCGGCTGCTTCGAGACGAGTCATGCGACCACGCACGCCGAGCCGACCTTCACCGTCGACGGTGTCATTCACTACTGCGTGGCCAACATGCCCGGCGCGGTTCCCCGCACTTCGACCCTCGCGCTCACCAACGCAACGCTCCCCTATGCACGCGCGCTCGCCGACCTCGGCTGGCAGGCGGCGTTCAAGCGCGATCCCGGCCTCGCTGCGGGCCTCAACGTGTACAACGGCGAGATAACGCACGAGGCCGTGGCCCGGGCGCTCGGGCTTACGTTCCACCCGTACGGCTGAGCCGCCGCGCGGCGCCCGCCACGGGTCTCCACAAGCCGCCACGGGTCTCCATAAAGGGAGGTGGCCACGCCGGGCGCGTGCCGCTACGCTACGCCCGCATCGCTCGTACACTTGTGGAGGTTTCCGTGACGAAGATTGCGCTGCCGGCGCTGCTGGCACTCGCGGCGGGTTCGGTCCTTGCCGCCCCCGTGACCTACCAGGTCGATCCATCGCACACCTATCCGAGCTTCGAAGCCGACCATTTCGGTGGCGTGTCGACGTGGCGCGGCAAGTTCACCCGAACCTCCGGAACGATCGTGCTCGACCGCGAGAAGGGCACCGGGACGGTCGAGATCACCGTCGACCCCGCCTCGATCGATTTCGGCAATCCCAAGCTCGACGAGCACGTCAAGTCGCCTGAAATGCTGGACGTCACGAAGTACCCGACCGCGACCTACAAGGGAAAGCTCATCGACTTCAAGAACGGCGTGCCCACCAGGGTCGACGGCGAGTTCACGCTCCACGGTGTGACGCGGCCGCTCCAGCTCACCATCAACTCGTTCAAGTGCATGACCTACCCGATGGACAAGAAGGAGCACTGTGGGGCAGATCTCTCGGGGACCATCAACCGCGCCGATTACGGCGTCAGCTACGGCGACAAGTACGGCTTCAAGATGGATACCAAGCTCGCCATTCAGGTCGAAGGGGTCCGCCAGAGCTAACCCCCGACGCGTGCGAGGGCCTCGCCGGCGAGCGCGAGCGAAGCTGTGAGTCCCGGCGATTCGATGCCAAAGAGATTGACCACGCAGCCGATCCCGTGCGTTGCCTCGCCGTCGATGCGGAAGTCCGCGGCGTCCTCGCCCGGACCCGTGATCTTCGGCCGTACGCCCGCGTAGCCGGGCTCGAGCGTGCCGTCGGCAAGCCGCGGCCAGTACCTGCGGATGGCTGCGTAGAAGCTGGCGGCGCGCCGCGGGTCCACCCGGTACTCGCAAGTCTCGACCCACTCGAGATCCGGCCCGAACCGGGCTCTGCCGGCGAGATCGAGCGTCAGGTGGATGCCGAGCGCGCCGGCGTGTTCAGGCAGCGGATAGATGAGGTGCTCAAAGGGCGCGCGTACGTTCAGCGTGAAGTAGCTGCCCTTGGCGAAGTAGGCGCGCGGGATGTGCTCCACCGGGAAGCCCTCGATGAGGCGCGCGAGCGCGGGCGCCTCCACCCCGGCGCAGTTGATGAGCAGCCGCGCGCGCAGCGTCGGGTCGGCGCCGTTCACGCCGATGAGCACGCCGCCCTTCTCCAGCACCAGGCGGGTGACACGGTGGTGGCAGGCAAGCGTCGCCCCGTGCGCCTCGGCCTCGGCGAGCAGCGCCAGCATGTAGCCGTGCGCCTCGACGATGCCGGTCGAGGGCGAATAGAGCGCCGCAGTGCAGGAGAGCTCGGGTTCGAGTGAGAGCGCCGCCGCCCGATCGAGCATCTCGACCTCGGCGCCGTTGGCCCGTGCCCGGGAGGCGATCGCCGCGAGCCGCGCGGCTTCGGCAGCGTCTGCCGCCACGACCAGCTTGCCGCAGCGACGATGTGCAATGGCGCGGGCGCGGAGGAATTCATAGAGCTGCTCGCGGCCCGCGACGCACAGTCGCGCTTTGAGCGAGCCCGTTGGGTAGTAGAGCCCCGCGTGGATCACTTCGCTGTTGCGCGAGCTGGCGCCCGTGCCGAAGCGCGCCGCCGACTCGAGAACGAGCGTGTCGCGACCGCGCGCGGCGAGCGCGCGTGCGATTGCGAGGCCCACCACCCCCGCGCCGACCACCACCACGTCCACCTCGTCCATCGAGACCGAGTGTATCTGCGCAGACGCGGTCGTGGCCTCAAGCGTGCACTTTGCGTCGGTGGTGCTTCGCCGCAGCGCGCCGCAGCGGCGCAGTTCGCAGGCGGCGCCGTACAATGCACGCACGTCCGCACCTGCCAGTCGCGAGGGAGAGGCCGTGTCCGCCGTCAACTATGCGCTCGAAGACGACGTCGCCGTGCTCACCATTGCGCATCCGCCGGTCAATGCGCTGGCGTTCCCCGTGCGCGAGGGCCTGATGCAGGGCCTCGAGCGCGCCGCGGCGGATCCTGCGGTGCGGGCGATCGTCATTGCCGGCGCCGACGGCACGTTCGCCGCTGGCGCGGACATCAACGAGATCGCCTCGGGGCTGGTGCTCAAGCCCCCCATCACGCGCGACATCCAGGCGCGCATGGAGCAATCGCGGAAGCCGATCGTGGCCGCGATCGAGGGCGTCGCGCTCGGCGGCGGGTTCGAGCTGGCGCTCGCCTGTCATTGGCGCGTCGCCGCAGGCGGCGCCAAAGTCGGCTTGCCGGAGGTGCGGCTCGGCCTCATTCCCGGTGCGGGCGGCACGTTGCGCTTCACGCGCCTTGCAGGTCCGGCGGCGGCGCTCGAGGCGATCACGAGCGGCGCGCAGATTCCCGCTGCACGGGCGCTCGAGCTGCGCCTCATTGATGCGGTCGTCGAGGAGGCACGCACGGGCGCCATCGCCTACGCGCGAGAGGTGGTGGCCGCGCACCGGCCGCTACGGATCGCGAGCGAGGTGAGCGAGCAGATTTGCGGCTTCGATCCGGGGATGTTTGCGGCGTTTCGCGCCAAGATCGCCACTAAGACCCGCGGTCAGCTCGCGCCGGGGCGAATCATCGACTGCATCGAGGCGGCCTGTACGCGTCCGAAGGACGAGGCGCTGCGCCTCGAGCGCGAAGCCTTCATCGAGTGCCGCGACAGCCCGCAGCGGCGCGCCCTGGTGCACGTGTTCTTCGCCGAGCGCGAGGCGCGGCGCATTCCCGGACAGCCTGCGGACGTCAAGCCGCTGCCGGTGCGGCGGGCGGCGGTGATCGGCGCCGGCACCATGGGCGGCGGCATCGCCATGAACTTCGCGAACGCCGGCATTCCCGTGATGGTGCTCGAGCTGACCCCGGAAGCACTCGAGCGGGGACTCGCGGTGGTGCGCAAGAACTACGCCGCTTCGGTCTCGCGCGGGAGTCTCACCCAGGCTCGTGCGGATCAGGCGCTCGCCCAGATCTCAGGGGTGAGCGACTACGCCGCACTCGGCGATGCGGATATCGTCATCGAGGCGGTATTCGAGGAGCTCAAAGTGAAGCAGGCGGTGTTCGCGCAGCTCGATCGGGTGGCCGCCGCGCACGCGATCCTTGCCACCAACACCTCGACGCTCGACATCGACGCCATCGCCGCGAGTACTGCGCGCCCGGAAAAGGTGGTGGGCACGCATTTCTTCAGTCCGGCAAACGTCATGAAGCTGCTCGAGAACGTGCGCGGCGCGCGCACCTCGGCGCAGACCATCGCGACCGTCATGGCGCTCGGCCGCACGCTCGGCAAGGTGCCGGTGCTCGCCGGCAACTGCGACGGCTTCATCGGTAACCGTATGCTCGGCTTCTATGGTGCGGAGGCCGAGTTCCTGCTCGAGGAGGGCGCTACCCCCGAGCAGGTCGATCGGGTCATGGAGGACTTCGGTTTCGCCATGGGACCGTTCGCCATGCGCGACCTGGCCGGCAACGATGTCGGCTTCCTGGTGCGCAAGGGACGCAAGCTTCCCGCCGACGAGCGCTGGTCACCGATCCTCGAGCGCATCGTGGCGGAGGGGAGGCTCGGGCAGAAGAGCGGCCGCGGGTTCTACCGTTACGAGGGACGTACGCGGCTTGCCGATCCGGCGGTCAACGCACTGGTCGAGGACGTATCGCGCGAGCTCGGCATCTCGCGGCGCGCGATCCCCGAGGAGGAGATTCTCGAGCGTCTGCTGCATCCGCTGGTCAACGAAGGCGCGCGCATTCTCGAGGAGGGCATCGCGATCCGCGCGGGCGACATCGACGTGGTGTACGTGAATGGCTACGGCTTCCCCGCCTGGCGCGGCGGGCCGATGTTCTGGGCGGAGCAGACCGGTCTCGCGCGCGTGCTCGGGACGATGCGCAGGCTTGCTCCGACGCACGGGGCACGCTGGCGCCCGGCAGCGCTCCTCGAGCGCCTGGTCGCCGCCGGCGCGCCCTTCGAGAGCGTCGACGCTCGCCAGGACCGTCGTTGAGCTTCGGCGGCGCGGTGAGCGCGGCGGCGGTGCGGATCCAACTGCGAGGCGCGCAGAGCGTGGGAGCGCTCCTGGCGCTCACTGCGCTCGCGCACGCGGCCGCGCCTGCTGCCCCGGTTTTCACAGCGCCGGCCGCGGACCATCCGATGGCGCACCTCCCCGACAGCGTCGCCGGCTGGGCGCGTGGAGCGCAACTCTTTGCGGGCCTCGGCGATTTCCATCGCGCGATCAGCAGCTCCTCTGCCGAGGCGCAGCAGTACTTCGATCAGGGCATGCGTCTGCTCTGGGCATTCAACCACGACGAGTCGACGCGCTCTTTTGCCAAGGCCGCCGAGCTCGAACCCGGTTGCGCCGCCTGTTACTGGGGCGTGGCGCTCACCGTGGGACCTAACTACAACGTGCCCTCCGTGACTGCCGTGCGGGCGGCCGTCGCCTGGGAGGCGCTGCAGGAGGCGCAGCGGCGCGCCGCGACGGCGTCCGCGGTCGAGCAGGCGCTGATCGGTGCCCTGGCGGCGCGCTACCCGGGGCCGCAGGCACTCGCCGGCGAGGAGCTGAGCGGCGCTCTCGGCGCCTATGCCGCGGCGATGCGCACCGTCGCCGCGCGCTTCCCGGAGGATGACGATGTGCAGACGCTGTGCGCGGAAGCGCAAATGAACGTGCACGCGTGGAAGCTGTGGCGGCCCGATGGGCAGCCGGTGCCCGGCACGCTCGAGATCAAATCGCGACTCGAGGCCGTGCTGCGCCGCGACCCCGGCCACCCCGGCGCGAACCACTACTACATTCACGTGATGGAGGCTTCGTCGCACCCGCAGGCGGCGCTCGCCTCCGCCGAGCGGCTGCGGGGCCTGATGCCCGCCGCCGGGCACCTCGAGCACATGCCGGCCCACATCATGCAGCGCGTCGGCCGTTACGAGGATGCCGCCGAGGCCAACCGCAAGGGTGTGGCCGCCGATGAAGCCTACCTGGGACTCGCCGCGGCGCCGGACTACTACGCCATGTACCTGGCCCACAACTACGCCTTTCTCGCCTACGCGGCGGCCATGGAAGGGCGCAAGGCGGAGACGCTTGCCGCCGTGCAGGGAGTGCAACGGGCCACCCCGCTCGAGGTAGAGCTCGCGATGGGCAGCTCCGGCTGGAATCTCACGCAGCAGTACGCGGCACTGGTGCGTTTCGGGCTGTGGGACGAGATGATTGCGCTTAGGTCCCCCGATGCGCGCGCGCCCGGCCTCGTCGGCGGCTACCTCTACGCGCGCGGCGTGGCGCTCGCGGCACGCGGCAGAATCGCCGAGGCGCAGGAGGCGCTCGATGCGCTGCGGACGCTCGGCGCGCAGACGCCGCGCGAGTACCTCGCGCGCGTGCTACAGGTCGCCGAGCCCGTCGTGGCGGCCCGCATGGCGGCCACCGAGGGGCGCAGCGACGCGGCGGTCGAGCTGCTCACGCAGGCGGTCGCGGCCGAGGACCGGCTCGATTACAACGAGCCCGCCGACTGGTTCTTCCCCGTGCGCCACCTGCTCGGTGCGCAGCTGCTGATTGCCGGCAAGCCGCTCGCGGCCGAGCGCGTCTACCGCGAGGACCTGCGGCGTAATCCCGCCAACGGCTGGGCGCTCTACGGCCTCGCGGCGGCACTGCGCGCGCAGCACCGCGCGCACGCTGCGGCCCGGGTCATGGACGAATTCGCGGCCAGTTGGCACCACGCGGACGTGCGCCTCGTGGCTTCGGCGTTCTGGTTCGCCGGGCCCGATACCACGAGCTGCGAATGCCAGCGCCAGGCCTCAAGCGAGCGGCAACCGCGTGGTGAACTTCTTGGTCCGCAGCACGAAGCTCGTGTTGACTGAGCGCACCGCCTTCAGCTGCAGCAGCTGCGTCGACAGGAAGTGCTCGTAGGCCTCCATACCCGCGGCCACGATACGCAGCAGGTAATCGTTGGCGCCGCTCATCGAGTGACACTCGAGCACCTCGCGACGCTCCGTCACGAACTGATCGAACTGCCGCACCGATTCGGGATGGTGGTTCTCTAGCGAGACCACCGCGTAGGCGAGGATCGGCAGCCCGATGGCGGGTGCGTGCAGCAGCGTCGCGTAGCCGTCGATGAATCCCGCCTGCTCCAGTCGCCGCAGCCGCCGCCAGCACGGCGCCGCCGAGAGGCCGACGCGCTTGGCGAGGTCCTGGTTGGAGATGCGCGCATCGGCCTGCAGCTCCTCGAGGATTCGCCGGTCGAGTCGATCGAGCGGGCGGGTCGCACGGGGTGGTGTGGCTTTCACGAGCAAGAATATTGCCAAATCAGCGCCATGAATGGCAATTGAGCAAGGTAATTGCAGTGATTCGGGCATAAGCTGCGCTCAATCTCTTCCGCGAAGACCCTCCATGCCTGCACCGGCGACCTTGATGCCGCATCCCTCGCCTGAGGCCGCGCGAGACCCCACCACCACCGACTGGCGGCGGGTAACGTCGCTCCTGCAGGCCTCGCGCGCCCTCGATGACATCGAGGAGACGCGGTTGCTGCCCGAGCGCAAGGTGCTCTATCAGTTCTCGGCGCGCGGCCACGATCTCGCGCAGATACTCCTCGGTCTGCAGCTCACCGACCCGCACGACGGCGTGACCGTCTACTACCGCTCGCGCCCCCTCATGCTCGCGCTCGGCGTGAGCCTCGAGGATGCCGCCGCAGGTCCGCTCGCGCGCAGCGGCTCCTTCAGCGGCGGGCGCGACATCGGTGTGGTCTTCAACCGGCCAGGCCATGGCGGCGCGACGGTGCTGCCCGCCTGCGGCGGGGTCGGGGCGCAGTACACGCCGGCGGCCGGCTGGGCGCAGGCGATCCGTTACCGGCATGAGGTGCTCGGCGACTCGAGCTACGCGCGCAGCATCGCCGTCGTCCTCGGCGGGGACGCATCGACCGCCACCAACGGCTTCTGGGCGGCACTCAACATCGCCACGACGCTCGCGCTGCCGATGCTGTTCTACATCGAGGACAATGCCTTCGGCATCTCGGTGCCCTCGCACCTTCAGACCCCGGGTGGGAACATCGCGGCCAACCTGCGCGCCTTCGGCGGGCTGGCGATCCTCGAAGGCGATGGGAGCGACCCGCGGGCCGCCGCGGAGCTCACGCGGCGTGCCCTCACCCACCTTCGCGAGCGGCGCACGCCGCTGCTGCTGCGACTCACGGTGCCGCGCCTCTCGGGTCACTCCGGTCAGGATACCCAGGCCTACAAGTCCGCGCAGAC
Organism: Steroidobacteraceae bacterium; assembly: GCA_035621995.1. Taxonomy (GTDB): domain Bacteria; phylum Pseudomonadota; class Gammaproteobacteria; order Steroidobacterales; family Steroidobacteraceae; genus 13-2-20CM-66-19. The sequence continues at coordinate 88,964 of DASPWF010000041.1, forward strand.
GCTCGGCGAGGAGCGAGCGCGTGACCCGCTCATACGGTTGCACGACTTCCTCGTGCCCGAGCGCATGTCGGAGGCGGAGTGGTCGGCGATCGGGCACGCGGCGCGCAGCGCCGTCGAGCAGGCCGTCGCGGGCGCGCTGGCGCGGCCGCCGCCGGCCGTGTCGGAGCTGACCGCGCACGTGTTCTCAGCCGCAACGGCGCTGCAGGAACAGGGGGGCGTGGCACCTGAGGGCCACGTGTTCGCCCCGGTGAGCCACGTGGGTCACCCGGAAGGAGCGCGCATCAACATGCTCACCGCGATTCGCCGCACGCTCGATGTCGAGCTCGCCGCGAATCCGCGCATGGTGGTCTTCGGCGAGGACGTGGGACCGAAGGGCGGGGTGCACGGCGCCACGCTCGGCCTGCAGGACAAGTACGGCGCCGCGCGCGTCTTCGACACCAGCCTCTCCGAGGAAGGCATCATCGGCCGCGCCGTCGGCATGGCGCTGGCGGGACTGCTGCCGGTGGCCGAGATCCAGTTCCGCAAGTACGCCGACTCGGCCACCGAGCAGCTCAACGACTGCGGAACGTTGCGCTGGCGCACCCGCAACCGCTTTGCCGCGCCGCTCGTGGTGCGCATGCCGGGCGGCTTCTTCAAGTGCGGCGATCCCTGGCACAGCCAGACCAACGAGGTCGCCTGGGTGCACGGCATCGGCTGGCAGGTCGCCGTGCCTTCGAATGCCGAGGACGCCGTCGGCCTGCTGCGCGCGGCGCTGCGTGGCAATGACCCGGTCATCTTTTTCGAGCATCGCGCCATGCTCGACGGTGCCTGGGCCCGTCGCCCTTACCCGGGAGACGCGTTCGTGGTGCCCTTCGGCGAGGCCCGCACCGTGCGCGGCGGCACCGAGCTCACCGTCGTCACCTGGGGCGCCATGGTCGAGCGCTGCGAGCACGCGGCGCAGCGCTCGCGGGTTGACGCCGAGGTGCTCGATCTGCGTACCCTCTCGCCCTGGGACAAGGGGGCGGTGCGCGCATCCGTGGAAAAGACTCATCGGTGCCTGATCGTTCACGAGGACAACCTGAGCGGCGGCTTTGGCGCGGAGATCGCGGCTACGCTGGCGCAGGAGAGTTTCTACAGCCTGGAAGCGCCCATCGAGCGGCTCGCGATGCCCGACGTCCCGAGCCCACACAGCCCGGTCCTGCTCGAGGCGGCAGTCCCGGACGTGGCGCGCATCACGCAGGCCATCCAGCGCCTCGCGAGCGTGTGAGCGTGTGAGCGCATGAGCGGCAGCGTCGAGATCCGGGCACCGGCGGCGGAGGCGGCCGAGGGCACGCGCTCGCAGATCCTGCGCTGGCTCAAGCAGGTGGGCGACAGCGTCGACGAGAACGAGCCCCTCATCGAGATCGAGACCGACAAGGTGACGGTGGAAGTTGCCTCGCCCGGCACTGGCGTGCTGCGTGAGATCCTCAGGCACGAGCAGGAGGACATCGCGCCGGGAGAACTGCTCGGCCGTCTCGAGCCAGCGGCAGCGGCTGCCGTTAGAGCGGCACGGGTAGATCCGGTCGCGCCACAGGGCGGTCCGGCGCGCCCGGCGGGAGCTGCCCCGGCCGTGACGCGCATTGCCCCGGGCATGGCGGAAAGTCCGCTCAGCCCGGCGGTGCGCCGCCTGCTCGCCGAGCACGGCCTCGAGGCGCGCGAGGTGCGCGGCAGTGGGCCGCATGGCCGTATCACGGTGGAGGACGTGCTGCGTACGGCGGCCGATAGCCAGACGGCGCCCAGCGCCGGGGCCCAGCCGGCGGAGGACATCGCGCCCGAGCGGCTGCCGGAGCTCGCCACCGGCGTCCGCCGCGTGCCGCACACAGCCGTGCGTCGGCGGATCGCCGAGCACATGGTGCAGAGCCTCCTCAACACCGCCCCCCACGTGACGACCGTGTTCGAGGCGGACATGTCCGCAGTGCTCGAGGATCGCGCCGCCCGGCGCGAGGAGTTCGCCCGCTGCGGCGTGCCGCTCACGCTGAGTGCCTACTTCGTGCGCGCCACGGTAGCGGCGATTCGCGCCGTGCCCGAGGCCAACAGCCGCTGGACCGAGAGCGCGCTCGAGATCTACGAGCCGATACACATCGGCATCGGCACCGCGGTCGAGGGCACGGGGCTCGTGGTGCCGGTGCTGCGCGATGCCGAGCAGCGCGACCTCCTCGACACCGCGCGCGGCTTGGACGATCTGGTGCGCCGTGCCCGCGACGGGCAGCTCACCCCGGCAGACGTGCGCGGCGGGACTTTCACCATCTCCAACCACGGCGTGAGCGGCAGCCTGCTCGCCGCCCCGATCATCATCAATCAGCCACAGTCGGCGATCCTCGGCATCGGCAAGCTGGAGAAGCGCGCGGTGGTCATCGAGGAGGGGGATGAGACGAAGATCGTGGTGCGCCCGCGCTGCTACGTCACGCTCACCCTCGATCATCGGGTGATGGACGGTCATCAGGCCAATCACTTCATGCGGATCTTCGTCCAGACGCTCTCGACGCTCGCCGGCATCGCCGGATGAGGCCGACAGCGTATCTGCGCCGCCGCGCCAGCGGGCCCGAGCCGATCCGGCCTGCGAGCGAGGACGAGCTGCGCGAGGGTCGCTGAGTGAGGCGCCCTCAGCGCGCCGCAATGCCGCCAAACCGCGCCCGCGCCGCGGCATTGACGGGAGGCAATGGCCGCTTGAGCCGCCGCGCGCACGTCCCGAGGTGGCTCTCGGCCGCGACGAACACGCGCGCGTAGAGCCGGCGGCACAGCTGATAGGCGGCCGTGCCCACCCAGTGCGCGGGCAGGAGCGCCGCGGGCAGCAGTGGGTCCTTGAGGTGGATCTTGCGGTACTCGTGGATGAGGAGCGTGCGCACGATGAACGCCACCTCGGCGGGGACCTTCGCCCTCACCAGCGCCGCCTCGAGCGGCGCAAAGGCTCTGAGGAAGCGCCGGTAACGGCGTGACAGATCCTTGAGGTCCCAGCCGCGAGCAGCCAGGCGCCGGTCGCCCGCGAGGTCGCAGCTCTCGCTCTCCAGCAGCAGCGGCGCGCGCGCCCCGGGGATGCTACGCAACCAGCGTCGCGCCTTGCGAACCGGGCACGCCGGGTGGGCGAAGAGTAAGGGCGTCAGCTGCCCGAACCCGAGCCACCTGAGCTCGCGGCGAACCGCGTCCATCTGCGGAGCGCTGCCGGCGCGTAGCAGCACCAGCGTCCACACGCCATCCCAGCGGTGCGGGTTCACCCCGTAGATACGCCGCGTGGCCTCGGCGAAGCGCGCCGCGCCGCGGCGCGTCAGCCGATACTCGCTGCGCCGCCCGGAGCGGCGCGCGCTCAGCCAGCCCTCGCCCGCGAGCCGCGCCACCGAGGTGCGCACCAGGCGCTCGGTGAGGCCGAAGGGAGCGGCGAGGCGGATGAGGCTGCCGAGGGTCACGGCCCCGCCGCGCGGGGCGATGGCGTCGCCGAACACGGTCACGAGGAGCGAGCCGCCGCGCAGCGGGCGCTGGGCGCGAAAGCGGCGCACCACGCGGCTCACCGGCTGCGGCAGAGGACGGTTCGCCTTACGTTTCATGAGGTTAAATTGTGACACAGGAAATGCACCTGCATGTGATAGTCTTGTGTCACATCGGCCAGGGCGCGGACCGCGCGAACCCACATGTACACCCAGGCGCTCGATACCCATGGCAAGGAGCCCGCGGCCGCCGTGGGCGCGGAGGGTGGCAATCTCGCCGCGCGTTTCCAGGCGCGCATCGATGCCGAAGAGAAGATCGAGCCGAAGGACTGGATGCCGGAGGCATACCGCCACACGCTCATCCGGCAGATCTCGCAGCACGCCCATTCCGAGATCGTCGGCATGCTGCCCGAGGGCAACTGGATCACGCGTGCGCCGACGCTGCGGCGCAAGGCGGTGCTGATCGCCAAGGTGCAGGACGAGGGCGGGCACGGCATGTATCTGTACAGCGCCGCCGAGACGCTCGGGATAGCGCGCGAGGAGATGCTCGCGCAGCTGCTTTCGGGCGCCGCCCGCTACTCGAGTATCTTCAACTACCCGACCCTCACCTGGGCGGACATCGGCGCCATCGGCTGGCTGGTCGATGGTGCGGCGATCATGAACCAGATTCCCATCTGCCGCTGCTCCTACGGACCGTACGCGCGCGCCATGGTGCGCATCTGCAAGGAGGAGAGCTTTCACCAGCGCCAGGGGTTCGAAATCATGCTGACGCTCGCGCAGGGGAGCCCCGCGCAGCGCGCCATGGCGCAGGATGCGCTCAACCGCTGGTGGTGGCCCTCGCTGATGATGTTCGGCCCGAGCGATGCCGACTCGCGGCACACCGCGCAGTCGATGCGCTGGAAGATCAAGCGCTTCAGCAACGACGAGCTGCGGCAGAGATTCATCGACACGACCGTGCCGCAGGCGCATTTCCTCGGCCTCACCATCCCCGACGACGCGTTGCATTGGGACCCGGCAGCGGAGCATTACCAGGCAGGGCCGATCGACTGGAGCGAATTTCAGGCGGTGCTCAAGGGCGATGGGCCCTGCAACCGCGAGCGCCTCGAGGCACGGCGCGCCGCGCACGAGGCGGGCCGCTGGGTGCGCGAGGCCGCCGCCGCGCACGCCGCCAGGGAACGCGGGCGTGGGGCGCGCGCTGCATAGACGGGAGACGCACATGAGCGAGGACTGGCCGCTCTACGAGGTGTTCATCCGCTCGCGGGCCGGGCTCGAGCACAAGCACGTCGGCAGTGTGCACGCTGCGGATGCGCGTATGGCGATCGAGCACGCGCGCGACGTCTACACGCGCCGCCAGGAGGGCGTGAGTATCTGGGTGGTGCGCTCGGCGGACATCAGTGCTTCGGACCCGGAGGAGGCGGAAGCGCTGTTCGAGCCGGCACGTGACAAGGTGTACCGTCATCCAACCTTCTACGTGATTCCCGAGGAGGTGAAGAACCTGTGAGCACCGCGCTCGCGGCGGGTGGCGAGGGCGCGCTGCAGGCGGCGCATCTGCGCTACGTGCTGCGCCTCGCGGACACCGCGCTGGTGCTCGGGCAGCAGCTGTCGGCGTGGATCGGTCATGCCCCCGCGCTCGAGGAAGACCTCGGCCTCGCCAACCTCGCGCTCGACCTGATCGGGCAGGCGCGATTGCTGCTCGGCTACGCGGGCGAGCTCGAGGGGCGTGGGCGCGACGAGGATGCGCTCGCATTCCTGCGTGACGCCCCCGAGTTCATGAACCTGACGCTCGCCGAGCAACCGAACGGCGACTTCGGCCACACGATCGTGCGGCAGTGGCTGATCGACAGCTGGCAGCTCGAGATCTACCAGGGTCTCACCGCATCGCCCGACGAGCGCCTCGCCGCCATCGCGGCCAAGGCGCTCAAGGAGACGCGATATCACCACCGCTTCAGCAGCGGCTGGCTGGTGCGCCTCGGCGATGGCACGAGCGAAAGTCACGCCCGCGTGCAGGGCGCGCTCGATGAGCTATGGCGCTTCACCACGGAGCTGTTCGCCGCCGACGAGGTCGATGAGCGCATGCACGCGGCGGGTATCGCGCCGGCGCTCCCGGAGCTGGCGCGCAGCTGGTCGGCGCGCGTCGATGAGGACCTCGCGACGGCGACGCTGCGCCGTCCGGCAGCGCAGCCCTATCCATGGCACGGCAAGCGCGGGGTGCACGGCGAGCACCTCGGGCACCTGCTCGGCGAGATGCAACACTTGCAGCGCACCTACCCGGGTGCGCAGTGGTAAGGACGCCGTGTCGGTCACAGCGCCGCTGAGCACGTCCGAGCAACGCGTCCTCGAGTTGCTGCGCGCCGTTGCCGATCCCGAGATCCCGGTGCTGAGCATCGTCGACCTCGGCATCGTGCGCTACGTACGCGGCGCGGGCGACGGACGAGTACACGTCGGCCTCACGCCAACCTACTCCGGTTGCCCGGCGACCGAGGTCATCCGCGCGAGCGTGCGCGCGGCGCTCGATGCCGCGGGATTCCACTCGGCGGTGCTCGAGGAAGTGCTCTCACCGCCCTGGACCAGCGACTGGCTGACCGTGGAGGGCCGGCGCAAGCTCCGGGAGTTCGGTATCGCGCCGCCGGAGACGGCGGTCTCGACGCCGCGGCAGCTCGTCGCGCCAGCGGTGGCCTGCCCGCGCTGCGGCAGCCGCTCGACCGAGCGGTTGAGCGAATTCGGCTCGACGCCCTGCAAGGCTCACTATCGCTGCCGCGCCTGCCGCGAGCCTTTCGACTACTTCAAGTGCCTCTGAGATGCTGAAGTTCCACTCCCTGAAGGTCGCTGAGCTTGCGCCCGATGCCGAGGACGCCGTGGCCATCGCCCTCGAGGTGCCGGCGGCGCTGCGCGAGGAGTACCGTGGCAGTGCCGGGCAGCACGTCGTGGTGCGTGCGAGCGTGGAGGGGGAGGAGCTGCGCCGCACCTACTCCCTGGTCAACGCGCCCGGCGAGTGGCCGCTGCGCATCGTACCGCGCGTGCACAGCCACGGGCGCATGTCGCGCTACCTCGCCGAGCAGCTGCGCGTCGGCGATAGCCTCGAGGTGCTGCCGCCCAACGGCAGCTTTACGCCGCGCGACAGCGCCGTCGCCGGTGCGTGCTTCGTGGCATTCGCCGCCGGCTGCGGCATCACGCCGGTGCTCGCAGTAGCACGCGCGCTCCTGGCGCGCGGGGCCGGCAGGCTCATCCTCTTCTACGGCAACAGCAGCACCGCGCGGACCATGTGCCTCGAGGAGCTGCTCGCGCTCAAGGACCGGTATCTCGCGCGGCTCTCACTGCACTTCGTCATGAGCCGCGAGCCGCAGGAGGTGGAGCTCTACAACGGCCGCCTCGATGCCGCACGCGTGCGCGCCTTCGCCGCGACGCTCTTCCGCCCGCTCGAGGTGCACGAGTACTTCGTCTGCGGACCCGGCGACATGATCGAGCAGCTGACGGCGACGCTGCGCGCGCTCGGCGTCGACACCGCCCGCGTACACGCCGAGCATTTCACGGTGGCAAGCGCCGGGGAACCGGCGGCGCGTCCCGCGCCCGAGGTGCCCGAGCGCGTCGTGCGTGCCGGCGTCGTGCCGGCCGCCGTCTTGCCGGGCGGCGCGCGGGGCGAGCGCAGCGCCGGCGCCGGGCTCGCCGAGGTAACGATCCTCATGGACGGCCGCCGCCGCGCCTTCAGCATGAGAATGGACGATGAGACCGTGCTCGAGGCGGCGGCACGCGCAGGGATCGAGCTCCCGTTCTCCTGTCGGGCCGGCGTGTGCTCGACCTGCCGCACCAAGGTCATTCGCGGCGAGGTTCAGATGGCGCAGAACTACGCGCTCGAGGACTGGGAGCTCGAGCAGGGCTACGTGCTCGCGTGCCAGTCGCGCGCGAAGAGCGCCGCGCTCGAGCTCGACTACGACGAGAAGTGACGCGCACCACCCGCCGGCGACGCGCCACGCGGACCCATTGAGGAGCGAAGTACGGTGAGCTACCAGAGCATTCTCTTCGACATCAGCGAGGGCGTCGCGCGGCTCACCTTCAATCGTCCCGAGCGCCTTAACGCCTTCAACGCGGACATGCACGGTGAGGTGCGCGCGGCGCTCGCGGCCGTAAAGAGCCCGGCGGCGCGCGTGCTGGTGATCACCGGCGCGGGACGTGGTTTCTGCGCCGGCCAGGACCTGAACGACCGTGCCGTGGCGCCGGGCGCGGCGCCACCCGACCTCGCTGACTCGATCGAGCGGAACTACAAGCCGCTCGTCCTCGCGCTGCGCGCGCTGCCGCTGCCGGTCATCGCCGCGGTCAACGGCGTGGCGGCTGGCGCCGGCGCCAACATCGCGCTCGCCTGCGACCTCGTGGTTGCGGCGCGCTCGGCAAGCTTCGTGCAGGCGTTCTGTAAGCTCGGCCTGATCCCCGACTCGGGGGGTACCTGGTTCCTGCCGCGCCTCGTCGGCAGCGCACGCGCGCTCGGGCTTGCGCTGCTCGGCGAGAAGCTCCCGGCCGAGCAGGCGGCGGCGTGGGGGCTCATCTGGCGCTGCGTCGAGGACGGTGAGCTCGCGAAGGTGGCCGATGAGCTGGCACGGCAGCTGGCCGCGGCGCCGACCCTCGGCCTGGCCCGCACCAAGCAGGCGATCTACGAGGGTGCGAGCCGTACGCTCGCCGCACAGCTCGACGTCGAGCGCGATTACCAGGGCGAGCTCGGGCGCAGCGCCGACTACGCCGAGGGGGTGGCCGCGTTCGCCGCCAAGCGCGCCCCGCACTTCGCGGGCCGCTGAAAGAGGAGCGATCCGTGGACGAGCCAGCCGCCACCCCAACCGCCACGCCGCCGGCAGCCTCGGCCGCAGCCCAGGCGCTCGCCGAGCGCATCGCACTCGCACTCTTTGCGCGCGACCACGCCTCGCGGGCCCTCGGCATGCGACTTGTCAGCGTCGCGCCCGGACGCGCACGACTTCTCATGCGGGTGCGCGGCGACATGGTCAACGGCCACGGCCTCTGTCATGGCGGCATCGTGTTTGCGCTCGCCGACAGCGCATTCGCGTTCGCCTGCAACTCGCACAACGATTCCACGGTGGCGGCCGCCGCCTCGATCGACTACCTCGCCGCGGCGCGCGAGGGCGATGAGCTCACTGCCGAAGCGAGCGAGCTGTGGCGCACCCGGCGCAATGGTCTCTACGAGATCATCGTCTCCAACCAGCGCGGCGAGCGCATCGCGCTCTTTCGCGGTCGCTCCTATCGCATCGAGGGACAGGTTCTGAGCGGGGAGTAAGCGGCATGCAGCTCGAGAGCTTTGCGGCGGGCAGGTGGCAGGCGGGGCAGGGCGCCGGGGTGGCGCTGCGGGATGCCACGACCGGCGAGGTCGTCGCCCGGGCCGGCGCCGACGGTCTCGACGCGCGTGCCATGCTCGGCTACGCCCGCGCGGTGGGTGGGGTGAACCTGCGGCGCCTCACCTTTCACGAGCGTGCGGCGCTCCTTAAGGCGCTGGCGCGCTTCCTGAGCGAGCACAAGGACGAGTTCTACGCGCTCTCCTATGCGACCGGCGCCACCAAGGGCGATGCCTGGATCGACATCGACGGTGGCATCAGCACGCTGTTCGTGTATGCGAGCAAAGGCGTGCGCGAGCTTCCCAACAGCCGCGTCTACCTCGACGGAGGCGTGGAGGCGCTGTCGAAGGGCGGCAGCTTCGTCGGACAGCACCTGTGCGTGCCGCTCGAGGGGGCGGCGCTGCACATCAACGCCTTCAACTTCCCGGTGTGGGGCATGCTCGAGAAGCTGGCGCCGACGCTGCTCGCAGGCGTTCCGGCCATCGTGAAGCCGGCGACGCAGACGTGTTACCTCGCCGAGCGCGTGTTCCGGCGCATCATCGAATCGGCGATTCTGCCCGAGGGCGCGGTGCAGCTGATCTGCGGCGGCGTCGGCGATCTCTTTGAGCATCTCACCTGCCAGGACGCGGTGTCCTTCACGGGATCCGCGACCACGGCGCTGAAGCTGCGCCAACACCCGGTGGTGATGGCGAACTCCGTGCGCTTCACCGCCGAGACCGACTCGCTCAACTGCTCGATCCTGGGCCCGGATGCGGGCGCGGGCAGTGCGGAGATTGACCTCTTCGTGCGCGAGGTGGTGCGCGAGATGACGGTGAAGGCGGGCCAGAAGTGCACCGCCATCCGCAGGGCGCTCGTGCCGGCAATGCACGCCGGGGCGGTGCTCGAGGCGCTGCGCGCCGCGCTCGGCGCCGTCGTGGTCGGGGATCCACGGCTCGACGCGGTGCGGATGGGCCCGGTCGCATCGCTCGGACAGCGACAGGAAGTGCTCGGACAGCTCGCGCAACTCGTGCGCGAGGCGCAGCTCATCTGCGGCGGACAGGGCGCCGCGCGGCCCGTGGGTGCCGACCCCGAGCGCGGCGCGTTCATCGCCCCGACGCTCCTTTACTGCCGTGACACGGCACACGCTCGGGCAGTCCATACGGTCGAGGCGTTCGGGCCGGTGTGCACGCTCGTCCCCTACGCGAGCCTCGATGAGGCCGTCGCACTCGCGCGCCGGGGCGGCGGTAGTCTCGCCGCCTCGATCTTCAGCGCCGACGATGCCGTTGCGGCGCAACTCGTGCTCGCCCTTGCGCCCTTTCACGGGCGCATCGTCGTCGTGAACCGGCATTGCGGCCACGAATCGACCGGCCACGGGTCGCCGCTGCCGCACCTGGTGCACGGTGGCCCGGGCCGCGCCGGCGGCGGCGAGGAGATGGGCGGGATTCGCGGCGTCATGCACTACCTGCAGCGGACTGCGGTGCAGGGAACGCCGGACCTGATCACCGCAGCGGGCGAGCGCTGGGTGCGGGGCGCGCGTGAGCTCGATCCGGGCACGCACCCGTTCCGTAAGCCGCTCGGCGCACTCGTCATCGGCGACACGTTCCGCTCCGCCGAGCGCGAGGTGACGGTCGAGGACATCGAGCGCTTCGCGGCGCTCTCGGGAGACCGCTTCTATGCGCACATGGACGAGGCGCAGGCGGCGCGCAACCCGCTCTTTGGCGGGCGCGTGGCACACGGGTACTTCCTGGTGTCGGCCGCCGCGGGACTGTTCGTCGATCCGCCCTACGGACCGGTGCTCGCCAATTACGGCATCGATGGCCTGCGCTTTCTCAAGCCCGTCAAGCCGGGTGATCGCATCCGGGTGCGTCTCACCTGCAAGGAGAAGTCGCTGCGTGCCGGCGCCGGCCACGGTGAGGTGCGCTGGGACACAGTGATCAGCAACCAGCACGGCGAGACGGTCGCAAGCTACGACGTGCTGACCATGGTGAGCGAGAAGGCGGTCCCCGACGCATAGCTGCGGTACTCGGGTACCATGACGGTCATGGCGGCGCGCCTCCTGCTCATCGTCAAGGCTCTGGCCCACTACACGTCACTGGCGATCTTCGCAGCCATCTGCCTTCTGTGGAACGTCGTGGCGCTGCCGATGCTGCTGCTGCTGCCTTCCCGCCCCGCAGAGCGTTGCGGACGGCTCGGAATCCTGGCGGGCTATCGGCTCTACGTGTGGTCGCTCCGTGTGATGAGACTCTACCGGCTCGATCTGCGCGGGTTCGAGGCTTTGCGGCGCGGGCCCCCGGTAGTGCTGGCCCCGAATCATCCGAGCCTCATCGACGCGGTGATGATCATCGCCCACGAGCCGCGCGTGGCCTGCGTCATGAAATCGTCGCTCATGAATAACGTGCTCATCGGTCCCGGGGCGCGACTCGCGCGCTACATCCGCAGCACGCCGACGCGGCGCATGATCCATGAGTCCGTGGCGCAGCTGCGCCGCGGCGGGATCGTGCTGCTCTTCCCGGAGGGGACCCGCACGACGCGCTCGCCCATCAACGAGCTGCAGGCCGGTGTCGGCATCATCGCCCGTCAGGCACGCGTACCGGTCCAGACCCTCATCATCGAGACCGATTCGCCGATATTGAGCAAGGGGTGGTCGCCGTTCAGACACGGTGCCTTCCCGATCACCTACCGCGTGCGGCTCGGGCGTCGCTTCGAGGCCCCGGATGATGTGCGCGAGTTCTTGGCGGAGCTCGACCGATATTTCCGCTCGGAGCTGGCGCACGCCATGCAGAACGAGTGGATCGACGCACGGGTGCCGGCCGAGGGGCGGTCGAAACCGAAGCCGCTGCCCTTCGCCTGAAGACCCCGCGCCTTCACCCGGCCGGATGCTGCGCGGCCGGGGCGAGCGGTTTGCGCGCGCGGTACGCGGAGAAGATTCCGAGATCGACGTGGCGCTCGGTGTCGGTGAAGCCGGCCGCGGTGAGTGCTGCCAGGATCGTTGCCGGTGGCGCGCAGGCGGCGATCGTGTCCCAGTAGTAATGCATGAGCCGCGCCGACTCGCGCCGCGCGATCACGGCGGCGATGGCGGGTACCAGTCCGTTGAGCCAGGCTTTGAGCAGTGCGCGGGACACGGTGCCTTCAGGCTGCGTGATCTCGAGCAGACACAAGCGTCCGCCGGGGCGCAACACGCGGTGAAACTCGCCGAACGCCGCGGTCAGATCGCTCACGTGGCGCAGCGCATAGCCGAGGCTGAGGAAATCCGCGCTGCCGTCCGCTGCCGGGATGCTCTCGGCGCTGCCGCAGAGCAGTCGCACCCCCGCGGGCACGCGCGCGTGCCCGATCATGCCCGCACTCGGATCGACGCCCGTCACGAGCGCCGCATCACCCACGATCCGCGCGGCGGCCGCCGCCAGGAGCCCGGTGCCCGTGCCCACGTCGATGAGACTCATGCCGGGCGCGAGGCCCGCCTGTCTGAGCGCCCGTTCGCGATACCACGAGCCCGTCCCGAGCCCGAGGATGCGCTCGAGGCGGTCGTAGTCGGCGGCCGTACGATCGAAGATGCCACGCACCCAGGCACTGCGGTCATGCTCGCTCGCGTAATAAGACTCAAGTGGGGGATGTGGTGCTGGCACGGCGCTCTCGCCGGTCTTTGTAGCCTGCGACGCTAAGGTCCCGCAACCCCCCCTCGGTGTTACCGCCAGCCGTCGCCGTGCACTCGAGGCTGCCGGCGGCGTGTGCGAATCAGGGGCTTCAGCTCCCGGGCGCGATGCGGAAGGCACGCCCGCGTGTTGAGACCGCCTTGACCAGCGTCCATGCGGCGTCGCCGGGTCGGAGCTTGAGCGCCTCGAGGGCCGCGCGCGTGATGCGCGCGAGCACGACCGCACCGCCGACGTCGAGCGTCACCAACACCCCGCCAAACTCGTCGTCGGCGATGGCGGTCACGGTGCTGGCGAGCGCGTTACGCACACTCAGCCCCTGGACCGGCTGCGTCGCGAGAATCACGTCGCGCGCGAGCAGTTGCAGCCGCACGTGTGCGCCGAGCGGCACGTCGGGCAATGACACCTGCAGTGAGCCGGTACCCACAGCCAGCTCGGCGATCCCATGCTGCGCGTCGAGCCGCGTGACGACGCCGTCGACCACCGCGCCCACGAGCTCGGGCCCGACGATGCGCTGCAGCTGCGGGTGCAGGCTCATCTCGTTCACTGGCCCCTGCGCGAGCACCTGACCCGCATCGAGCAGCACGACGTGCGTGGCGAGCCGCAGTACCTCGTCGAAGTCGTGACTCACGTACACCATGGGGATCGATAGCCGGTCGCGCAGCGCCACGAGGTACGGCAGGACTTCCTCGCGACGCGCGGCATCGAGCGAGGCGAGTGGCTCATCGAGCAGCAGCAGCCTCGGGCGCGACAAAAGGGCGCGCCCGAGCGAAACGCGCTGACGCTCGCCGCCCGAGAGCTGCCGTGGCTTGCGTTGCAGCAGCATGGCGAGGCCCAGCAGCGCCACGATCTCCTCGAAGCCGATGACGGGTGGGGCGGTGCCGGCGCGCTCCTCTCCGTAGCGCAGGTTCCCCTCGACCGTCAGGTGCGGAAACAACCGCGCGTCCTGGAACACGTAGCCCATGCGGCGCCGCTCGACGGCGACCGCGATGCCGCGGCGGGTGTCGCTGAGCACCTGCTCACCGAGCCGGATTTCCCCGCTATCGGGCTCGAGGAGTCCCGCGATGAGGTTGATGAGCGTGGTCTTGCCGCTGCCCGAGCGGCCGAAGAGCGCGGTGACACCGGGTATTGGCGCGCTGAAGGTCGCCTCGAGCGAGAATGCCGGCCGCCGTTTGCTCACCGAGACATGCAGCATGCAAAGACCCTGAGACCCCCGCAGGACGGTGGGCCGTCCCTCAGTGTGGCGTTGTTATCGGCTGAATATAACGGCAGCCGCGCGCAGCGTCACCGGCCGAGGTAGCGCCGTACGCGCCGCACCAGCAGCTCGGAGGCGAGGAGCCCGAGCAGTCCGAGCGCGAACGACAGCAGCGCGAGACGCAACGCCAGGGCGTCGCCTCCCGGGGACTGCATCGCGGTGTAGAGCGCGAGCGGCAGCGTGCGTGTCACGCCGGGCACGTTGGCGGCGAAGGTGATCACGGCGCCGAACTCGCCGAGTCCGGACGCGAAGGCGGTGACGGCGCCCGCGAGGATCCCCGGCAGCATCAGCGGCAGCGTGATGGACACGAAACGGTCGACGGGTGCGGCGCCGAGCGTTCGCGCGGCGTCCTCGAGCCCGCGGTCGACGGTCTCGAGCGACAGCCGTACCGCGCGCACCATGAGTGGAAAGGTCATGACCGCGGTGGCGAGCGCGGCGCCGGCGGTGGTGAAGGGGAGCACGATGCCGAAGTGCCGCTGCAGCCACGCACCGAGCGGCGCCCGCACACCGAGCAGCAGCAAGAGCATGTAGCCCACGGCGACCGGCGGCAGCACCATCGGCAGGTGTACGACGGCATCGAAGAGCATGCGCCCCGGGAAGCGCACGCGTGTCAGCACCCATGCGGCGAGTATCGCAAGCGGCAGGGTGAAGGCGACGCTGCGCACCGCGACGTCGAGGCTCAGGCGCAGGGCGTCGAGTTCGGCGGAGCTGGGAAGTTCGTACATACCGGGTGTGGCCACTGGCCGGGCTG